>JAIPBU010000031.1 GCA_021738535.1 Bacteroidales bacterium | reverse complement strand
GGCTCCCGTTGGAGAGAAGCGACACTAACAATATAAAACAATACGTCAATGAACAAATATATTTAAAATCTATCTTTGTGCCATATGGCACAAAGATAGGGGGTGAATAACAATAGCCCCGGTACCACCCGGGGATTGGCCGGTGGGCGGGGTACCACCCGGGGATTGGCCGGTGGGTGGGGTACCACCCGGGGATTGGCCGGTGGGCGGGGTTCCTAAGGCTGAGGCTGAGGCTAAGGCTGAGGCTGAGGAGTGTATATGCACCGCAGGTTATTAGGTGCATATTAATTTATGCTAAGGTTCAATATAGAAGGGATTACCCTAACACCCCCGGACGGGGGTGAATAACAATAGCCCCGGTACCACCCGGGGATTGGCCGGTGGGCGGGGGTACCACCCAGAGTGATAATCATAACTTATTAATAGATCCGGAAACCTGAAAAAGTGCCTGAAAATGGAACACTGGATAAATCGAAACCATTTGTTTGCTTAATCCAGATACTTATTTCATCCCCCGCATTCAACTTGCATGTGACAGATGAATTAAAAGTACCTGCAACACTGGTTGGTCCCAGTAATTTCTCATAATCCGATGTATTTTTTACAACCTTTAGATGAGCATTGGAAAAACCAAACTCGGTAGTAATTGTAATATTATATATACCATCCGTAGGAGCGGTAAAAATACCTGTTGTAGTATTATAATTTACATTTGAAATATTATTGGGATCACTGTCGTTATCAAAAACTACTTTCTGATACACATCATTATTTAGAGTAAAATTAGAAGACATGCTTGACCTGAAAGCTATTATGCTACCAATGCTTACAGTGTTCCCATTTGATATTGACAAATCATAATTTATAGAATCATATTCAATTTGCTGATTATCGGTGTTATCAAGATACGGTTCAAGATCAACCTGAGTTGACAGAGGATCATTTTCTATTGTTAAAACATTATTATCAATGTTAATTGATTGTAACTCATTATCAGGATCGAAATCCGTATCCTCATCCCTCAGAACCCCAGCCAGGTTAATACTGTTACCGTTGTCTATTGTAATAGTGCTGTCGGCTTCATTAAACACAAGCTGCTGACGGTCTGTATTATCGAGGTAGTTTGAGAGGTCTACCAGGGATGGGTCTGAATTTCCTGTTATCCTCAGCTGGTCATTCTCCAGTCTCAGATCCTGGATTTCATTTGTGGGGTCAGGATCGGCATCATCCACATCAAGCTTTGAAAAGGTGACAAAATTACCCCTAGTTATGCTGAGTGTATCTCCCTTAAGAGAAAGACTTTGTAATAAAGACTCAAGGTTCACCTCATTACCATCTGCTATACTGAGATTAGAGCCATCAAAAGAAATTGTCTGATCGTCACTGGCAGGATCACCGGGCTCTCCCTTATCTCCCTTAGGTCCCGGGGGGCCCTCCGGGCCGGGCTCAAGCGATTTCCCGGCATACAAAGCATAAGGAACACTCAGAAACTGCATCGTTCCCATGTCAAGATACTCATTGTCAAATTTAATTTCAACCATCAGGTAATGGAGAGCACTCTCCCAGCTGATAGCCGAGAATGATTCACTCAATCCCATGATAGGAGTGCCATTTCCGATTATTACTGAAAATACTCCGTAGCGCGAGGTGGATACTTCATAGTGCACCTCCTGGTATTGTATGTCGCCCTGTGGTGTTCCGGAAAGCACAGTAAACCGTATATCAATCTGTTCACTGGTGAGCTCATTGCCATAACTGTCGCGGGCTACAGCCTGGTAGTTGATTCCATAGGGAACCTGCTGAGCCATTGTCAGAACACCTGTTAATGTAACCGCAACTAATAATGATATTTTTCTTACACTTCTCATACTTTTGGCCACTTACATCTTTTCAATTTTAAATATACGCTGGATCCTGCCATCGGATGACCTCACGCGTACAAAATACATCCCTCTCTTATATGAGCTAAGGTCTATTCTCTCAATTCTCCAGTAGTCTCTTCCGCATTGTATATCATTGAGGTAAAAAACAGATCCGTCCATACCAAAAATCATGATCTCAAAATTAGAAGCCGCAACACCGAAAAGCTCAACCTTTAAAAAATCAACTACCGGGTTCGGATACACTTCTACGCCATTACCTTCAGGCGGATCTGGATTCCTGATACTGATACTGGGTTGATGAAAACCCTGGGTCAGATCATAGTCAAGTGTTTCAAGTAACTCCACTACAGGCTCCCCAACTGTCTGGTTTAAATTATAATAATTAACCTCCGTTACAGAAGCCAGAGGAACAAGTACACGGTGAGAAATATCCTGTGCCCTGGTTTCAGAACAGATAACAATTAATAATAATACTATTATAATCCCCCTGTAGTGCATAGAATGCGGATAAGTACGGCTATAAAAGTAGAAAAAATTATTTATTAACAAATAATTAACAGGTTTATTTACTGTTTTTATTGAAAAAAGAGGCAAATTCGCCCGGATTGAGCAACCCGCTGAGAAAGGGTAAAACCAGGGCTAAAATCAAAATAATGAGACATGAAGCAATCCAGTTACCCTCCAGTCCGTGCAACAGAAGTCCGACAACGACAACCGGTAATACATAGCCCGAGAGCCCGATAATTGAAAGAGTATCAATAGTGATCTTCTCCGTTTTTATTACACGGAAAAAGAAAACAATGCTCATAAGAGTCTGGACGGTTACACTCGCAAAAGCAGAGCCCCTGATTCCTATTTCGGGTATAAGAATGTAGTTTAGGATAAGGTTCAGGACCATACCTGCTCCGGCTGTGATGATGAGTATTTTCATCCTGCCGAGGGCCGTGAGGTAGGTACTGAAAATGTAGATTATTGATACCGGGATATACCCTGCCATCAGTATTGCCAGGATATCGGCCGATCCGGTAACATGCTCAACATAAAGTAAATCCATTATTTCAACAGAATACAAAAATGAAATTACTGTTGCTGCAAGGGCAGGAATAAAAACAAGTATTGCAGAAAATCTTAAGATCTGTACCGGCTTTTGACCACTGCTCATAAGGTGTGAAAACATGGGCAGCAGTATAACCGCAAACAGGTAAGGTATCATTGCTGCAGCATCAAGAAGCCTGAATGCCTGGGCATAGATTCCGGCACTTACGGCACCCTCGCTCATTAACCTCTCAATCATAACGGAATCAATCCTCCAGTACACGGCCATAAATAATGACAACAGGGCAAAAGGTGCGCTTCTCCTGATAATTTTCAAAGTACCCCGGAGGTCAAATTTCAGCCTGAAAACCCTTCCCTTTCGTATAACAATAAACAAAGCCAGCAGGAAGGTGATCAAATAGGCAGCTGATTGAGAATATACAAACCATTCAATTTTGAAAGCAGACCCACCTGCCCTTCCCCATAAAAGATACCCGCACACCATTATCATAAAAAACCTGTCCGTAACAGAAAGAACACTGTCTATTCTATAGAGCTGAAGGGCAGCAATATTTGAGCGGAGGTAAATAATAAAGGAAGCCAGGAACTGGTTCAGCATCAGCACAGACAACAACGATAACCGCTCCCCCCTGTAGCCAATTGCCATGGCTAGACTAAAAACAAAGATGCCGTAAACAACCGCAAACAGTAAGCGGATAACAAAGATATTTCCTATCATCAGCCTGAGCTGGGTGTGATCAGCTGCAACCTTCCTGTTGTTATAATTGGTTATACCAAAATCAAGCAGGATATTGAAAAGCACTGAGAAACTAAAAAGCGAGAAATAAAAACCGTAATCGCCCGCACCTACAACATTCTGTACACTTCGGTCAATTCCCAGAACCCAGAATGCCTTGACCAGGATGTTTAAAATGACCAGCAGGAGTATATTGGTAAAAAAAATACGTTTCAAAAAAAGCTGCTTTATTTCATTATTGGGCCTACAATTTATAAATTTAATTCGTCATAGCTTTAAAGTTTATTGATCAGCAAATAAAGTATGAGGATAGCCGTTAATACACGCCTCCTGCAAAAGAACAGATACGGGGGAATTGAAGCGTTTAGTTATGAGACGCTTAAGCGCCTGGCAAGAGATCATCCCGAACATGAATTCATCTTTATTTTCGACAGGAAATTTGATCCTGAGTTTATCTTTGCTGATAATATTAAACCGGTTGTGGCAGGACCCAGGACCGTGCATCCCATCTTGTGGTACCTCTGGTTTGAAAAGAGAATACCGCGCCTTCTGAAAAAAATGAATGCAGATATCTTCTTCTCTCCTGATGGTATGATCCCACTGAAAACAAATATTCCATGTATAAGTGTAATCCATGATATCAATTTTTGTCACCGCAAACATGATCTTCCTCGTTTAAAATCACTATATTACAGGAAGTATTTTATGCAATTTGCCAGGAAGGCCATGAGAATAGTAACTGTTTCAGAATATTCTGCCGTGGATATTGCCGAAACATGGAATATTGATCCGCATAAGATTGATGTTATCCATAACGGCGTATCTGATGAGTTCAAACCTCCCGTGACACAAAATGAAATAAACATTAAAGGGCACACTGTTCCCAGACCCTACTTCCTCTTTGTTGGAAATATTTCGCCCAGGAAAAATATATCAAATCTGATTATTGCTTACGAAAAATACCGCAATAATTATAAAGGCAGTGCAGGGCTGGTTGTAGCAGGAGGCAGTCTCTTTAACAACAGGCATATCAGAAAGATATATGTAAAATCAGCATACAGGGATGATATTCTCTTTACCGGGGCACAGCATAAAAACACACTGGTCAGATTATACTCAGGGGCCCTCGCTCTTGTTTTTATTCCATGGTTTGAAGGCTTTGGTCTTCCCATTGTGGAAGCGATGAAATGCGGTACTCCGGTAATAGCATCCAATACCACCTCTGTACCTGAGATCACAGGAGATGCAGCAATACTGGTTAACCCTGCAGATACTTCAAATATTGCAAAAGCGATGGCCGGTATTGAAAAAAATGCTGAGATGAGGGATGAACTTATTAAAAAAGGGATTAACAGGGCAAAAGAATTTGACTGGGACAAAACAGCAGGACTGCTCTGGCAATCGATTACACGAATAACCAAACAATAAAGATATGCTCAGGTCATTTTTTAGCAGGAAACTAACTGAAGCCGGATGCGATGAGGCAGGCCGCGGCCCGATTGCCGGTCCGGTTGTGGCAGCAGCTGTTATTCTCCCAAAAAGATACAGTAACGACATCCTTAATGATTCAAAACAACTATCCGCAAAAACAAGGGAGTTGCTCAGGGATGAAATAAAAGAAAAAGCAATATCGTGGAATGTTGCAATGGTGGATAACAATGAAATAGACCGGATAAACATTCTCAGGGCAACATATAAAGCCATGCACATCGCTATAGAGGGCTTAAGTAAAAAACCTGAATTCATACTGGTAGACGGCAACTATTTCATACCCTTCAGGGATATCCCATTTAAAACAATCATTGAAGGCGACAGTAAATTTTTATCAATTGCCGCCGCCTCTGTACTGGCAAAAACATACAGGGATGATTATATGGCAAAACTACATAAGGATTACCCCCGGTATGGATGGAAAACGAATAAAGGATATCCAACTCCGGAACATAAGGAGGCAGTAAAAAAATATGGTATAAGCCCGTATCACCGTAAAACTTTTAACCTGGGCGACTCCCAGATGGACCTTTTTGAAAAAGAGAATTCAAGTGAATAATAATAATGTATTATATTTGAAATCTAATTGAATCACAAAAATCTTAATTTCATGAAAAGACTATTTTCTATTCTTATTGCTTTCATATTCACCATGAATATGACTTTAAAAGCAGATGAAGGCATGTGGCTGCTGCCTCTCCTGGAGCAACTTAACATGGGCGAAATGACAGAACTGGGCCTTGAGCTCAGTGCAGAGGAAATATACAGCCTCAACCAGCCTTCCATTAAAGATGCTATTGTTATTTTCGGAGGTGGATGTACCGCTGAAATTGTTTCAGACCAGGGACTTCTGCTGACTAATCACCATTGCGGGTATGGCAGAATCCAGTCGCATAGCACAGTGGAGCATGATTACCTTAAAGACGGATTCTGGGCTATGTCTAAAGATAAGGAATTACCAAACCCGGGACTGGGTGTTACTTTCCTTGTAAAGATTGAAGATGTTTCCGACAGGGTACTCGAAAATGTAAATGCGGAAATGACGGAAGACGAAAGAACACAGGAAATTAACAAGGCCAGGGCCGCAATATCCCGTGAAGCAACGGAAGGCAACAATTACCGTGCAAATGTAAATTCATTTTTCGGTGGTAATAATTATTACCTTCTTGTTTATGAAACATACAGGGATGTAAGACTCGTTGGTGCTCCTCCTTCATCAATAGGTAAATACGGTCACGATACTGATAACTGGGAATGGCCGCGCCATACCGGTGATTTCAGCGTGTTCAGGGTATATATGAGCCCTGATGGAGAACCGGCTGAATACAGTGAAGAAAATGTTCCTTTAAAACCAAAGTACCACCTTCCTGTATCCGTTAAAGGTGTTGACAAGGATGATTTTGCTATGATCCTCGGATACCCCGGCGGTACACAAAGATATATGACCTCATACGGTGTTGATGAAGTATTGTCTATCACACATCCTAACAGGATAAAAATCCGTGGCATAAGGCAGGAAATTCTTATGGCCGATATGATGGCTGATCCAAAAGTGAATATCCAGTATGCTTCCAAGTATTCAGGTTCATCCAACTACTGGAAATTTTCAATTGGCCAGAAGCAGGGACTTGAAAGACTTAATGTCAAAGTTAAAAAGGAAGACCTGGAAAAGACATTCACAGAATGGCTTAACAAAAAAAATAAGAGAAAAGAACTCTATGGTGATGCACTCAAACTTATTAAAACATCAATAGAACAAAGGGCAGAATACAATAATGCAATGCAGTACATCGCTGAGTGCTTACTCAGAGGTATGGAACTGCCTGGGGCAGCAAGACAGGCAAGTGGTCTTTTAACTGCCCTGTCAGGTGATGATGATGCCGCCTTAGAAGAAGCAATCAATAATATAAGGGAAAATGCCGGCGGGTTTTATAAAAATTATAACTACCCTACAGATAAAAAGGCTACAGCAGCAATGATAAGTCTTTTTAAAGAAGATGTGGACATAGAATACTGGCCTGATTTTGTCAAAAAGATCGAAACAGAATTTGACGGCAATGTGGATAAATATGTCGATTATATGTTCAGTGAATCAGTATTCACAACAAAAGACAGGCTTTTTGCTTTCCTTGATAATCCTGACAAAGAAAAACTGGAAAATGATCCTGCCCTTAAAGCCGGGATGGATATATTGCAGGTTTACAGGGAATTAATGCAAAAAAGCGGGGAGTATGACAAAAACCTGCAAAAAGGAAGACGCCTGTATATAGCGGGACTACGTGATATGGACCCCGGGATTGTACGCTATCCCGATGCTAACTTCACTATGAGACTGACTTACGGATCAGTACTTCCCTATCAACCTAAAGATGCTGTGATCTATAAGCACTATACAACAATGGAAGGTGTAATGGAGAAGTATGAGCCGGGAGATTATGAATTTGACCTGCCACAGCGTCTCATCGATCTTTATGAAAAGAAAGAATTCGGACGATATGCAGATCCTGACGGTTATATGCCCGTATGCTTCCTGTCAAATAATGACATAACAGGAGGTAACTCAGGAAGCCCCGTGCTGAATGGCAAAGGTGAACTTATTGGTATTGCCTTTGACGGCAACTGGGAAGCAATGAGCGGTGATATTGCTTTTGAACCCGACCTGCAAAGGACTATCAGCGTTGATATCAGGTATGTCCTCTGGGTCATGGATATCTATGCCGGTGCCGGTCACCTGGTAGAAGAAATGGATATCAGGTAATAAATAATTAAAAAAACCAGAACCGACTGATACTAATTAATGGTGTGGGGTTGTCTTCATCCTATGTAAGCTTTGGCGAAGGCAGAACCCCACACCATTTTTAATGTATTCCATTCCCTGTTTGATTATGGCTGCATAAACTCTTAAAAATTCCTCAGCCTTAGCCTTAGCCTCAGCCTTTATTTATTCTATCTTTGCAAAAATTTTATTATCGTCATGGAATTTCTGAGTAATTTCTCTCTAAAAGAAACACTGGCTGCCTTTATGGTTCTCTTTGCCATAATTGATATACTTGGCTCAGTGCCTATTATTCTTGATGTTAAGGCAAAGGCCGGCAAAATTGGACCCATGAAAGCCGCGCTTGTGGCCTTTCTTATCTTTTTAATGTTCTTCTTTGCCGGTGAACCGCTGCTGGCCCTGTTTGGCGTTGATATTTCATCATTTGCCATTGCCGGCTCCCTGGTAATTCTATTACTCGGGCTTGAAATGGTAATGGGCATTGAGCTGTTCAAGCACGATACTCCCGGCGGAGGAACAATAGTACCCATTGCATTCCCACTGATTGCCGGTGCAGGGTCAATAACCACCCTCCTCTCACTTAAAGCTGAATATGCCGCTCTTAATATTTTAATAGCACTGATCTTAAACATGATAGTGGTATTCCTTGTCCTGAGAATGACCTCCTTTGTTGAAAGAATACTGGGACCGGCAGGAGTACATATACTCAGGAAAATATTCGGGGTTATATTACTGGCAATAGCTGTAAAACTGTTTTTAACAAATACCGGGATTGTAATACCCACACCTTCAAACTGATATGAATAAGAAAATCACAATCTTTACCGATGGCGCAGCAAAAGGTAATCCCGGTCCCGGAGGTTACGGTATTGTATTGCAAACTGACAAACACAAGAAAGAGCTGTCTCAGGGCTACAGGAAAACAACTAATAACAGGATGGAACTGCTGGCTGTAATAGTGGCCCTGGAAACATTGAAATTTAAAGATTCTGAGGTTGTTATTTATACCGATTCAAAGTATGTGGCCGATGCCGTTAGCAAAGGATGGGTATTTGAATGGGAACGCAAAGGATTTAAAAAGAAAAAGAATACAGATCTATGGAAGCGCTTCCTCGGGATTTACAGGCAACATAAGGTTAAATTTATCTGGGTGGAAGGGCATAGTGGAATCCCCGGTAATGAGAGATGCGACAGGCTGGCGGTGGAAGCAGCGGGGCAAGCTTACCTGCCGGAGGATAAAGGATATATCATGGAGAATGAAGCAGGCAAACTTTTTGACCGCGACCTGCAGGATTAAAAAACCATTTTATGAAAAGAGGACAGAAAGAACTTTATGAACTGCTTGATAAGCTGGAGATAGAATATCATTATCGCGAACATCCACCGGTTAACACAATTGAAGATGCAACAAAATACTGGAAGAACTACGACTCGGGAAGATGTAAGAATATTTTTCTGCGAAACCACAAAGGTAACAGGCACTACCTGGTGATACTCGAACACCTGCGAAAACTGAATATGAAAGACCTTGAATCAAGGCTCAAACAGGGTAAGCTGAGTTTTGCCTCTGAAAGAAGACTGATGAAATACCTGGGTGTCAAACCCGGGTCGGTCTCTCCCTTCGGCCTGATAAACGATAACAATACACATGTACACCTTTTTATCGATAAAAAACTGCTGGATTTTAACAGATTGTCCTTTCACCCCAATGATAATACGGCATCACTGATAATATCCTTAGATGACTTTATCAAGTATCTCGAACACCAGGGTAATTCCTATGAGTTCCTGCAATTGTATGACGACTGATGAGCCCGCAGATATAGTATGGAGTATATAAGCAACCTGTTTAACTACAATATTACACCCGGCCAGGTACTTCTTTTTTTCCTCTGTGCCATGGTCACAGGAATGGCCAAAGCAGGCCTTAAAGGAATCGGACTGGCAATAGTCCCGGTGATGGCCCTTATATTCGGTGCACAGGAATCAACAGGCATTTTATTGCCTGTCCTGATAATGGCAGATATAATGGCTGTAATATATTACAGGAAACACGCGGAATGGAGGTTTATAATAATGTTGCTCCCTGCCAGCATTGCAGGCATAGTGGCAGGACAGATTACCGGCAAGTATATCAGCTCCGCCCAGTTTAGTATTATCCTCAGTTCTCTGGTTGTCATTATGCTTGTGCTGATGATAATCAATGACCTGATGAAAAACAAGTATAAAAAAATACCGGACGGGCCGGTATTTTCCTCCCTTATGGGCATCGCCGGAGGATTTGCAACTATGATAGGTAATTCGGCAGGCCCGGTGTTTAACCTCTACTTCCTGGCCATGAGAATGCCAAAAAAAGAATTTATTGGCACAGCTGCATGGTTTTTTCTTATTATTAATGTTATAAAAGTCCCCTTCCATATAATCTCCTGGCATACAATTACACCTGACACCATAATAATAAGTCTCTCTGCCCTTCCTGCCGTCGCCGCAGGAATAGTCGCAGGTATCTACCTGGTGAAGCTTTTCCCGGAGAAGTTTTACCGCTACTTTGTTATTGCTACAACAGTAATCTCAGCAATTGCCCTGTTTTTAAAATAAACCGTATTGTTAACAATAATTAACACACTGTACTTAATTGATATTGTGCATTTTAGATTTACAAGGCTGATATTTGTCAGTTTTTCTGCAACAGAAGTACCTTCACAACGTCTTTAGGATAAATAACACAATTACGCTATGCTTAAGAACCTGACCTCACTCTTAACTCTATTGGTAATTTGTACGATTACTGCTGTAAGCCAGGACCTCAAAGAAAAGAAGTACTATGAAGCTGTGCGTATTGAAAATGCTCCCTCTGTGGATGGGAACCTGGATGATGAAGCATGGCTGAGTAATCACTGGGAGGGCGGACTCGTACAACATGAACCGTACGAGGGAAGATCACCTTCCCAGCCCACCGAGTTTAAAATCTGCTTTGATGATGTTAACCTTTATGTTGCAGTTAAAGCTTTTGATTCTTCTCCCGACAGTATAACAAACAGGATGAGCAGAAGAGATAACGGCGACGGAGACATGGTTTTTATCCTCCTGGACAGTTACCATGACCTAAGAACCGGTTTTGTATTTGGGGTGAGCTCTGCAGGTGTCAGGTTCGACATGATAATGTCCAACGATGGCCAGAATGAAGACCCTACCTGGGATCCCATTTGGCAGGCAAAATCAAAGGTTCACGAATGGGGCTGGGCAGCTGAAATGAAGATTCCTTTTACCCAGCTAAGGTTCCAGAAAAACTCTGATGAAGTGTGGGGGATGATACTTGCACGCCAGATATTCAGGCACGCTGAGATGAGCTTCTGGCCTGAAATACCCAGAGATGCGCCGGGCGTTGTGCATATGGCAGGTGAACTGGGAGGACTGGAAGGGGTTGAACCCCGCAAGCAATTTGATATAATGCCCTATGGTGTGGCTGCCTACGAAACATATGAGCCCGAAGAAGGAAACCCGTTCAGAACAGGAAGTGACCCCAGGTTTAAAGCAGGACTGGATGCCAAAATAGGTGTAACAAATAACCTTACACTTGACCTTACCATTTTTCCTGATTTTGGCCAGGTTGAGGCCGACCCTTCGCAGGTTAACCTTACAGCTTTTGAAACGTACTTTGAGGAAAAAAGACCCTTTTTTATCGAGGGAAGCAGCATAACCAGTTTTAATGTTGGGCTGGGCGACGGTGAAGTAGGAAATGACAACCTTTTTTATTCCAGGCGTATAGGAAGACGACCCCATGGTTATCCTTCACTGGAAAGCGGGGAATACGCAGATATTCCAACCTTTACAAATATTCTTGGAGCAGCCAAACTGACCGGTAAAACAAAGAACGGACTTTCAATAGGCTTTTTAGAAAGTGTAACTGCCGAAGTCAGAGCCAGGGTTGACAGTGCCGGACAGCGCTCAACTGATGTTATTGAACCCCTTACCAATTATTCTCTTGCAAGGGTGCAAAAAGATTTTAACAAGGGTAACACCATACTGGGAGGTGCTGTAACCAGCACAATCAGGATGCTGGATGATACGGGGATGGAGTACTTACACAAAAATGCCACTACAGGTGGAATCGATTTTACACAGTATTTCAAGGACAGGAACTACATGATCAGTACCAGTATATACATGAGCCATGTAGAAGGATCAACAGATGCAATTTCAAGGACGCAGAGATCCTCGGCCCGCTACTTCCAGAGACCTGATGCTGACCACCTTGAATACGATGATACAAGAACAAGCCTGACAGGCCATGGAGGGAAACTACAGGCAGGTAAAATAGGAGGCAAATGGAACTTCCTCTTAATGTCTAACTGGAAAAGTCCCGGTCTTGAAATAAATGATATGGGCTACCAGAGAGAAGCAGACAGGCTGCTTAATGTATTGTGGACAGGATATAACTTTACTGAACCATTCAGCATTTTCAGAAGTCTCAGGCTCAATAATGATGTTTATATAGTAAACGACTTCGGGGGCACCCTCCAGGGGATAGGCTATGAATGGAACGTAAATGCAAACTTTAAAAACTTCTGGAACGGGGGAACAGGCGGTGGCTTTGGCTTCCTTAACCTCCAGAGCACTATGCTGAGGGGTGGACCGGCAATGAGAATGCCAAACAGCTGGAGATACAGAATGTATATCAATACTGACAGTCGCAAAAAAGTATCTTTCAATGCAGGTACATTTATTAATGGAATGGCAGAAGGAGTATCACTAAACGCTAACTATAACATGGGCATAACCATAAGGCCAATCAACACCCTGAGGATATCCTTAAGCCCCGGGTTCTCTGTCAGAAACGACCAGTTCCAGTATGTCAGCAGACGCAACATGAATGATGAAGACAGGTACATATTTGCTGAAATAGACCAGAAAGTACTTAACATGTCCCTGAGGATTAACTATAATATTACTCCTGACCTGACAATCCAATACTGGGGTCAGCCATTTATAGCAACGGGTAAATACAGTAATTTTAAAATGATAACCGATCCTGTGGCCGATGAAATGGAAGACAGGTATTCCCTCTACCAGGGCAACCAGATAGAATTATCTGACGGATACTACATGATTGACGAAGACACCGACTCTAATTTTGATTATGGGTTCTCTAATCCGGACTTTAATTTTGATGAATGGCTATCAAACCTGGTTGTAAGATGGGAATTTATGCCGGGATCAACAGCCTACCTGGTATGGTCGCAAACACGCTCATATAGCTCACAAATTGGTGAATTTGCAATAGCTGATAACCTGGAAAATCTTTTTACCGAACAAAAAGCAAATAATGTCTTCCTGGTTAAGATCTCTTACCGCTTTGGGCTAAGGTGATATAATTTATTATTTATTCACTCCAATAATACATCATTCCATTGTTCCGTTAATCCAATATTCTTAACTTTATACACCTTATCATCTTGATCAACTTATATCATGCATAACCACGGAGGAATAGTATTTTATAAGACCACCCGGCTGAAAAAGTTACATAAGTTTTACACTGAGAAAGTTGGTGCAGTTCTCTGGCTCGACCAGGGAGGATGCCGTATATACCGTTTCGGGAATATGCTCTTCGGTTTCTGCCAGCGCGACGAAACAGAGAAAGGGGCACTGCTGACCTTCTTCTTCCCCACACGCGAGCTGGTGGATGAAATGTACAGGCGACTCGAAAGCAGTGCCAACTCAGCACCCAAAGACAATGCCGGCTACCGGATCTATCATTTCTATGCAAAGGATCCTGATAACCGTGCAATTGAATTCCAGTACTTCTGGGATGATATTGAAGAAATATAGTTACTGTATTACATTTCGCGCCTTACTGCCGTGGCAGGATTGATAATAGCTGCCCGGTACGACTGGAAACTGACTGTTATAATTGAAATCAGCAGGGCTCCCACACCTACCACGATAAAAGGCCATGCTCCCATATCAATACGGAACGGGAAATCCTTAAGCCAGTCGTTAAGGTAAATATAAGATAAAGGGAAACTTACAAGTAAAGCTATTAATACGAGGTAAAGAAACTCCCTCGTAAGCATTCCGACAACCTGCGAGACAGATGATCCCATCACTTTTCTTATGCCAATCTCCCTGGTCCTCCTCTCAGCAATGAAAGATGATAAACCGTATAAACCAAGGGCAGCTATCAGCGTTGCCAGTATTGTGAAATATTTAAATAAACGGCTCATACGTAACTCACCCCTGTAAAGATCTTCAAGATACTGGTCAACATACCCAAAATCAAGCGGGTAGTCCGAGACATTCCTGTTCCATATATCCCTGAGGGCTGCAGCTGCTTCCTCAGGATGAGATGATGATAAACGTACCATAATATAATTCATCCTTTCCGGTCTGCCAAGGAATACAGCAATAGGTTCAATCTCGCTACGCACACTTGTGAAATGATAGTTCTTCAGCACTCCCACTACTTCACCACTGTAACCCTGGAACCTGAACCACTTACCCACAGGATTGTCAACATTCATTATTCTTGCCATCTCTTCATTTACCAGGAAGTTGGCAATAGTATCACTCGCCATGTCACCAGGGTACTCCCGTGAAAAAGAACGTCCCTGCGCTATTTCATAACCCATGGTCTCAACCAGGTCGTAATCAAAGGCATTGAAGGTAACAAGAACGTCAAGCTCAGGATCTTTACCTTCCCAGTTAATACCGGCCGAATTACTGCCGGTGTAAACAGGATTCAGCCATGAAGCCGAAACATTTTCAATGAGGGGATTATCTCTCAGCTCTCCCCTGACGGCATTATAACGGCTCTCAAAATCTTCAGCTATCAGTATCGAAACCAGGTTATCCTTATCATAGCCGATATCCATATTCCGCATATGCTGCATCTGGAGATATATCACTATCCCGCTTACTGCAAGAAATACCGACAGAACAAACTGCACAATCACAAGGCCCCTTCTCATATTCCCGCTCTTCTTACCTTTTGTAACTTCCCCTTTAAGTATATTTACCGCTTTAAAAGAAGAAAGATAAAAGGCAGGATAAATACCTGCAACAGCCCCCACGACTACTGCAACAACAAAATATGTCAATATATGCTTTAGTGTGAACATGTCAGCAACAGTAAAAGCCTTCCCTGAAACAGTGTTAAACGGCCGCAGTAAAAGGGCTATTATTACCAGTGCAAATACCAGTGCAATAAATACCTGGAAGATAGATTCCAGAGTAAACTGTGCAACCATACTTTTCTTCCTTGCACCAACAACCTTCTTAACTCCTATCTCCTTGTCGCGCAGTGAAGAACGTGCAGTTGTCAGGTTGATAAAGTTTATACATGCAATTATTAAAACGAACAGCCCGATAGCTCCAAAAACAAAAACATTGACAATAGCTCCGGGCCTGTTAGTGTAACCAAATCGTGAATGTAAGTGTATTTTTGTCAGAGGAGCAAGCATAAATTCGGTTAGCGACTCCGGTTCATACTCCCTTTGTATCTCTGTCATTTTTTTATTGACACCGGCAATATCGAAGTCAGGAACGCATTTTACGTAAGTCGTAATGCTGTTACTGCCCCAATGATCATTCGTATACCCTATTTCATCAAGAAACCTGAAAGGTATTAAGCCCTTAAAACTTAAAGAGGTGTTGTCAGGAAGCTCCTCCAGTACACCGGTTACCATGAATTCATAATTGTTTTCAATAGTAATTGCCTTTCCCAGCGGATTTTCGTCACCAAAATATTTATTCGACATCTCTTCCGTAAGAACAATGCTGTGAGGCTCAAAAAGTGCCGTGTTTGGATCTCCGTACTTTAACCTGAAGGAAAACATTTTGAAAAATGTAGAGTCGGCACCCCGGATGCCTGTTTCCATCATATGCTTATCCCCATGCTCAACCAGTACCTTGCTCATGTAAGACATCCTGCAATATTCTGTAATCTCAGGAATTCGTTTCTTCCATTCAGCTCCTGATGGGAAAGGAGTTACATTTACATGGTAAATATCACCACTGTAGTGCTGGTCTTCTTCAACCCTGTAAATCTGCTCAGCATCCTTAAAGAATCTATCATAGCTTAGCTCGTGCTGCATCCACATCAGTATCATCAGCGAGGCTGCCAGTCCTGTTGCAAGACCGAAAATATTTAAAAACGACACCCCTTTATTCCTGACAAGGTTCCGGAAAGCAACTTTGAAAAAATTGGTTATCATGTCATTGGTTTTTAGTACCTATAAGACGACTGAAAAGCTACTCCGCTGCATGAAAAATATATTGTGTTTTTTAAGCATCAATCTGTAAATTGCAGAGTCTTTATAAATAATCTTGTAAAGAAATAAACCAAACAAAACAGATCATGATAATTAAAAAAACCTCCTTCCTATTTGCTGCCCTTGTCTTTTTATTGCCGATATGCACACAAGCGCAGCCTGAAACAATAAGTGCAGATGAACTGAAAGGACATATACATTTCCTGGCCTCGGATTTTATGAACGGCAGGGTCGGACCATCAGAGGAATATGAAATTGCAGCCCGGTATGTTGCATCCCAGTTTGCTGCAGCGGGACTGGAACCGGCAATCGGAAAAAATGACAGCACAAAGTCATTTTTCCAGGGTGTGCCCTTTGCAAAAACAGAATACAACGATAAGCTGAACTGGAATATTCTGATAAATGGTGAGTCGATGTCATTCGGGCACAAGGAAGATTTTAAAATAATGTATGGCAGTAAGCTTAACCATGACCGCACTGAAATAGCATGGGCAGGCTATGGTATTGAAGAACCTGATCACGGGTGGAACGATTTTGAAGGACTGGATGTTTCAGGAAAAGTTATTGTATGCATTAACGGAGCCCCGGAGAAAAATGGGACACCCGTACTGCCGGAAGACGTGCATAAAAAATATACCGGGCCAAACGGCTTCAGGGCCAAATTCGGGAATCTCTTCAGCAAAGGGGCTGAAGCACTTGTTATGGTAGATATAAATGGTTCCATGGGAATCCCCTTTGAAATGATACCCAGTGAATTCCGTACCGAAAAATATGTTTATCAGGATAACCGTGACAGGGAGAGATCTTCACGTATACCTTCAATATATTATGTAAAACCATCTTTCCTGGAAGCAATAATGAAAGGACACCCTGGCAGTCCTTTCAGGTACAGTGATAATATTCTTAAAAACTATAAACCTCAGATCCTGGAAGGTGTGTACCTGAATAGCAAGGTGGAAGTCCTGAACGAAGAAATTATTTATACCAAAAATGTTGTCGGGCTTGTTGAAGGTACTGATCCTGAATTAAAAAATGAATACATAACAGTAGGAGCACATCTTGACCATGTTAAGAAACTCAATGGTCAGGTTTGTAACGGCGCTGATGATAATGCAAGCGGCTCGGCAGGTGTAATTGAGATTGCTGAAGCACTGGCTCTTAAGCCCTGTAAAAGATCGGTTATTTTCATTACCTATACTGGAGAGGAAATGGGCCTGT
The DNA here is from genome assembly GCA_021738535.1 of Bacteroidales bacterium. Lineage (GTDB taxonomy): Bacteria > Bacteroidota > Bacteroidia > Bacteroidales > VadinHA17 > UBA9300. Next base: position 30,505 of record JAIPBU010000031.1, on the reverse strand, counting down.
GCGGATCACGTTACTTTGTGGGCAGCGGAGAATATCCCATCGAAAATATCAGGTTCAATCTTAATATGGATATGATCGGGCGAAGCGACAATAAAAACAAAGAAAGCAGGGCCCACTACGTCGTTACCAATAAAAAATACCTGGCAGCACTTGAAACCTTTATAGGTGAACTGAATAATGGTATAACGGATTTCCCCCTGATTTTTGATGACGATGAGCATTCCCCCGGGGGAAGCGACCACCAGTCGTTTATAAGCCGGGAAATTCCCGCTTTCTTTTTCTTCTCAGGAGTGCATGAAGATCTGCACAAGCCAGGTGATGACCCTGAAAAGATAGATTATGCCAAAGCAGAAAGCATCTGTAAGCTTGGATATACCATTACGGAAAAACTGGCTAATATGGATGAAGTGCCAGACTTCCTGAAAGAAGATTGACGATTAACGATTTAAGATTTAAGAAATCTTTAAATCATAAATCGTTAATCTTAATTCTGCTATCTACCAGTTCTTCCGTAAGTTTCCACAGCTTACGGGCAGCTTCCCTGTCGTGCGATGCCGCATTTGAATTGACCTTCACGGGATATCCCTTCATCTGGGCAAAACCGGCAGGACCATAATACTCGCCTCCCTTTACAGCCGGATCAACAGCTGCACGGATCTGGGGAAGAGCACCCATGTCAGCACTCTGCGAAACTGGGTGAAGCAGAGGACTAAATAATTTGTAAATGAACTTCTTATCGATATACCTTATAAGGTTTGTCCTGGAAAATCCCGGGTGGGCAGCTACGGCTATCGCATTGGTGCCATCCGAATCAAACATTCTCTGCAATTCATAAGTGAAAAGCAGGTTTGATAATTTACTGCGGCCATAAGACTTCATGGGAGTATAGCCTGCACCATCCTTAAACAAAGGATCATCAGAATCCATCTTACCTGCCTTATGGGCATTGCTGCTTATATTTACTATCCGTGCACCGCCCGTTTTAATGATTGTGTCAAGCAGGTATCTCGTAAGGGCGAAATGACCGTAATGATTAATCCCGTTCTGTGCCTCAAGACCATCCTTTGTTAGAAAATACGGGGTCGTCATTATACCCGCATTATTCATCAGCACATCAAGCCGGTCATACTCACTCAAAAAGTTTTCGGCAAATTCTTTTACCGATGAAAGATCACCCAGATCAAGCTGCATTACCTTTATTTTTGCCCCGCTGAATTCCTTAATGATGCTATCTCTTGCCTCTTCCCCCTTCTCTACCGACCTTGATGCCAGTATTACTTCTGCCCCTGCTGCTGAAAGTGCCCGCACAGACTCATAACCAAGTCCGCTGTTACCGCCTGTAACAAGGATTACTTTACCTGAAAGTGACGGAATATCGTCTGTTGTCCATTTATTATTGCTCATTTTGTATATTAGTTAATTGAAATTACTACATCTTTAATTCTCACTGTTATTTATATGACTAACAAAAAAACAAGTGCCGTGTTTAAAATATTTAAATCACTCGTTGTTTGCCTGGTCCCTCTTATAACGTCATGCTCGGGGAATAAGACAGGTATAACAGAAAACGGACTGCTAATAAAACCTCTTGATCAACCCAATGAACTTGTAAAAGTAAGTATTGTAAAAGACAATATTGTACATGTGAGTTCTGTTAAAGGAAGTCAATTCCCGGAGAAATTAAGCCTTATGACCGTGGATATTGATCCTGTTGATGTCGATTACAGTATTGCTGAGAATGACTCGGCCTTTATCCTGCAAACGTCTGCCCTTAATGTCTGTGCATCTAAAAAAACAGGGGAAATCAGATTCACGGATAAAACTAACAATACTTTCCTAGCAGAGAAAAAAGGCGGCGGAAAAACCTTCAGTAAAGTTCCCGGCAGGGACTATTATTCAGTAAGACAGCAATTCGAATCACCTGCCGGTGAAGCTATTTACGGACTGGGAGCTAACCAGACATCCTTCATGAACCTGAAAGGGAAAAACCTGGATCTGTACCAGTATAATACGATGACGGCTATACCTTTCTTTATCTCAAGCAGGAATTACGGTATACTGTGGGATAATTATTCCAGGACGAAATACGGGGATATAAGAGAATATAAACAACTATCAGGACTCAGACTGTATGATGAAAAGGGAAACCCGGGAGGACTGACAGCAAGATATTCAGAGTCATTAGAAGAAAACAAGGTTCACACCAGGCGTATTGAAAATGAAATTGACTACCGCTTTATTCCTGATATGGAAAAACTCCCGGAAGGATATAAACCGGATAATGGCAGGGTCACCTGGGAAGGTTATATGGAATCTGCAGTTGATGGCATACATAAATTTATTTTCACCTCGGCCGGGTATGCAAAGCTATGGATCAACGATACTCTTAAGTTTGATCGATGGCGACAGGCATGGAATGCATCACATAACCAGTTTGAACTGTTTATGAAAAAGGGCAAAAAGAATAAAATAAGAATTGAATGGATACCTGATGGTGGACAATCATACCTGGCCCTGAGATACCTTGATCCACTCCCTGCCAGTGAACAGGACAGGATATCACTCTATTCAGAAGCTGCAGGGCAGATAGATTATTACTTTATTGCCGGGAATAATATGGATGAATTAATCAGCGGCTACCGCACCCTGACGGGTAAGGCGCCAGTGATGCCAGGATGGGCAATGGGCTTCTGGCAGAGCCGGGAAAGGTATACCAGCCGGGAAGAATTGATGTCAGTTGTAAAGGAATACAGGGCAAGGGAGATACCACTTGATAATATTGTACAGGACTGGCAGTACTGGCCGCTGGATAAATGGGGATCACATGATTTCGATCCTGAAAGGTTCCCTGACCCGGAAGGAATGATCAGTACACTCCATGATTCACTTAATACGCGGATCATGATATCAGTATGGCCTAAGTATTACACAGGCACTGATAACTATGAATATATGAACGACCGGGGATGGCTGTATAAAAGAAACGTTGAAAAAGAACAGGCGGACTGGCTGGGATATGTTTCTACCTTCTACGATGCATTTAATGAAGATGCACGTAAGGAGTTCTGGAAACAAATAAACGAAAAACTCTACAGCAAAGGTATTGATGCCTGGTGGCTTGATGCCACAGAACCGGATATCACATCCAACCTGCCAATGGATGAGCGTAAAGCACTGATGAACCCCACTGCAGAAGGACCCGCAGAGCTTTTCTTTAATGCCTACGCCCTGGTTAATGCCCGCGGGGTATACGAAGGACAGCGAAGGGCTGATCCCGGCAGCCGTGTGTTTATACTGACCCGATCTGCATATGCGGGACTGCAACGATATTCAGCAGCCAACTGGAGCGGGGATATAGCTGCCAGGTGGCACGACTTTGAAGCACAGATACCCTGCGGTCTAAACCTCTGCATGTCAGGGATACCCTGGTGGACAATGGACATTGGCGGTTTTGCAGTGGAGAGGAGATATTATGAACCCTCCCCTGAAGACCGGGAAGAATGGCGTGAACTGAATACACGGTGGTTCCAGTATGGTGCCTTCTGCCCAATATTCAGATCGCACGGCCAATACCCCTACAGGGAAATATTCAATATTGCACCTGAAAACCATGTTGCTTATAAGACAATGGTTAAATATAACAAACTACGATACAGGCTGATGCCATATATCTATTCTCTTGCCGGGCAAACATGGCTCAATGATTATACAATAATGAGAGGATTGATAATGGACTTTCAACCCGACAGGAATGTTTATGATATTAAAGACCAGTATATGTTCGGCCCTGCCTTTTTGGTCAACCCCGTTTATGAGTACAAAGCACGCAGCCGTAAGGTTTATCTCCCTGAAGGGACCGGATGGTATGATTTTCATACCGGGAACTATTACGAAGGGGGACAGGATATTTCAGCACAGGCTCCACTGTGTGAGATGCCCCTCTTTGTAAAAGCAGGTTCAATTATCCCTGTTGGACCGGTGATACAGTACACAGGTGAGAAAAAAGCTGATCCGCTAAAGCTGTTTGTTTATAAAGGGAACAACGGCAGTTTCACTCTATATGAAGATGAAAAGCAGAATAATAACTATGAAGATGGTGCTTATTCACTTATCCCCTTCAGCTACGAGGAAGAATCCGGGGTACTTACCATCTCACAGCGACAGGGAGAATTTCCTGGTATGCTGAAGGAAAGAACATTTAATATATTTGTAATATCAAAAGACAATTCCCTGGCTACTGATACAAACCGGGAACCTTATGAAACTGTAAAATACAATGGAACACCAATCAGGATAAACCTATAATTATGAATACAAGAACCTTTTTCCTTGCTTTAATTTATTTATTCGCTATGACAATAAGCAGCTGCACCGGAGATCAAAAAGATTATATCACTGTTAACAAAGGTATGTTTAAAATACAGGATGAACCATATTATTTTATCGGTGCCAATTACTGGTACGGGGCTATCCTTGGCTCTGAAAGCATATACGGCAACCGCGAAAGACTGATCAGGGAACTTGATCATCTTCAAAGTATTGGGGTGAACAATTTACGTGTTCTGGTGGGTGCTGAAGGACCGGACGGTGAACCTACAAGGGTTACACCAGCTCTCCAGGTTGAACCTGGAAAATATAACGAAAAACTGCTTGATGGTCTCGATTTCCTCCTGGCCGAGATGAGTAAACGTAACCAGTATGCCATCCTCTACCTGAATAACAGCTGGGAATGGTCGGGCGGATTTTCACAGTACCTAAACTGGAACGGCTACGGCCCTATCCCCTATCCCACCCTTCCCGGTAATACCTGGCCCGGGTTTATGGAATATGCAGGTCAGTTTCATGATTGTGAAAAATGTATAGAACAGTATCATGACCATATAAGATTCATGCTGGGGCGTACAAATAAATATACGGGTGTTAAGTACACGGAAGACCCTGCAATAATGACATGGGAAGTAGCAAATGAACCACGCGCTTTCAGCACTGAGAATCTGCCCGCTTTCATGGAGATGATCGCCTCCACTGCTTCCCTGATAAAGGAACTTGATGAAAATCACCTGGTGACTACCGGAACAGAGGGACTGCACGGTTGCGAGTATTCAATGGATGCCTTCAGGGAGATTCACGCAAACCCGGATATTGATTACCTTACAATGCATATATGGCCAAAAAACTGGGGATGGATGGACCCCTCAGGGGTAGAATCGGGAATGGATAGCAGTATAGCTAAAACCAACCGCTATATGGAAGATCACATTGCCGTTGCACGTGAACTGAATAAACCAATTGTTTTTGAAGAATTTGGTATGCCACGTGATGAATATGGGTATGATACTGATGAAGGTGTGATGTACCGCGACATATATTACAAAAATGCCTTTGAAAAATTACTTGAACACGCAGAAAACAGAGATATAATGGCAGGCTGCAACTTCTGGGCATATTCAGGCGAAGGCCGATCAGGAGGCGAAAGCTACATGTGGGAAGGTGGCGATGATTACCTGGGAGATCCTCCCCATGAACCGCAGGGACTATATTCCGTGTTTGACAGCGATACTACAACCATAAACCTTATAGCCAGATACAACAGCTTGCTGACCGGCATACTTGATGAATGATTTATTTTTTTGGCCCTGCACCGGCTTACCTTTTTATTCATTATTGCAAAAGACTAAACATTAAGCTGGCGGTTATGACCTGTTGCAAGGGAGGCTAAGTTGCCGGACCAGTAACGTCCTGTTCTGGTAAGGCTGATCTCATTTTTTGCATACCTGATGAAAGAGTTCTTTAGCAAAAATTCCAGGAAATCATGATCATCTGCATATGCTTCTTCCAGGCTATCAACATATTCACTGGTTTTCCTGAATAAACTCAGTTTTCTTTCAACAGCCCTGTAAGCCGGCCCCATTGAGCTTATTTTCATTTTGCGCCTCGGGAAAGTCCCGGGTATTGCATAATCTTCAACCGTATATGTATTCAGATACTGTATTTCATTTATCCTGCCTCCTGCACCCGGACCTATAGCAAGTATATCCGCATTATCAGCCTGGGATACAACATACCCTGCCTTACCTGTCTTGTAATGACCATACTGAACCGGGGTGTAATATTTCCATCCCGGGATGGAGAGTAGCGACTGATCAGCCATAGCAAAATACCTGTATTCGTCCGCCGGTTCGGCTTCGCTGTAATCACCTTTCACAACCATAGGTGACCCCGGGAATGGGATAAGAGGATAAACACTTGCTCCATTGAGTCCCAGCTTACGTATCATTTCCAGGTCCGATTGCCATGAATCAACAGTTTGTCCTTTAATATTGTACATCAAATCAGCACATATATTGCTTATTCCTGCACTGCGCAGGCCCCTTATTGTATCCCTTATATCATCTGTGCCTGAAATGCGCGAATTCTTTTTACGAACTTTATCATCGAATGACTGGATCCCAAGGCTAACCCTGTTAACACTGCTCTTCCCAAGTCCTTCGAGGTATTCCTCATCCAGGTCAGAAATAGTTGACTCAAAACTTATTTCGCAATCTTCTGAAAGATTAAATTCGCGGCTGATTAAGTCAACCATATCAAAAAAACTACCTGAAGGCAAAGAGCTTGGCGTTCCTCCGCCAAAATACACTGCCCTGAATTTATTCTTAGCCACCCATGGCATACCTGAAAGATATTCCAGGTCATTTTTCACCTGCTCCGTAAATGCATCTACCAGCCCCCTGTGAGGGTTCAGGCATTTATAATAACCACAGAAGCTACAGGAATTGTTACAAAAAGGGACATGAATATAAATGCAGGCGCCGGTATCATGCGGCTCACTATTCAAAGATTTTCCCAGGTCACCCTGCCCTGCTTCCCTGTAAGGCATAAGACGTTTCAATTCAGCTGCGCTCCTGATTCGTTTTTTAAAATATTCCGGAACAGCTTTGCCTTCCAGGTCAGGATAATTGTCTTTCATAGTCTCTGTCCTCCAAAAAAGTCTTTAACATTCAGCCATTCAATATCGCTAAAATAAGCACTAATTATTCGTTTTGTGATTATTATTACCAGACTTTATTGGCAGGTTGGGTTTATCTATTAACAAAATTTTTTGTAGTTTTGCATTCCGCCGGGAATACGGTACACGGTCGGTTGGCCGAGTGGCCAGGTCCCGAGTACTCGGGACAAAACCGCGTACGGCGGTTCGAACCGAGCCCCGTGTAATCGGGGCGAGCTCGCGAGACGAATGAAATGAGGCGAGCAATCCGCCACGGATGAGAATAGAGGGATTAGTTCTTTAAGATAAATAGATGTAATGGTCGGTTGGCCGAGTGGCTAGGCAGTGGTCTGCAAAACCGCGTACGGCGGTTCGAATCCGCTACCGACCTCAACAAAATCCTCAGCGCTGAAAGCGCCGGGGATTTTTTGTGTGGGGTGAGTCATATGTATATGAACGAGCACCCACACAAAAAATCCCCGATTTTGGCAAGGCCAAAATGAGGATTTTGTTGAAAGTCTCCCCACTACCGGATCGCGAGCCCTGACAACCGACGTCAGGAGGATCGTCAGGGGGAGCAGTCCGCTTACCAACCATCTTTTCATCAGCCGATTTAGGCCTTGCCAAAATCAAACCGTGCAACAATACAAATACTACCAATCACAAACATATGACAATATGTATATGTTTTTAACATTTGATATTTTATCAAAGAGTTGATATATTGCGGTAAATGCCTATTATGGAAGATCCACGGGAAAAAATTAAATTTCTGCTCAGTGTAAACAGTGCACACTATGCAGAAAAAATAGTTGACATGCAGTACAGCCTCTCTCCTGAATACTGGAATAAATTCGGAGCCTCAGGCAGGGAGCTGAGCCTCAGGGATGCAGCATACCATCTTCCTTTCCTGGGAGAAGCAGTGGTGGCCGGCGATAAATCCATCTTCACCGATTACGTTGCATGGGTCAAGGTGCTATTCAGGGGACTGAACTTCAAAGACTCGGTAATGATAAAAACACTGGAATGTACAGCTGTAGTCCTGAAAGAGGAATTTACTGAAGATCTTTATAATATAACCCTGCCATTTATTGAGGCAGGCATAGATCAGATGATGCAGGATGTAGATGAGCAGGAAGCCTTTATCGATGAATCAACAGAGATAGGGAAGCTTGCCAAAAAATATAATGAAGCCCTGCTTGACGGGAACCGTAACCTTGCAGGCAAAATGATTCACGATGCCCTGGCAAACGGTATCTCAATAAAAGATATCTACCTTGAAGTTTTTCAGAAATCCCAGTATGAAATTGGCAGGTTGTGGCTTTCAAACCGGATAAGTGTTGCAAAAGAACACTATTGCTCAGCAGCTACACAAATGATAATGTCTCAGCTTTACCAGCATATCTTCTCAGCTGAGCGTATTGGCAGAAAAATGGTTGCTGCCTGTGTGGGAGGTGAACTGCATGAGCTTGGAATAAGGATGGTAGCTGACTTCTTTGAGATGGAGGGCTGGGATACTTACTATCTTGGCGCCAATTCACCTGCTGCCACAATCATGAAAGCAGCCGAGGAAAATGAAGCTGATATGATAGCACTGTCTATTGCAATGCCCTTCCACAGGAACCTATTGAAGGAGACAATATCAACAATAAGGAAGAGTAACATGGGGAAAAATGTTAAAATAATGATTGGAGGTACTGCAATAAATAAGAATTCAAATATTGAAGGCTTTGATGCTGATGGATGGGCCCCAAATGCTCTTGCAGCAGTAGAACACGCTAACAGACTTGTTACGAACTAAATATAATGAGTGAATATTCAACGGTAAAGGGCTTTGCACTGCTGTGCGATGATTCAGGAGTAATTCGTGAAATTCTTCGTGATGACTTTGGTTTGTCAGGGCAAAACCTGTCAGGAAGGTTGTTTTCAAACCTGGTGGAAGCTGATGCAAGGAACCGGGCAATGAATTTCCTTCTGGAGATAAGACAGAAAAAAATTTCCTTCGACCACCGCTTACCGGTTAATATAAAGAATAAACTGATAAGCTTCTATTTCATCGGGGTTCACCTGGGCAATGAAATGCTCATTATTGGTGCTGATAACCATAAAGAAGCCATGGAGTTTACCAACCACCTGCAGGAGATAAACAATGAACAAACCAACCTCCTTCGCGAACTGCTTAAGAAGGACTTCATGTCTGATAACAAGGAGAATGACGATACCGAAAAAAATTTTGATGAGATAACCCACCTGAATAATGAACTTGTTAACCTGCAGAGGGAGCTGAACAGGAAGAATGCAGAGCTGGAAAGGCTGAACGAATTAAAGAATAACTTTATGGGAATGGCAGCCCACGACCTGCGCAATCCGCTGGGCATCATTCTTAATTACTCAGAATTCCTTATCGAAGAAGCAGCTGAAGATCTTGAAGAAGAACATATGGGCTTTATTCATACAATAAATGAATCAACAGCCTTTATGCTTAACCTGGTTGAAGAGCTGCTTGATTACACCCGGGTTGAATCAGGCAAAGTAACGCTCAATAAAGCAGAATTTGACATAATTGAAAAAACTGGAAAGCTGGTTGATTCACTTAATACTATTGCGGCCAAAAAGCAGATCGCCATTAACTATGTGCACTCAGACCAGAGCCTGTTAATTACGGCTGACCGCTACAAGATTGACCAGGTTCTTTCAAACCTCATAGGTAATGCAATAAAATTTTCTTATCCGGGCAGTAAAATAGAAGTGAAAATTGAACCGCTACCTGATAATGTCATGATCACTGTAAAAGATTCAGGTAAAGGAATACAAAAAGAAGACCAGGAAAGAATTTTTACCCCTTTTGAAACAACATCATCCGCAGGTACTGAAGGAGAAAAGAGCACGGGGCTGGGACTTGCTATAGTGAAACGAATTGTTGAAGCTCATAAAGGAAAAATATGGCTGGAAAGTGAACCCGGCAAAGGAACGAGCTTTTTTGTTGAACTGCCTGTTAAAAATACTTATTAACGTAGATAAAGTTTGAGCGATAAGAAAAAAATATTAATAATTGAAGACAATCAAGAACTACTCTCAGCAATTTCAAGAGCACTTGATAAAGCCGGCTATATAGTACAAGAAGCCAGATCCCTTAAGAAAGGTAAAGAATCTTTCAGAAAAGAGAATCCCGATCTGCTGTTAATCGACATAGTACTGCCTGATGGCAGTGGTCTTGACCTGGCCAGAGAAATAACAAGCACCCCTGGCTCTGAAAGTCAACCCTTTATCCTGATGTCAGGAGAAAAAACAAATCCTTATGACGACATTGAAGAGGATGACTTTGAAGCAGTAGACTTCCTTTACCAACCTTTCTCTATGACCGATCTTGTTTCAAAAACCAGGGTGATTTTTGCAGTCCAAAGAATTGAACGAAAACGAATTGAAAATGAGAAAAAAGTCCAACAACGTGAACTTTCAGAATGGAAAATAATGTCCGGCTCAGATACTACTGTTACACAATCAGCATACGAGGTCTCGGTTTTATCAGATCCCGGCAGTGACTTAGTAGAAGAACTAACTGATAAATACGCTGAAATAATTAAAAGAGCAGTTGAAGCAAGAATATACAAAACAGGGGCTGCTGACACAGACCTCAGGAAAGACTTTGCAAGCAGATTGGGGTTTTTAAAGGCTGGGCCAAAAGACCTTGTTAGAATTCACTCCCTGTTCTTCAGCAAAACAGACAGGGCTATATCTTCCAGGAAGCTGGCTTTGTTTCACGAAGAAGCCCGTTTCATACTACTGGAAATTATGGGATACCTGGTTACAATTTACAGAAACCGAAATATTTTTAATCATGAGCAATAAATATGTCCTTGAATTATACATAACAAGTAATTCATCCAGGTCAGAACAGGCAATCACAAACCTGAGAAAAATGTGCGAAGAGAACCTGGGTGGTGACTTCAGCTTAACAGTGATCGATGTACTTGATTCACCGGAAGAAGCAGAAAAAGCAAAAATACTTGCAACACCAACATTGATAAAAAAAATACCGCCACCGGTGAAGAGGTTAATTGGTGATTTTTCAGATTCTGAGAAAATACTGGGATATATTAATAAGTAATATTTAATTTTTAACGTATATAACAATGGATATCAAAAAGCTTCCAACCTTCATACCGGGATTTGATCATGTTTCCCATGGAGGTTTACCCGAAGGCAGAACAACTCTTGTGTCAGGTACGGCAGGCAGTGCGAAAACAGTATTTGCAGCCCAGTACCTGTATGAAGGTATTACCAGGAATAATGAAAATGGCGTATTTGTTACTTTCGAGGAATCACCGGCAGATATACGGCGTAATATGATTGGATTGGGCTGGGATATCGAAAAACTGGAAAAGAATAACCGGTGGAGGTTTGTTGATGCTTCCCCACAACCAGGTGAGGCTCCTGTAATAATAGGTGAATTTGACCTGGCAGCCCTGATGGCAAGAATTGAACATGCAGTCACAAAAATCGGGGCAAAAAGAATTTCACTCGACTCCCTGGGCGCCATCTTTACACAGTTCACTGATGCCAATACTATCAGGAGTGAACTCTTTAAGATTGCCTATTCCATTAAACAGATGAATGTAACAGCTGTAATGACAGCCGAACGAACAGAAGAATACGGAGAAATAGCCCGATTTGGAGTCGAGGAGTTTGTTGCTGATAATGTTATTATTTTCAGGAATATACTGGAAGAAGAAAAACGCAGACGGACAGTTGAAATATTAAAATTCCGTGGTACTATGCACAGGAAAGGGGAATATCCTTTCACCATCATTCCCGGGGAAGGACTCGTTATCATACCTCTTTCAAATATTAAGCTCGACCAGGAATCATCCGAAAAAAGAATAAGCTCCGGGAACAAAGCTCTTGATAATATGTGCGGAGGAGGATTCTTCCGGGATTCCATTATACTGCTCTCAGGAGCTACAGGGACGGGAAAAACTCTTACTGCCACTGAATTTATGGCAGGAGGAGTAAAGAACAATGAAAGATGCCTTCTCTTTGCTTTTGAAGAGAGCAGGCAGCAGTTGTTCAGGAATGCCAGCGGGTGGGGAATTGATTTTGAGAAGATGGAAAAGGATGAAAAACTGAAAGTTGTCTGCGAATACCCAGAATCGGCAGGACTGGAAGATCACCTGATACATATTAAAGCAATTATATCGGAGTTTAAACCCAACAGGGTGGCAATAGACAGCCTGTCAGCCCTTGAACGCATATCCACACCCCGCGGATTCCGGGAATTCGTGATCGGACTGAACTCCTTCATAAAGACCCAGGAGATAGCCGGACTCTTTACCTCTACAACCTCTGACCTGATGGGCGGAACAACTATTACTGACGCCCATATTTCTACTATTACAGATAGCATTATTCTCTTAAGATATGTTGAAACTTACGGAGATATGAGGAGAGGCATTACAGTACTTAAAATGAGAGGATCAGCACATGAAAAACATATACGCGAGTTCATGATCGACAGCAGCGGGATGCATATAGGCAAACCGTTCAAGGAAGTATCCGGAATTATCTCCGGCCGACTCGTTCAGTCCAATATAGGTAGTGAAATATCACGTATTGACAATATGTTCGAATCAGATAACAAATAATATGGCAGCACCAAAAAATATCCTGGTTGTTGAGGATAATAAACACCTCCTGAATGCATATTCAAGAATTCTGAAGAAGGAAGGTTATAGTGTCTTTTCGGCAGAGTCAGGCAATGAAGGCATGAAGATTATTAAACAAGAAAAAATTGCTCTTGTCTTACTTGATATTGTCCTTCCCGATACAAACGGAATTGATCTTTTGAAAATAATTAAAGCCGACCCTGAGACCTCGGATATCTTTGTTGTACTTATGTCATCAGTACATAAAACAACTGACGATAAATCCGCAGGCCTGGATAATGGAGCAGACGGATTTCTGACCAAACCCATACACAATAAGGAGTTAGTAGCAAGGATAAACTCCTTTATGAGGCTTAAGGGCACTATCGATGATCTTGTTGAGAGTGAAGCAAGATTCAGGAAGATAACAGAAACAGTCTATGACGGTATCCTGATTATTGACAGGGAAGGTGTGATACACTTTTCTAATCCCGCAGCAGACAGGATGTTTAATCAACCTGAATCTACATTGCTCAATATGGAATTTGGCTACCCTGTTATTGGCAGGGAAAGTGCTGAAATACAAACATTCGGAGGCAAAGAAAAGTCAAGGACAGGTGAACTGAGAATGGTAAATATAAGATGGGAGAATGAAGAGATGACTCTCGTCTCTGTACGGGATATTACCGAACGTATGAATTATGAAAATAAATTGCATGAGGCAATGCAGAAAGCTGAGGAAAGCGACAGGCTTAAATCTGCCTTCCTTTCCAATATGAGCCATGAGATTCGTACTCCAATGAACGCAATAATGGGATTCTCAGATCTGCTGGTTGATCCTGAAATCAATGAAGAGGATAAAAGCAGCTATGTTGATATAATTCAAAACTCCGGGGCCCAGCTACTGAGAATAATAGACGATATCCTGGATATTGCCAGGTTAGATGCAAACCAGCTTCATATTGAAAAAGAATGGTTCGAACTAAACGGGATGCTCCAGGAAATTATCAGGAAGCATGAAGAATCAAATCTGAAGAAACAAAAACCGGATGTTGAACTTAGGCTTAAAAGCAGTATACCATCCGGTGATGTGAAACTTTTTACCGACAGAAAGAGGCTGTCCCAGGTAATCGATAACCTCATCAGCAATGCATTAAAGTTTACAGATAAAGGATTTATAGAAGTAAGTTATTCACAGTTCTATAATGATGAAGGCAACTTTATACAGTTCAGTATCCGGGATACCGGGGTGGGGATGTCCGCGAAAGAACAAAAAATTATCTTCGATCGCTTCCGCCAGATAGATAACGATATGAAAAGCGACGGCACAGGACTTGGACTAAGCATTGCAAAAGGAATACTGAAAATACTGGGCGGTGAGATCTGGGTATTATCCCAGGAAGGAAAAGGAACTACCTTCCGGTTTATTATACCCTATGAAACACCCAAATCAAAGACACTGTACCTAAATACCAGGAATGAGATTTATGATATCCCCGACTTTAAAGATAAAACCGTATATATCGCAGAAGATGATATATACTCATACATGCTGCTGGAGGAGCTGCTGAAAAGCACCAATGTAAATATCTTACACGCCGAAAATGGTGTTAAGCTTGTTGAGATGGTGAAGAAAAAAATTCCGGATTTAATTCTCCTGGATATAAGGATGCCGATAATGGACGGACATGAGGCTCTGCAGAGAATAAGGCAAATCTCCGGTGAGGTACCTGTTATCTCTCAAACTGCTTATGCCTTGCGCGAAGAGGAGAAAAAAATACTGGAGAGCGGTGCAAATGCTTACATAAAAAAACCAATCGTTCAGAATGAGCTGCTGTCTCTTATGAATAACTACCTTAGCTGAAATGGATGCATCACTTGACTGATCCTGCATAATAAAATTTGCCGGGACGGTATTATTCATTAATTTCGCAGCCGCAAATGAATAATACAAGATCCGGATATTGCGGCATCACGCCGCCATGATTGCTCTTCACCCTGCGGTGTAAGGCAGTGTACCATCGTTGTGCACTCTACACTGCCATGCCGTGTTTTCCTTAATTCCACCTACTCCTGATCGCTTCCAACAACAAACACAGATGAACTTAAAAACCGAAATCAGCAACAGACGAACATTTGCCATTATCTCACACCCGGATGCGGGTAAAACAACACTGACGGAAAAACTGCTTCTGCTTGGTGGAGCCATACATGTAGCCGGAGCAGTAAAAAACAATAAAATAAAAAAAACAGCCACATCCGATTTTCTAGAGATTGAAAAACAACGTGGCATATCAGTGGCTACCTCAGTAATGACCCTTGACTACAAAGGAAAAAGGATCAATATACTTGATACACCGGGTCATAAGGACTTTGCAGAAGATACTTTCCGCACCCTGACGGCCGTGGACAGTGTGATACTTGTTGTGGACAGTGGTAAAGGGGTGGAAGAACAAACACGGAAACTAATGGAAGTATGCCGCATGAGAGCCACACCTGTGATGATCTTTATCAATAAAATGGACAGGGACAGTAAAGACCCTTTCGATCTGCTGGAAGAACTGGAAGATGAACTGAAAATTGCAACCAGCCCCTTTTCATGGCCTATTGGCAGTGGTAGAAGGTTTAAAGGTGTATATAACCTGGCAGAAAAAAAGATTCAACTCTACCAGCCGGAAAAATCTTCAATGCCCGAACTGCTTTTAAGTACAGATGATATTAATGATCCTGATCTGAAAAAACACCTGGATGATGATCAAATAAAAAACCTGCGGGAAGAAACTGAGCTTGCCTCTGAAATGTTTGAATCATTTGATAAAAACCTTTACCTGCAGGGATACCTGGCACCGGTTTTCTTCGGCAGTGCACTCAATAACTTCGGTGTACCCGACCTGCTTGAAACATTTGTTAATATCGCTCCCCCACCACTAAGCACCAGGACTGATCAGAGAAAGGTAATGCCTGAAGAGGAAAATTTCAGCGGCTTTGTATTTAAGATACATGCAAATCTCGATCCCAAACACAGAAACCGCATGGCATTCCTGCGTATATCCTCGGGCAGATTCGAACGCAACAAAATGTACTTTCACACTCGATTAAACAGGAAAATGCGCTTTGCCGCCCCGGCAACATTTATGGCAAATGATAAAAGTACCGTTGAAGAAGCATTCCCCGGCGATGTTATCGGTCTGTACGACACGGGAAACCTCAAAATAGGTGACAGCCTTACCGAGGGCGAAAATCTCCATTTCACAGGCATCCCTAATTTCTCACCTGAAATACTGAAGGAAGTGATCAATAAGGATCCCATGAAAACCAAGCAACTTGAAAAAGGAGTCAGGCAGCTTACCGAGGAAGGTCTTGCTCAATTGTTCGTGCAACAACCGGGAAACCGCAAAATAATAGGTACCGTGGGCGAGCTGCAGTTCGATGTCATTAAGTTCAGGCTTGAACATGAATACGGTGCTAAATGTGATTTCAGGACGCTGCCCTTTAATAAAGCATACTGGCTTAGCTCGGACCATAAAAAGGATATGGATGAGATAATCCGTAAACGATCAAACACTATAGCCTATGATAAATCCGGCAAACCGGTCTACCTGGCTGAAAGCGACTGGATGCTTAAAATAGCAAAGGAAACACATCCCGGTATCAGCTTCCACAATACATCAGAAATGAATGTTAAGGCTGAAACAGAAAGCGTATAATAAACTCACCCCCCCCTTAAAATACTATTTAACTATCAACTTCCTGCTGATTGCACCTGCCGCCCATCTGCTTATTGTCACACAACTAATTCTTTAAGTCTCCAAAACATGATTTTTGTCAGATCCGGTAAAATTATGCATCACTAAAAAAGACTCAATGTCTTTATGGCGTTAACCGGAACAAATTAAATTGACATGAACAAGAGTAAAAAAGTTTTTATTACTACCGGCATAATAGTATTGCTGATTTCACAACAAGCATTAGCCCAGAAAATCACCCAGACATTCAGGGGAAGGATAATCGATTCATATACAGAACAACCGGTGCCCGGAGCAACCGTGGTCATACAGGGGACAGACCCTTTAAAAGGAACAATGACCGGTCCTGAAGGCAGGTTTCAGTTCAATAAGCTGCCTACAGGAAGGATCAGTGTCAAAGTAAGCATGGTGGGCTATGAACCAACCGTCATACCTAACCTGCTTTTAAGCTCCGGCAGGGAACTGGTACTGGATATCAGGCTTGAAGAAAAAGTATATAAGCTGGAAGAAGTTACAGTAAGGCCGGAAGCACCAAAAGACAGGGCTTCCAATGAAATGGCAACTGTCAGCGCACGGTCGTTTACCGTTGATGAAACGGAAAGGTATGCAGGCAGCCTCGGAGACCCCTCACGTATGGCAACCAATTTTGCCGGTGTAAGCTCGGTCTCTGACCAGAGAAACGATATTATCATAAGAGGAAATTCACCACTGAGCCTGCTGTGGCGACTGGAAGGTGTTGATATACCTAATCCCAACCACTTCGGCTCAATAGGATCCACAGGAGGTCCCATAAGCATGCTGAATAATAACCTCCTGGCAAATTCGGACTTTTTTACATCAGCATTTCCTGCAGAATACGGCAATGCCATGAGTGGTGTCTTCGACCTGAAAATGAGGAACGGAAATAATCGTAAGCGTGAGTACCTGGGACAGGTAGGGTTTAACGGCTTTGAACTGGGGGCAGAAGGACCGTTCTCAAAGAACAGCCAGGCCTCTTATATGTTTAACTTCCGCTACAGTACCCTCGAGCTTCTGCATGCCCTGGGTATGAGTTTCGGTACGGGAGAGGCAATCCCAAAATACAAGGACCTTTCATTTAAAGTAAACATCCCCCTGGAAAACGGAAGGATATCTATGTTCGGACTCGGTGGAACAAACAGCATAGAGATGCTCGACAGCCGGCAGGATGATGCCCAGTACGGCTTTTCAGGCAACGACCTTTACTATGACAATATGATGGGCGTTACAGGTATTAACCACGTAATATATACCGGCAAAGACGCTAAGCTTACTAACACATTAGCCGTGTCCGGGATAGAAGGCAAGGCTGAAATATATGACCTGGGTATAGGACTGGACCAGCCAGCAGTAAACGAAAGAATGTACGAAGTAAAATATACTGCCTCATCCAAATTCTCCAAACGCTTCAGCTCTAAAAATTACCTGAACACAGGGCTTGTAGTGGACCTGTTCAGTGTATACTATAAAGGTGAAAATCTTAACCAGCGCCTTGACAGGTACGTAAACTACCTCGACTCAAAAGGTAATACTACCATGACAAGAGCATTTGCAGAGTGGAAACACCGTTTCTCTGATAAGCTTTCGGTGAAAAGCGGAATTAATGCATCATGGCTTAGCCTTAATAATACCGGGGCTGTTGAACCCAGGATCGGCCTTCAGTGGGAAGTTAAACCAGGCAGAAGGATCAATATCGGAGCCGGTATGCACAGCCAGCCCCAGATGAAAGCCGTTTATTTTAACCAGGTACTGACCGATACAAGTACAATGGAATATGCACGGACCAACAAGGACCTGGACTTCTCCCGTAGCATCCACCTGGTAGCAGGCTATGACCACCGCCTTGGCGATGAGCACAGGATTAAAGCAGAAATCTATTATCAGAAACTCTACAATATACCCGTTGCTCAAAGCAGGCCGGAATTTTCATTGCTCAGCCAGGGAGGAGCATATTCATTTATGACTTACAGTAACATGGAAAACGAGGGAACTGGTGAAAATAAAGGCATTGAAATTACCCTTGAGAAATTCCTGCAGGATGGCTTTTACTACCTGGTCACTGCCTCCTTTTTCGATGCAGGCTACCGTGGATACGATGGTGTATGGCGTAACTCTGCCTTTAATAACAACTTCGTAATAAATGGCCTGGCCGGTTATGAGTGGGAGATCGGTAAAAAATCCCTCCTCTCGGTAGACATGAAAATGGTATGGGCAGGAGGAAGCCGCTACCTTGAAATAAACGAAGAGGAGTCAATAGAGGCAGGCGGCACCAGGTATAATTGGGAAACAGCCTATGAGAAACAGTTTCCTGACTATTTCAGGCTGAACGGCAGGATAACATACCGCCTGAATGCAAAAAATACAAACCACGAATGGGCACTTGACCTGCAAAACATGACCAACCATAGTAATATCTTTACGCAAAACTGGAATAATGAACTGCAGGAAGTATCTACCTCATACCAGATGGGCTTTATGCCAATGGTAACTTACAGGATATATTTTTAATAACTCGTCTCATCCAGTTGCACCTTGCCCCAGAAAGCACGGTATACAAATATGGTATAGGCTATTACCAACGGGAAACCAATGGCGGTTATTGTAAGCATGATACCCAGCGCCTTTTCTGATGAAGCAGCATCATATATGCTCATACTGGCATCCATACCTGCACTGTTGAGTAATACTACAGGGTACAGCTCTATTGCTACTATAATCAACATAAAACTGATTGACAGAGCGGAAAAGATAAACGACTGCAAATATTTACCCATTGAGGCCAGGCGCGGCACATTGGCTATACTCAGAAAGGCAAGCGCAGGGACAATAAACAAGACCGGCTTGTTCAAAAACCTGTCTGTCAGGTGGGGATAGAAGAATATTGAAACCACCGTAACAATAACAAACAAAACCACGAAAACAATAATGGAACGCCTCAGCAATCGGGCAATTTTCTCAAACAGCCTTCCTTCAGTCTTCATGGTAAGGTATATAGCCCCATGCACCATGAAAAGGGATAGTGACAGCAACCCTACCAGCAGGGAATAAGGATTAAGAAATTCCAGCCAGTGACCGGTATAAATAAAGTTAGTGTCCATACTCATTCCCATCAGTACATTACCAAGCACCACACCCAGTAATAAGGCAAGCATTGCACTGGAGACGCTGTAACAGACATCCCAGGTATTACGCCACCATTTCATGGGTTCCTTGCCCCTGAATTCTATTGATACTGCCCTGAAAATCAGGAATCCCAGGAAAAGGATAAAAGGAATGTACATTGCAGAGAATAGTGTTGCATAAGCCTCGGGGAAGCCTGCAAAAAGAGCTCCTCCCCCAATGACCAGCCACACCTCGTTGCCGTCCCATACAGGGCCTACAGCATTAAGAGCTATCCTGCGGCTCCTGTCGTCTTTCAGAAAAAGATGCCAGGCTCCTGCCCCCAGGTCGAACCCGTCAAGTATGGCATAACCTGAAAAGAGGGCTCCCACAACCAGGAACCACATAGTCGGATAATCTATTCCCAGAAAGGTCTGCATGATCAAATAGTTTATGATTTACTTTTAGTACTGTCAAATTGAACTGCTATATCTTTAAGCCTCAGCCTGTCATCAATATCGCTTTCATCATAAGGCCCTTTCTTTATCTTCTTATTCAGCAGGTAAATAAAAAGTACAAACAACAACAGGTACACCAGGGTGAAAAAGATCAGTGAGAAAATCACATTACCCGCGCTCACTGATTCAGAGAGTGCATCAGCCGTTTTCAGATGTCCCCATACAACCCAGGGCTGCCTGCCCATCTCCGCAGCATACCAGCCAAACTGGTTTGATACCTGCGGCAGGAATACTGAAAATACCAGTACCCAGAGGTACCAGCGCTGGTAAAAGATCTTGCCGCGCCACCATTGTATAGTTCCGTAAAGTGTAATGGCAATCAGCAGCAGGCCAATGGCAACCATTATATGGTAAAACTGGAAGATAGTGTTGATGGCTGTTGGCCGCTCATCCTCCGGGAAGGCATTCAGTCCCGGCAAGGGAGTGGTAAAATTCCAGTCTACAAGAAAACTGAGTCCGCCCGGCAACTTGATCCCAACCACCTTCTGCGCTTCCTTATCAACCCAGCCAATAAGGTAAAGATCGCCCGGGGCACTCTCTTCAAAGTGACCCTCGAAGGCAGCCAGCTTGGCCGGCTGGTTCTCTGCCACACCGTCAGCCGACTGGTGTCCCGTGGCAAACTGCAATAATGCAGCTACAGTAGCCACCACAAGTGCTATCTTAAGTGTTCTTTGTGAAAGCTTAAGGTAACGGTCGCGCAACAGGTAAAAGGCATGTACACTCATTACAAGAAAAGCGCCTGCCAGGAAAGCTCCTATCCATACATGCAGCAAACGATCAACTGAAGAAGGGTTAAAGACCATGGCCCAGAAATCAGTTATCTCGGCACGTGCCTGCATACCCTCACCCACAATATGATAACCTGCAGGCGTCTGCTGCCAGCTGTTGGCCACAACTATCCATACGGCAGAGAATACTGACCCTATGAACACACCGATGGTAGCAATAAAATGCACCTTGGGCTTTACCTTGTTCCAGCCGAAAAGCAGGACACCCAGGAATCCACTCTCAAGCGCAAAGGCAAAAATACCCTCCGCAGCCAGTGCACTGCCAAAAACATCACCCACATAGCGCGAATATTTTGCCCAGTTGGTCCCGAATTCAAATTCCATAACAATGCCTGTGGCAACGCCAATGGCAAAAGTAAGTGCAAAGATCCTGGTCCAGAAACGGGCCATCGTTTCATATTCCTTGTTACCTGTGCGCAGGTACATACCTTCCATTATTACCATTAGAAGCCCAAGACCAATGGATAAGGGCGGGTAGATATAGTGAAAAGCAATAGTGAAGGCAAATTGCAGCCTGGATAGAATTTCTACTTCCATATTACTTAAATAATTTATGTGAAATTAATAAAAAAAAAACAATCCAAAACAAGGGCAGCTAAACATTTACACATGGAAATTGTCTTATAAATAACGTAACTTTAGGAAATGTACAGGCAAATAATAATCAAAAATATTTATAACCACTAAAACCACAGCTATGAAAAACATGAAAACCAGGTATATGGGAATTGAACTGGAAAATCCCATTATCGCAGGAGCATCCAATATGGTAAACGACATTGATAAGCTTAAGGCAGCTGAAGAGAACGGCGCTGCAGCAATTATTTACAAATCTCTTTTCGAAGAACAGGTTCAGCTTGAAAGATACCAGATGGACGAAAGCCTGTCACAATACGATGACCTGCATGCAGAAATGATAACCATGCACCCCAATATTGAACATGCAGGACCACAAGAACACCTTCTGAATTTAAAAAGGGCTAAGGAGAACCTGTCTATACCCCTGATAGCCAGCCTCAATGCCATTAACAGCGACACCTGGGTTGAATATGCAAAACAACTGGCAGAAACAGGAGTTGACGGCCTTGAAATTAATTTCTATAAAACACCCACCGACTTCAACAGATCATCAGAAGATGTGGAAAAAGACCAGGTGGCAATACTGAAAGAAATAAAAAAGAATATTCAAATACCTGTAAGCGTTAAGCTCAGCTCCGACTATTCCAATATCCTGAGCATGGTCAAAAAGCTTGATGATGCGGGAGCCGATGCCTTCGTCCTCTTCAACTCCTTCTTCCAGCCGGATATTGACATAAATGACGAAAAACACGTTAAAACATTCAGCCTCAGCAAGGAAGGCGATTACAGGCAGTCGCTCCGCTATGCCGGCATACTCCATGACAATATAAAGGCTGACATTTGCTCATCGCGCGGTATCTTCACCGGCGAGGACGTAATCAAACTGCTGCTGGCAGGTTCATCAACCGTCCAGGTCGTAAGCACACTCTATGAAAATGGCCTCAACCACCTCAGCAAAATGCTCAAAGACATTGATAAGTGGATGGCAGCCAAAAATTATGACAGCCTTGACGACTTCAGGGGCAAACTGTCAAAAAAGAAGCTGAGCGGTGATCCCTTCGTGTACAAAAGGGCCCAGTATGTGGACCTCATCCTCCATTCCGAGGAAATTTTCAGTCACCCGCGCAGGTGATCCGGGCAAAAAAATAACACCTGCAAAAAGGTCCCTGTTCTCATCTTTATCCCATGGATGAGTAAATTCTGTATGCTCTTTGACAGTCTTTTGGCTTAAAATTGCTAAATTTATTAGGCCCTAAAACTAAAGAGTTTGGAAATGCGTGCCCTGCTGTCAACATTCGCTATGCTGTCACTTCTTGCCCTTAGCAGCCCGCCTGTCGAAGGGATGAACGGTCAGCACCCAGATACAGCGTCAGTAAATGAACTGACGCGTAAAGCATATATTGAGGCCAGGACTCAACCCGGGAAGTCTATCAAAAATGCGCACAAAGCTCTTTCTGAGGCTAGTAAACTGCAGTATGACAAAGGAATAGCCGATGCCTGCCTGGCCCTGGGGATGGCCTACCTGGCCCGGTATAATGCAGGCGACAGTGCCCTGTATTACAACAACAAAGCTCTCGAAATTTATCGCCGTGATGATGATCCTGCCGGCATTGCCAGGGCTGCTTACGGACTGGCATATGTATTTAGCTTTAAAGGCGATATGCTTAAGTCGGGGCAATACAGCCGCATGAGCCTGGAGTATTTCGAGAAAACAGGCGATAAAAGAGGAGTGCTCAATGCCCTAAGCACACTGACCTATGCAGCCAGGCATGAGAATGACTACGAGAAAGCCATCGATCTCACAAAAAGAGCCATTAAAACAGCCAGGTCTGTAAATGACACAATCCCACTGGCTGATGCAATGAATACCCTGGGAAATATTTATAAGGATATGCTGCTCTTTGACGATGCCATTGACTCCTACTACGGAGCACTTGAACTGTGGCAGGCAAAAAACGACTCAAGCGGAATGGCCATCGCCTATGGTTCAATAGGCCTGATGTATTATTACCAGAAAGATTACAGGAATGCCCTCAGGCATAACTTTATGAAACTGCCAATATCGGAGCAAACAGGCAACCTGTGGGAAACAAGTAAAACACTCAATAATATAGCCCAGATATATTCAGCCCTTGAAATACATGACAGCTCACTGTTCTACCTCAGGAAAGGACTCCTGCTTACAGAAACAATGAACTACCCCTCCGGGATGGCAAATGTATGCCATAATATTGCTTCAAGCCACCTGCAAAAAGGAAATACCGATTCTGCTCTTTATTATATTGAACGATCCGTTGATATCGCCCGTGAACTGAATGACCCTGAACTGTCAACTTACCTCGTAACAATGGGGAGAGTGCAATCAGGGCTGGGTGATTACGCCTCCGCCCTCGCGAACGGACGTGAAGCATACAGGATGGCCGGTGAACAAAATGAACCTATTAAGATAGCAGCGGCGGCGGCCCTGCTCAGCGACCTTTACAGCTACACAGGACGCAAAGACCTGGCTTTTGATTACCTGAAAGAACATTATACTATCAGCGACAGTATTAACAATAACGAGTTCCTCAAAAAAATTACCAGGCTCGAACTGCAGAATGAATATGACAGGAAACAGGAAGAAGCCGCGTTCAGGCAGAAAAGAGAACTGATGATCAGGGAAAACAGGATACAGAGACAAAACCTTTACCTTAAAGGACTGGTCCTGCTTATACTACTCGTGATTGCCCTGTCAGTCATTATACTGCATAACACCCGGCTGAGGGCACGCTACGCCAGAACAAGGCTCGAACAAAAACTGCTGAGAGCACAGATGAACCCGCACTTCATCTTTAACAGCCTCAGCGCAGTTCAGGACCTTATCATGTCAGGTCACCCTGAAAAAGCAAATACCTATCTCGCAAAAATTGCAAACCTGATGCGTAATATACTCGAGAACTCACTGGAAGAGTTTATACCCCTCGAAAAAGAAATAGAAACACTGAGGCTTTATCTCGATATTCAAAAACTAAGGTTCGATAGGGAATTTGATTATGAGTTCAGCATAGACAGGCTTATTGATGCTGATAATATTGCAGTGCCTCCCATGCTGGCCCAGCCCTGCCTGGAAAATTCAGTGGAACACGGACTCAAACATAATAAGGATAAAGGCAGAGTTGATATCAGCTATAAACTGGAAAAAGGACTGCTGAAACTTGAAGTGGTGGATAACGGAGTGGGAAGAAAAGAATCGTCCGCTATAGCCGGTTCCAATGGAAGAGACAGGAGATCTATATCAACAGAACTGATAAAGAAACGACTGGGCCACTTCCGCAAAACAACAAAAAAGAAAAATATCTCCTATAATATCGAAGACCTGTATAAGGATAATAATGCAGCAGGCACAAGGGTGGTGATAATGATGCCTGTCAGAAAAATGTTTGCCTGATCTAAAATGCTGAAGTATGAAAATAATTATTGTGGATGATGAAGCGGGAGCAAGGAATACTATCTCCTCTATACTAACAGAAAAGTACCCGGAAATAGAAATTGCCGCTACCGCAGCAAATGTGGATGAGGGATACAGGGAAATACTGGCACATCAGCCCCACCTGGTTTTTCTTGATGTGGAAATGCCCGGTGGAACAGGCTTTGACCTGCTCGACAGGCTTCCTTCGGTTGATTTCAAGGTGATTTTTATTACAGCCCATGAAGAATATGCCCTGGGAGCAATAAAGGTAAGTGCCCTGGATTTTGTCCTTAAACCGGTCGACAGCGATGAGCTGTGCAGAGCTGTCAGTAAAGCCCTTCAGCTTATCAATACCTCCGAAGAACAACTTAAGCTAAAAGCACTCCGTGAAAATCTGTCCGACCGTAAAGTGCTCAAGAGAATAGTGCTGCCCACCTCGGACAACCTGCATATTGTAGCAATAAATGATATCATAAGAGCCGAAGCCGACAGTAACTACACCCGCTTCTTCCTGTCCGGCGGAAAAAATGTTATGGTTTCGCGTACCATTAAAGAATTTGACAGGCTGCTGTCAGGATCAGGCATGATAAGAGTACACCAGTCGCACCTGGTTAATATTGCCTGGATCAGCTCCTTCGTAAAACGTGACGGGGGCTACCTCGAAATGAAGGATAAAAGCAAAATCCCCGTGTCACAAAACCTCAGGAAAAAAGTACTGCAGGAAATAAGTAATTCCCTTTACCTCTGAGCTGCGGTTTCCGGGAATTCTCAGCATATATGCCCCTTTGCTAATTAAGCACCGCCGGATACTAGTTCCTGCTGGCTTACAAGCCCTTTAAGTACTAAATTTAGTGCTAAAACCATGTAACCATGAAAATAAGAATAGCTGTTTCACTGTTAATGGCCTGCTTCCTGCTGGCTTCATATGATGCATCGGGCCAGGTAAAAATCAACCTCAAAAAGAAAATAGAAAAAGAGGCAAATAAACGGGCCAACGAAAAAACTGAAAAGGGAGTTAATAAAGGTTTTAATAAGCTTGAAAAAGGTCTGAAAGGTCTCTTTAATAAGGGAGACGATGAGAAGACAGACACGGTAAAACAAGCCGGCCAGGCCGGCACTATGCAGCAGGGTGCTGCAGAGAATGCTGCAGTTAGTGCGGCTGGTGCGGCACCGGGCGATAAAGCACCTGCACTAAAATGGTCGAAGTACGATTTTGTACCGGGTGATAAAATAATCTTTGAGGATAACCTCATTGGCGAAGAGAATGGGGAGTTTCCTTCCCGGTGGGACCTGGTGAACGGTACTGTGGAAAATGCAGTTCTCGGCAAGGATAACGTAATTATGTTCAGGGGACATTCCTCAACCATTGTCCCCTATCTTAAGAATCCGAATATTGACTATCTGCCTGATATGTTCACTGTTGAGTTTGATCTCTACCTTCCGAACAATTCGTTCAAAGTGTATTTCTATGACAGGAAAAACCAAAATCAGACAAACGGTAACAGAACACTTGATATAACAAGTACCTACATGAATCTTAACCCCGCCAGGAGCAGCCTGCCCGGCGAAAAAACCATTGCAGGGAAATGGGCTCATATATCAATAGCTTACACAAATGGAAAGCTAAAGGCATATATTGATGAAACAAGGCTCATTAATATACCTCATGCAGAATTTAACCCTACCGGGATAACCTTTCATGCATACCATGCAAGTGCCAATAATCCCTTTTTCGTGAAAAATTT
This sequence comes from Bacteroidales bacterium, assembly GCA_021738535.1. Lineage (GTDB taxonomy): Bacteria > Bacteroidota > Bacteroidia > Bacteroidales > VadinHA17 > UBA9300. The sequence goes on along the minus strand of JAIPBU010000031.1, from coordinate 3,937 downwards.
CAGGATTGCCGAAGGGGGTGTGAAATATTATGACCGCTTCCTGCAGGATGGCAAAATAGTATCCAATGGTATCCGGTTTGACGTGGGCAAGGCATCTCTCCGCCCCGAGTCAATGGGTGTACTGAACGAAATATATAAAATGCTGTCTGAACATCCTGGTGTAAACGTTAGTGTAGAAGGACATACCGACAGCGACGGCGATAACGATCTCAACCAAAAACTCTCTGAAGACAGGGCCAAAACCGTTATGAAACAACTTGTATCCATGGGCATTTCAGCCGGCAGGCTAAGCTCAAAGGGCTTTGGCGAAACTATGCCGGTAAGTACAAATGCCACACCCGAAGGAAAAGCTGAAAACCGCAGGGTGGAGTTTGTGAGAATAAATTAAATTAACATGAAAACAAAAATATTAAGTGCAGTTACATTACTATTTCTCATAGTCCCTTTATCAACCTACTGCCAGAGCCCTTTCAGTGCTGAAATGATAAATGTTCAGAGAGGGACTGAAAGATTATACAAACTTCAGTCAGACGGGCTGAAATACAGGTATGACTTTAATGAGAACGGTATGAAAGGAACGGTAATAGTCGACCCTGAAGCAGGCAAAACAGCAATACTGATGCCTGATGAAAAGTATGTGCATTATACAGATATCAATTCTTCAACAAGCCTTATGAATGATCCTTACCAGGCATTCTTATACAGCAAATCAAGGTATGATGAAAAAGATCTTGGCAGGGAAAAAACAGCAGGATTCAATTGTATAAAAACAGAACTTTATGCTTCTGACCAGCTGGTATATACTGCCTGGTATTCGCCGGAACTGGATTTTATTGTTAAACTGGTTAATGAGATGGCCAATGACACTTATATGGAACTTCGAAATATAAAGAAGAGTGAAATAAATAAGGACGTTTTCCTGGTTCCGGCTGATTATACCGAGGTGGACAAAAAAATGCGCCCCATAATACCCGAGCCACCAGCACCGGATTCATGGAAGGAAATTAAGGCATCAATTCCGATCAAAGGAGAATACAAAAGGGGTGATGTCATTTCATTTGATGTCCCTGAGAGCAGGAATTATAAAATTATACTCAATAATAATACCGATAAGCCTGCAAAAATTGTCAGAACAGGTATACGTAATGGGAAAGAACTGCCCGACAACGAGCAGGGACCAGTCAGTTACAGAACAAGGCGTCTGTATGCAGGTGAGTCGTTCTCTAATGTATATAGCTGGAAGGCAGGCGACCAAAAGCTTATAAGGGTACACGAGGGTATCATAAATATTGAAATTATTCCTGAAAACAGGTAAACCAATACCGGCTATCATGAAAAAAATAATTTTACTCCTGGCAGTTTGCCTGTTGGCACTGCCCTTAAATGCCCAGTTTAAAGCTGAAATGCATTTCACCAGTATGGGTCAGGACCGCGTTTTTACTGTCTACTCCGCCGATGCGGGATACAGGTACGAATTCAATGAAAACGGGCAGGAAGGTGTCGTAATATGCAAAAAGGGCTCTCCTGAGATTATTATCCTTATGCCTCAGCAGCTTATGGCAATGAAAGGCTCAGCCACTAACCCCATGAGCATGGGTAATGACCCTGTAGCCTCATTTAACCAGTACCGGGACGAAGGCATAACAAAAGTTGAAGGTGAAGAAACAGTAAATGGTATCAGGTGTACCCGCACCGGATTATACAATAAAGAAAATCCCTCACAAAAAATGTACACAGTATGGACTTCCGGTGAATACGATTTCCCTGTTAAGCTGGTAAACCATACTGACGGTCCGGGATCAGGCATGGAGCTCAAAAACCCTGAACCATGGACCCCCGGCTCAAAAAGCTTCGAAATACCCGAAGGATACCAGGTGATGGATATGCCGAAGATGTGAGCCTGAATAAATTAGTGCCTTTTATAGCTACTAAATAATATTCTTTCTATTTTTAGGGGATTAAAATCCAAACCCAACTAAAATGAAAAGAATATTTATTCTACTAATGCTGGCAGTTGCTATTGTCAGTGCTAATGCCCAGCAGACAGATAAAAGATTAAAAGAACTAGATAAAGAATTAAATAAAGTACTGAAAGAACTGCAACCTGCAGGTTTTGCAGTGGCCGTTGTTGAAAAAGATAAAGTGATCTATTCGCGGGGATTCGGATACCGTGATTATGAAGAAAAAATACCTGTCGATGAAAACACCCTTTTCGCTATAGGATCATGCACAAAATCATTTACAACTTCACTGATAGGTATTCTTGAGAAAGAAGGTGAACTCTCTCTTAACGATAAACCTTCATTACACATACCCGGATTCAGTTTCTCTAACGAGGAAATGAATAGCAATGTCAGGATAAAAGATTTGATGAGCCATGGAACCGGCCTGCCCCGGCACGATTTTTCCTGGTACTTCTTCCCGGGAAAAACTAAAAAAGACCTGCTTATGAGGGTCGCTGAACAGGAACCTTTTACCGGGGTAAGAGAAAACTGGTACTATAATAATTTCATGTTCCTTGCCCAGGGAGTTATTGTTGAAGAAATAACAGGAAAATCCTGGGAGGACAATATCAGGGAAAGAATTTTTGAACCCCTGGAAATGAAACGCTCCAACCTGTCAATTTCAGAAATGAAGGAAAGCAAAAACGCTTCTTTCGGATACCAGCTTAAAGAAGATGGTAATATAGAAAAAATGGATTACTATAACATTGGCAGTATGAGCCCTGCCGGGAGTATCAACAGCAGCGCCGGGGAGATGACCCACTGGCTTAAAACATGGATCAATGGTGGTGAATTTAAGGACGAAGAGATAATACCTTCAAATTTTGTACAAAAAGCGATAAGCTCCCAATTGGTTGCTTCATCTGCCCTGCCCGATAAGGATCATCCGGGCATCCATATTACCAATTATGGTTACGGATGGTTTATCAGCTCCTATAAAGGACACTACAGGGCAGCCCATGGCGGCAATATTGACGGATTCTCAGCCGATGCATGTATTTTCCCGTCCGATAGCATTGGTATTGTAGTGCTTAGTAACCAGAACTCATCAGTTGTTCCTAACGTGGTCAGGAATATCGTATCAGACCGGATATTTGATCTTGAAAAGACAAATTGGATAAAAGAAGCTAAACAAGAACTTGAAAAAGCCCGGAAAGCACAAAAAGAAATGCAGAAAACATCGGGCTCAAACAGGATAAAAGGAACAAAGCCCTCCCATAACCTGGAAAATTATACCGGTAACTACTCAAATAAAGGCTACTCATCATTTAATATTAAACTGAGTGGTGACTCCCTTTACGCTGAAATGCCACTACATAAATACTGGCTCAGGCATTATCATTATGACGTCTTTGAACCGGTTGAAATGAAAGAGGATGGAGCTGATACAACACAACATATACAACTGCTTTTTAATTTTACAAGCACTATGGCCGGCGAGATATCAGGAGTGAAAGTAAAAATGGAACCAACTATAGACCCTATAACTTTCAAACGTACACCGGAAATTGTCGAAGTTGAAAAAGAAACCCTGGAAAAGTATCCGGGCTCATATGACCTTATGGGAACCACGATAAAAGTCTATATTAAAGATGATGACAAATTATTTGTCCTGGTCACGGGTCAGCCGGAATATGAACTGCTTTCAACAGGTAACAATAAATTCTCAATAAAAGGACTTGATGGCTATAGCGTGGAATTCGTTGAGGAACAAGATGATAAAATCACTGCACTGAAATTTATCCAGCCCAACGGCATCTTCACCGCCAACAAAAAATAAAAACCCTATACCTTAACACCCCCGCGAGATAAAGCAATATGGCTAAACAAGTAAATATGCATTTTTTTTATTAAATATTTTTTCAAATTAAATAGCAACATTAAGTTCTTTGACGTACTGGTTTATAATGTTAACATATTGAGCAATTAATTTT
>JAIPBU010000057.1 GCA_021738535.1 Bacteroidales bacterium | reverse complement strand
ACCATCTTTTCCTGTTAAACCTTTGCCTTCTTTTATCTTCTTGGCAAGGTCCTTCTTGAAATTGTCTAAATCAAATTTTTCGTCCATATTGGTGTCAATTTACAAAAGTTTATTTTGACACACTTATTTGAACAGTCTCGTCCCAGGACAGCCAGCACTATAGAATAACTAATGCCTCCAAAGGCCACCAGTGGCGACAGCCACTCAAACAATACCCAGTAGGGATAACCGAGCTGTCCCAGCCTGCCATATTTCCTGTTCATCGCCATCCTGCGATGCGTCACCAGCGATTCTATCAGTCCCCTTGTCCACCTCGTGCGCTGCCGCTTCAGGGAGCTCATATCAGACGGCACCTCTGTCCAGCACAGAGGATCGGGTACGTAGGTTACCTCGTACTTCTCCTTCCTTTCGGCCATATAGCGTCGCATCCTCAGCACCAGTTCCATATCTTCACCCACGGTCTTAATGCTGTAACCGCCGGCCCTGATCAGTATCTCCCTGTCAAACATACCCATGGCACCAGATATAAGCATCAGGCCGTCGAGATGACTCCATGCCATGCGTCCCAGCAGGAACGCGCGTGTATATTCAAGCACCTGCAATCGCGGCAGTATCTTTTCAGGCAGGTTGATCTTGCGTATATGCCCTTTCTCCACATCGCATGAGTTAACTATCCTGATCACACCACCCGTGCCTATCACCCTGCGATCCTTGATCTCGAGGAAAGGCTTCACCAGCTTAAGAATGGAATCGGGTTCAATGATAGAGTCAGCATCAATGGACACCACGAGCGGACTCCTGGATATATTGACACCTGCATTCAGCGAATCGGCCTTACCCCCGTTATTCTTATTTATTACCGTGAGCCTGTTGAAGGAGGGATTCTCTGACCTGTACACTCCCCTTATCCTCTCACATGGTATACGGTAATCAAAAAAATAATTAACCTTAACAAGCTGGTATGCTTCCTTTATCTTCTTAAAAGTATCATCCGTGGAACCGTCATTGACAATTATTACCTCAAAATTATTATAGTACAGGGACAGCAAGGTGCGAACATTATCTATTATTGTACGGCTCTCATTAAAAGCCGGTGCAATAACCGACACCCTTGGACTGAGCGGACTGGTCACAAGCGAGTTATAGTTGACATAGCTGTTCTTGCGCAGGTATCGCCTCAGCGACAATGCCGAGAATATGCCAAGCAGCAGGTAAGACCCGAAGATAAACAGGGTAAGATAAAAAATTATATTTGTTGAAAATCCTTCCATCATTTTCTGTCAGTATATCCTGCGATCAAGCACATGCCTTATTATTATACTATAGTTTTTGTATTCTGACTTTGATTTCATCAGCTTCACCAGGGCTTTCACACCTTCCTCACCGATATTCTCTATTGCCTTTGTTGCTTCTATCTGCAGCTGCACATCATCCTCCTTGTCAAGCACCAGTTTAAGGAAGCCCAGCAATGATTTATCCGGCATCTTGCCCAGCGATTTCAGTATCTCCAGCGAGTTGATATCATCCTCATACTTATACATCTTCTTCATCACCTCACGTGTAGTTGTCATCTCCAGGTCACCAGACACCTCGATGGCTATCTTCCTCACCTCAGGGGAAGGATGTGACAGTATCCGCCTTACATCATCCTCTGCTTCCTTTTGCTTAAACTCCCTTATCATCCTTAGGGCGAACATAACGACGGTAGGATTGGGTGAGTCTATCCACTGCTTGAATGACGGTACCGGGATAGAGTGCAGTACCAGCAGCTCATGCAGGGATATCTGTTCCCAGAGGGAGAAAGTCCTCCGCAGGTGATGCAAAAACTCAAAAGGCTTATCGTCGCTTAGCCTCACCAGTGCTATCTGTGCTTCCATCCCAAGTATCTCGTTACGCGAGTTGAGGCACCTGAATATCTCCGCGTTGGCATCCTTTATATTCATAAAAGCCAGCTCCCTGAATCCTTTTATCTTTATATGCCATCTCCTGCTGTATGCCCTCCGCACCGAGTCGACATCCAGTCCCAGCTCCATGTACAGCTTACGAAGCTTATCCCCCGAGTCGCCCTTCAGATTAACAGCCACATCTTTCATCTGTTCAATTAGCACCTGCCTTCTATACCCGTTTGAGGCAATCTTCCTGAAGCCCTCAGCCCCGGCCTCGCCGTAGAGGTAATCTATAATCAGCGCCTGGTAGGTCTCCAGCAGGTACTGGTACAGCTCATCCCTCTTCCTCATCCGCCTCCTGTTAAGCAGGATAAAAATAAGCAGTATCACCATTGTGCTTATTGAGAACACTATTACTATGATCAGCAGATTGACCAGGGCAATGGAGCGCCCGAAATATTCAACCCTGTTAAGCCAGGGACTATCACCGCTTACTGTTTCTTTATCACCGTTTACCGCGACATTCTCAACAGCCTCTGTGTCATTGTCTTCATTCCTCATCTCCCCCGTACATGAGAGCTGAAGAAGCAGTAATAATATCAGGATACCAGGTATTCTCATTATTTAACGACCGGACTGTAAATTACACTTATAAACGTCTCAAACCTGTTGCGCCACAGATCATTATTGTACTGTTCCCGTGAATAGCCGGCATTACAGCTTACTGAAAAATTATCATTCAGCTTCTTTTTCATTCCCAGGCTGAAGGAGTAGGCCTCCTGCCTGTCAAGGTCAGCTGCCAGGTCCCATGGCTCATCGGGTGCTGTGCCTGCTCCTGCCTTCAGCTGTATATAGTCGGTGTCATTACTGTACCTTCTGGCCGTAAGAAACAGTGAAGATGTTGTACCCGCTTCTTTCAGGTGAAAATGCAATTTGGCTGAAAACCAGTACCTGTGCAGGTATTTCTCCAGTGATAAGGCCGGAATCAGTATATTACGGTCAAAATAAAAATAGGAGGCACCGCCTGACAATACCCATCCCTTGTTGAATCCATACCAATATTCGGCAGAAGCCCTGTGCTGCGGAAAATATGTGAAAGGACTATAAGAATAGGCCAGCCATGCATATGAATTGTCGGTTATCTGTGGCCGGAATTCAGCCTGCAGCTGTATACCTGTTTCAGCTATGGCCGGATCAGTACCAGCATGCAGGTTGCCAAAGTTAAATGTCCCAAGGACAGGCCCCGGTGCTGTTTCAAAGGCAGCACCCATCCTGAATATCTGCCAGAAACGATTATAGGGCTGACTGAAAATATCAAAACTGTAGCCCATGTAAATATCAAGGTCACGTGAAATGGTATCCGGTAGCCATTCACTGATGGTATTCCTGGCCTGTATGGCATCATTATGCCCCGGCTGAACAACAAGCAGTGAATCAAGTATATCAATAGCCTCGTCGTAACGTTCCTGCCAGGCTATTATGCGGGACAGCAACACTATAGCATCACCATAGGAAGGGTACTCGTCTACCAGGGCACGGGCCATGGCTTCTGCATCTTCGAGCTGTCCCTGAAAAGCAACAGTCCTGATACTGTCATATGCCGCCTCCGGATCAGCTATGCCTTCCTGGGCTAAGCTGCAGGGCAAAAGGACCGGCATAAAAAGTATTACCAGCAGGTATATAATTCTGCACATTGATCTCATAGACTTTCACTTCAGGAGGGATGCAATACGATCTATCAGCACCTCATCATCAAATGGTTTAACAAAATAATCGCTTATGCCCAGTTCTGAGGCTTTACTCCTAAACTGGGGATCACTGAAAGCTGTAACTATTATTACAGGTGTTTTCCGGTTTAAATCCTTACGCATATACCTTATAAGCTCAAGACCGCTGTAGTATGGAAGATGTATATCTGTAATCAACAGGTCAGGAACGCCTGTTCTTATCTTCTCCATTGCCTCATTGCCATCCGAGGCTATTTCAATATTATAGCCTTTCCTTTTCAGGAAGGTTGCTATGACACGTGATGCCAGCTTATTATCTTCGCAAATAAGTATTTTCATAAATACGGATGATCCTATATCATATTCCCTTATAAGCTGTAAAACTGGTAATATTAGCCGACATTACAAAGCGAAGGGGTGCTGTTTTTGATCAACTCATAAATGACCTTGACCAAGATATGCTTTTAATATGTTAAACAAAACCGGTGTCAATGACTTTCCGGGTCTTCAATTATTCCTTCTGCCTTTTTTAATAGTTTCAGAGCATCTGTACCGGTAAAAACCGGCTTCTCTCCTGTCTCCGGTAAAACAATAGCAATTACCGATGCAGCTGCTACCTGTTTAAGTTCATCATTTTCCAGGTAAGGCGCCAGGAACATAAGTGCACTTTCAGTTCTTACCGAGCCCATTGCCCTGATAATGCTTTCCTCGTGCTGTGGTGTGAAAGCATAGGGCATAATCTTTGTCAGTCGCTCATACCTTTGTTTATCATTAAGAGGAGAACCTGCCACTTTTTCAACATAGGCAAAGAAGGCAGGATCGGAATAGTTCTTGTTACCTGAGGCACAGATATCATAAAGAGCTCCGGAAGCACTGTGATCAGTCCAAGCGGTAAGGCCATCAAAGGCAATCCTTCGCATTTCTGCATCACCTTTGTCAAATTCTTTAAGAACGGTATTCAGGGCTTTTTTACCACCCAGTTTTGCCAGCACCGGTATAAATTTTTCCTGCTGCCCGTGTTCCGCCATAGCCTTAAGAACTTCAGCTGCCCTATTTTCTTTCTCACTTACCATGGAAGCAGCTTCCACAAGGGCTGGCTGCAATTCCTTTATTTCATCAGCATCATCTGTTTCCAGCATCAGGCTTATCAACTGATCCTGGTTGGACGGTCCTGCAAGCCTTTTAAGCTCTGATACAGCAACCCGCCTCAATTGATCATTATCTGATGAACAGTACTTATAGACCGTATTAAAATATTTATTATTGCCACCTGAGGAAAGCAGGAGTATCATGGTACTCTTTGTCATATCGCCTGAACCCTCCAGTGCGCGTGCTATCATATCCCTGCGTCGCGAATCGGTGACAGTACGGAGTGCCCGGTAGCCAGCCTCCTGGTCGCCGGCTGTTTCATAAGACTGTATATAATCAATCAGTTCAGGAACAGCATCCCGGCCCTGCAACTTTACCAGGGCCTGTGCGGAAGATGTTCGAATTCGTTGCGACGGGCAGAAAAGAGCATCCTTCACCAGGGGCAGGGCTATCATATCACCCCTCTCACCCAGCATAGTTATAAGCTCAGCTTTTCCAATCTCATTTACCCTGGGGTAAACCTCCATCCACCTGCGCGTTGCAGCTTTACCGGGTATGTCATATGAGAGTTCAAAAATAGCATGCCTGTATTCCCTGCTGCCACGTCCGTATTCAGTCAGGAGGTATCCAATAGCCCCGTAGCCCTTATAATGAACCATTGCTTCAAGCGCAGCCACACGGTACTGGAGTTCTCCATTACTAATCACTATGCCACATAGCTCATCCATCTCTTCCACCGCTCCTTTATCGCCCATGTTCCTTGCATATTGCACAAGAGCAGCCGTTGCTCCACCGGCATCCCATTTGAAATCAACCTCCTTTGCCGCGGATAGAAGCAGATCAGAAACAAGAGGATGTGCACTTTCAGCCATCGCATTAAGTGCTGCTTTCTTAACATCCTCATCTCCCCTTGTATACCACTCCAGGTATCCGGTAACGGCATCCCGTGAACCCAGATCAGCCAGTTCGTTCAGAACAGCTGCCGGACACGGCAAAGACTCAATCTGCAGCGCTGCAACCAGCATCTCTTCCTTGCCGGGATAATCAGAAGCAGCTATCACGGCCAGTGCATCGCGACAAAGATTCTTATCGGTAATAAACCCGGAGGCAAACTCAACAGCCCTTTCAGACCCGGTATATTTCAACTGGCTGAGAAAAAATGATCTTACCATCCGGTAGCCTGATGCGTGGATTGCATCAATACATTCTTCCTCCCACTGAGCTTTTTCAATATTATGACCATAAGAAGACAGATATCTTGAATAACTCTCCACTGCAAAACGTGCCTTCGTATCATCTCCTCCACCCGGTGGGATAATCATGGCGGTTATCATTTTACGACCTGCCGGTCCCATGGCTTTCATCTCCTGCATGCGTTTATCCAGTTCAACAGTATTATGCACCGGCATGGCAGCCAGCAAATCGGCAACCTTTGATTCTAAAGTTCTCAGATCCTGCGCTCCTGTAGCTAAGCAGGAGGATAATAATAAAGTAAATATTAATAGTCTTTTCATTACTGTCTGCTTTTTTAAATTGTCCACGGACCTCTCATCGGTTGATTAAGTAGGCGGTTAGCTCCATCATCATCAATAAACCTCTGCTTTACCGGGTCATAGTCCAGGTTACGTCCCAGCCTTACAGCTATCACACCAAGGTTAACAATTGTAGCCGAGCGGTGACCATTCTCCTCGTTCAGTGCAAATTTTTTCCTCGATATTACAGATTCTGAAAATGTGGCAATCTGTGGCTCCGGTTCCGGCAGGCTGTCAACCAGCTTATGCACATCAGGTATGGTACTGCGGAACCCTTTGTATATTTTGCCTTCGGGGCCTTCAATGTAAGCCGCATCCTTATCGGCATTTTCCCCGTCAAGCACTATTTTGCATCCATCGGCATAGGTATATTCTATCCTTCTCCATGAACCTACAGCATCATAATGCTGCTGGGGGGCATCCACCTCTACACGAACAGGACTAGTATCATCTTTTCCCAGCATATATTGAACAGGATCAAGGTAATGCTGACCCATATCACCCAGTCCTCCTCCGTCATAATCCCAGTAACCACGGAATTTTGAATGAACCCTCTCAGGGTTATAGGGCTTATAGGGAGCAGGTCCCAACCAGAAGTCGTAATCCAGGTGAGCAGGCACAGGCATTGGTTCCAGGTTATGCTCACCGCTCCAGTAAAACTTCCAGTTATAACCCGTAACACCGCTTACCGTTACTTTCAGGGGCCAGCCCAGTACACCGCTGTCTATGAGTTTTTTCAGTGGTTTTACCGTTGTCCCAAGCCCGTAAAACTGATCCTTGAACCTGAACCAGGTGTTAAGCCTGAACATCCTGCCGTATTTTTTTACAGCTTTTACGACTTCCATCCCTTCACCAATAGTTCTTGTCATAGGCTTTTCACACCATATATCCTTACCTGCCTCGGCCGCCATCTTTGCCATTATACCATGCCAGTGTGGCGGTGTGGCTATATGCACAATGTCTATATCAGGCCTTGCCAGCAACTCCCTGAAATCACTATAGGCCGATACATCCTTACCAGCTTTGGATCTTGCAAGCTCAAGATGCTTGCTGTCAACATCACATACCGCAAGAACAGGAGTACCTTCATAAGGTATGTGCCCCCGTCCCATGCCGCCGACACCAATAATGCCCTTTGTAAGCTGGTCACTGGGGGCTGTATAACCGCTACCCCCAAATACATGCCTTGGTATGATGGTAAATGCAAATGCAGCAGTTGCAGATTTCCTGATAAAATCCCTCCTGCCGGTTTTCTTATTCATAATGCTTGAGTATTAGTTTTACCTTTCGGAAAATCACTTCCTTTTTTTTTGAAAATAAACTGGGATATGCCGCCGGTAAAATAATCACCGGCCTGCAGACCGCTACGCAATTTGCATGATTTTACCGCAAAATACAAATAATGACGATCCTATTTCAAAAAACAGGATACGCTTATTGAGCCTGCTCAGCGAGGTTTAACATCACCAATTCTACAGCAGAATTAAAATAAGAGGAATATTCGTAATCCTGGAAATATTCACCATGTATCTCAGCAGCTACCTGGCTAATATCATTTTCCGAGCCAACATATTCTTCAACAGCCATTACCAGTAAGCTAAGGTAATCGGCCTGTTCTATGAGCAAATCCTTACCACCCGGCTCGCCATGACCGGGTATAACTGCCTCTATATCTTTTTCTGACCACTTTTTCAGCGTCTCAATCCAGTTTATTACATTGGCCTGGTATGTTTTACTGATAAAAGGATGACGGCCGTTAAAAATCAGATCACCGGTATGTACAGCTTTCTGGGCAGGGAACCACACAAGGATGTTATCAGTTGTGTGACAAACACCCGGATAATGTAGCTCAACAGTATACTTACCCAGTTTGATAATCTTTGCTTCAGAGAATAGCTTACCGGGTTGCTTTATTTCAGTACTGTACTTTTCCCTGAAAAGATCGCCGTATTTTTGCCTTAGTGAATCCTCACCGTATTTTTCAAGTTCATCCCTGAATTCCTCAACACCCGGCAAAACAAATTTCTTCAGATTAGCCGGCAGGTTCTCATGTGCAATAATCTCAGCAGTCTCGGGCCATCCTGCCACACCTCCTACATGATCCGTGTGGCAGTGGGTATATACAATATATTTTACAGGCTTACTGGTTACCTTGTCTATCAATACAGAAACCTCGGAAGTAGGACCGGGATAATAACCTGCATCCACTACAAGCACCCCGGTTTTGGATACCAGGAAACATATGTTACCACCATTATTGAAATCATGAACATAATAGAGGTTTTCGGCAATCTCCTCCAGGTAGGGACCGTTACCCGGCATAAAGATTTCGTCCTGGGATTTGCGTCCGCATGAAATCAAAATTAACAGGGAACAAAGTAGCGCAGCAGTGGTAAATACAGTTTTCATAATATGCCTCCTTAAGGTTAGTTTACTGCAATTTACAAAAAAAATTGGTATACCGCCCCGGAAGGATTTGATCTCCATGGATAAGTCAAGCTGAAGGGCATTAAGCCAGTACAATACTGTTATTTAATGAAGGCTTTCACAACCCATGCAGGTCCCGGCGATTCATTAATAAGAATATATTCTCCTGCCGCGGCAGGGACAATAAAGGTCTCCGCATAATTGATGTGCATACGTAGTCCGTGTATGGTTTCAAGAATAATACTGCTACCTTCAACAAGGTTCAGTACATGGCATTTATTATGAGTGCTTATATGTATCCTGCTTTCAAATTTATACCTGTGAATATCGTAGATATGCGTGGAGTGGGTCTTAAGATGCTCCAAATGCCAGTCGCTTCCGCTGTCAATGGTTACCGGGCGGCAGAGTAACTCTTTCTTAACACTTTCTCCCCTGCGCTCAAAATACAGGTTATCCATGCCCCTGCTTATGTTAAGAGGCCTGGGTTTCCCGTCAAGATCGGGCCTCAGCCAATCGTACATCTTGAAAGTAAATATGTATGGTGTTGAACTTATCTCCAGTACCAGGTTATTCTTTCCCGAACCATGTATGGTGCCATAGGGTATCAGGAAGAGGTCATGCCTTTTTGATTTATGCGATTGAACATAATCTTCAATGTTTACACTTACAGAATTCTCAAAACTGTTTTCAAGTTCATCCCTGAAGCGGGCGGGATCAATATCATCCGTAAATCCGAGGTAAACAACAGAGTCATCCTTACTGTCCATTATATAATAAGTCTCCTCCTGTGTGAAATTTTCCCCGAATTCCTTTTTTATATATTCCGGTCGCGGATGACACTGAACCGACAGGTTACCACCGTTAATGGTATCCAGGTAATCAAATCTTATCGGAAACTCAGTTCCATAAGCGCTATGACAATCGCCAAGGATATTAGCTGACTCCTGCATCATCAGCATATCAAATGACATCTCCAGCATTAGTCCGCTGCTTTCAATTAAAACTCCGTTTTCAGGACTTATAAGTTCGAAAGACCAGGCATAATTAGGTACATCCCGGTTAAGCCCCGGAATATTATCTTTCATCCATGTGCCACCCCAGGCCCCCGGCTCGAACCATGGTCTTACCCTGAATGCATTAAGTGAGATATCTTTTATTGTTTTGCGCAGTTCATCACCCTCAATAAAACTAATAAGGTCGTTGCGCTGACCGTCTGCAAAAATATTAATAGCGGGTAGCAGCTTCTCTTTATGATGGTTTAATACCACCCAGTCAACAAAGTAGTTACGCTTGTAATCAGCTTTAGGATTTACCGGACCTGTTCCGATATTAGTCTGAACCCCTGCCCGCGACCTGAATTGTATCTCGTTTTTCGGAAGGTCTGTGTATATAATAAAATCATTTTCAGCTATGAGTGCCGCTCCTGTTCCATAGACAATACTGTAGCGCTTGCCGGTCTCACGCTTAATTTGAGACAGTTTGTTTTTATCAAAAAAATCAGGGAGTGCCAGGGTGGTTCGCCTGCCAAAAACCGGGTCGTTGCCACCTGTAAAAGGCGACACAAGTCCGGCTATGCTATCCGGAGGGAGAAGAGCCTCATCTATACAATGGATAAGCGGCAATGCTTTGCCGGATTTTCTAAGATTATCAGAAATTTCTTCAACAAGGGGTTCAAAAAGAATACCTGCATATCCATCAATTATTATCCTTCCATCCTCTGGCAGGATCTTAACAAGCTTATCAATGCCTTCAAAAATCTTTCCCCTGCCAATGCTGTGAACCGGATAAATATCATACTTGCCATACTCCGGCTGTTCCTTTTCCAGGGGAAGGATAAACTGCGAAGTATTTCTCTCTGCTTTCTTCATCTACTTCTTCATGGCATGATACCTTGCAGCATATACTGATGCGGCAAGCAGGTATATCATGCAGGCAAGCAATACGGACATGCCAAAAAGATTGGTGCTGATATCCGTAACCCATCCCATCAGTAGCGGTATAACTGCCCCTCCTGATATAGCCATCATCATTAAACCGGAAATCTCATTCTTCCTGCCCGGGTATTCATCCACGGCAATCGAAAATACCAGTGGAAAGATATTAGCCACGGTCAGACCAATAAAGAAGGTAAGGATCCATGCTGCGGCTTCAGAGCGCAGTAACAATAAGGCTACAAAACCAAGGATGCCCAGTATCGTGGTCCATACATTGAATTTCCTTGATGCTACCCTGGTCAGAAGGAGGGCACCAAGAAAGGTGCCAAGCATACGACCCAGGAAGTATACGCTCCTGGCCGACTCAGCCGATGTTTGCTCAAGTCCGAAACTGTTAATAAAAAACTGACCTGAATTAGAGTTAAATCCCACATCAACACCCACTACCACGAAGATTGAAAGAACCATCAACAACACGAACTTGTTGCCAAGCAGCCTGAAGGCCGATGCAAATGAAGCTTTTACTTCCGACTCCCTCGATTCGTTAATATTTACCGAGGCAAGCCATAAAACTGATATTAAAGAAACGATACCATATACAAGGAACAATATTTTCCAGTTGCCCAGCCGGACAGCAAACACTGCCGCAAGAGGAGCACCAAGCATTGAACCTACTGCTTTAATAAACTGCGAGAAGCTCAGGAAACTGGAGGCCCTGTTTGACGGGACAACATCAACAAGTAGAGGATTGGCTGATACCTGGACAATAGTATTACCTATACCCAGGAAGGCAAAACCAAGCAGTACAGTGGCAAAAGAGTAGAAAAAGAATGGTATAAAAAGACCCAGGGCTGTTACAAGCATCCCGGCATTAAGCATGAATCGCTTGCCTAAACGCGACTGCAATACTCCAACGGGCACGGAAAGCAGGAAGAACCACAAAAATGCAACCGAGGGAATAAGCTGGGCAACGGTAGGCGAAAGATTCATATCGAGGCTTACACGGTCAACCCCTATCCCGACCAGGTCAACAAAACTCATTACAAAAAAGGACATCAGAACGGGCAGTACCCTGTAAAGATTGATTTTTGAACTCATACTGTATATTATTTAAGTTGTTACATGTATTGCAATGATCCCTTTACAGAGCTCCAGAAAGAATCATCCATCAGGTAAGCGCTCCCAAACAGCGCGGCATCTTCCTTCAATTCAGAGATACTGGTTATAGTATCACAGTTATTTTCCTGCAAACCTTTCTCAAATGAAGGCGAGATGAGATCCCATGCACGGGAGATATTTCCCCCTATCACCAGTACTTCAGCTCCGAATCTCAGCAGGTATGGAGAAAGAAAACCTGCCAGTGATGAGCCAAACTCCGTAAATACATCCTTCACCTTACCATCCTGCCTGGCTGCTTCAGAAACTTCTTTTACACCACTTACCTGCCTGCCTGTAAGCTCACGGTACTTGCCCGTAAACCATCGTGTACTAAAATAATCATCCGCTATACCGTCCCTGTAGCCAATGTGATATACACAGCCCAGGTCGGGAACATTTTTACCCCTGACCACCGGTATATTGTCTTCTATAAAGGCCGATCCAAGTCCCGTTCCAAGGGTAATAGCCATTGATCTCTTAGCCCCGGCAGCCTTTCCTGCCCATGCTTCGCCAACAGCAAAAGATGAGGCATCGTTCATAAAACGAACATGAGTATCGCCCGATAAACCAAGTGACGCAGATATCTCTTTACCTATATCAGTACCGTATAAGTGCTCATATTTGGGAACACCCCTGATCAAACATATACCATTTACATAATCAAAAGGCCCGGGCATGGCAAAACCAATACCCTTTAATGAATCGCTGCCTGCCCTGGAAATTGTATAAGCCAAAGCTTCCGCCCAGCTGCCTATTATCTCCCCGGCCGTTCCCTTATTATCCACAGGCCTTTCTGTTACTGTCTCCCTGAGAATCCTCCTCTCTGTAAGATCAACAGCAGCAGAAGTTATATGACTACCTCCTATATCAACACCAATACTGTATTTCTTTTCCATATCCTTACTGTTCAAATTATAGCCTGTGAATTTATTACAATTTATCCTATAAGCCAAAAATGATGTGGCTGAGGATTAGGCTAAGGCTAAGGTTCGTTATAGAAGGGATTACCTTAACACCCACTCCTTGACACTCCCTACCTTAACACCCCCGGACGATAAAGCAATATGGCTAAACAAGTAAATATGCATTTTTTTTATTAAATATTTTTTCAAATTAAATAGCAACATTAAGTTCTTTGACGTACTGGTTTATAATGTTAACATATTGAGC
>JAIPBU010000030.1 GCA_021738535.1 Bacteroidales bacterium | reverse complement strand
CCCCTCTCCAAGCGGGGATATCTAATCTTTTCAAGCCTTTTAAATGAACATCTTGCTCTGAAAGCGGCTGCAAAAATAGACATCTTTTTTGAATAGCAAAAATATTGCAGAAGATTTATTGAAAAATATATGGAGAAGGAGAAGGTTAAGGCGAAGGAGAAGGTTAAGGCTAAGGGATCTTTTGCCGGGAGGTTATTAGCTGCATATTTATTGGGTTTGAATGAGTTTGAGTTGAGTTTGAGTGAGTTTGAGTGAGTTTGAGTGAGTTTGAATGAGTTTGAGTGAGTTTAATATGCAGATAGTTACATCCCTGCACAACTCACTTGTATCTTCCGTACTTGTTTCTTGTATCTTCCTCCCTGCCCCCTGCTCCCTGCCCTCCGTAGCTTTAGCGAAGGAGAGAATCCATCATTCCACCATTCCATTAATAAAAGAAAATACATGATTATTACACGGAATGATATATCTTCGCATATGTAAAACATATTGCGAATGCCGGAGAACCTTGTAATCATACCAACATATAACGAAAAAGAGAATATAGAGGACATAATACGGAGTATCTCTTCGCTTAAAACAAATTTCGATATTCTGATTGTTGACGATAACTCGCCAGACGGGACGGGTGATATAGTAAATAAACTCAAAAACGAATTTAAAAACCTGCACCTTATAGTCAGACCCGGTAAACAGGGATTGGGAACAGCCTACATAAAAGGCTTTAAGTGGGCTATAAAAAACGGATATGATATAATATATGAGATGGATGCAGATTTCTCACACAACCCCAAAGACCTGGAAAGATTGTACAATACATGTATCAATGGTGCTGACCTGGCCATAGGATCGCGGTACATATCGGGTGTTAACGTTGTGGACTGGCCCCTGGGCAGGGTGCTGATGTCGTATGCCGCTTCTATATATGTCAGGATAGTAACAGGTATGCGAATAAAAGATACCACTGCCGGTTTCAAGGCCTATAAAAAAGAAGTACTCCAAACAATTGAACTTGACAACATTCGCTCGAAGGGATATGCATTCCAGATAGAAATGAAATTCACTACATGGAAAAGCGGGTTCAGGATAAAGGAGATACCTATTGTTTTCACAGACAGGAAACAGGGCACCTCTAAGATGAGCGGGGGAATATTCAATGAGGCCTTGTGGGGTGTACTAAGAATGAAATACAGGAGTTTTTTCAGGAATTATAATAAGAAAGAAAGTTATGAAAAAACTGATCAAAGGGGGAGAAATAATTAATGAAGGTCGCAGGATAAAGAGGGATATCCTTGTCGAAGCCGACATGATTAAAAAAATAGGCATTGCCGGCGAAAATATAGTCAGCGACAATGATACCACGATTATTGATGCCTCAGGAATGCTGGTGATTCCGGGGATCATTGACGACCAGGTTCACTTCAGAGACCCGGGTCTGACCCACAAAGCCGACATACACTCGGAAACAAGAGCTGCCGTGGCAGGAGGCGTCACCAGTATTATGGAGATGCCAAATACGAAACCCCAGACCATAACAATAAAAGCATTAAAAGAGAAACAGGTAAGGGCAATGCACACTTCTCTTTGTAATTACTCATTCTACCTGGGGGCCACGAATGATAATATTGATGAAATAAAAAAGGTTGATCCTTTAACTACCTGCGGTATAAAGGTCTTTATGGGTGCATCAACAGGAAATATGCTTGTAGACAAGCAGGACAGCCTAAGGAAAATATTCAGGGAAGCACCTATCCTTGTAGCATGCCACTGTGAAGATGAAACAACCGTGCAGACTAACCTGGAGAAATATATCAGCAGGTACGGAGATAACATACCCGTAGAATATCATCCGGAGATCAGAAGCAGGGAGGCCTGCCTGAAATCGTCATCGCTGGCGGTTAAACTCGCAAAAGAATATAATACCAGGCTGCATATCCTGCATCTTTCAACCGCAGATGAAATGATACTGTTTGACAACACAACAGAAGCGGCTTATAAAAAGATCACTGCCGAAGCCTGTGTGCACCACCTCTGGTTTGATGAAAGGGACTATTCCAATAAAGGCACCCTGATCAAATGGAACCCGGCAATCAAAACAGCCGGTGATCGCAAAGCCTTACTTGAAAGTGTGGTAAATAACAAAATAGATATTATTGCTACTGATCATGCACCCCATACTACTGAGGAAAAGAATAATCCTTATACATCGGCACCATCGGGCGGACCACTGGTACAGCATTCCCTGGCAGCAATGCTGGAGCTGTCAAAACAGGGAGTTATAAGCATAGAAAAAATAGTTGAAAAAATGTGTCATAACCCTGCCCTTCTTTTTAGCGTTAAGGACAGGGGATATATAAGGGAAGGATATAAAGCCGATATCTGTATTGTTAATCCTGACAGTAAATGGACAGTAGCAAAAGACAATATCCTGTATAAATGTGGCTGGTCACCTTTCGAAGGGACAAGCTTCACTACACGGGTTGAAAAAACAATAATCAACGGCGAAATGGCATATGATAATGGCAGGATAAATGATAACACAAGGGGTGAATTACTAATTTTTAATAGATAATGCATATGAAAACAAGATCTGTTATTATTCTTTTTTTCATTCTTTTTCTCAGCTCCTGCAATTCGAAGCAGACATACAATGTAACTGAAGGTAAAAAAGTACTTGTGGCCGAAGAGATCATTTATGATGTTGTTATTAAAACTCCTAATGCAGAAGACCCATGGGAGGTGGAAAAACTTGAAGGTTACCAGGGAGACAGGATGATTGCTGAATTATTCAATGCCGTCTATACTAAAAAAATAAAGGCATACGATTATCACAGCGGTAAAAAATTATCACCCGAAGAAGTAAGGCAAGCAGAACTACAGGCAGGATATGACCGTAATAATATTGGAAAGATACAGTTTACCGAAAACTGGTATTATAATACAGCAACAATGCAGATTGAGAAGGAAATAATTTCCATAGTCCTCGGGTATGAGAACAGGGAGATAGACGGAACCCTTATTGGCTACAGGGCTGCTTTCAAACTGAATCTTAAATAAACCCGGATCAATTCATCCGTGCAACAAACTGAACCGTTCGCCTCGTTCGCTGCTCAACAAGCATTTCACGGTCATCACAAACCTTGGCCACCGCGGCATCCGTATACTGCCTTATTGTAAGAAGCTCCACACCGGTATTGTAAACCAGCAGGTATTCATCCTCAAGCTCAGCTATAAGCCTGCGTATCCGTCGCCCGTCGTCATCAGCACACACAGCAACACTTACCGCACTGGCCTGGACCATATTGGCCTTTATGCCATATTCATAGAACAGGTTGAGTATTTTCGAAATGTTATCCCCTATTGCAAAGGAAAAATCCCTGGACATTATTGATATAAGTATCTGGTCCTGTTTCCGTATAAATACCGGCACATCAGTTTCTTCAGGCTCAGTGCCAGTTATCAGTGTACCCGAAGTTCCCATGTCAATAAAAGACCTTACAATCAGCGGTATGTTTTTATTGTGCAGGGGTTTAATGGTTTTTGGGTGAATAACCTTGGCGCCCGAAAAAGACATTTCAACGGCTTCCTTGTAATTAAGGTATTCCAGGACAACAGCATCATCACGCCATTTGGGATCGGCATTCAGTATACCGGGAACATCTTTCCATACCTGTACTTCACCTGCATCAATCATATTTGCAATGACTGCAGCGGTATAGTCGGAGCCCTCCCTCCCGAGAGTAGTTGTCATCCCATCTTCAGTACCTGCAATGAATCCCTGGGTAATAAGAACCTTCTTTTTACTGCCGGCAAACACCTTACCAGCTATTTCCCCGGATTTCTCCCAGTTAATATTTGCGTCCCTGAAACGCCTGTCAGTATACAGCACCTGCCTGATATCAACCCAATCACATGGCATGTCCAGGTGCTCCAGCCAGGAGGAGACTATTCGTGTTGACCATAACTCGCCTACCGATACAACCTGGTCATAATCACGATCATAATCATCTGCCTTACTAGCCGACACAAATGTACTTACCCTGTTAAAAGTATTATCCATAAACTCCTTCAGAGCCTGGTCATTGATACCAAGATCCCGGATTACAGAAATATGATCCTCAAATATAGTCCCCAGAATCCCCTGCGTATCACCCTTGCCTTCATAAAGCCCCTCAACAACATTTTCAAGTGCATTTGTGGTTTTGCCAAAAGCTGATACCACAACCACCAGAGGCAGCTCTGATTGTGATACTATCTGTCCAAGATTCTTTATCCCGGCGGCATTTTTTACCGATGCCCCTCCGAATTTGAATACTTTCATTAATTTTTTTTTCAAAATTATGATTTTGTTATCAATTGTGGCCTGAAATACTTTTTTATTAATCCATATTACTAACTTTATGCTCAACTAACCCAATTCTACCTTTAAAAATGAAAAGTTACAACATCACTACCCTGGATGATTTTATCATCCGTAGACAGAAAGACTACCCCGAGGCCAAGGGAGAGTTCTCACGGCTTCTCCATCACATCGGCACGGCAGCAAAAATGGTTGGCAGCAAGATCCGCAAAGCAGGGCTTGCTGACATACTCGGCCGGGCAGGCAATATTAATGTACAGGGCGAAGACCAGCAGAAGCTTGACGTTTATGCCGATGAAGTATTCACCAGCGCACTGCTGTCAAGCGGCGAATGCTGCGGTGTTGCTTCTGAAGAAAACCAGAACATAATAACTTTTACACACGAATTTGCCGTTAACGGCAATTACATAGTTTGTATGGATCCCCTTGACGGTTCTTCCAACATTGATGTAAATGTATCGGTAGGCACAATTTTTTCAATCTACAGGCGAATATCCGGAAGAGGTGCCGAAGTATCAGATGACGACTTCCTGCAGAAAGGAACAGAACAGGTGGCGGCCGGCTATATAATATACGGTTCCTCAACTATGATGGTTTATACTACCGGTAACGGGGTAAATGGCTTCACCCTTGATCCATCCCTCGGTGAGTTCTGCCTGTCACACCCTGACCTGAAGCTCCCGCAAAAAGGAAAACTATATTCTGTGAATGAGGGCAACTACATCAAGTTTCCGGAGGGTGTGAAAAAATATATTAAATACTGCCAGGAAAGAGACGAGTCTACAAACCGTCCCTATACCTCCCGGTACATCGGGTCTCTTGTATCTGATTTTCACCGCAACCTGCTTAAAGGCGGTATATACATGTACCCCAGCAGTGAAATCTACCCGGATGGAAAACTCAGGCTTGTATATGAATGTAACCCGATGGCCTTTATAGCAGAAAATGCCGGAGGGATGGCCTCGGAAGGAACAAAAAGGATCCTTGATATCAAACCCGGCTCACTGCACCAGAAAACCCCGTATTTTGTGGGTTCAACAGAAATGGTAAGCCTGATTGAAGAATTTATAAAGAATAATCCCTGATAATTATTATTGCCATACCTGCATCAATTATTAAATTTGCATGCCAATAATTTATAAAATGCAGGCAGCAGAAATAATTTCATTATACCTTGATCATCCAAATGCAGGTACCCTGTGCAATAACCTGGACAAGCAAGGGTCGCAAAAAATACATCTGCAAGGACTGAGCGGGTCTTCCAAAGCATATTTCCTTGCAGCTGTATACAAAAAAATGCAGTCGTCACACCTTGTTGTACTTAACGATAAGGAAGAAGCTGCTTATTTTCATAATGATCTTGTTGCACTACTGGGTGAGGAAAATATCTTCTTCTTTCCTTCTTCTTATAAAAGATCTATTCAGTTCGGGCAAATGGAATCGTCCAATATTGTAATGAGAACAGAACTGATAGACTACCTGGGCTCAGGTAAGAGAAAGTGCATTATTGTAACTTACCCGGAGTCACTGATGGAAAAAGTCATCAGCAAAAAAAGCCTGCGCAAAAACACGCTTTCAATTAAAAAAGGTGAGAACCTGCCTATTAGTTTTATTGAAGAAGTGCTGGCTGAATATAATTTCACCCGGGTCGACTTTGTTTACGAGCCCGGGCTGTATTCTGTAAGGGGCAGTATACTTGATATCTTCTCCTTTTCAAGTGAGAAGCCCTACAGGCTCGATTTTTTTGGTGATGAGATTGAATCTGTCCGGACTTTCAACGTGGACGACCAGTTGAGCATCTCAAAACTTGAGAAGATATCCATAATACCAAATATCCAGGACACCAGTATCGAGGAAACAGCAGAAACACTGCCTGAGTTTTTGAGTGCTTCAAGTCTTATATGGCTTGATGAAGCAGGGTATGTATTTGACAGGATAAATACCATTTATCACTCTGACTGGAAAAATGATGGCAATGACCTGCAGACTGATAAGAAAAAACTGGCTGTTACAGGGAATAAACTTGCTGAAGATATAAGCAGCTTTAACACGGCAGAATTTTCACAAAGAGATTACTTTGATAATGGGATTGAACTGAAATTCAATGTCAGCCCGCAACCCGATTTTAATAAAGATTTCGGGATCCTTGGGGACAATCTTGAAACATTCCGTGAAGAGGGTATCAGGAATATCATAGTATCAGAAAACGAAGTTCAGATACAGCGCATAAAAGACATTTTTGCTGAAATAAGACCGGGGCTTGAATTCGATTCACTGCCGGTAAACCTTCACCGTGGATTCATCGACTACGATTTAAAGCTCTGCATCTTTACAGATCACCAGATATTTGAGCGTTATCATAAATTCAGGATTAAACCATCTTTCAGTCGCAAGGAAAGCCTGAGCATCAAGGAGCTAACAAGCCTTAACCCAGGCGATTATGTGGTTCATATTGATCATGGTATTGGAAAGTTCGGGGGACTGGAGAAGATTGAAATAAACGGTAAGCTGCAGGAAACGATCAAGCTTGTTTACCGGGACAACGACATTCTTTATGTGGGCATACATGCCTTGCACAGGATATCAAAATACAAAGGAAAAGACAATACCGAGCCACGAATATATAAACTTGGCACCGGTGCCTGGCAAAACCTTAAATCGCGTACAAAGAAAAAGATAAAAGATATTGCACGCGACCTGATAGTGCTGTACGCAAAAAGAAGAGCCAGTGAAGGATTCAGGTTTTCTCCCGATTCATACCTGCAGCATGAGCTGGAAGCCTCTTTTATATACGAAGATACACCTGATCAGCTTACTGCCAGCAGGCTTACTAAGTCAGATATGGAAGAGTCTCATCCCATGGACAGGCTTATTTGCGGAGATGTGGGTTTTGGCAAGACAGAGATAGCTATACGGGCAGCCTTCAAAGCAGCTGCTGACAGCAAGCAAACCGCCATACTTGTGCCTACCACTATCCTGGCACTTCAGCATTACCAGACATTTTCCGAAAGGCTTAAAAACTTCCCGGTTAATATTGATTACCTGAGCAGGCACAAAAAGCCTGCCCAGCAAAGAGAAATAATCAGGAAGCTGAAGGATGGCGACCTGGATATAGTAATAGGCACACATAAACTTGTGGGCAGGGAAGTACAGTTCAAAGACCTTGGTTTACTTATTGTAGATGAGGAGCAAAGATTTGGTGTTGCCGTAAAAGAAAAGCTGAAGAAGCTGAGAGCAAACGTAGATACACTGACCCTGACAGCCACACCCATCCCCAGGACTTTGCAGTTCTCACTGATGGGCGCACGTGATCTCTCCATAATTAACACTCCTCCCCCTAACAGGATGCCCATCATAACCGAAATGCATGGTTTTAATGAGGATATAATTAAGGAAGGAATTCAATATGAGCTGAGCAGGAATGGCCAGGTTTTCTTTATACATAACCGTGTTGAAAATATAGCAGCAATAGCTTCTACCATAGAACGCATTGTTCCGGGCATTAAGATTGCCATTGTACACGGAAGAATGGAAGGAAAGCAGGTGGAAAATGTTATGTTCGACTTTATAAACAGGGAATATGATGTACTTGTTGCTACTACCATAATTGAATCCGGGCTGGACATACCAAATGCCAATACCATATTTATTAATAACGCACATCACTTTGGATTGTCTGACCTTCACCAGCTCAGGGGACGTGTTGGCCGGTCAAATAAAAAAGCCTTTTGCTACCTGCTGGCCCCGCCGCCTAACATGGTAACAAAAGAAGCAAGGAGAAGACTGAGTGCCATCGAGGAGTTTTCGGAACTGGGCAGTGGCTTCAACATAGCAATGCAGGATCTTGATATCAGGGGCTCCGGAAACCTCCTGGGGGCAGAACAAAGCGGTTTTATTGCCGATGTTGGTTTTGAGACCTACCAGAGAATTCTGGATGAAGCAATGAGCGAGATAAAAGCCGAGGAGCTTATGCAGCCTGTAAAAGAGACAAAAGAAGCCCATGGTAAAGAAGAAAAGGCAATCACGAGATATGTAAACGACTGCCAGATAGAAACAGATCTTGAAATAATGTTTCCCGATGAATACATCTCTAATATATCTGAAAGAATAAGGCTTTACAAAGAACTCAATAACATAGAAAGCGATGATGAACTGCTTGATTTCAGGAATAAGCTGACCGACAGGTTCGGGGAGCTCCCGGGAGCAGCTAATGAACTGCTTGACCTGGTGAAACTGAGAAGGCTCGCCTGCAGGATGGCAATTGAGAAAATTGTCATTAAAAATGACACAATGGTAATGCACTTTATCTCTGATCCGCAATCATCATTTTACAGGAGTAACACTTTTATGAATCTTATTACTTCAGTCAGCAGGGACCACAAGAGGTTCAGGGTGAAACATACCGATAAAAAGCTGGTTATAACCACCAGGCCCGTGAAAAACATAAAAACAGCTATCAATATTTTTGAGACGGTTCTGCATAAGAATGAAGCTGCCGCAAAAAGTTAAATAAATATTAAAGACGGCAAAGATTTGACTTATTGGCTTCTTTTTTCATAATTTTATCAATTATTTATGAATCTGGCAATTGACATAGGCAATTCTTCCTTCAAGGCCGGCGTTTATGACCGTGACAGGAAGATCAGGGTGAAGTACTCCGGGACCGAAAGTGAGGACAGCCTGGCTGCTATTATGTCGGGCTATATTATTCGTAAAGCTATTATAAGCTCCGTGAAGAAAGAAAATTCAATGATAAGCGAGTACCTCAGTCGTTCAGGTGTGGCAATATCTTTCCTTAACTACAAAACTCCCCTGCCCTTCAGGATAGAATACCGCAGCCCCTCTACCCTGGGAACAGACAGGATAGCAGCAGTTGCAGGTGCATGTAATTTATTCCCGGGACTTAACGTTCTTATTATTGATGCCGGAACAGCAATCACCTATGACCTCCTGAAAGCAGATGGTAACTACACAGGAGGGAATATTTCTCCGGGACTTGACATGAGGTTCAGGGCCTTGCATGATTATACAGGCAGGCTGCCGCTGTTATCAAGGGATGATTCATTTGGTAATCTAGGAGTTAACACTGAAAATGCAATCAGGTCAGGAGTGCAATCCGGCTTGATTTTTGAAATAAATGACTATATTCGCAATTTGAAAAAGAGATACCGGGACCTGAAAGTTATTTTAACAGGAGGCGATTGCTCCTACCTTGACGCTAAAATAGATTATGAACATATAACAGAGCAGGACCTGGTTATAAATGGATTGAATTACATACTGAATTATAATGCATAAATTATATACAATATTACTGCTGGCAACATTTTTTCTGTGTTCAAATACACTTACCGGTCAAAAAATGGTTAACAGCCCGTATTCAAGATTCGGCCCGGGTGTGATTGAGCAGCAAGGACTCTTTAAGACACGCAGCATGGGAGGTGCAGCTATTGGCCTGAGAGACCCGGTGACAATTAATTATCTCAATCCTGCCTCTTACAGCAGTATTGATACTAATTCATTTGTCTTTGACTTCGGGATTGAATACCAGGCAAATTTGCTTGGTAATTCAAATAGTTCACATTTCTCTGATGACTATAGTTTTCATCATCTTGCAATAGCTTTCCCAATAACAAAATGGCTTGGTTTTGCCACCGGTATTGCTCCTTACTCAAATGGCTATTACAACCTCGAAACAACAGTTAGTGAAGGAGATCCCGGGTATGACCCGGTAATAGGAGAATACCGGGATGCACACAAGGGCGCAGGCAGTTATAATACCTTCTTTGCAGGACTGGGTATCAGTCCTGTCAAAAACCTCTCCCTGGGTGTTAACTTTACCTATCTGTTCGGTAATATTGAACGCGATAATCTTTACTCATTCACAGGGGATAACAACCAGTTCAACAACCTCTCAACAGAGAATATAAGGCTGTATGGTTATAACCTGGAGTATGGACTGCAGTATATTACTCATTTAAATAATGATTATTTTGCTTCAATTGGTGCCTCATATACTGCAAAAAAATCGTATAGCTCAGAATACAATAAATTGTCTACAAAGTACTCACCATACCAGGAGAGTGAATATTCAACAGACACACTTGATTACATAAGTGATAAAGAAGGCAGCATTGAAATGCCGGAAAAGATGGGGGTGGGTGTATCATTCGGTAAAAAAGATCTTTTCCTCATAACTGCGGATTACACTAAAACACACTGGGATGACATTTCATTTGCAGGTTATGAAGATAATTTGACAAACAGTTCATCCATAAGGGCAGGTATCCAGTTTATTCCCGATATAGATGCCAATTATAACTATCTTAACAGGGTAGAATACCGCCTTGGCGGTCATATCTCTGATAGCCATCTTATGGTCAACGGAGAGCAATTGAAAGAATTTGGCATTACTTTTGGTACAGGTTTACCAATGAACCGAAGTAAGTCCAGGGTGAATTTGCACATTGGATATTTAAACAGGCAAGGAGCCGCAGGTAGTGGTTTACATACTGAAAACATCATAAGCGTGGGATTAAGCCTTGATTTATATGATTATTGGTTCTTTAAACAAAAATACAAATAACAAAATCTTTAAACGATGAAAGCAAGATTACCAAAAGCACTCACTGTTCTCTTCCTTTCTTTTTTTGTCTTACCCCTGGCGGGTCAGAAAGGCATAGAAGACGGCAGTAAATTTGGTCACGGACAGGATAGTGCAGATTGCAGGGAGAATTTATCTTTATACAAAACCTATTATGACCAGGGTAAATACGACATGGCCCTTGGCTTCTGGCGTAAGACATTTAATGAATGTCCCAGGTCTTCCAGTAATATGCACCTGCACGGTATTAAAATGTTTAAGACCAAATATCAGGAAACCGGCAACATGGCATATATTGATACCATCGAAATTATCTATGATGCAAGAATAAAATATTTTAACAAAAAGGCCTACTACCTGGGTCGTAAAGGTATGGATATTTACAGCCTCTCAAATGGCAACATGGACCTGGTGAAATTATCCTATAATACCCTGATGGAATCAATAAACACTGACCCCAAAAAGGCATCATCCACGGTACTGACAGTTTTTATGGGCACAACACAGATGCTCTTTGAAAACGGCGTTATTGATAATGAAGAAGTGATCAATAATTACGGAATGCTGATTGATATTCTTGATGAAAAAATTGCTAAATTCAACAGGCCTCCTGATGTAAACGCAAAGGAGACTATTGACATGATATTCAAATCAGGTGGTGCAGCCACATGTGAAGGACTTATACCGCTTTTCACACAGAGAGTTTCAGATAATCCGGATGATCCCGAACTACTCAGCAAGGTGATTGAGTTACTCAAAGATGCCGGCTGTACTGATTCAGACCTGTACTATATGACGGCAGAGAATCAATACAAAATTGAAAAAACAGCAAAGGCGGCATATGACCTCGCCGAGATGAATTATGACAGGATGAAGCTTGATGATGCTGAAAAATATTACCTGGAAGCAATTGACCTGGAAGAAGACCAGAATTCAATATCCACCTATTATGTCAAGCTGGCCACACTCAGGCTTAACAGTGAAGATTACAGGGCTGCCAGGGACTATGCAAAAAAAGCTATACAGGCTAACCCTGATAATGGTACTGCATATATGATAGTAGGTAATGCTTACTCCAGCGTAAAAATATTCGATGATCCACTGAAAAACCAGATGATCTACTGGGTGGCTGCAGATTATTTCAGGATGGCAAAAGAAAAAGATCCTAAACTGGCAGCGAGGGTGAATGAATACCTTGCAACCGTAAGGCAGCTCTTCCCGAAGAAAGAGGATCTTTTCTTTATCAGTATAATCGAAGAAGGTGTGCCACATACAGTTGGTGGATGGATCAATGAAAGAACAACAGTTCGTTTCAGGAACGAAAATTGAAACAAAGAACTAAAATATTAAGACTTATTATTATTGCAGCCCTGCTGTCCGGGGCTGCATTCTTTTTCTCATGCCGTGAAAAAATTGAGGTGGTTGACACATCACTAAAACCCGATGTGCCGACTCAGGTCATCCATGACTTTGTTACTTCTTATACTGACTCCGCCGTGCTGGAACTGGAACTGAAAGCACCACTGATGAAATATTATGGGAAGAAAGAAGAGCCTTATACTGACTTTGATGAAGGAATTGAGGTATTCTTTTATGAAGGCAGGGATAACATGGTTGGACAAATAAGTGCTAACTTTGCGAGATATACAGAGAAAGATCAACTATGGGAAGTAAGTGATAATGTTATAGCAGTCAACGATAAAGGTGAGAAGCTTGAAACAGAACTCCTTTACTGGGATGATAAGAAAAACCTGATTTACACTGATAAATATGTACGTATTACACAAACAGACCAGATAATAATGGGCAACGGCCTTGAATCGGATACAAAGTTCGATAACTGGACAATCAAAGACGTAACGGCAACATTATATATAGACGATGAATAAAAGGACACTTCTGATTCTCGAGATTATCTGGATAGTAATTGGCATAATGTGTATAGCAGCGGCTGCACATAACAGGATCACGGGTAATGGCGACAGGTTTTTACTGTTTACAGGTATGGGACTGCTGGCCTTTGTCATGGCCTGGTTAAGAGACAGGCAACGAAAAAAAGATTAACTTTGAGTAATGGAAATTGCTCTTGTTATACTGCTCGCCATAATATTCTCAGCCTACTTTTCAGGTATGGAGATAGCTTTCTTATCCTCTAATAAGCTCAGAATAGAGATTGATAAAAAAGTTGGTATTTTTGGGTCAGGGATTATTGCCTCATTCAGCCGTAAACCGGAACGCTTTATCGTAACCATGCTGATAGGAAATAATATTGCCCTGGTAATATACGGCCTGTATATAGCCATGCTCCTTGACTCTGCCCTCGCAAATTACATCCGGTCCGATTTCATGCTTCTCCTTATTCAAACCCTTATCTCAACCCTGATAATACTCGTACTGGCAGAATTTCTTCCCAAGGCATTTTTCAGAAACTCACCCAACCTGCTGCTCAGGACATTCAGCATTCCCACTGCCATTATCTATGGTATATTCTACCCTTTTACAATAATGATTATTAAACTCTCCAATATCCTTCTGAGACTTTTCTTCGGTGTAAAAAAAGAAGAAAGCCTAAAGGAAAAGGTTTTTGGAAAAATTGACCTTGATGATCTTGTCAATGAGGTAAATGAAGATGATAATAATACCGATCTCGAAGAACACGATATAAAAATTTTCCAGAAGGCACTGGACCTGTCTAATGTAAAGCTGAGAGCATGCATGGTTCCGCGCACAGAGATAGTTGCCCTGCAGGTTAACAGTTCACTCGATGATCTCAAACAAAAATTTATCGATACCGGCCATTCAAACATTCTCATTTATGAAGACTCAATTGACAATATTATTGGATACTTCAGATTACGGGATCTTTTCAATACTCCTGACGGCATAAAGGAAGGTATACGCAGCCTCCCTATTGTTCCTGAAAGTATGGCCGCAAATAACCTGCTCAAGCTCTTTGTGGAACAAAACAAGAAGCTTGCCCTGGTCGTTGATGAATTTGGAGGTACATCAGGCATGATTACCCTGGAGGATGTACTGGAAGAAATAGTCGGCGATATTGAAGATGAACACGATAGTTCGGCCCTGACCGAAAAAGAGCTGTCTCCAGGCGAATACCTCTTCTCCGGCAGGATGGAGATTGATTACCTGAATGAGGAATATGGCCTCAGCCTGCCCGAATCAGATGAATATGAAACACTCGCGGGCCTGATTATGGTCCGGCGCGGCAATATACCCAAATTAAACACCTCCACAGAAATTGGTAATTACATTATCAAAGTGGTCAGACTGTCCGAAACACGCATTGAGCTGCTTAACCTGAAAAGAAAGTAGTGTGTGACCTCCTGCAGCATAATTTGGTCACGCCCTGGCTCCTTTGGCTCTCACAACTCCTAATACTACTTTGATGTATAATACTTATAGAAATAAGGTATTGTCTCAATGCCTTTAAAGAAGTTATGAAGGGGATAATTTTCATTTGGCGAATGAATAGCATCCTCTTCAAGACCAAAGCCCATAAGTATTGATTTAATACCGAGTATATTCTCAAAGGTTGAAATAATAGGTATACTGCCACCACTGCGTACAGGAATTGGCTTCTTGCCGTAAGTCTCTTCCATTGCCCTGCTTGCTGCCTTGTATTCCTCGCTGTCTATCGGGCTAACGTAAGCCTGTCCGCCGTGCAGGTACTCCACCTTTACCTTTACCCCTTCAGGTGCAATTGATTTAAAATGTTCCTCAAAAATCTTTGCAATCTTCAATGAATCCTGGTTGGGGACCAGGCGCATCGAGATCTTGGCATAGGCCTTTGACGGCAGGATCGTCTTTGCTCCCTTGTCAGTATAGCCTCCCCATATACCGTTTACATCAAGTGAGGGACGTATACCCAGTCTTTCGTGTGTTGTGAATGATTCCTCTCCCATAAGGCCATCAACGTCGATTGAGCTCATGTACTCTTTCTCATTATAAGGCCTCTTTGCCATTTCTTTCCTCTCTTCATCAGAAGATTCAAGTACATCATCATAAAAACCGGGTATGGTAATCCTGTTGTTTTCATCGGTAAGCGATGCTATCATTTTTGCCAGCACATTACAAGGATTGGCTACAGCACCACCATATAGGCCTGAATGAAGATCCCTGTTGGGTCCTGCCAGCTCAACCTGCATATATGAAAGACCCCTGAGACCGGTTGTGATTGAAGGTGTATCAGGTGCTATCATCGTGGTATCTGAAACAAGGATAACATCTGCACTGAGCATGTCCTTCTTTTCCTCGCAGAATTTACCAAGGCTGCCCGATCCTACTTCCTCTTCTCCCTCAATCATAAACTTTACATTGCATGGCAGCTTGTTCTCACTGACCATATACTCAAATGCCTTAACATGCATAAACAGCTGTCCTTTATCATCATCAGCGCCCCTGGCCCATATCTTGCCATCCTTTATAACAGGTTCAAAAGGCTTGGTGTTCCAGAGATCATAAGGTTCAGCCGGCTGAACGTCATAATGACCGTAAACAAGAACCGTAGGCAGTGAACTGTCAATCATTTTCTCACCATAAAGTATTGGGTGACCTTCTGTCTCGAATATCTCTGCCTTGTCCGCTCCAGCCTTTATAAGGCTGTCTTTAAGATATCCTGCTGCCCTGAGCATATCTTCCTTATTCTCTTCACTGGCACTTACGGATGGAATCCTGATCAGATCAAATAATTCCTCCAGGAACCTGTCCTTGTTCTTCTCAATATAGTCTTTTACAGTATTCATAATTATTAATTTATTATTTTCGGAAATAAAGATAATAAAGGTAATAAATGTAGTGCTTATTACAAGCAGCTAAATACTTTTATTCCTTCTTATCTCACGGGCTGCCACCAGCAGTTCATTGTACCATTTTTCACCATACAGTCTTATTAAAGACTCCTTAAGAAAAACATATACCGGTATGTTTTCCTTCATTCCTCTTCTGAACGCAGGTCTGCATATTTTCAGTTCCTCGTAATTGAGTGCATCAAACTGTTCATAGTGTGTAATACGTATGGGGAAGAGATGACAGGATACCGGTTTTCTGAAAGAGATCATCTTATCATGCCAGGCATTTTCTATGGCACAGTAGTAAATCCCATCCTTGTATTGAGCATATGCACATTCTGCATTACCAATCAGGGGCGTTACCAGGTCGCCGTCAGAATCAATAACACTGCTGCCCTTCTCTTCAACTGCCCGTATTCCCTCAGGCCTCATATACCCCCTGATTACCGGCCATATTTCTTCCAGTACTTTACCTTCCGGTTCTTCAAGAGGAGCCCCTGAATCGCCCTGCAGGCAACAGTGCCCCCTGCACTTTTTGAGGTCACATGCAAACTTCTCCTCAAATACAGCACTCGATATAATCGTTTTTCCTAAAGAAAGCATATTTACTATATAAGTGATCTGCCGGTCATATCCCCAGGGGACTCAACTCCCATTGCCTTAAGCAGTGTTGGTGCCACATCAGCCAGTATACCGTCTTCGATCTTTTCAAACCTGTCTGAAACAAATATGCAGGGCACCGGATTAAGTGAATGGGCTGTATTGGGGCTGCCATCCTTGTTAACCGCATTATCGGCATTGCCATGATCGGCAATAATTAAAACCTCGTAATCATTTTTTACCGCAGTATCCACTACTTCACCCGCACATTCATCAACTGCTACTACCGCCTTTTGTATGGCCTCATAAACACCGGTATGACCTACCATGTCACCATTGGCAAAGTTCAGGCAGATAAAGTCATGCATGCCTTTATCCAGTTCTTGGCAAACTGCATCCTTAACCTCGTAAGCACTCATCTCTGGCTTAAGGTCGTATGTGGCTACCTTTGGAGATGGTATCAGTATCCTGTTCTCATTCCTGAATTTCTCCTCACGTCCTCCGGAGAAAAAGAATGTTACATGCGCATATTTTTCTGTCTCAGCTATCCTGAGTTGTGAAAGACCCCTC
The DNA here is from genome assembly GCA_021738535.1 of Bacteroidales bacterium. Taxonomy (GTDB): domain Bacteria; phylum Bacteroidota; class Bacteroidia; order Bacteroidales; family VadinHA17; genus UBA9300. The sequence goes on along the minus strand of JAIPBU010000030.1, from coordinate 31,704 downwards.
TCAGCCAGCACCTCCCCAATAGTATTCCTCACATTGTCCTTGGGGAATAAAATATGCAGGCCTTTGAATTCAGCATCATAAGGTGTCATTGTACAGTAATGCAGGCGAATGGTCTTCATCCCGTACTCAGGCATATCCTTTTGTGTAAGGGCAATTGTAAGTTCCCTGGCCCTGTCGTTCCTGAAATTAATAAAAACAACCACATCTCCTTCTTTCACAAGCCCCAAAGGCTTACCATCTTCGTCAACAGAAACCACCGGCTTAATAAATTCATCTGTCACACCCTCATCATATGACTCACGCAATGCGCTTACCATGTCCTTTGTTTTTCTTCCCTCTCCTTTTGTAACAAGGTCATATGCCAGCTTTATACGCTCCCACCTCTTATCACGGTCCATGGCATAATACCTTCCCACGAAAGAGGCCAGCCTTACAGCTGAATTATCAATGTGCTCCTCCAGCTCCTTAACATAGCCCTTACCACTCTTAGGATCCGTGTCACGACCGTCACCAAAAGCATGAATAAACACCCTGCTGAGACCGTAATCAGCTGTCATGTCACACAAAGCATAAAGATGCCTGTTTAAGGAATGCACCCCGCCATCAGAAAGAAGGCCCATAAAATGTACCTGCTTACCATTCTCACGGGCATACATAAATGCATCCACAAGCTCTACATTCTCCTTTATCTCACCGTCTTCTATTGCTTTGTTTATTTTCACCAGGTCCTGGTAAACAATACGGCCTGCACCAATATTCAGGTGTCCAACCTCTGAATTTCCCATCTGCCCCTCCGGCAAACCCACATTTTTCCCGGAAGCAAGTAAACTGGAACCTGGATATTTCTCCATAAACCTGTCCATATTGGGTGTAGGCATATTTGCTATAATATCAGATTCCGAACCGTCACCCAGTCCCCAGCCGTCAAGTATCATTAAAAGTGCTTTCCTGCTCATTATATCTTAATCTTTTGTATTTATTAATGGTAAAAATTAATATCCGGAGCCGCTTGAAAAACAAGCTGAAACAAAGTCCCGGCATACCCTTTAAAAAATGCAAAGATAATAAATATAACGCGGCCCAATACCCTAACAGCCAACTTTAAACCTGAAACCCGGAACCCGGAACCCGGAACCCCGAACGCTAAACGCTGAAACCTGGAACCTGGAACCTGGAACCTGGAACCTGAAACCTGAAACCTGAAACCTGGAACCTGGAACCTGAAACCTTCTACTCCCCAACAATAATCAGCTTCTTATAATCAACCCGGTAAGCTCCCTTAATAAGCCTCACAAAGTACATTCCCTCCTTAAGACTGAGCCTTTCAAGCCCGAGCAGCTCAGAACCCCCGGGCACTATCTTTTCAAGAACAACCTTACCCGAGTAATCACAGATGTTCAATACCATATCCTCTTCAGTGGGCGTGGAAAATTTTATCGTTAAATGATCCGTTGCAGGGTTGGGGTAAACGGCAAAGTGATTCTCCATGTCAACAAGCTCAGGATCATCTACCGCTGTTGGTACATTAACCTGGATGGTTGAAACAGACTGGTAGACTTCGCGTGTTACATTATTCTGAATAAAGGCTACTATTTCAATATCACCCGTATCATAAATATTCCCGATAAGCCATGAGAAATTATCGTAACTAACACTCTCATCCTTTGCCCAATCTTTATTCATATCTGTTCCACCGGCATCAGGTAACATCTTTTTAAAGACATTATAAAATATACTTTCCCCGTTTGGTGCATCATAGTTAATCTCTTTCTCAATCACGGCAATATAGAGGGTCAGGTTTTCTGCACTGATATCTTCTGCTGCACTTACATCACAGCTGACAGATAATATTCCACCATCGATCTGTGAACTAAGTTCCATATTAAAAAGCGGGTTGATCATGCTTCTTTTATACAGGTCAACAGAGTCAACTGCATTACCCTCTCCAAAGTCATATTCATTGGCATATTCCAGGTTTATTCCTCCATCAACAAAGGAATAAGGTGTTTCCGAAAGCCCGTAAAACAACAACCTGCCACTGATGTCATCTTCATTATCATAGTAGAAATCATCAGCAGCCGGAATATTTGTATGATACTGCAGGTTTATAACATCGTTTTGCATATTATCCATTACCTCGTTAACTATAAGGTTAGCATCACTGTTAGCAGAATTGTTATAATTCGTAAAATGCTCCATCAATACTTTCCTGCTGCGCGTGCTGATACTGAAATTATCAAAAGCAAAACCTTCGTTATTCTTTGCTGTACCATCGGAGCCGTAAATCATCCTGAATTTGACATTCTTCTTGCCGGAAATAAGGTCCAGCTTATTCCTTACATTGATCCAGCCTGTATCCTGGCCTCCAATGCTGGTCCAGCCAATAGACTGTCCCCCTGGTTCTCCGTTTATCAGTACCGAGTTATACCACTCAATACCGTCGTCAAGACTGCCAACCAGTTTCCAGTTACCGCTGTTGCCAATTTCATACTGCAGGGCCGCTCCATCCCTGTTTGTATCAAAGTGCTTAAAAATATCAACAGATACATATGGTCTTTCAATATTTGTAAAGTCGAAACAGGGGCTCTCCACTGAATAATTTACCTCTGCCTGCCCATTCATATCATATGAGGTATACCATGCATTTGTTCCGGAAGCAGCAGAATTAATATTTGTGCGGCCGGGTGTCCCGAAACTCCATTCATTGATATTTTCATCCAGGCCGTGAATCCACCCTGCTTCACCCGACTCAAAATCTTCGTAGTAATCGTCCTGGTCAAGTGTGATTGTGGGTCTTATGGTAACAGTTCTGGTAATAGTGTCATGACAGTCATTATATGTTGTTTTTACTATATGCTTAACACTGAAATCACCTACTGCTGTCTTCGGATACCTGATCTCCTCTCCTGTAAGAGGCGTTTCGCCGTCAAAAAAGCTCCAGCTGTATTCCTCAACAGGTGCCGGAGATACTGAACTATCAAAAATAAGTATTGAATCATTAACCACGTAGCAATCGCCTGTCCATGCAAAATCAGCAGCTGGCTTAACACCCAGGTCAATATTTTTCTCTGTTGTACTGGTACACCCATTAACAGTTGTTGCTGTGAGCACTACTTTCCTGGGACCATAACTGTCATACAAGTGACCGGGATTCTCAAACTCACTTTCATTAAAACTGCCCGGGTCACCAAAGCGCCATGCCCATGAACTGACTGCATCGCCTGAAACAGTATTATTAATAAACACGGTTGTGTCATTATCATTTTCTATACATACGTCCTCCACATCAAAATCAACCACGGGAGCAGGGTTGATCCTTACAGGCACCGAAACGCTTGTGGAGCACCCTGTTTCATCGTTAATATAGGTATAACTCACATTAGTGTCACCCAGTCCGAGCGAGGGATCAAAAAATCCTTCATCCACCGGGCCTGAAAAAACACCTCCCTGTTTCGTTGTAAATAGTTCAAACGGCTCCAGGTTACTGCAAAACTCATCCCCGGCATCCAGGTTGTTTATAACTACCGTTCCTACCGAATCAACACTCAGGCTCACAGGTATATCAAATCTTGTCATTACAGAATCATAGTAACTGTAAAAAACCTGGTGCTCTCCTTTGCCGGCCTGTGAAGGATCAAAAACAGCACTCACAGGATCTATCACGTTAATCCCATTGCCCTGGAATCCTATCCCCGTCCATCCCGTACCTGCATTTTCATAACTCAGGGTATCGTCCTGTCCGTCATAACAATACTGGTTGCCAGCATCAATACCCTCAATGGTACCCTGTGCCTTTACAACCAGGATATCTTCCGCTACCGATGAGAAACAGGTATTGCCATCAATGTATGAAAAAGTGATGCTCGTACTACCCTCTCCGGCAAGCGAAGGGTTAAATTTATATACTGCCCCATCCTTGTAAACACCATCACCGGAAAACGTTCCATCCGCAGGAACACCTTCAAGTATGAACGGATCCTCTTCCAGGTTAGCCGTTGCCCTGTCTGTCAGGATATCAATATCAGGCTCGGCATGTACATATACATCACGCGAAACAGTTTTGCTGCAGCCTGACGACTGCACAGACGAAACATGTGTATAGCTCACCTGGTAAGGTGCTGCCGAAGGTGGAGTTTTATAGGGATAAAGATCTGCTATCTGGCCGTAATCCGTAAATGAACTATCGGGTCCCGAAAAAGAAAAATTACCTGTTCCGCTTGAGTTTTCTACCGAAACACGCATATTAACATCACCTTCATATTCGCAGTATTCATCCATCAGGTCAATAATCTCAACCTTACCTATTGAATCCATGTATACCTGCTGTTTCAGCTCATAGTCTACTCCATCCCATACATAAGCAAAACTAAGTGTATCATATCCTGACCCTGCACCGGGAATGTAATAATCAGCAACCAGTGGTCCTGTTTGGGTTATCCCTCCACCTGTATTGCTGAAACCTGCTAATATAACACCAGCAGGCAGGCCGCTGATACTTACTGTATAAGTAGTGTCGTCGTAGCAGATGACGGCAGGCAAATCATCTATGCTGCCCTGTGCCTCACGCACATCAGTTGTATTGGTTGTGGTGGCAAAGCACCCGTTTGCATCTGTTACCGAATATCTTATATCATGATTACCCACCCCGGCAAGACCCGGGTAAAACTCATCACCCACAATACCTGACCCGGTAAATGCACCTCCCGGTAACACAGGAACCAGCAGGTCAGGGTCTCCTTCAACATTGTAGCTCGGATTAAGTGAAAAAGAAGGATCCGGAAGTGGGTTTATTGTTACATTCTTACTGATAATGCTGCTTTTACACCCGTTAGGCGATGTATACCGGTATGTTACCGGGTAACTTGATCCTGCTGCAACCAGACCCGGATCAAACACTGCCGAGCTGGCCGATTCATTGGTTAGCATATCACCGGTCCAGTCAGCACTGCCACCTGCCGGGTAAATATTGTCGACACTGATAAAACGGGCCGAAGCATCGGTGCAATACTGATCCTCCAGGTTTTGAAAGCTCAGTGCAGTGCTTACTGAATCCACAATAAAACCCCTGCTTATTTCTATAACAGAGAGAGATTGTACATACCTGAAATATACACTGTCCGCATTATTCCCCGGACCCATGAGTGCCGGGTTAAACACAATTGTTGTATCGTTAAGCTGTGCAACAACTGCAGCCGGTTCAGTAAATTCAAATACCGGCATTGTTGCATCAGCAGGCATGTTCTCCACAACAATCGTATCATTGCCATTGTCGTAGCAATAAACATTTTTGAAGCTTGTAAAGTAGGTTTCAACGGGCACAACAGATATTGTATCCACTGACTTCTGTGTACAGGTATGCCCGGTATACTGTAGTGAAAGAATATACTCCAGTACAAACGGGCTGTTGTCTGTGTTTACGGCTGAAGGATCAAAAGAATCCAGGGAAACACCCGGTCCGCTGAAAACACCTCCTGTAGGACTGGCTGATAAATTAACAGGAGGGTCAGAAACACTTACCTCTGTATTGGAAAGAATAAAAAGGGCCAGGTTGTCACTGAATGTTTCAGTGCCCGTAACGGCAGGCGATTTGGAAACCGGGGTAACCGCAAAACTAATATTCGATTCAATATCATCTTCGGTAAGGGTATAGCTGATTGACGTTGCTCCCGCGATGGGACTGCCATCCCGGTACCACCGGTAAAGAGAAGTTCCTTCCTGCTTGCCGTATGTATAGGTATAGTTTCCGGTCAATACGCTTCCCACAGTGCGTGTTCCTGATATACATACATCGGATGCAAGCGGTTCACCTGAGGCAGGAACCTCTGCCGTTGCAGCACTTTGCACCGGGTCGCCCTCAAGGGGGTAACCAGAGGAGGCAACAGGTGTTACCTCGAAAATCAATTTATAAGCTATATCATCAAAGGTAACAGTATAAGTATCGCTATCAGCACCGGGAATAACACCGGCACCTTCCCGTAACCACCTGTAAGAAGAGCTGCCCTCGCTTTCGCCATCATCATCATTGTATGTATATGTCCCGGACAGAACATCCCCTACCTCAGGAGTGAGGTCACTCACAGACACTGAACTTGCATAAGGCTGTGAATTCACGGGCCCGTGTGCTGAAGACCAGACCAGTGTGCCGTTTGGTTCTCCGTTTGCAGCAACAGGCTGTACACCAAAGAAAATATATTTTCCCTGGTCAACATCCCTTATTTTGTATGAAATACCTGTTCCTGAAGGAATTATTATTGATGAACCCTGGTTGGTTGATGTACCTGCAGACCAGCTGTAATTCGAATCACCTTCCTGGTCATCATCAGCATCACTGTAGTCATAATCGCCGGTAAGAACATCATCCTGGAATGTACCGCCAGCTATGCTGACATTCTGTGCCACCGGGGCACTGTTTGAGATCACTACCCCGCTAAGTGCACTATATGCAGTATCCTGCACTGATCCGTCATCGATATCAACCCTCAGCAGAAGGCGCAGACCCACATCTGTGGATTGTATAATATATGTTTCTGTTGTTGCAAGGTCTGTGGTGTCATCTGTTGCCGTGTTAACATTCATCCACAAAAACCCAACTGCTTCTCCTCCGCTGGGGTTATTAATTATATAACTGGCAGAAACGGTCTTGTCTTCGGTAATGGTTCCAACTATGGACACATCCTTTACCTCCTGGGCCTTTGCAAACATCAGCGCAAGGATAAAAATTGTAAAGGTGCTCGCTGTCTTTTTCATTGCTGATCAATAATTTTAGGTTAAAGGCCTGCTTTAAAAAATAATAACCGGTTGGTAATTACCGGGGTTTCTCAAATTTATAAAGAGTAATAAGTGAACTTACCTCTGTTCCGTTGGTCCCCACAGCAACTATATTCTCAGCCCCGTCAACGATAACATCATTTACTACCTGGCTTCCCTGCCCGGCAGGTGAGTGTGGTAATGCATATGAACTGCCATCATCATTCATAAAGTAGAACAGCATGTCTTCCTCAAGCGGATCACCCACTCCCCCGGCTATAACATAGAAACCGTCAGGGTGCCTGCATACAGACCTTAAAACCACCCTCTTCCCTTCCAGGCTGATCCTCCTGTCAAGCATTGGTGCAGCCTGTATATCATTTCCTATGCGCAGTATGAAGATCTCGGTATCTGCAGCGGAAGAGCTTCCTGAAGCCGACAGTATCACGTAAGAATCTTCATGTACCAGCATATCAGAAGGTGTTTCATTTCCTGCAGTACCGAAAATATTATACTTGGTTCCTGTACCCACGCTGTTAATCCTGAAGAAGAAAATATTATTCTGATCCTGGTCTTTATCAGGTTCAGATATATCGGTTGATGCCAGTACCATATAACCATCACCCGCTGCCTGCCCAGTGATCTTTATCCCCTCGTCATCTCCTTCAAACCCCACTGAGTTCGACCACAGGCTGTCGCCCTGTGAACTGATTTTTAAAATAAAAACATTTAAACGCCCTGAGGGATTATTCCGGCCTATGCCGCCTGCCGTGTTTTCCACGTCGGTTGACCCCAGTATAATAAAACCGGAATCATCGCAGAGAATAACATCATTTGCAATCTGATCACCTTCACCACCATAGCTTTTTTGCCACTGCACACCGCCCTGTGCATCAAGCAGTGTAACAAGGATATCTTTCCCGGCAGAAGCTGATGAGCCACCCGTGTATCCCGCTGCCAGGATACTCCCGTCATCAAGACCTGTGAGGGCACGGGCTTCATCATAAACACTGTTGGCAGATAAAAAAGACCAGTCCAGGCTACCCCGGCTGCCTGTTTTCAGCACTGCAAATTCCTGGCCTGAAGAATCAATAACACTCCCTCCTTCACTGGCGGCACGGGCCACAACAGTTCTCATACCGGCCAGGGCAAAGCCGCCACCTGTTTCAACAAGTGCACTCCCCCTGTCAACAAAAGCATCACCGTAATACTTCAGCAGGGGGTTGTCATAAGTGCCGCTATCCGGGTACTCCTCGCAGGATGAGAGCAATACACACAGGCCTGTTACTATTAATATTATATTCTTCATTATATTACTCCTCTATTCGTTCGGGTTTATAAAAGATATAAATATAGCCAAGGCTGATCCTGCTTAGATTTAAACGGAACCTGTCATCCTTAAAGAAATAGTACAGTTCATTATCACCGGGTATGCCTGGCAAATACTGGTTCATTGTTCCAAAACGGGTATCGATATCGATAAATGCATACCCTGAAGGCAGTTTATATTTACATCCGAAACCGGCTGCTCCCAGTATATCGGCCGCTATCCTTGATTCGTTCCTGCTTGTCTCAGGACCTGCCCTCTCGAAGGGATTATTGACATCAGAATTATTGAAAACAACGCTGCCCGTTGCTGACAGCTTATAAGCAATCCCGGCCCCGGCCTTGAAATAAGGTACAAAGCCACCAAACTGCCAGGGCTGGTAGTACAGGTAAGCAACTCCTTCCAGCCTGCTTTGTTTCTCAGAATAATTTACCACCCCGTAGCTAAGAAAATCTTCGCTGTAACTGAAGGAGAGCTCTGAATAATCTATCTCCAGGCCAGCCTCAATGCGCTCATTAAACCTGTATCTTACCATAGCTCCCAGGCCAAGTGTAAAATTATTATTGTTGTATTTAGTCCCACCCTGTGATCCTGAAACTGATTGCTCGTTCTTGCCTGTTATATAAGTATAATTCATACCTGCCTTCAATCCCAGCTGTATCACAGCCTTTACCCTGAATTTATTAAACAGGTAAATAAAGTCTTCATTATCGGCGGGACTGATCTCGTATTCCGGGTTCTTCCTAAGGAACTGCAGCATCATCTGTTCTGCCTTATCCCTTTTGTCATCAAAGAGGAAGGACCTGATAATCAGTTTATATGCAGATATCTCTTCAGCATCCGTAAATCCTGATTCAAGGCATGATTGTAACAGGGGAGGTACTTCCTCCACCTGCCCGGATTCAAAAAGAGCTTCAGCATTCCTGAGGTTCAATGCACAATCCTGTGCTTTAATGTTATAACCGCTTAGCAACACGGTAAATAACAGGATGTATGCTTTTCGCATAATTAATTAGTTGGTTTATTTCTTTTTAATCTCCTTTCTTTTCCTGCACTTTGATACTCAATTCCTTCTTGTCGCATGTCTTCTGGTACTCTATGTCACGACCAACATATCTCCACCATTCTTCCATTGTGAAATTACGATTCAGGAGCTGGCAGATATCGCGGACCATATAATCCGCATGTGTCGGACGCGATACAAGGTTACGATTATTTACGTCACCCGCACTGCCTGACACAAGCAGTTTGCCATCAGGACTGAAATCGAGCGCAAAAACAAAACCATCATTATCTTCAAGAGCTATTGGTGGTTCAGTCAGGTCTTCATAGTTCCATATTTTAACAAATCCGTCCAGGCTGCTTGTAGCCATCTGGCTCAGCTTGTCGTTAAACCTGATGTCTGTTACACGTACAGAGTGTGCTCTTACAGATGATGCAATTTCATGGTCTGCCACATTACGGAATTCCACCATACCATCCTGGTAGCCCAGGGCATAGGTGTCATTGCCTTTAAACCTTACAACACGAATTGACTCCTTACCGGTATCCATCACCCTGAGTTCAGCCCGCTCCGGCAGGTTCCACAGGTGTATTACCCCGCTGTCCGAAGCAGCTATCAGTAATTTCCCGCTTTGTGATATATCCAGTGAATTGACAGCTTCATCCAGCTCAATAAGTTCCGAAGGCTCCATGCTGTTAATATTCCAGACAATTACCTTACCGTCAAGACCTGATGAAACAAGTTCTTTGTTGTCAGGTGTAAAAGCAATAGATTTTATTTTACTTGTATGCCCTTTCAGTTCATACACATCATCATTTCCTGAAAGGTGGATCAGCCTTATTACAGCCTGGTCTGTACCACAGGCCATATATTCCCCATTGTCACTTATTGTCAGTACCTCGACAATATCATTTCCGCTTAATACCTCGCCGGGCTCTTCATTACCATTGGCCGTATCCCACCTTAGTATCTTACCATCAGCTCCTGTTGTAAACAAGGATGTGGTTCCGGGCCTGAAGGCAACACTGTTCACCATGCCTGTGTGACCGTCATATGTGTTGTAATTCAAACCTCCGTATACCTTAGCCACATTATAGAGACCAAGGTAGATATCAGCATCATTATCAACCCCCCCGTTCTTTTCATTAAAAAGGTAGGCCTGGTAGGCCAGCAGGGTTTGAATATCACCTTCGCCTACCACCTGCAATGACTTAACAGACATTGACTTTCCAACAGACACCATTCTCAGCCTGAGGGCCCTCTCAGCATTCATCTGTGCCGTGTCAGCCTGGGCCAGTGCTCTTTCCCGCTGCTTCTGTGCTTCTTCTGCATTTATCTCAGCCCTCTCCCTTTGTGCTTTTGCCTCTTCCTCATTTCTCTGGGCCAGCTCTTTCTGCCTCAGGGCTTCCTGTGCACTCATCCTGGCTGAATCGGCGTTAAGCATTGCTCTTCTTTCCTGCTTCAGTGCTTCCTCTGCATTCTGCTCAGCCTTTTCAGCATTGACCTCAGCCCTCTCTGCCTCTATCCTGGCCTGCTCCTTCTGCCTTTCAGCTTCCAGCTTGTTCTTATCAGCCTCAACCTTTTTAACAAAGGCAAATAACATGAAGAAAACAGATATTATAGCAGCTGTCCCAAGGATTATGGCAGTTATACGACTCCTGCGCAGCTGTCTCTTCTGGGCCTTTATCTTGTTCTCTTCCTCGGCAATATATTCCTTCTCACTGGTACGCAGGTATACCATTGCCCTTTCAAAGGCAGGGTTGAACCTCTCTGCCCAGGTAAGGGTAGGCATATTCTCATCTCTCCAGTTAAGTGCCAGCTGCAGGTCGGGCGGACGCCACAGTGTTGTCTTTCCTTCCTGGAAGAGTGCTGCCGCCTCAGATAGCCTGAGGTACATCTGTACTGATGCAGCCTCTTCATCAACCCACTCACTAAGGCGGTCCCATACTCTCATAAGGCTTTCATGCGATACATCAATTACTGTATCAGCCGTTATCTCCACCCCCTCGCCGGGACTGATGAACGAGCGGCCTGATGACCTGAAAGTATCTATTACCTTAATAAGCTCCGGCACCGTGCACCTTGCAATGGCCGCTATTGTATTTACTTTTGTAGGGCGGCGTATACCTTTATTGTCAGCTCCTTTTTCAGTTATTGTCTTGAAAAGTGATTCACATATCTTTTGCTGCCTGCTATCCAGTTCTTCAAAAGCCTCGTTTGCATGCCTTGACATTGCCTCTGACATCTGACCCACGGCATCATAATTTGAGACCGATACAGGTTTATCAGGCAGGTTCATCGACTGCCAGTGTTCCCATGTTCTCATCATAGCATGCTGCAGAACCGGCAACTGATCAGTTCTGTTGCCAATCTCCTCTATCAGCATATCAACAAGCTCGGGCTCTACCGAGGCACCGGCATACTCCACCGGCCCTGTTATTGCTCTCCTGTAATTATCCTCTGCCATGTGCGGGATGAGGTAGTTACTGGTGTTGATCAGCTCCGTCAGGCCCTGGAAATGTGCACAATCACCTATGTAATCAGAGCGCATAGTAATTATAAGGTATATTCCCGAGTCTGCATCCCTGACTGCATTGACCAGGAGCTTAACAAAATACCTGGCATCAGCCTCACTCAAACTGGCTTTGGTGGCTGTTTTATACCTGAACAATTCTTCAAACTGGTCAATCAGCAAGAGTAGCCTCCTGTCTTTTCCTCCCCTGATGTTTTTGACAGCTTTTACAAGACCCTGATCATCATTCCTGAGTACACTGTCCGTTATAGTTCTGTTTATATCCTGTTTCTTATCCTCAATAAGTGAGCCTGCAAGCATGTCCGAGAGGTTACCCAGGGGATCACTGCCGGGACGCATGCTCAGTACATCCCATTTTTTATCCTTGCCGCTATCATCAACAAGTCCGGGTATCACACCGCAGTAAATCAGTGATGACTTACCACTTCCTGAAGCACCTATAACCGTAACAAACCTGTTCTTTTTCAGCTTATCCAGAACTTCTTCACTCTGACCCTCCCTGCCAAAGAAAAGATCACTTTCTTCCGGTGTGAAAGGTCTTAAGCCCGGAAAGGGATTAAACCTTTCTTTCCCGGAACTGTCCTTTGCGGATCTTGTTTTTGTCATAACTCAAATTTCAATAATTAGAGTATTAAATTTTAATACCAATTACCAGCACATCGTCTATCTGCTCATTGTCACCTTTCCACTCGTCCAGTTTCTTATCAAGAAGGTATCTCTGAACATCACACGATTCAGTGTGTATGTCAAATAAAAACTGCCTGAACTTCTTTGTGGTAAATTTTTTATCATCCGGCCCTCCGAACTGGTCGGCATAACCATCTGAAAATATATAAAGACAATCACCCTTTTTCAGCTCTATTTCGCGGCTTGTGAATACCTGTGGTAATGTGCCCTCGTAAGCACCAATGGGAAACTTGTCTCCCCTGAAACGTGTAACCTCACCATCCCTTATCAGAACCAGCGGGTTATTGGCACCAGAGAATTGCACCTTCTTTTTGTGCTCATCAAAAACACAGAGTGAAAGGTCCATGCCATCCTGTACTTTTGATTCGTGTGTTTCAACCGACAGGGTTTCTATCACCCCACTGTTAAGCCGGTTAAGTATATCATCCGGCTCTCTTGCCTTGCCAACAGTAACCGCATGGTTAAGCTGGTTATGCCCTACTATTGACATAAATGCACCGGGTACACCATGACCGGTACAGTCAACTGCAGCCACCATGATAAGATTATCAATAAGCTTAAACCAGTAGAAATCGCCACTGACTATGTCCTTGGGCCTGTACAGGATAAAATGATCACCAAGGTTGTCGCGAACATAATCCTCCGAAGGCAATATTGCAGTCTGTATACGCCTGGCATAGTAAATTGAATCCATAATATGCTTTCTCTGCTCGTCAATCTCTATATAAGCTGACTTTAACTGGGTGTTTCTCTCTGAGAGCTTGTTCTTCTGATCCCTCAGGGTATCCCTCTGTTTCTCTATCTCAAGCTTTTGCTTTTCTATCTCGGCCGTCCTGTCACGAACCATCTGCTCCAGTTCGTTGTAATACTTTTCAAGTTCATCAATCATCATGTTGAACTTCCTCGACAACCTTGTGATCTCATTATTACCCACTACCTCAGCCCTTTCACTGAGATGCCCGCCGGTTATCCTGTCTACATTCTCGACAAGCTTAGCTATAGGCTGTGTAATAACCTTCGTTTTCCTGTATATCAGCAGCATAACCACCAGCAATGTCAGGATAAATAGTATTACAAATTTGGTCAGTTCACGCTTAAGCAATACTTTCTCTGCAGTGCGGTCACTGACTATCCTGATAACAGATCCTTTATAAAGATTCGAGTTTTGCCGTGGCAGGTAAACAAACTGGAAGTGGTACCATGCCTGTCCCGTTCTTTCAAGCAGCTCAAGTGTATCCTTTTTGATAAATGCCCTGGCCAGAAGTTCAGTTTTATCCTTATAAACTATGGCATTTTTGTTAAGGCTGAAAATGGTATCTGCATTGAAAAATACCTCGAGGTCAATAATGCCCTGGTTATCCCTGATGATATCAGACTTAACCTTTTCAATTGTCTGTATTACCTCGTTGGCCTCCCGGGAAAATGCCCCCAGCTCCACAATATAATTCCTGTCGCGGGTAGCCTGGTAAGTATATTTACGGGGTGTCTTGGTTGCATCTTCAATAGCAAAGCGGGTGTTAACAAAAACAGCTGTATCAAGCACATGCCGCAGGTGTCTCTCATGCTCCTCCCCAAGGTTAAAAAGGTTAAAACCAAGATCCGGCTCATAGGTGGTATTCACTATTATTCCGCTGGTATCAATTATATAAATATCTTCCATCTCAGGATCCATCCCCAGTCTTGACTGTATAGCCGTCAGATCAGCATCCTCAGTATCATGTAATGAGGGAAGTATATCATGGACTATGGTATTGGAGTACCTTTCCATCCTTTCTGACATGCTTTTTTCAATAATGGATATTGAAAGATCCTGGAGCTTAAGCACCTCAGTTATTTCAGAAGATATTATCCTGTTCTTTTCATCGTTCGCGGTGGTAATCTGTGACCTGGTATTCCTGAAATTCACTACAGCCATAACCACAAGAGCCATTAATGTGGGTATTATCACATTCAAAATAAGTTGCCGGAATATGGTTGTCTGGTTTTTATCCATCATTAAGTTTCTTGTCAAGACAGCTCATCATTGCTTTGCTGAGCCTCTCATTGTAAAAAATAAAGCTTTCCAGATCCCTAAGCGGTAAAATATAATATGATCTGCCGGGAAAAGCATCTCCGTCTATTACTGATCCTGCTATTCCCCAGTTAAATCTTAGCTTTTCCCCGTCATTACTGTCAACCGGCCACGCCAGGTAGTCATCCTGAAATGCCTGATCATCACCCTCCTTTACCAGTAGCACTTTCTCAGCAAGTTCTACCAGGTCTGTTTCAACTATATCTTCAAATACCCTGCTCAGGGACTTAAGCTTTAAGAAGATCAGATCATTAACATCAAAATCACCGTTAACAAGGTTATTCAATTGCTCACGGTAATCAACAGGCAGCCGATGAGAACACTCTGCATATACTTGTTTGAAATTGTTTTTCAGGTAATAACAGGACTCTTCCCTTAGCATGGGGTGACCACTGAAAAGCAAAGCAACAAGGAAATCGGTTTTTGCAGGTGGCTCCAGCCTGCTGAGGCTCCTGATTGCACAGGCTTTTGTCCATACACCCACCTCGTTATAATCCTTGTTTACCAGCTCGCTGACCAGCGGCTCATACGCAGGAATATCACCCGGGTAAAACCGGAACAGGTTTTTCAGTTTTTCACCTGACGGCACAACATCCAGCAGGGCATTTAGCCTGGGCTTTATTTCATCATCAATTACTATGTCAAGCATTTCAAGAGCAAAATTCACACTCTCAACAGTACCGCTTTCCAGGTTTTCCTTTATCTGGTCAAGTGATCTTTTGTCATAAATAAAAGACAGCAGGTCAAAGAGCAATTCAAACCACCAGTTAGCTTCCTCTTCCATTGACCGGCTCAGAATTTCATCTCCTCTCTCATCCAGGCTGACCCTGGCTGACAGATTCCAGGTAAGCATACCCGTTATTTTCCGGACCTCCTGGAAAAGCTTGTTCCTAGTTTCGTCATCAGCCTTGTATTCGCATTTAATAAGACCTTTCACTGCCTCCTTTCTCAGGAACTTATTTACAGACCATATCCGTGGCAAAAGGAAGCTGATCGCGTCATCTCCTCCTGCATCGGCATAAAGCCTTAATATAAACATCCTTACCTTAATGTCATCTGACGACCTGAAATAGTGTCCTGAAAGAGACGGGAGGGCATCACGGCCAAAACTCTTCAGAACACTGTATGCATCCGTTGCTACCTCTTCATTATCAAGACATTCACATATCTCCGGAAGTAATTCTTTAATATAAAACCTGCCTGCTATGTAAAGGGTCTCCCTGACAACACCGGGATTCTGATCTCTTATTAATCGCATCATATCAGTAATAACAGGCTCTTCGTTGCCTGCCATCATGGCCCTGAGATGTAATTTACGGTCAGTACTGCTTTCAACTGTAAGAATAAGATCACTGCCCTGCCCCAATCCTTTTTCCCTTAAGTCACCCTTAATCACTGACACAAGGTTTTCAATTCGTGCCAGCAGGTCAGTATCTGCAATATCTTTGGGGCCCAGACTTTCAAGAAGGGGCAGGATATCAGGATTGTGATCCCTCTCTGCTTTTTTGAGAACTTTTTCAAGAAGGGCTGTATTATAGCGAAGGTTATCCCTGAACTCACTGTCAGTAATTACATTGAAATAGTTATTGTCAATGTATATGGCTTCCCCGCTTTTCGTTGAAGAAAGAACTCCCTCTTCATCTTCCCGCTCCACTTCAATTTGCTCTGCCTTTTTATTGAGTGTTTTCCTGATGGATCCCCTGTATTCATTATATAAGCGTAGTGAATACACTACCCACAATATTGTAATTAAAATCAGTACCCATGAAAAATGAATAAGGTCAATAAACACAAGGGCCCCCAATCCGGTAAGTATAAGTCCCGAGGCAAGGGCAGCTATTTCATTTACCGTACCGTCGATAGCCGATTGCACACTGTGCCGCAGCTTTTCTCCAAGGGTCTGGTAAAGCACTTTGAAGGCGGGTGTTTCAACAGAATCTTTCAGTGCCTTTGAGAACAGCCGGCTGATGGCAAGCATCAGGAAGAAAATCATAAATCCTGATGTTCCCGGGATAAAACCCTTTGTTGTGCCAATTATTACTGCTACAATAGAAAAGATACCTATAATAACCGGCGATAGGGCCAGCGTTACTTTCAATCCATGGTTCTTTACAAGGTAAGAAAAGATAAAAGTCTTGATAAGCAGTGTGAAGATCATCATACTGCCTTCAAAAAAACCAAGGAAGCGGGCCATCTCGTTCTCCTCGGGATACCTTGCCCTGGTAACAGCCATAAATGAATATTGTACAAAGAATACCACCAGTACTGACAGTGCAATAAAGATCCCCATTGTCCTTATATACTTATCCTTCCTGAATACTTTGATCCCTGCTTTTTCCTGGGCATCTTCTTTCCGCCCGGCCAGGTTTTGCCTGTGGCGATTGGTTATCACTGACTGGATAATAGCAGCGCCCAGGATACTGAATGCACTGATGAGCAAAATATCATGTGTGCCTATGTTTAGTGAAAGCAAAACAGGAATTGAGAAACTACTTATTATAATGCCTGCTATCAAGCCCACATCAATTATACCAAAAAACCTCCTTCCCTGCCTTAAGGTAAATAAACGACCGGCCGTTCCCCAGTAGCCCAGCATGGTGAGAACAAACAGGGGCCCCAGCATAATAAATATGGCATAAACAACCCATCCTGCAGGATTCAGCCGGATAAGTATCCAGAGAAATACTATTACAAGTAATATAAAAACCAGGTTTAATATGGAGAAAAGAGAGAATCGTATTCGTGCCTGGAAAACAGAATAAAGGTAGGTAAGTGCGCTGCCGGCCAGGCCGCTGATAATATAAGCCCTTGCCATATCAGTCTCATCAAAGCGTGAAAGGAAAATGGCATGAGCGGTAATATTAAAAACCCCGTAGAAGATACCGAGAAAGACTGACTGGAAAAGTAAAATACCAATAAGGTTCTTCTCTTCTTTCTCAATACCGAAAAGTCTGGAAAGGCCGGTTTCCATCAGGGTTGATTTTTGTCTTGCTAATTTAATTAATTAATCCATACACCCGAATGCTAAGATAACAAAATACAGCCGTAAACATTTATTAATTACCAATGTTTTAAAATTAAATTTAATTAGATACCTTTAGCTTATGTTTGAGCACCCGGCTGCCGATGATAAGAAGTACGTAAAGAGGCGAGAAATTGTCTTTATCATACTTTCAGGCTTTTTCCTGGGAACACTGGCAATATTAAATATACTGGGCATATCAAGGCAGATTGATCTGTCTTTTGATATCTTCGGACGCACCATACCTTTCGTGGTTTTTATAGGTGTGCTTCCCTATCCCGTTACTTTTCTCTGTACTGACTTCATAAGTGAACTGTACGGTAAAAAGAGGGCAACCATGGTTGTATGGACAGGTTTACTACTTAATATCTGGGTCCTTTTCATCCTCTGGCTTGGTGGCGTACTGCCTCCCAGGCCCGAGATAGGTCCGGATAACCTTCCCTTTCCCGGCGACCCGCAAAGAACTTTCTTCCAGATCAGGCAATGGACCTTCGGGGCTACCATTGCAAGCATGCTTGCTTACCTGACAGCACAATTTGTCGACGTCCATGTATTTCATTTCTTTAAAAAACTGACCAGGGGAAAAGCTTTATGGCTCAGGAATAACGGGAGTACACTTACCAGTCAGATGGTTGACTCAATTGCAGTGGTAACAATTACATGGTTTTTTGCCCGGGATGCAATCAATATCAGGCCGGGCGAAACAATTACCCATGCCATTGTGATCCTTATCCTTTCCAATTACGTTTTCAAGATGGTAAGTGCCCTGGTGGATACTATTCCTTTTTATATAGGCACAAAATGGTTGTCGCGCTACCTTAATATTGATCCCTACCGAGATTATAAGGAGGTTCATAACGAATAATGTCCAGCAGTGTGCCCGGGTCAGTGCTGAGGGCATCCACAACCAGCTTTGACCGTAAATACCACTTTTCCCGCTCCTCCAGCTTTTGTTCAATATAAACCTTCATTTCATCAGCACTCATTCCCTCCAGCAATGGCCTTGTTACTTTTGCATTATGAAGACGCTCAAAAAGCGCTTTTGCTGTCAGTTTTAAATATATACTTAACCCTGCATTATTCATAAAATCCATATTATCACCATGGCAGGGCGTACCGCCACCGCAGGCAATAACAACATCCTTCATCCCCTCTGTGTCCCTGAGCACCTTTGATTCCAGCTCCCTGAAGTAAGCCTCTCCCTTTTCCTTAAAGATACGGGGCACGGTCATCCCTTCTTCCTGCTCAATCATAGTATCCAGGTCCATGAAAGTCCATCCCGCCCGTGCAGCCAGTCGCCTGCCCAGGGTGGATTTACCCGAACCCATAAAACCTACCAGGTATATTATCATTTTATCCTGTTTGTTATTAATCCGCAAAGATACTGAGGTCTAAATACCAAGGGTCATCTGTGTATTGTCAGTGTCATCGTCACCCTCATCTCCATCCTTCTTTTCCTTCTCTTCTTCTTCACCCTCTTCTTCCTTTGGAAGCTCCGATTCCTTCAGTACCACCGGTTCAATCTCCCTGATATTCTCAACGCTGTAATTAGTGAGACGCTTGCCTTTGGCCCTGTGGCTTTTAACAGATATGAACTCGGCAACCTCGATAATCTCGTTATCGCGCTCGCTGTGCTTACCCCCGAACTCTATCTCCAGGCGCGGGTATTCAACCTCAGTAAGACTGATCAGTTTTGAGTCGGGATCCTCACTTATAAAGGTAAAAGGCTTCTCGCTTGCCTCAATCGTGAACCTCTTAACATAATAATAACCCGCTTCGGCATCCCAATAGACAGCCGAATAAACAACTCCTGGCCTGAATTTTTCAATTATCAGGATATTTTCCTCGAAATGATTGCTCAGGTCAAAATTACACAGCCTTGCTTTACCATCCTTTGTTATAACCATTATCTTATCATCAGCACTGAATTCGCCAAGGAATTTACCACGTGCATCAGCATTGAGCCTGTTAACGGTATCATCAAACCATATCTTCCTGCCACCAAGGGTGGATATACCTTTTTCTTTAAGCTGCACTTTCTGTACGGGGTGCCTGGTCAGGATATTACCTATAGACGATTTACCCTTGATGGCCAGCTCACTGAAATCAAATTCAAAAGTGAGCTTTTTTAACCTGGGCCTGGGGCGGTGATATACCTTTATTACCTCGGCCTCACCATTGGGATTGGCACTGAAATACATTATCCGGGATCCACTCGTTCCCTTTGTGATATTATATTCACGGTCGCGTGTAACACTTGTTATGGCACAGCGCTTAATCATAACCCTGCCTCCCTTGCCATCCTGGTAAACAATATTGTAAATTGTGCGCTTATCATTGCGCCTGAAAACAGCAGCATGAATAATGTTCTTGCCCACGAACTGCTTCTCTGACACCTTGGTCACAAGGTAGGTGCCATCCTTAAGAAATACAATAATGTCATCAATGTCAGAACATTCACAAACAAACTCATCCTTCTTCAGTGATGTACCCAGGAATCCTTCCTCCCTGTTACAATACAGCCTGGCATTATTTGCCGCCACCTTAGTGGCCTCAATCTGGTCAAAATTCCTGATCTCTGATTTCCTCTCCCTGCCCTTGCCATGCTTCTTCTTCAGCTGCCTGAAATAGTTTATGGTGAAAGGAATAATATTGGCAAGGTGTGTCTTAACCTCTTCCAGCTCAGCCTCAATATCTTTTATGTGCCTGTCGGCTTTCTTTACATCGTACTTTGATATTCTCTTTATCCTGATCTCGGTGAGCCGGATAATATCATCCCGTGTTACTTCCCTTCTCAGCTTTGGCTTGAAAGGATCCAGCCCCCTGTCTATTGCACTCAGAACAGACTCCCACGTTTCACACTCCTCAATATCACGGTATATCCTTTCTTCTATAAATATTTTTTCAAGAGACGACATATGCCATTCCTCTTCCAGCTCTCTCTGCCGTATCTCGAGTTCCCTCTTTAAGAGGTAAACCGTGTTGTCTGTTGACCGCCTCAGTATATCGCTTACACCAACAAACTCAGGCTTGTTTTCGAAGATAACACATGAGTTGGGCGATAATGAAATTTCACAATCTGTAAAAGCATACAGAGCATCTATCATCTTATCCGGTGAAACACCTCCCGAAAGGTTTATCACGATCTCAACATTCTCAGCCGTATTATCATCTATACGCTTTACTTTTATCTGCCCCTTTTCATTGGCCTTGATTATTGAATCTATCAGGCTGCCTGTTGTTTTTGAGAAAGGGATCTCCGTTATCACAAGTGTCTTCCTGTCCCTTTTCTCAATTTTAGCCCTTACCTTAACGCTTCCACCTCTTATACCGTCATTGTACCTGGACACGTCAATCATTCCTCCCGACGGGAAATCGGGAAACAGTTCAAAATCTTTTTCCTGCAGGTACAGGATTGATGCATCAATAAGTTCAACAAAATTATGAGGCAGTATTTTTGATGCCAGTCCAACAGCTATGCCCTCCACCCCCTGAGCAAGCAATAAAGGAAATTTAACCGGCAGTGTAAAAGGCTCCTTATTCCTTCCGTCATATGATTTTTTCCACTCTGTTGTTTTAGGGTTAAAAACAACATCAAGGGCGAACTTTGAAAGCCGTGCTTCAATATACCGCGGAGCGGCCGAGCTGTCGCCGGTAAGTATATTACCCCAGTTACCCTGGGTCTCAACAAGAAGGCTTTTCTGTCCCAGCTGCACCAGGGCATCACCTATTGAAGCATCACCGTGGGGATGGAACTGCATGGTATGACCAATAATATTGGCCACCTTGCTGAAGCGGCCGTCATCCATCCTCTTCATTGAGTGTAATATCCTCCTCTGGACCGGCTTCAGCCCGTCACTAATGTGCGGAACCGCCCTTTCCAGGATAACATAAGAAGCATAATCAAGGAACCAGTCCTGGTACATACCAGAAAGAGCTGTTACTTTCAGCATCTCTTCGGAAGTCTGTCTTTCCTCTTCCCCGTATTGCTCCTTTTGCTCTTTATTCTCTTTCCCTTTGTTTCCGGGAGTATCACTATTCATACTTCTTGTCCTTTACCTTCAAAAATTATTTGCCGGCCGGCAATTCAAGTTCATCTTCTAACATCACTTCTTCAAACCTCAGGTTATCAATAATAAACTGCTGCCTGTCAGGTGTGTTCTTCCCCATGTAAAAATTAAGAAAATCCTTCACCGAATCATTCTTCTTCAGCCTTACCGGCTCAAGCTTCATATTGGTGCCAATAAAGTGCTTGAATTCACCGGGTGATATTTCCCCCAGTCCCTTGAACCTGGTTATTTCAGGGTTAGCACCAAGCTGCTTCATTGCCCTGTCTTTCTCCTCTTCATTATAAATATACCTTGTTTCCTTCTTGTTCCTGATACGGAATAGGGGGGTCTGTAATATGTACAGGTGTCCCTTACTGATCAGGTCAGGAAAAAACTGGAGGAAAAAAGTCAGCAAGAGCAGGCGTATGTGCATACCGTCCACATCGGCATCGGTTGCTACAACAATATTATTGTACCTGAGGTTATCAACCCCCTCCTCTATGTTAAGTGCTGCCTGCAGGAGGTTAAATTCCTCGTTCTCATAAACTATTTTCTTGGTAAGACCGTAACTGTTGAGTGGCTTGCCCCGCAGGCTGAAAACGGCCTGGGTCTCGACGTTCCGCGACTTTGTTATTGAACCTGATGCCGAATCACCCTCCGTGATAAATATGGTTGAGTTAAGCCTGTCATCATGGTTCGTATTGTAATGAATGCGGCAGTCACGCAGCTTTTTATTGTGCAGGTTTGCCTTCTTTGACCTCTCCCTGGCAAGCTTTTTTATTGATGATATTGCCTTGCGCTCCTTCTCCGATTCCTGTATCTTCTTAAGCAGTATCTCGGCTACCTCCTGGTTCTTGTGCAGGTAATCATCAATCGATTTTTTAATAAATTCACCTATGAAGTTGCGAACCGAAGGACCGTTCGGGGCAATATTTTTGGACCCCAGCTTGGTCTTTGTCTGCGACTCAAACACAGGCTCCTCCACCTTGATGCTGAGAGCTGCCGTGATGGATGTCCGTATGTCGGAGGGATCAAAATCCTTCTTGTAAAAATCACGTATCACCCTGACAAGCGCCTCCTTGAAAGCTGAAAGGTGGGTGCCTCCCTGGGTTGTATGCTGTCCGTTGACAAAGCTGTAGTACTGCTCACCATAGCGGTTATCATGCGTGAAGGCTATCTCAATATCTTCTCCTGAAAGATGTATAATGGGATAAAGACCTTCCCTGTCCATGTTCTCATTGAGAAGATCGAGCAGCCCGTTCTTCGACTGGAACTTCTCCCCGTTAAAGCTTATCACCAGCCCGGTGTTGAGGTATACATAGTTCCTCACCATGGCCTCAACATTCTCCGATATATAATGGTAGTTACCGAACATCTCACCGTCCGGCACAAAGCTTGTCAATACACCGTTCTCTTCTTCCGTTGAAAAGATATCTGACTCACTTACCAGGTTACCCTTCTCAAACACAACTTCCTTAGCCTTACCGTCTCTTATGGAACGAACAAGGAATTTCTCTGATAAAGCATTCACCGCTTTTATACCTACACCATTCAGTCCAACCGATTTCTTAAATACCTTCGAGTCATATTTTGCCCCGGTATTCATCTTCGAAGCCACATCCAGTACCTTGCCCAGGGGAATACCCCTGCCGTAATCCCTTACTGAAACCTCACGATCAGCAATGCCAATATCTATCTTCCTGCCATTGCCCATCATAAATTCATCAATGGAGTTGTCAGTAACCTCCTTCAGCAATACATATATACCATCATCCTGTGATGATCCGTCACCCAGCTTCCCAATGTACATACCGGGCCTCAGCCTGATATGCTCCCTCCATTCGAGGGTCTTAATACTCTCTTCCGAATAGTTTGCAACCATTGATTACAGATTTTGGGCAAATATAATCAAAAGGAAGGCTGCTTTCCATCCGATTTTTCAACAAATAGATATTTTTTTAAACTGATGTGTGCTCAGATGATCCCCATCTTCTTCATTAACAGGGCAGCATTCATCCTGGTGGTCATGCCTTCCCTCAGGATATAATCAAAAATAAGCTCATCACCCTCTATCTCAACCTCGAAACATTTATTCCTGATCACGGGATAATTATCTTCCAGCTTACCCAGCAAGACATCATGCGTTGCGATTACCCCTGTTGCTCCATATTCAATTATCTTCTTAATAAACAGAGCCGAGCCTTCACTCTTGTCCCTGGAATTGGTGCCCTTTAATATTTCATCCAGCAGGAAGAAAATGTTCTCTCCTTCCCCCAGGCGGTCCTTGAGTACACTGAGCCTCTTCAGCTCTGCATAGAAATATGATTCGTTGTCTGACAACGAATCAGTGGTACGCATACTTGAGAACAGGACCGCCGGGGTATATACAAACTCCCGTGCACATACCGGTGCCCCGGTCATGGCCAGTGCAAGGTTTACAGCTACAGTGCGCAGGAAAGTACTCTTACCTGCCATGTTGGCGCCCGTAATAATATTTATCTCGCCCCTTGCCTCTATTGTGAAATCATTATTGACCCTTTCCTGCCTGTCAATGAGGGGATGACCCATCTGTACGGCGGAAAGATAAGTCCCTTTTGATGATATAACGGGATAACTGTAATCCCGGTTGTTTGCTGCATAATTGGCCAGACTGCACAGGGCATCACAATGACCGAGGTTTTCAAACCACTCCGGCAACAGGCTGCTGGCATCCTTTTTCCATTTATCGAGACTGTAAACGCACTGTATGTCCCATAATAATACACCATTAAGCAAGGCAGCCATCAACATGTTAAGCCTGCTGTCAAAGGCCTGTATGATTTTAGACAGCTTCAGTATAGCACCGGATGCAGTACGATTTCCCTTACCGGGATCCTTCCTTAAGTTATTTATGTACGGGGAATTAAAATCACGGTCTTCAAAATGCCGGACCAGGTGCATTAGGGTCTTTAGCATTTCATGCTTCCTGGATACGCTGCCATGAATGACATTCAGCTTTTTCAGGTTGACAGATATTATTCCCAGGTTAATTAAAAAGATCAGGATAAACAAAGAGTAAGGTAACACACCTGCAATGGCAAGTGCAAGCAAGGCTACTGCCAGCAGGGGCATCAATACCCGTAAAAAACCATAAAACCTGTTTTGCCTGTATTGCGGAGGGGTTTCCAGCCAGTCCATCAGCTCATTGATCTCTTCGCTGCTGGGGTAGTTCATCTTACCATAAGCATTGAACTCCTGCCTCCATTCCACCATTGCCGATAATTCCTTTACCGCCTCCTGCCTCTCATGCATGCCGGCGACCAGGCGATCAGGTGCACTGAGCCACTGTGCCAGGAGACTGCTTCCCCTGCCAGTGCATGTCCTGTTGAGATACTGGTAAATAGAGTCATCACCAAAAAGGTCAATGTCGTGCGAAAAGTCGTGCTGCGGATCAACAAACTCCTTCCCGGGCTCAAAGCAGCTGTAATTATTATCGAGTGAACTGAGCTCATCATCATTGATCTCTTTCATTTTGTCAAAGAATGATCTCCGGAAGCTGTGCCTGCCATAAGCCCTCAGTAAAAAGGCAAAGGCAATAATTGCCGCCAGCAGGGTAAGGACAGCGATAAAAATACTGAACCGCCATAATACTATTGCCAGGGCAATACCCCCAATAAACACTGCCAGCCGCATCATTGAAAGAGAAAACAACCTTTTGCTCTCCTTCCTGTACAACCCGGCATACCGTTCAGCGTTCTTTGTGTATGTATCTTTTAAATTCTTCATAATCGTTTTTTTGTCATCCTGAGCGACAACGAAGGATCTCTCCTCTCACCTCTCTCCTCTCACCTCTCTGCTTGTATCACTGATGCGGCAGGCATGCCGCATCTACAATTCTCATTTCTTCAAGCCTGTCGGCCATAAACGATTGCATCGCCGCTGCCAGCTTATCAGGGTCATTACTCTCAAACTGATCGGGTGTTATTGGTTCCAGTATCTTCATCCTCAGCCTGTGACCTGAATCAAATACAAGGCCTTTCCTGGGAAGTACATCAGAGGTACCATCTATCAGTACGGGAAGGATGGCCGTGTTTGTTTCAAGGGCCAGCCTGAAAGCACCTGTCTTGAATCGCCTGATTTTATTATCGGGTGAGCGTGTACCTTCGGGGAAAATAAAGAGTGATTCTCCTTTGTCCAGTATCTTCTTTGACTGCTCCATCATCCTAATAACACTCTCTTTATCTCCCCTTTTTATAGATACATACCCTGCCAGTTGCATCGACTGCCCCAGGATGGGCACTTTGAAATTCTCTATCTTGGAAACCCATTTGTAATCCATGCGCAGGCATTTGACAAGGGGTATATCGAGCAGTGACTGGTGATTTGAAATGATAATATAGGTTTTTGATCGGTCATAGTTACTCCTTCCGGTAACATTTACCTTCCACAGGGGGCTTATGCGTATCATTACGCGACCCTGGAACGACAGCCACCGGTGAATGGTAAGGGCCGCCCTGCCGAAAGGGGCAGTTAGCAGCCAGGCAAGCAGAGTAAAGGGGAACATAAGAATTATGAACAGTATATTGAATATCCATGTAAATAGCGACCTTAACAGATCCATAGTGTGCCTACATTAAAAAATTATATATCAATTCCTTATCCTCCCGGTAACCGGCCTCCAGGGTTCTTTCTGCTATTCCTTCGTAGCAATGCCTTGTCCCGGGCAGCAGATCGTTCATGCTGTTATACAGTACCGGACCGGAACATTTGCATGTCCTGATAATCCCTTTCGATACTTCGAGTTCAATACTTACATTATCGCCGCCTTCGCTAAAGTCTTTTGAGAAATTATAGTCAGGACCATAAGCATAATTCCATTCCCAGCTTGTAAATTTTTCATCCTTAAGCCTTTTAATCCTTCTTATTTCTTCATCACTGAAATCATATAAAGAGGCCGTATCATTGGTTTTGCGAATATAATCCACAAAGGCTTTTTTCAGGTCTTCAGTGCTTTTTATGCCGGTGATCATGCCCTCAAGGTTTGTCACTCTGGTTCGGTTCGACTGAACTGCCCTGCTCTTTATTCTTGCCTCTGACCTTGCCAGGCAACCAGACATCTTCTGCAAGTCGGCTGAAAAAAGGACGGTGCCGTGGTGCATGATGCGGTCCCTGAAAACATGCTCGGCATTGCCTGATATTTTGAGACCCCCGGTGCGTATTTCATTCTTCTCTCCTTCGTAAGCATCTATCCCCAGTGATGCCAGGAAGGAGATCAGCAGGCTGCGGAAATATGAGAAATCAAACCTGGCGCTGCCCTGACGGGTGCTTATAAAGGTATAATTGAGGTTGCCCTCATCATGGTAAACGGTGCCACCACCGGATATCCTGCGCACAAAGGGTATGTTATTCTCCCTGAGGAACCTTGTATTGATTTCCTCCGCTGGATTCTGGTGCTTGCCAATAATTACCGATGCCTCGTTGATATAAAGAATGAGGAACTCATTGTCTGAATCCCTGAAGAGGTGCTCCTCGGAAGCAAGGTTAAACCACGGATCTCTCTCTTTGCTGTCAATTATCAGCATCTTTGTTCCTTTTGTTGCTGTTGGTGATGTTGGTGTTATTGTTGCTGTTGGAGTTGGTGCTGTTGGTGCTGTTGCCACTGTTGTTCCTGCTGCTGTTCCTGCTGTTGTTCCTGCTGTTGCGAAAAAAATTTGAGTTATAAACTAATTTCTCATCGAAATAAAAATATAAGGTGTAGAATAAATAGCCCAGCAATGCCCCGAGGACAGCACCTGCAATTATATCGCCTGGGTAATGAACACCCAGGTATACGCGGCTGTAAGACACCAGCACTGCCCAGCTTATCATAAGTACCGTAAACCACTTCTTCCTGAGCAGCCCTATGCTCAGAACAGCTGCGGCAAAAGAGTTGGCTGCGTGAGACGACACGAAGCCATACATGCCACCGCATTTATCATTTACCGTGTGCACCAGTCCCTCGAGCGAAGGCTCATGGCATGGTCTCAGGCGCATAAACACTTCCTTGAACGCATGCACCGACAGCTGGTCGGCGGCTGTTATTGTAAGTATGATAAGAGGGATGATAATAAGGAAAGACCTCCTGTATTTTATAGCCAGGAGCACCAGTATAAACAGGTAAAGAGGCACCCATGTAAGTTTTGCACTGACCAGTACCATTACTTTGTCCCATGCAGGTGAATGCAGGGAATTAAGAAAGAGGAACAATTGCTGGTCAATTTTTTCTAACATATCATGCTAACATCCTTTAGTCGTTCAGTGCATCCCAGAGCATGTCCTTCAGTTTAGCTGTACCATAGCCTGTGACAGATGAAATAAAGATATAAGGATTTACTGTTATCTCCTTCCTTACCTCCTCCATCAGTTCTTCATCAAGAAGATCTGATTTGGTAATGGCCAGCAACCTCTTTTTATCGAGCAGCTCGGGTTTGAAATTCTTAAGTTCATCAAGCAATACCCTGTATTCCTCCATTATATCTTTACTGTCGGCCGGCACCATAAAGAGCAGGACGGAGTTTCTTTCTATATGCCTGAGGAAACGGTCGCCCAGTCCTTTGCCTTCATGCGCTCCCTCTATTATACCGGGTATATCGGCCATGACAAAAGATTTATAATCGTGGTAAGCCACTATTCCCAGGTTGGGCACCAGGGTGGTAAAGGGGTAGTCGGCTATTTTAGGTTTTGCTGCCGAGACAGCGCTCAGCAGTGTCGATTTACCCGCATTGGGAAAACCCACCAGCCCCACATCGGCCAGCACCTTCAGCTCAAGGATGAACCAGTCTTCTTTTTCTTCCTCACCCGTCTGTGCATAACGGGGTGTCTGGCGTACCGACGATTTGAAATGTACATTACCCAGTCCTCCCCTGCCGCCGCTGAGTAATACTTTTTCCTCACCGTCTTCTGTTATTTCCAATATTTGCTTACCTGTTTCAGCATTTTTTGCTATTGTGCCAAGAGGTACATCCAGGTAAATATCTTCACCATCAGCGCCCGTTTTCATTGAGCCGCCCCCGGGCATCCCTTTGCCTGCAAAAACATGCTTACGGTATTTAAGGTGAATAAGGGTCCATAACTGTTTGTTGCCGCGTAGGATAATATGCCCGCCACGACCGCCGTCGCCACCGTCAGGTCCTCCCTTGGGGACAAATTTCTCCCGGCGCAGATGAGCTGATCCGCTGCCTCCCCTGCCGGAGCGGCAGAAGATCTTTACATAATCAACAAAGTTACTTCCCGGCATATTCTTTTATATACAATCTGATACTACTTTTGAAAGCCTGTTAAATATATCTTCAATATCGCCCATGCCATTCACCGGCTGGTACTTGTTATGATCTTTATAATAATTAATCACAGGTTCTGTTTTTTCACCATACACCTTTATCCTGTTCTCCACTATGCTTTCGTCCTTATCATCAGGACGGCCTGATACCTCTGCCCTTTTCAGCAGTCTCTTCACCAGTTCATCATGCTCCACCTCCAGCACCAGCATCTTGCATATTGAAGTGCCTTTATCTTCAAGTGTGCTGTCCAGCGCTTTTGCCTGGTCAACAGTACGCGGGAAACCGTCAAAAATAAAACCTTCGGCATCCTTGTTTGAATCAATCCTGCCGGCTATCATGCTTATTACCACCTCATCAGGAACCAGGTCGCCACGCTGCATTATTCCTTCCACCTTCTTTCCCAGTTCCGTCTGTGCTGCCACTTCTTCCCTCAGCATATCCCCCGTTGAGAGGTGAATAAGCTTGAATTCAGAAGCCAGTTTCACCGATTGAGTGCCTTTACCCGATCCCGGAGGGCCGAAAATCAAAAAATTTGTCATTTTAAGTGTTTATTTTTTTAGTAAAAATTTATTTAATCCCTGGTGCGGTATATTGATCGCAGGTTACGCCCCAGCCCGTCAAAATCGAGACCATAGCCGATAACAAAATCGTTCGGTATTTCAAAGCCCTTATAATCTATCTCGTGGCTGCCTCTGTACACTTCGGGCTTGATGAGCAGAGACACAACCCTTATCTCAGCAGCACCCTGCTTCCTTAGGTCTTCGATAACCTGGTCAAGGGTCTTGCCTGTATCCACTATATCCTCGACTATTATTACTGTCTTGCCGCTAAGATCATCGCTCAGGCCAATCAGCCTCTTAACCTTGCCCGTCGATTTCAGCCCTTCATAAGAAGCCAGCTTGAGGAAGGAAACATTAATATCAAGGTCTATCTCGCGCAGCAGGTCCGCCGTAAAAACATAGGACCCGTTTAGTATACTTATAAAAAGCAGGTTCCTGTCCCTGTTGTCATTCTCAATCTGTTTGCCCAGTTCCTTTACTTTGGCCTTTATTTCTTCCTCATCTATAAATGGTTCAAAAACCTTGTTGTGGATTACTCTTGTATTCATTTACAGGCTGTAATAATTGATCAGTAATAATGATGCGAAAATATAAAATATATACCTTATTTTTGTTTCAAAATAAAATAAAAAACAGATTATTATGAAGCCAAGAGTAAGCATTATCATGGGCAGCACATCCGACCTGCCCGTTATGGAGAAAGCAGCGAAGGTGCTCAACGACTTTAAGATACCATTCGAGATCAACGCACTGTCAGCCCACCGCACGCCTGATGAAGTGGAAAAGTTCGCAAAAGATGCCGCCGGCAGGGGCATTGAAGTGATCATAGCAGCAGCCGGCATGGCAGCACACCTGCCCGGTGTTATAGCAGCCATGACCACACTGCCTGTTATTGGTGTGCCAATAAAGGCATCACTCGAGGGACTGGATTCATTGCTGGCCATAGTACAGATGCCTCCCGGTATACCCGTGGCAACGGTAGGTATTAACGGGGCACAGAATGCCGGTATACTGGCAGCACAGATCATTGCCGGAGCCGACAAAGACGTAAAGAGCAGGCTGGTTACATTCAAGAATGAGCTCAAGACCAAGATCGTCAAAGCCAACCAGGACCTGGGCGAGGTAAAGTATGAGTATAAGACAAATTAAGGTCCACTTCCCCTGTCAGTTGGTGCAGGTCTCTGACCTGCGCTTGTCACCTCCTTCATTGTCAGTTGGTGCAGGTCTCTAACCTGCGCCCATCACCTCCTTTACTGGCGCGGGTCTCCCTCCTTCGTTGGCGCGGGTCTCCCTCCTTCGTTGGCGCGGGTCTCCAGACCCGTGCCGCGAGGCAAACTACACTAAGCCAACAACCACTTCCAGGCAGGAATAATTCTTATCTGTTTTTTGTTTATCCTCAACTTATCTTCATCATTATGGGTAATCAGAAAGCCCTCCCTGAGTTTATGGCTAAGCATGGCTTCCAGCAGACCTTCTATCTCGCGCTCCTCATTATCCGAATTAAGCTCATAACAAACCTGGAATGCCTGCCTTATACTATTTCCCTCTTTAGTGATAAAGTCACATTCTTTGTTTTCCTTATGATAAAATACTTCTTTCCCCTGCCGTTTCAATTGGAGAAATACTAGATTCTCCAGCATTCTGCCTCTGTTTTCACTAAATGAAAAAGCATTCTGGCTGATTATTCCGCTATCAATACAATACAGCTTCTTGGGATTTATAATTTGTTTCCTGAGCGAATAATCATACTTGCGCAATTCAAAAAGAACATAGGCAGTCTCAAAATGATTAATAAACTGGCTTATACTGTTTACCGATCCTACGTTTACCAGATCTTTAAGCTTATGGTATGAAATTGGTCTGCCTGTATTTGAAATAGCATAATTAAGCAATGCTTTTATCGATGTCTCACTTCTTAACTCATTACGCTGCATGATATCCCTGTAGAATATATCCTGTAACAGGTTTCTGAGCAACTCTTTGTCTTTTAATTTTAAATATTCAGGGAATCCCCCTCCGCTGAGATACCTTTTAAACAATTCCCTTTTCTGTGCTTGTATAAAAAAACAGACTTAAGATATGAGGGTTTGACTAAACCAGTGCTATTAATCTTTGTTTAAAATCAACAGGATAAATCAGCCCTTTATCAAGTATAATCCCATGGTAATTGACAATTTGCCAGGTGTTTCTAAAAGTGTGATAGCCTGTGAACAAACACAAACAATATTAGTTAACAAGAATAACTGAAGAATACCAGGAATCTTTCTATTCATACTACCTTGGTTTTAGAAACAGAAGTACAGGATTATCACTTTCATTCAAACCGTCTGCTATTTCAGCATATATTTTCTTTTCATAGTCAGACAGCGTGGATTTATCAATCATTTTATATTTTTTTAGAAATGAT
>JAIPBU010000056.1 GCA_021738535.1 Bacteroidales bacterium | reverse complement strand
AGTGAATAAAATAGAGATTGCCACCTACATTCAAAGAGGCTCCCGTTGGAGAGAAGCGACACTAACAATATAAAACAATACGTCAATGAACAAATATATTTAAAATCTATCTTTGTGCCATATGGCACAAAGATAGGGGTGTAATCTTCTTTATTGTGACTTAATACCCCGGGTGAAACCGGGGCTAATGTTATTTACCCCCTCCGGGGGTGTAAGGAATAAACAAAAATTACTTGCGGATGGCTTCGTGGATCTTCTTCCGGAAGGTGATGTAGAGCGCCAGGAGATAAGCAAGCACTATAAGAACAGGTAGTGCTGTTTTAGCATAATAAACAGCCGTGTTGACCGGTTGCCGAGTTACAGTAAAGTCCTCCAGAATGGATATTATACTATCATGAATACTTAGTTCCCGACGGCTTGCCTGCCTGTTCCTTACCAGTCCCAACAGATCATCATGGAGCAGCTTTATCTCCGGGTCGTTGGTAAATACCAGCTGCCCTTCCCTGAACCGGGTAACATCCTCAAGTTTAAAATATTCTTTTTTCTGCAGGCTGTCCAGCTTCTCAACTTCGCTGTCTGTCTGCTCGATAATCTCCCTAAGGTTATCCAGCCTTGACTCATTCATCTTGTTGAAATAGTCATTCGAGTTAACATAGTATTCTATACCTGAGGATAATTTATCATAAATATGCGGTTCTGTTACCGTGGCCCTCACTCCGAACTTCCGGTTCACCTTGCTTACACTGGTATCGGCCAGGAATTTATTATCAATGTCCGCTTCATCAACTATCCCATCCTTATTCTTATCCACAAACCAGTATGCCCTGATATTTCCTATCTTCTCTGCATCTGCGGAGTCTATATTGAGAGAAGAGGCCAATACAGGGTAATTACCCTCTGAGGTAAGGTTACCCAGCCTGTTGATATAGGAGATCATCTCCTGGTTCTCTACTGCATTCGATTTAAGCACCAGGTCGGAATAGTAAAAATCCTGCTTCACGTTCGGATAAAAATAAGAAAATGCAAGGGCAACAATCACCGCCACCAGAAGGTATAGCCATTTTCTTATTGAAAAAATGATGAACTGTAATATACCATTGAAAAATCCCCTGAAGATCCGTGCAATAAAATTCCCGAAATTCCTGAATAACTCGAGAAGATCTATTTCATCACTGCCTGACCTCTCCGGTCTGCTTTCCGGCTTATCTGTCATTTGTATTTTGTTTTGTTAGAGTATCGGTAAGACAAAAATATCAATTATTGTGTATAATGATCATCAATCACCGGATTTTTCTTCTACAAGCTCAGCCTCTGTGTCCGCATAAAGAGGATTCTTGCTTTCAAACTCGGGCACAACCTCCTTTATGAATCCCACAACCTGTTGACTGTCAATTTTATGCAATACAGAATACACACTTGCCAGTTTATTATTTATCGCATCGTGATCAACCTCATTCACCTTAGCCCTGAGTATCTTGGGGTGGTAGGTCTGCATAAGATTTTCCTTTTCAGCCAGTAACTCCTCGTACAGGCGTTCTCCAGGCCTTAATCCCACATATTCAATCTTTACATCCTGGTCAGGTACCAGTCCGGAAAGCATGATCATCTTCCTGGCAAGATCCCTGATCTTAACCATCTTACCCATATCAAATATGAAGATCTCTCCTCCCTCACCCATAGTGCTGGCTTCCAGCACAAGCTGCACGGCTTCGGGGATGGTCATAAAATAACGTGCCATGTCGGGGTGTGTAACAGTTACATTCTCTCCCTTTTCTATCTGCTCCCTGAACCTCCCAACAACCGACCCGTTAGAGCCCAGCACATTACCAAAGCGTGTAGTGATAAAGCTTGTATCATGCCCCTTCTTTGTGCTCAGGCTTTGTATATACATCTCCGCCATTCTCTTTGATGCACCCATCACGCTGGTTGGATTAACAGCCTTATCTGTCGATATCATAACAAACTTTTTGACCCCGAACTTAACAGAAAGGTCTGCCAGTAACCTTGTCCCAAAGACATTCGTGCGCATGGCCTCCTTCGGATTATCTTCCAGCATGGGCACGTGCTTATAGGCAGCTGCATGGAAAACAAACTCCGGCCGGTATTTGCTAAGTATATATTCCAACCTGTATGCATTGGTTACATCTCCCAGCGTAATTTCCTTGCGGCACCCTGAACCATTATTTCCTACTTCAAGCATTAGTGAGTGTAAAGGTGTCTCTGCCTGGTCATACATAACCATTACAGCCGGATCAAAACTGCAGATCTGCCTTACCAGCTCGCTGCCGATTGATCCCGCTGCACCTGTGACAAGGACCACCTTACCTTTTATGTCTTTACCCACAGCAGTCTTATCCAGCTTTATCTCAGGTCTCTCAAGCAGATCCTCCAGCTTAAGCTCCCTGATCTGGCCGGCATTAATCTTCCCGTTTATCCACTCCGAGGTAATTGGTACCGTAAGTACCTTAATATGCAGATCGGAACATTTCTCAATCAGCCTCTCCCTGTCTGCTACCCCAAGATCCTCCCGGGCAATTATCAACCTGCTGACACCTTTTGTGCGTACAAGTACATCCAAATCATCTTCCGAATAAATCTTAACCCCTGCCAGTGTATTACCCGTACATTTCCCGGGGTTATCATTTGAGTTTATGAGACCAACAACCTTGCTGTTCATATCCCCGTTACTCTCAACAGCCTGCTTGGTCAGGTGTGCCAGGTCATCAATACCATAGATAACCACATTGGATACCTCTCCCTTGCTGTTATTGATCTCAAAATAAAGGGTTTTTATCAATAGCCTGGCAGAGATCATAAGAACAGAGGAAAGAAGGAATTCAATAATGATTACTCCCAGGGGAATGAGATTCTGCTCACCCCCACTGACCAGGCGATATGAAACACTTGCAATAAGTATAAGTGCTGAACCTGAAATATTAACAAGCATTACCCTCTCCAGGTCGTGCACGGTAGAGTACCTTATAAGACCTGAATATAGTTTAAAGCCTACATATACAAGAGCCCTGGCAACAATAAATATTGGCAGGATAAGCTTAAAGGGATACTGTACAATAGCCTCCAGGTCAAAATTCAGTCTTATATAAAAAGCCATAAAAAAGGCCAGCAGACAGATAAATGTATCTATCACAAAAATAATCCACCTTGGAGGATGCTTTCTCAAAACTGATCTGCCAAGATTATGTGCTAATTCCTTTAACATTCCATTCTGGTGTTAAGTTAGGCTCGTCAAAAACTATTGTTTATCAGACATATTTTTAACAATGACATTGCAAATTTAATCATTATTTTTCAGAGTCTGAAGTATTCATGCTCACAAAAAGGCCCACCAATATGCCTGTCCGGGCAATAATTCACACTACAATATACAAAACATAATACAAATATGTTTGTAAACCAGCATGGTATATTAAACATGTGGTTCTTAGATTAAGACGTTAGTTAATAGTAAAGGGTTGCTTCTATAGCCCCCAGCCGGGTTCATAATCGCGGCGCATAAGGTCCATAGCCTCCTTATCGTTAACGACCCTGCCGGTTGTAGTATCAATCTCAATCATACGTCCCACCCTTTGTGATATATTACCGAGATGACAGAGGTTAACGCTTACTGCGCCGTCGTAAACAGGCGAATTAAGCCATTTACCCCTGCGTATGGCCTCAAGGAAATTATACATATGCAGAACATCCAGGCTGCCTGAGCCTTTGGTTCCCGTTGTTTCACTCCTGCCTGATTCTTCCTTCTTCTCAACCAACTCGCCGGCCAGGTCATACATCTCGTAACCGTTACGATGCAGTACCATTGATCCTTCCGTTCCCTGGATCAAAGCTCCACGTCCCATATTATACGGCTTCATACCGTTACAGCTCTTTCCCTCCCAGGTAATCAGTTTATCATCGTCATACTGGTAATTTACCACCTGCGTGTCATAAAACTCCCAGTCGTCTCCGTCATAATGCAGCCTTCCTCCCATAGCCGACACCTTGCCGGGATAGTCAACACCCAGGGCCCACCTGCACACATCCACCTCGTGGGTGGCATTATTCAGCAGTTCACCTGTTCCCCAGCGCCAGAACCAGTGCCAGTTATAATGCACTATATTATCACGGTATTCAGTACGTGGTGCCGGTCCCTGCCATAGGTCCCAGTTAAGCCAGTCCGGCACAGGAGCTACCTTACCCTTACCTATCGGTCCCCTGGTATTGGCATACCAGGCCTTGCCAAAGTAGGGCTTTCCTATATCGCCTTTCCTTATTCTATCAACAGCCTCTATGCTTGTAGGTGCAGATCGCTGCTGGTTACCCATCTGTATCATCCTGCCCGTCTGCTTCGATGTTTTTATGAGCACTTCATTCTCATAAACATTATGGCTGGACGGTTTTTCCAGGTATACATGTTTACCTGCTTTTGCCGCCATAATGGCCATGGGGGCATGCCAGTGATCAGGTGTAGCCACGGTAATGGCATCAATCGATTTTATCTCAATAAGATCCCTGAAATCCTCAATACCTCCGGGTGCTGATCCCGTCATATCCCTTACCTGCTTTATGCCTTTAGCCACGGCACGACTATCAACATCACATATATGCGACACACGGGTACCCGTGCATCCCAGGACCGCGTTTATATTGGCTCCTCCCCTGCTGTTAACACCCACGGCTGCAAAAACAACCCTGTCGTTTGCTCCAATAATACGCCTGTAGCTGGCAGCACTAAGACCTGCCCCGCCAAGTGCTATGGCAGCGGTTCCCATGCTGCCTTTCTTAATAAATTCTCTCCTGCTGGTTTTCATATGCCTGTATTTTTATAATTCCCTGATTTTAATAGTCCTGTAGGCAATCTCAGAGCCGTGGTCCTGGAGCAGTATATGCCCTTTCGCATCCTCACCAAAACCGGGTACATCTTTAAACTTACTGTCAGCGACAATCTCCTTCCATTTACCTGTTCTCCGCTCATACTCAAGTGTCATCTGGTTATTCAGCCAGTGCTCAACGTGCCGGCCCTGCACAACTATCCTGGCCCTGTTCCATTTACCCGGACCGTTATCCCTGGGACTCTCCGGTGCAATCAGGTCGTACAGTGCTCCTATGCTGTGAGAAGTCCCGGCCACATCAGGAAACGCCCTCCTGTCAACCACCTGGAACTCGCAGCCAATATTATAGTGCGGATCATTTTCATAGTCGCCGCTGATAAAATACTTAATGCCACTGTTAGATCCCTTCACGTACCTGAAGTCAAGAATCAGCTCAAAGTCACCATACTGATCTTCAGTGATTATGTCCCCGCCGGCATCAACCCTCTTAAGCTGCCCGTCCTCAGCAAGCCATCCTTTTTCCGGGAAAGAATCTGACCCGGTGGCACGCCATCCGGCAGCAGATTCACCGTCAAACAACAACTCCCATCCTTCTTCTTTTTCCTTTTTGCTCAAAGCATTAACCAGGTAACTGTTCTGGGGTATATTCATATCACCCGGAGTAAGATGCTTATCAAGATCAGAAGTCATGATCCTCATATTCTTCCATATAACTTTTTTTCCTGTTTTTGATGTATCCCCTCCAATGGAATGAACCTGCAGGCCAATAAAACCTTCAGCCGTCATATCATCCACCAGGTTTGCACAGGGCACACCGTTGCACCATGTCTTTATACTGTTACCTATGGCCTCCACCCTGAAGTGGTTCCATTCATTATTCACAAAAGCCTTTTGTCCGTCCGGGTTACGGTCAAGCGGGTACAGCCACATACGCCTGGCCTCATCATATATACCACCTGACCAGGCCCTGTCAGACGGGTCCAGCTCAAGCTGGTAGCCATGCACCCTGCCATTCATATACGACAGCTTACTCTCGCTGCGTATCTGAACACCGGAATTCATTACCGGATCAACAAGCACATCAAATTCAAGGATGAAATCACCGTAGTCCTCCTTTGTGCAGAGGAATGAATTAGGGGAGTCTAACACAGAAACTCCTTCAATAGCTCCGTCTGCCAGCCTGTATTCTGCTTTCCCGTTCAGCTGTTCCCAGTTATCGAGGTTATCACCAATCAGGTCAGTCCAACCCTCATTATTCTCATTCACCTGGCATGATGTCAGCATAAAAGCCGGTACTAATATTAACAGTACTTTTCTTATCATTTTGATTGTATTATTTCTTTGCCCTGAAAGGCATTATTATTAGATAAATCAGTATTCTGATTATTGCTGTCAGCACGTACAGTACCATTGTCAGCAGGACCACCACATGAAGCTGGCTCAGCATCTCGATCCATTCGGTATCATGCTTAATAATACCCACTGCATTCGTTATAACAGATACGAGCAGCAGCACCAGCAAAACAATTAGCTCCCTCTTAATCCATTTTCCTTTTATCACCAGGTCTTTCATGTGAACAAACTTTTCTTATTTTTCAGATCTCCAGTTTTCAAAGTATAAACTCCCCGGGAAAGGGCAGCACCTCTCCTTTTTTAATTGCCTCATTTCCCAGCACTGCTGCTATTGAAGCATAATAAGCCTCCCTGAGCAGCACATCACTGTGCCTGTTCTCCCGGATCATACGCACAAAGCCTTCCATCTCAAGCGCTGAACCGTCATCGTCCAGGTCGACTTCATAGATATACTCACCCTTTTCCTCCGTAGCAGTCTCAGGTATCCAGCTCTTACCACCCAGCGGCAAGGGATCAAAGATCTTATGTTCAATATTATTCAGCAGTTGCAGAATACCCGGTGCCGGCGGCGGGTTCTCCGAATATAAGCGGCCATACTCCAGCTCCATGGTGCCTTTGGGCCCCATGATCTGCTCCTCCAGGCCATAATGCGCATTGCTTATCATTGAATCATATATCAGTGTTGAGCGGTCAGCGTACTCATAAACAAGGTTTACATTGTCAAATACTTCGCGACCGTCGTGCCAGTAATTGATACTTCCTGTCCCTGACACACTGCGGGGAAAATCTTTCTTAATAAAATTAGCAACCTGTATCTGGTGACTTCCCAGTTCGGTCATCAATCCTTCCGAGTAGTCCCAGTAGAGCCTCCAGTTTATATGCTTTTCAAGCGACGGTTCCGGCACATTCCTCCTCCAGTCGTTATTCCTGTGCCAGTATGCCCTTATCTGGGTAACATCACCCAGCCGTCCCCTGTTTATCATTTCAAAGGCTTTCAGATACCTGGGGTTGAACATGCGCTGGTGACCAATAAGCAGTATCTTGCCTGTAGACTCCCTGGCATTGAACATGTCAAGGCACTGGGCTGGTGTTTTGGCCATGGCCTTTTCACAAAAAACATGCTTGCCTGCTTTTAGTGCATCAACGGTCATCACCGAATGCAGATACAGGGGAGTGGCAATTATAACACCATCAATACTGCTTCCCGACAGCATTTTCCTGTAATCCGAAAAAGCTTCGGCCCTGCCACCGGTCAGTTTCACCCCTTCCTCCAGGTGGGGAGCATAATTATCGCATACAGCCACAATATCAACACCGGGAATAAGGTTAATATGCCTCATCAGGTACTTCCCCCGTGAGCCGGTTCCTATAACGCCCAGCTTAACCCTGGCAGCCTTTTCATCCTGTTCAGCCGCCAGTGCCCTTACATCAGGAAAATGCGACCCAAGGAACAGTCCTCCCGAGATCAGCGCCGTCTTTTGCAGGAACGCTCTTCTTGATTGCTTATCATTCATCAGGATAGGTTTTGTTATCTATAAAGATAAGTTCAAAAGACGAACTATAAAAGTTCATTCACCTTATAATTTCCATTTAATTCGTAACACACTTCAAAAGCCTCCCGGCCGGTTTTGCAAAAATCATCACCCAGGCAGCCATTATCAACCAGCAGGGCCGTAGATAATATCTCGGCCTCCAGTGCATCCTCACTTACAAAAGTTACCGTCCGCGGCTCAGTAACACTAGCACCACTGCGCGGATCAATAATATTACCCGCAGCAATGAATATCCCTTCCTTATCCACTTTACCTGTACCCGAAGTGGACATCCCCCGGTCAACCAGTCGCGCCGTGCGCACAGACGAGTGCCTGTTAAAAATATCAGCCACCGCAACTGGCCAGTGATCACCCGCAGGATGAGTGCCAAGAGCCAGCACAGAACTCTCACCAAAGCTTAGCAGGCAATTTTCCACCCCCTCTGCCTCCAGTATCTTCCGCGCCTCCCTGATTGCTAGTCCCTTACCAAATCCACCCGAGTCTATCTTAACCCTTCCATCCAGGTAACGCACAGAATTATCACTCCTGTCCGTCACCACCCTGGCCATTCCACCCTCAGGAGGCCCCTCTCCCGGACTGGTCGCAGGACCCGCCGGATCAAAAACACCGCCTGTAAGCAAATAATAATCATGACATTCTGTTATTATGTCGAGAAGACGGGAACTAACCTGCACGCTGTTACTGTAAGCCTTGTTATTCAGTCGCGACAGCTCACTGTAGGAGCGATAATTACTGAGCAAATTTTCAAGTTCACTGAATTCAGCCTTTAGCCTCTCGATCAGATGATCGGCCTGCTTGTCACTTACACCAAGGAAGACGGCATCAAGGCGTGTGCCCATGGAGAATGCATTGCGATATTTGGGGTTCATGCTCATGCAAAAAACAGGTACCCTATAAAAATTGCGGCTATTATTCCTGCAAAATCAGCTATCAGTCCGCATGTCACCGCATACCTTGTATTACGTATTCCAACCGAGCCAAAATACACTGCAATAATA
Organism: Bacteroidales bacterium; assembly: GCA_021738535.1. Taxonomy (GTDB): domain Bacteria; phylum Bacteroidota; class Bacteroidia; order Bacteroidales; family VadinHA17; genus UBA9300. The sequence goes on along the minus strand of JAIPBU010000056.1, from coordinate 4,432 downwards.
TAAAATGTTGTATCTGTTGCTCCCTGCACTGTAGATGCTATCCTCCCCACGAACGAATCAGCCCCGTGTGTACTCATGGCATCAACCATCATACCCCTGGCACCTGCTCCGCTCAGCGGCTTCATCAGTGCCGTTGGCAGCGCCCCTGTAAAGCTTGTGTCAATACCTGCCTTATCAAGCAGCCATGCCAGCCCGTCTATAAGCATGTTCATGGCCCCCGAGGCCCTGAATACCCCTATGGCTACCAGTATGGCCACCAGGTAAGGGATTATTCTCACGGCTATTTTAAACCCGTCTTTAGCTCCCTCGATGAATGTTTCATAAACATTTATCCTCTTTAATAATCCCAGTACTATAAATGAGACTATGATCGAAAACAGTATAAAATTAGCGACAAAGGTCGATACCCTTGTGATATCCTCCCTGGGCAGGGTGCTGAAATACCATATCACACCAAGTATAAACAAGGTCATCCCTCCCAGGTATGCCAGTATAACCCTGTCGTAAAGCTTTATCTTCTGAACTATTGAAACCGATACCAGACCGGCAATGGTCGAAAAAAAGGTAGCAAGCAGTATCGGTATAAATATATCGGCAGGATTAGAGGCACCCAGCTGGGCACGGTAAACCATCACGCTCACAGGGATAATGGTAAGCCCCGATGTATTAAGCACCAGGAACATGATCTGTGCATTCGATGCAGTGTCTTTCTTCTTATTCACCTGCTGCATCTCATCCATGGCCTTCAGCCCCATGGGAGTGGCAGCATTATCGAGCCCCAGCATATTGGCTGAAAGGTTCATTATGATTGATCCGTGAACAGGGTGATTACGTGGCAGATCAGGAAAGATACGGCTGAAGAAAGGCCCAATGGCTCTTGAAAGTATACGTACCATCCCTCCTTTTTCGCCAATCTTCATCAGTCCCATCCATAGAGTAAGAACACCTGTCAGTCCAAGCGATATCTCAAAGCCTGTTTTAGCACTGTCAAAAGTGGCATTCACCATCTCTGAGAACACTTCTGTATTACCGGTAAATAGCAGCTGACCAAGCGCAAAGAGAAAAGCTATAAGAAAGAAACCAATCCAGATATAGTTCAGAACCATTTGCTTCAGTTTGCGACGAATATACCAATTAAGCCTGAAATATTCAAAGGATGGCTCTTTTTACAAATAATTGTCTTCAGTTGTCAGGCTGAACTCCTTTCAGGCGAATTCTTCTTATCTTTGTGCATAATAATGAGCAAAAAGATATTGCCAGGACCTCTGACCCGTAACACGGGGATGCTTATACTAGTTATTCTCCTGCTGCCGGCTACTACCAGTGGCGATGATATTACTGTCAGCGGCAGGGTTACCACTGAGAGTGGGACAGTGCTTCACGGTGCGGATATCAGACTTATAATCAATAACACCACCTTTGCTGCCCGCTCAGGTCAGGACGGACACTATTCACTGACCATCAGCGGGGTATACCCTGGCAAAGAAGCGGGCTTTATGAGCTGGCCTCCCTTCCCCAACCCTTCATCCGGCAAGGTAAGGATACCTGTTGCCATACCTTCTGCAGGCGACCTGCAGTTTTCAGTGTACAGTCACAACGGCATAAAAATATTTGAGAAAGCTTTCAGCAACATGTCAGCGGGCAGCTACCGGATAGTGTGGAATGGCGGCAGCTCTTCCGGAACACGACCTGCAGCAGGTATTTATATTTATGCCCTTACACACAATGGACAGACCTTATCCGGACGCGTAATCATCAGTGGTAACAGGCAGCCCGGCACGGGAAAGGCCTATACTGAACCTTTTATTGTCCCTGAAGGGACTGAAACAGATAACCTCACCTCCCAAAAATTGTCAGCGGTAGCCACTGTCACTGCTGAAGGATATCATACCCTGCGGCACACAGGCATTTACCTGCACACAGACACCTTGATGGACTTCAGACTGTCGGCCTATGACAATGTGCCTTTTGCAATTGAAGGTGATCATATAGGCAAAAGAGATGATAACGGCTACCTGGCCATGGTACTCAAGGGTATTAACCTGGGTTCTGCACCCCCGGGCTTCTTCCCGGGCGAGATAGCCTATTCAATAAATGCAGAAACATATGAGCGCTGGATAAAAATGATGGCTGAAACAGGATTCAATGCTGTCAGGGTGTACACATTGCACCCCCCGGTCTTTTATGAGAAGCTGTATGAATATAATATTGAAAATCCCGGCAAGCCCCTTTTCCTCTTCCAGGGTATATGGCTTGATGAGATAACCGATCCCTCCTCTGCCTCTGAATATGACCTGTTTCAGAGGGAAGATGATTTGCGGAACGACATACATGAGGTGCTGGACTGCATGCATGGCAACAGGAATATTGCTTTCAGACCGGGCAGGGCATATGGCAGTTATCTTACAGATATATCGCCGTGGATTGCCGGGTATATAATAGGCAGGGAGGTAGCGCCACAGGAGATAGAGGCAACAAACAGCATGAACAGCCATATCACCGGCTATACAGGACAACGGTTTTCTATTAGCGATGCACCGGCCTCTGAGGTTTTCTTCACCAGCATGCTGGATGAGACCGTCAGTTATGAACAGCAGCAATACTCCACACGCCGGCCTGTCAGCGTATCCAGCTGGCCAACCCTCGATCCCCTTAATCACCCCACCGAGACATATACCGATGAAGATATCGCAACAATGGATATAACACTTATCAGTGAGCAGGGTGATGAAAGTCTGCTCTTCGCCAGCTACCATGCCTATCCCTATTATCCTGATTTTATAAGCATGGAACCCGGCTACCTGGATTACAGTGACGACAGCGGTCCAAACAGCTATTACGCTTACCTGATCAACCTGCGCGACTATTACGGCAGTATACCCCTTATCATTGCCGAATTCGGGGTACCCTCCTCACGGGGTAATGCCCATAATTCATTCAGCGGCATGAACCATGGCGGTAATAACGAGATTCAGCAGGGTGAGATGAATATCAGGATGATGCGAAATATACTGAACGCGGGCTGTGGCGGCGGCTTTATGTTCTCATGGATGGATGAGTGGTTTAAGCCTACGTGGATCGTTGAATACCTGGAGGCCTCAGGCTATTCACAGGGAGGCAGCTATATCTCCACGCGCCAACTATGGCATAATATAGTGTCTCCCGAACAGAATTTCGGCCTTATCAGCTTTGAGCAGGATGATGCTTTTCCTGAACACGATTATATGACCGGTGATCCTGCCGGCACTGGTATTAATATCAGCGCCGGCGGTAATAACAGGTTCCTGGAGATAAACATTGACACCGGGGAGCCTGTGACGGAAGGCGATACTGTTATTATTGCCATTGACAGCTACCGTGCTGACCTCGGCGAATCCGTGCTGCCCGGCGACTTTGCCACTGCAAACAGGGCCGAGTTTCTGCTAAGGTGTATCAGGAGCCGGGACAGCTCAACGCTGTTTGTTACTGAGGCCTATGATATGAAGGGAGTGACACCCCGCTTTAACCTAAGCAACCCGGATGTACAAAAATACCAGTCTGTTGTGAGCGACGGTGCTCCCTGGAAGAGGGTGGAATGGATAAATAACGGTTTTACCGGCGACACATCCATCCCCGGCCTCATAGCCACGGGCAATGGCCCGTTCCCGAAGCAGACATATGCCGAAGGTGTCAGCTGGTATGAAAGCAGGCTAACCGTCAGGCTGCCATGGACGCTGCTTAATTTTTATGACCCAACGCGTATGGCCGTTATTGACGGTGCCACCTCGTATGACGGCGGATACAGCCTGGTTATAGAGGAAGCGGAGAGCGATGGTATAGCACTGAGCATTATAAAGGGGGGTGAAATGATAAGCACGCAGTCTCGCTACTCCTGGCCGCACTGGTCCGTTGTGCCATCCACTACTGAAAGAGAGAAAGCATCCCTCGGGATAGTAAGAGAGGGCCTGACAACTATTCCCGATTACAGCTACTGAATTTTCTTGCGGCCTTTCAATTTCCTGCGTTTGTTATCCTTCATCTCGAAACCACGACGATCAGCTCCTCCCCATCCCTTCTTTCCGGTAAGGAACTGTATATTGCCAATCACCGCAAAAACGGTATGTACCGGGTAAAAGAAAGGCTCCAGGAGTCCTACCGCAAGCAGCCGTAACACATCGCGCCTCCTTTCATATTTATGGAATGTTATCTCCTCAAACAGTACCGACCATGTTGACAGGCTGACGGCAAAAGTGTAGACAAAGAAGAAAAGAAGCAGGAAGAAGGGCCAGTTGATGAGTCCCAGGACAGCCAGCAGGGAATGTTCAATTAACTGTGTCATTCTTCTCAATTCTATCTTCAAATATTATACTTAATTGGTTAAAAATAATATTCCAACCGAATATTTTGTTATTCCATTTTTTATGAAAGTTCATAGTCGCCAGATATACAAGTT
>JAIPBU010000029.1 GCA_021738535.1 Bacteroidales bacterium | reverse complement strand
AACTTGTATATCTGGCGACTATGAACTTTCATAAAAAATGGAATAACAAAATATTCGGTTGGAATATTATTTTTAACCAATTAAGTATAATATTTGAAGATAGAATTGAGAAGAATGACACAGTTAATTGAACATTCCCGATTTGCAGACAGACTATTAGTTTCAAAATACACCAATATACCAATACACCAATATACCAATACACCAATACACCAATACACCAATACACCAATACACCAATACACCAATACACCAATACACCAATACACCAATACACCAATACACCAATACACCAATACACGAATTAACTTTTTAAGGCGGGGAGAGACCCAGATACTTGCAGGTAGCTGTATATAAAAAGAAAAGACCCACTCTTATGAGCGGGTCTTTGGTGGTGATTCAGCTGGGTCTCGAACCGGGCCGAGCGAAAAGGATTTGCCCGGTGGGCAAATCCCGCGAGGAGCCAGACTGTCGCGTGGCGGGGAGAGACCCAGATACTTGCAGGTAGCTGTATATAAAAAGAAAAGACCCACTCTTATGAGCGGGTCTTTGGTGGTGATTCAGCTGGGTCTCGAACCCAGGACCCCATCCTTAAAAGGGATGTGCTCTACCAGCTGAGCTACTGAATCTCCGGTTCCTTTCTTCAAAGGCAGTGCAAAAGTAGTAAGTATTTTTTTAAGAACCAAAGTGAAAATGTAGAAAATTTAGCTGTACATGTAAGTTTATCGTAAATTGATTAATTGAACATTCTCATTGCCTAAGGTCAAACCCAATATTCTCCGTACAAGAATTAAGACTTCGCCCAATTATCAATTATCAATTGTCAATAATAAATACCTCAGCCTCAGCCTCAGCCTCAGCTTTCTGCTTCCTCAGGCTGGTAATGATCATTTTTTGGGGTGGCAGATATGATCGGCAAGGCCTACACCGGCTTCTGAATAAAGGTTATAAACTGAATCAACGCCAAGTTTCTGCAGTTGTTTAATGTCATCTTCGTGCTTTGCAGTGGCTGCTACTCTGCCATTATATCCAATGGATTTAAGCTCTTTGATTGCAAATACATTTGATTTGTGATCATCCATGCACAGGGCAACTAGTTTTACCTGTCTTTTCTCTTCCTGCATTTCTTTTACTTTTTCCCAGAATTCAATATCTGTTGCATCGTCCTTAATTACGTTCCTGCCCATTTCCCGGTGGTACTTAACAGTATCGGGATTATAATCAAGGGCAATAACTTTCTGCCCGTATTTTTCTTTGAGCCGGTCATATGCTGAGGAGCCTAGATAGCCCATTCCGAATATTAAGACTTCTGCATCACCGATATCAATGGTGCGGTCATAGAGGAGGCGGTGCTTGGTTTCAAACTTACCAAGGAATGTTCTAATCCTGTTGTATATCTGGTGAGAATAGGTATTAAGGGGTGAGGAAATGACGAAACTGATTGCCAGTGAAATGGCTACTACTCCCAGCCAGTCATATGGTAGCCATCCGCTGGTAGCTGCCAGTGATGCCACAATAAGACCAAACTCAGAGTAGTTGGCGAGGGTAAGTGAAGTGAAATATGATGTAAAGGATCTTAATCCAAAACGGGTAAGTACAATGAAATACAGGATAACTTTGAAGTTTATGGCAAGGGCAATCAGGAAAGAAATCACAAAGATGTCAAAGCCGGGTGTAACATTTAATCCTATCGAAAGAAAGAAACCGATAAGGAAGAAATCCTTGAAATGCATTAGGAGATTTGCCATCTCTTTTGATTTGGCATGGCCTGACACAAGTATTCCCATAACAAGTGCTCCCAGGTCAGGCTTCAGGCCGACAAACTTAAATAGTTCGGCCCCAGGTACGAGGGCCAGGAAAAATCCAAACAGGATAAGGAGTTCGCCGTGACCAATTTTTTTGTAGACATGGAATATAAGTGGCCTGATGGCAAAAAGAACAACCGGGATGGCAAATACCCATAGGCTGGGTAATTGATCTGAGGTTGCAACCATGAATACAACTGCAACAAGATCCTGAATAATTAGTATGGCAATTGCTGTTGTTCCGTGCAGCGATGTGCTTTCACCCCTGTCGTCAAGCACCTTAACGGCAAATACAGTACTCGAAAAACTTAGTGCAAATGCCACAAGAGCAGCCTGTTTAAGACTGAAGTTTTTAAAAAGGCCTGCATCAGTTAGTCCTGCCAGCATCAGAAGGACTATGAAAATTGCAGCAACAACTGCCATATGTATTAATGTGCCGCCATATACTTCTCTCCTGAGTAAGTTCCTTAGTTTGAGTTTTAACCCAATTGTAAAAAGCAATAATGTAATACCCAGGTCAGAAACAACTTCAATAAACTCACCTGATTCAGCTCCCGTAAAATTAAGTACAAAGCCCGCAATAAGGTAGCCGGCAAGGGGAGGTAAGCCCGTGAGTCTTATTACAAACCCGAATACGAATGCTACTGTTAACCAGATTGGGTCCATTAGTAATTATATTAATACCTTCTGGCCTGCTCTGCCAGGCTGAAGCCTTTATTGATGATTGATCTCTTTACCGCATCATCAAAGAGAGCAGGGTTTGAGTGGTTGAGATGAATAAAGTGTATTTTTTCTGTAGTTTGCTTATCTTCATTTGTAAACAGCTCAATTGTTTCAACAATGAAAGGGTGGGGTATTTCCTCCATATTCCTTCCCCCCAGTTCCCCTTCCGAGTAGAATGTGCCATCAACAAAAGCAATATCACATGTTTTTACCTTATCTGCAATATTTTCATTCCATTTACACCATTTATCTATGTCGGGGATAAAGAGATATTTCTTAGTGAGTGTGTTGATCTCATAAGCTGCTGTTTCTGAATATTCATCGCGATGGGGAACAGGAAAGCATTTTATAGTTATTTCACCTGAAAGTGCAAGCTCTGAGCCATTACTGATTTCAACAGGTACTATGTTTTGAAGTCTTACCAGCTGGTCCCATGGACCATTAGATTCGAGGAATTTTTTCATCCGGGGCATCGTGTAAACAGTTAAACCTCTTGTATTCATGACTTCCCTGCCAAATTGCATAAGTCCCGGGTAATGGCCAATATGTGCATGGCTGACAAAAACAGCACGGGGCAGGTAATCATATTTTCCCGAAGTGAGCTGCCTGAAAAGATGCAGTTGCTCCTTTATATCCGGTGTTGCTTCAAACAGATACCATTGCTGTGAAATGGGATCAACAAGGGCAAGTGAAACAACATATCTTCTCATTGACGGATCCTTCCATGCCATTTTACAACATTCCTTTGTACAGCCCATATGGGGATAACCACCATCCTGTGCAGTGCCAAGGACTATTATGTGCGGTTCTTCCTGAGAGAAAAGTGAAGCAGGTAAGAACATCAAAAAGCTAAAAACAAAACTAAAAATCACTCTTACCATGATATTCCCGGTATTATTGAGTGCAAAAATATGTAAATATTGGTTTAAACATATTCCGCGTGCATTACAGGTTTTTGTAAATGCAATCAGCCATCATTTCTTCATATACGGGTATTTGTAATCTGTTGCCGGAACAAATGTCTCCTTGATAGTACGTGGGTTAACCCATCTCACAAGGTTGAATTCACCACCTGCTTTATCATTTGTTCCTGATGCTCTTGACCCGCCAAAAGGTTGCAGTCCGACTATTGCACCTGTTGGTTTGTCATTTATGTAGAAATTACCGGCAGCATACCTTAGCTTGTTGCAAATCCGTGCCGCAGCTATCCTGTCCTGAGAGAAAACAGCACCGGTAAGGCCAAAAGGAGAGGTTGTGTCACACAACTCAATAGTATCGTCAAGGTCTTTATCCTTGTATACATAAACAGTAAGAACCGGACCGAATATTTCTTCTTCCATAGTCTTGAAATGGGGATTTACGGTTTCTATGATAGTGGGCCTGATAAAAAATCCTTCTTCCTTACTGTAAGTTCCTCCTGTCAGTATCTTTGCCTCATTACTGCTTTTTGCATAATCAATATAGCCTGTAATGGAATCAAAGGCTTTTTCATCTATAACGGCATTCATAAAATTTGAAGCATCCTTAACATCACCAACAGTTATTTCTTCTGCCATTGAAACGATCATATCCCTGGTTTCGGGCCAAAGGGATTCCGGGACATACATCCTGGAGGCAGCAGAACATTTCTGTCCCTGATATTCAAAAGCTCCTCTTATTGCGGCTACTGCAAGTTCCCTGGTAAGGGCCGAAGGATGGGCAAATATAAAATCCTTGCCCCCCGTTTCACCTACCAGTCTTGGATATGATTTATAGTTTTCAAGGTTGCCCGCTGCCTGTCCCCAGAGTGTGTTAAATGTGGCATTTGATCCTGTGAAATGAACACCCGCCATGTGATAGGAGTTCATAACATGTTTTCCAATAAGGGATCCGGACCCGGGGACGAAATTGATAACGCCTGCTGGAAGACCTGCTTCCATGAATACTTTCATAAGGTAATAATTGGATAAGAGTGCAGTGGTCGCGGGCTTCCATACAGTAGTGTTACCCATCATTACCGGTGCCATATTAAGGTTGGATGCTATGGAGGTAAAATTGAAAGGGCTTACAGCAAAAACAAATCCTTCAAGAGCCCTGAATTCCATCCTGTTGAGCTGATTAAAAGCAGACCGTGGCTGGAACTCGTAAATCTTACCTGCAAATGAGACATTATATTTCAGGAAATCAATTGTTTCGCACACTGCGTCTATCTCCGACTGGTAAATGTTTTTACTCTGGCCAAGCATGGTGGCAGCATTAATTGTGCTCCTGTAAGTAGTCGCGAGCAATTCTGCCGCTTTAAGCATGATGGATGCCCTTGTGGTCCAGGGAAGGTTATTCCAGAGGCGATTGACTTCCAGGGCTGCATCAATGGCCATATTAACTTCTTTCTCCCCGGCTTTATGATATGTTGCGAGGATGTGCCCATGATGATGAGGCATTACAACTTTACCGGTGTTCCCGGTCCTTATTTCTTTACCACCAATAATAAGAGGTATCTCGATTTCAACAGATTCCTGTCTTTTCAGCTCTTTGTCGAGCAATATCCTTTCATTACTCCCTTCAAGGTATTCAAGTACCGGCTCGTTGGAAGGCGCTGTGAAATTATATAAAGCGTTATTCATATTGATGTAATTTATATTTATTAATTATTGAATGACCTTTATGCCGACATGCAAATATATGCATAACGTTATAATTTATACAATCATTCCATCCACTATTTCCTCAATATTTTTTCTTTCTCTCGGGGAGAGCTCGGATTTTTTCAGGTCTTCCGGCAGGATAGAGGGGTCGCCCGGTTTGCCTACGGCAATGAAACTTGCCAGCTCATATTCGTTTTCGTCAATCTTAAATGCCCTGTATGTTTCACCGGCTTTGAATCCCCCCATCTGGTGGGCCTGGTAACCAAGTTCGTTTGCCTGGAGGCAGATAAAAGAATTGGCAGCACCCGTATCATGCATAGCATGCCTGTTAGGCTTGTTTTTATAAACAAAATGCCTTCTTGCCGTGCTGAGTATCAACAGGGAGGCATTCTTTGCCCATTGTTGATTAAATGGTACCAGGCAATCCAGGAATTTTTCAAATTCACCACTGTCTTCCCTGAGGGCATAATAATACTTCCAGGGCTGCTCATTCATACTTGATGGAGCCCAGCGGGCAGCCTCAAAAAGGGATCTGACTTCATCCCTGTTCATTTTTACTTCAGTGAAAGCCCGGGGGCTCCACCTGTTTGCAATAATTTCTGCTGTTTCCATGTTAAATATCGTAAGTTGTCATTAAAATCTGTATTTATTGCTTATATGCATATGCATCTTTATGGTTAACAATAACTCCTGCCGATGGTTCAGACTTAATTACTTAATTAGATGCTGTCAGACTGTATTGTTGCGTGGATCTCATTCAGTTTCTGCAATACTGCAGATCCATACCATCGGTGGAGCTCCATTTTTAAAACACCGGCCCTGATGGCAGGGTCGGACCGGGTCAGTTCCCTGGCTTCATCGATAGATGATACATTAAATATATATATGCCCCTGAAATCACCCTCATCCATGAACGGACCGGCAAGTATTAAACTGCCATTTTCTGCCAGCCTGGTTATATTATCGAGGTGGGCTCTTTGCAGTTTGGCCGCAGTTGTGCTATCGGCTGCTTCACTGTTGCCCCGCATCAGGAAAGCCATTACATATGTTTTCATACCATAGCTGTCTGCACCCAGCTCGGCTGCAAGCAGGGAATCATATCCTGATGTAACTTCCCCGGTACCCATCCTGTCATTTTTAACCGTTTTACACGAAACCAGCACCAGGATAAATACAATAATGTAATAAATAGTTTTCATTAATATGTTTTTTGTTTAATAATATCTAAAAAATATTAAAATAAATATAATTCAAAACATGCTGATGATCTGAATTATATCCAAATATACAAATAATTTTATTTATTAGTGTTTAATATATAAACATAAACAATGAACAAAAAACACCACGATGGTGTTTATTGACCAAACAAACAAACAAAAACATCAAGTTATGAGAAAATTAAATTTAATTATTTTAAGCCTTGCTCTTATAGGAGCTTTTACAATCACATCTTGTGAAAAAGATCCTGAGGAAGATCCTGAAACTATTGTTGACCTCGCAGTTGATAATGGTTTTAATGTATTGGCTGCGGCTCTTACAGAAGCCGGCCTTATTGACGATCTTGAAGGACCCGGTCCTTTTACTGTCTTTGCCCCTAGCGATGCAGCTTTTAATGCAGCTGGTATTACTGCCACTAACGTAGGTGAGATTGATGGCCTGGAAAGCATTCTTAAGTATCATGTGATTTCCGGAAAAATCATATCAGCTGATCTGACATCAGGATCGGTAACCATGTTAAGTGGTGCTGATGCTGAAATAGATGCTGATATGCTGATGATTAATGATGCCAGCATAGTCAACCCTTTCGATGTTGAGGGGAGTAATGGTGTTATACATACCATAGATGCTGTGATCACACCTCCGCAAAATCTTGTGCAGACTGCCATAGGTGCAGGTTACGACGTACTTGCAGCTGGTCTTGTGGCTGCCGGCCTTGATGATGATCTACAGGGAGAAGGACCTTTTACAGTATTTGCTCCCACTGATGCAGCTTTCAATGCGGCAGGTATAACAACAGATAATATTGCTGATGTTGCAGGATTGAGTGAGATATTGCTTTATCATGTTGTTTCAGGTCAAGTAACTTCAGATATGCTCAGTACAGGTGATGTCGAAACTCTTTCAGGTAAATATGTTTCTGTTGATGCCACTGAATTAACCATAGATGATGCCAATATTGTAAGCCCTATTGATGTTTCTGCTACCAACGGTGTGATTCATACTATCGATGCAGTTATAATGCCATCCAAGAACATAGTTGAAACTGCTCAGGCGACTGCTGATCTCAGTACACTCGTTGATGTTCTGACAATGTATCCGGATCTTGTTACTGCACTTAGTGATGAGACAGGTACTTACACAGTCTTTGCTCCAACTAATGCGGCATTTGATGCACTATTAGCAGTAATCGGCCAGACATCCATTGAGGATGTACCTGAAGCTGTCCTGAAATCTGTACTGCAGTATCATGTTCTTGCAAGTGAAGTGTACAGTACTGACCTGTCAGACGGTCTTACTGCAGCAACCTTGAACCAGGAAGACATTGAAGTAACATTGTCAGGATCAGAATTTCTGATCAGTGGTACAGGTATTAATACTGCCGATGCAGTAACCAGTAATGGTGTTGTACACATAATGGACGGTGTTCTCGTGCCTCCCTCAGTACTGCAGTTTGTTAATACGATTGTTGAGCCGGCATATTTCAACAAGAGCTTCACTACTCTTATAGCTGCTGTTACAGCTGCTGATCCGGGTATACTTACAACATTACTTGGTGATGGCCCCAGTGGTAATGGAATGACATTATTTGCTCCAACCAATGATGCCTTCACAGCAGCCGGTATAACCGAATTACCTGCAGCTGATGTATTGAACGCAGTTCTTCCTTATCACCTTGTTGATGGTGTTGTGATGAGTACGGATCTTCCTTCTACAGCTGCTGCAGCTCCAGCAAAAGTAACAACTGTTGGAGGAGACTTCTATCTGTCTAATAAAGGCGGTGGAGTATTTATTAATGGAACTTCCAAAGTAACTGCTACAGATATAGATCCTTCAGAAGGAAATGGTGACGCAAATGGTGTGGTTCATGTAATTGACCGTACCCTGGTACCACCTTCAGAGGATATAGTTGCGATAGCAATAGCCCAGGGTTTCAGTAAGCTTGCCGATGCACTTACAGAAGCGGGTCTTGTCAGCACCCTCCAGGGAGATGGACCGTTCACGGTATTTGCTCCTACAGATGCAGCATTTGATGCCCTATATGCAGGTCTTGGGGTAAGTGGACCGGCTGATGTTGACGATGCTACCCTTGAAGCAATACTGCTCTACCATGTGCTTGGTTTAAGGGTATTCTCAACTGATCTTGAAGATGCACTGTTAGCAACAACTCTATCAGACGGTGCAACATTTACTGTAAACTTTACAAATGATGGCGTTACACTGACAGATGGTACCAATGCTGATGCCAATGTAACAGCGACCGACGTATTAGGAACCAATGGAGTTATTCACGTAATAGACCAGGTTATATTACCTGGCTCCAAAAAATGATAGAAACAACTTAATTTAACAAGAAAAGCTGCTTAGCCACAAGCAGCTTTTCTTTTAAAAAACAACACTCATTTTTTCTGTTTAAAAAGTAGTATTATATTTAAAACATCAATATCATGCCAATGGGAGAATATACAATAAAAGATCTGGAGAGGCTATCAGGAATAAAAGCCCATACAATCAGGATATGGGAGAAGAGGTATGATATTGTTGATCCCGGACGTACAGATACTAACAGGCGCAGGTACAGTGATGAGGATCTTAAAAAACTTATTAATATTTCAATCCTTAACCGCAATGGTTTCAAAATATCCAAAATTGCATCACTCAGTGTTTCAGAGATCCAGGAGAAGGTGGCATATATGTCACAGGATCCTTCTCAAACCGATACCCAGATTGAGTCGCTTGTAGTTGCAATGATAAATCTTGATGAACTGTCTTTTAACGAGTTAGTCACACGTTTAATACTCAACAGGGGGTTCGTGGACACTTTTACCAGTATTATCTTTCCTTTCCTTCACAGGGTCGGAATGCTTTGGATCACAGGCTCAATAACCCCTGGGCAGGAGCATTTTGTTACAAATCTTATCCGTCAAAAACTGATTTCTAATATTGATGCACAGGTAATCAAGAGAAACGATGCAAGTAAAATCCTTCTCTTTTTGCCTGAGAATGAGATGCATGAGCTTGGCTTGCTTTTTATGACTTACCTTGCCAGGAAATATGGTCATGAAGTATTATACCTTGGACCGGTAACACCGCTTGACTCCGTCAGGCGTTCGGTTGATATATGGCCGGCAGACTTTATTGTAACCGCTGCCTATACAGAAATTGCTGCTAAGGACAGGGATAAGTATTTAAAAGATTTGTCCGAAAGTTTCAGTGACAGTAAGATTATTGTCAGCGGTAATCTTGCAAAGGATGTTGGAACGGATCTGCCTTCAAATATTATCTGTGTAAGCACATCTGAAGAATTCATTGAGATTGTAGATTCCTGATATTTAATTGACCGGTATTTTAAAAATTTATTTCCAGTGCTATCTCATAGATATTTGTAATTGCACCGTCAGAATCGCTGTGATCATAGTTAAACAATACCTTATTCCGCAGAAAACGGTAGGCTAGCCCTGCAATAAAGGTTTGTTTACTAATGTCAGTTTCCTGGTGTGAGATTAGCCTGTCATAGCGGGAGAAAAGAGAAAAACTTGTTTTTGGTATCATTAATTCCGCAAATCCTGAAAATCCTTCATTTGCAAGAGATATTCCCTCATCATTAATGTATTGACCATTATAACCACCCTTTCCCGTGTAATACTGTAGCATTAGTTTATGGCTTTCACTAATGGATGCAATATGGAAGATGTTAAGTGCATACCTGGATTCATTTAAACTTGTATTTGATTTACCGTAAGAAAAGGTATACGTACATTGTACTCCGGGCAAGTGATCGGGCAGGGGCCTTATTGTCAATCTGCCTTCGACTATCTTGTTGTTATTTTCTTCAAGGGCATGGTACCCTCCGCCATTATAAACACCTAGGCAAAAACTTCCATACCGTCCCGGGTAATATGAACCGTAGCGCTCCTGGTAATCCTCATCCATTTTTTCTCCGAGGAGCCCTCCATAAGTAATTCCAAAATCCGCTGAACTAACCAGGTGGTACCTGTCGCTGAACATTTTCCCCTGTACCCTGTACCCTGTAAGCTTTTGTTCATATTCAAGCCATGGCCTGTGTACCAGGCCAAGCTCCAGGTGTGTATTCTTAAGGAAGGAGGTCTTATCAAAATTGATATCAAGTAAAAGATATTTCAGTCGCATTTCAACATTTCCCATGTCACTTCCTTCCACATCAGTAGTAATATCCTGGGTGTACCTGACAGAGAACATATCGTTCAGTTTTGTCCTGATCGTGAAGTAGCCCCGTTTGAGATGGAATGTACTTATTTCGGTATAATCATTGTATCCGAATCCCAGGAACCATTCACCTGAAATCGTGGTATTTCTTATTAGTGTCCCGTCATTTCCCGTATTTCCTGATTCCTGGGATAAAGCATGTAAAAAAGGAATAGTTAAACCAATTAACAGTGATAAAAATCTGTTCATAATCTGAATTTTGCCCAAAACAGTGAATAGATGATATTTTAGGACAAAAGTAAAATTTTCTGATTAATCCAGCCCCGGTTAATGGAACAAAAACCCGGACTGTTTTCAGACCAGGAAATCAATCGAGAAAATATACAGAGCATTAAGCAGTCCTTCTCCAATCAGAACACCGAATAGACATTTTACATACGGAATACGAAGAGTGCTGCTTACATAAATGATCAGGTCGGTAGGTACAACGGGGAAAAAACTCCACCCGGCAATTATCGGCAGTTCTTTCCTGCTAAGTGCATCTTTTGTTTTTTGTATCTGCCTTGGAAATCTCCTTTCGATCCACCCGTCCAGTCCAAGGAAGCGAGTGAAATAGTAAACTATTGTTGTAGATGTTATTATGCCTGTAATATTAATAACGTATGCTTCGGCTGGAGGAAAAAAGAGCAGACCGGCCATGGCAAAAGGGGTGGAAGGAAGAAAAGTTAGACCGATAAGAGATAATACAGCAAGATATACCACGGTTACCAGCAGCTTGTTATCGTCTGAATATGCTTTAAGAAAACTCAGGTCAAACCATTCTTTATGTGTGAAATAAAGGCTGAGTATTATAACTATTAATATTATCCAGATATAAAACCAGTGTTTGCGAATCTTCCCTTTCTTATTCATCAGATGTAATTAATCGATCCGGGTAAAAGTAAAAACGGCCTAAAAATAATTAATAGATACGAGATAATAAGCATAAATATAATATATATACAGGACCAGGATCCCAAACAGACTGAGGATTAAGTGAAGAAGTGTACAGATATACTATTTCCCGATGGAAAGCAGATTAATCAATTCCTTATCTTTTTTCCGCACAGCAATAAAGTTAGGTCCTATAAAATCTTCATATTTGAATTTATAGGGTCTGAATTCAACGCTTTTGGGAAAGATTTTGCCGACCTGGTAACCGTATTGTTCGAAGAAATCGTAGAAGTCAATTAACAGTTTGCGGGTTGTTATGTTGATATAACCATATTCAAACTGTACCATTCGTATGTTGCCTTTACTGAATGCTTCCTTAAAGCCAAGCAATGCCTCATATTCGGAGCCTTCAAGATCAAGCTTTATGAAGTCTGCTCTTTCAATTCCGAGTGTATTAAGCAAAGTATCACCATCAATAAGGCTTATCCTGCACTGTTCCACCTTACTATAAGGTACTCCTTTAATATCGTAGAGGGATGAGTGTGTATGTGATGGAAAAATGTTTATTTCTTTCTCAATTGATGAGGAAAACAAGCCTTTGTTTACTGGATTTATTTCAGGTATTTTTTCAGTATTATCACTTAGAATATTGAAAGTACTTTTTACCGGTTCAAGTGAGTAAATCGTGGCATCTTTGCAGTGCTTATTCAATATCATTGAATACCTGCCGGTATTTGCTCCTCCGTCGATTATTACGGAAGGTTCCAGTTTTGCCAGCTTCTTTATAACTGTAAGTTCACCGTTGCTGTGGATATCATGATTCCTGTTTTCATAAAACCTTCTAATTACAAGACCAAAATCTCCCAGGGCACGGAAAAAACCGTTATGAGTATTTCTTTTAAACAATTTTTTTAAAGACATTCTTTCTAGTTATTCTGTTTTAAATAATGCTTGTATGTTTCAATCGCCCTGTTCCGGGCATACTTATGATCAATTACCGGTTCAGGATAATCCGGTGTACCATATTCGGGTATCCATTTTTTTATGTATACACTATCCCTGTCAAATTTTTTTGTCTGCTGCCATGGGTTAAATACCCTGAAATATGGTGCTGCATCACAACCTGATCCGGCAGCCCATTGCCAGTTTCCATTATTTGATGATAATTCAAAATCAAAAAGTTTTTGAGCAAAATATTTTTCTCCCCACCGCCAGTCAGTCAGAAGGTGTTTACAAAGGAAAGAGGCAGTTATCATTCTGACCCTGTTGTGCATATAGCCTGTTACATTCAGTTGTCTCATCCCCGCATCCACGATCGGGTAACCTGTTTTACCCGTGCACCACCTGTTAAACAATTCAGTGTCATTAACCCATTGTATATTGTCATATTTTGACCTGAAGCTATTTCCGCTTACATGTGGAAAATGATAAAGTATCTGCATAAAAAACTCGCGCCATATCAGTTCATCCAGATATACCTTATTAACCATCCAGGCTGTTTTTACCAGTTGTCGTATACTTATTGTACCGAATCTCAGGTATGTGCCTGCAAAACTGGTTGCATCCAGGGAAGGTATATCTCTGTGTTTATCATAATCATTGATATGTTCCGGACGGAATTTAAAGGGTTTCAATGGTGATTTTTTGAAACCGGTTTCCCGGATGTCCGGCATTGAAAAATTGACTTTAACAAGATGTTTAAGTAAGTCTGCTGATCTTTGTTCTTCAGGTATGCCGTTTTGCTGAAGCCTGCTCATCCATTTTTTGCTGTAGGGTGTAAAAACAGTATAGGGCAACGAATCATTTTTGACAACTTCATCTTTTTCATATATTACCTGGTCTTTATAGCTGTGAAATTCAATCCCCATGGATTTAAGTAATTCTTCAATCTCACTGTCTCTTTGCCTGGCATATGGTTCATAATCGCGATTACAATAAACAGATTTTATATTTAATTCTGTTACGATGTCCTTCCAGCATTTCATGCAGTTACCCTTCAGGATCAACAGAGAGCTATTATACCCGGATAATGATTTGTTAATACTTTTTAATGAATCATAGATAAAGGAAACCCTTGCATCATCCTTTTTCAGATTGCTTAAAATATCATTATCAAATATGAAAAGGATAATTGTTCCCTTTCCGCTTTTAAGGGCCTGGCTTAGTGCTGTATTATCATCAAGTCTTAAATCCCTTCTCATCCAGAAGATAGAGATATCATTCGTTTCAAGCTCATTTAACTCATACCGGTAATTGTCTGTAAGAATATAATCAGAACCTGTCATCTGCTCTTTTTTTATCTTCAATGTTTATTTTACCCTCAAGCCATCCTGTTCTGCAGTTATTTGCAGCATCAAAATCCGGAACGAAAGGCTTAATATCCAGTATCGGGGTATTGTCCAGCATATCTGCACCTGAAAAGAAAATCATATTGTTACTTATCTGTTCAAGCCTGACAACAGACATACCTATGTTATTAGGTCTTTTTGGAGCCCTGGTGGAGAAAACTCCCCTTGCTTTTGTGTCGAGATAGGGCTTTGTATGAAGTTTAAAATCGCCTCTCCTGTGACGGTCAAATACATATATAATAATAATATGAGAAAATCCCTCAAGATCTTTTATTCCAGGGATATATTCCAGGAGTATTTCTGCTTTGCCTGTTTCATCCCGCGCATATACGGGTTGAATAGGTGTTCCCTCTATTTCCCTGTTGCTCGTGCGAATGAATCCTATAGCTTTAAACTCAAATTTCATCATAGTATTGAATTTCCCCAAAGTTAATATAAATGACTATTATTGCATTATCAGGATGAATGCATATGCCACAACTACTTGCATTCAATAATAAATTCATTAAATTACAGTTAAACAGTCATTTAAAATGGTTGACAATAAGCAGGTGTTTCTATTTACATTTTATTCAAAGCAGGTGGATGATACTTGCTCATTCCTGGAAGATATTCCGGGAAAGTATAAGGAAAGGGATTTACACCAGTTAAGGGTCCGGGTTAAGAGAATTAAGGCAATTTTCCGTTTTTTGCAGTTTTTGCATCCTTCTGAATTCAGGGCAAAGGATCATTACAGGCTGTTCAAACCTGTATTTAAGGCTGCCGGTCTGATCAGGGAGAGCCAGGTTAACTTGAGAATACTGGAAAATCATAAACCAGGAAAGGCATTAATAGAGCCGTTCTCAAAATACGTATCAAAACTGAGGCCTGCATGGAATGAGAACCTGGATAATGCTATTGTTTCATTTAATTATACCCGACTGGAAGAAATGAATACCCGGGTAGGGGATATGCTATCCGCTTATACAGAACCAGAACTCATCAAAAAGATTGATGACTTCATTTATTCTGAAAGCTCCAGAATAAAGCAATTACTTGATGATTCACCGGATGATTACGAATATATTCATGATGTAAGAAGGATTTTTAAGAATATTAAACCCTTGCTGAAATTAAGCTGGCCGGAAGAAGGCAGTACTTTGACCGAAAGTCACTTTGAAAGTCTTAACCGGACAGAAAAGCTTATTGGCGAATGGCACGACAAGCTTGTACTTTCTGAATCGGTGAGATTATTTTTTAATGCCAAAGGGAAGAAAAAGGATAAGTTTGTTGACAGGTACAGGGCCCTGCAAAATAAACTTAAGAAAGAGAATGATTCAGCCCTGGATAAGATAAGGGAGAATTTACCGCCTACCCTTGGTAAATTTACTCCAGGCGTGTAATAAATGAAGCAGGGTTTAAATAAATTATGTTATTTCAAATCTGGATCAGCACCTTTCCTGACGACATGTTATTGCGGTATTGCTTGAGTGCTTTATTTATATTTTCCAATGGATAAACTGATGAGATATTAATTGCCAGTCCATTAGACATCAGGCTTTTCATTCTATTTATTGTTTTAATATTTTCAAGTACAGACTTACCCGATGTGTAATGACCAAGGTAGAATCCTTCCAGTTTTTTATTCTGCTGGATAAGAAGCCTGGGATCAATACTGATGTTTGTTTCTGAGAGTTTTGCATATGTAACAATCGTACTGCCCGGAGGAGATACTTTAAGTATTATCCCGGTCTGATTGCCTCCAACGGCATCGAAGAAGAGCCTGGCATTCATCTTATTTGCGATAAAGCCCAGTTCTTTTTCAAAATCAGGTGAATCACTTGATAATATATATTCAGCTTTTAGTCCCCTAAGTGTTTTAATCTGATCTTCTCTTCTTACAATATTTATAAGCTCCAGGTCATTTTTTTTACACAGGTATATCAGCATCTTTCCAAGTGCACTTGCGGCAGCATTATTTACAATTGTCCTGTGTCCTTTCTTTTTAGCAATTTCAACAAAAGCAGATGCTGTAAGCGGGTTTACAAGCAGCATGGATCCCTGCTTATCTTCGATAGTCCTGCTGAGAGGTATTACCCTGTAAGCAGATGTTACCATGTATTCAGCCCATGTGCCATCTCTGTTCTGAGATGATGTACAGGCTACTCTTTTACCTATTCTTAGTTTGCCTATCAGGCCTTTGCCAGCATCTATCACTCTTCCTGATCCCTCAATACCGGGCACCAGGGGGTATCCGGTTTTTATTGCGTAAGTGCCCTGAATCAGGCTAAGGTCGGAAGGATTTATTGGCGAGTAGTCCATTTTTACCAGTACCTCACCTGGTCCGGGTACCGGTATGGGAATCTCTTTTATTTCTAAGCTGTCTCCTTCATTTTCCTGAACTACTGCTTTCATGTAATCTGTCTCACTCATACAATGTACACCTCTCTTAAAAAAATTATATCCAGTTCTTCTCAGGCAGTTGAAGGGTTTTAGCTGCTATTCTGAACCATATTCGGGTAACCCTGTTATCCTGTATTTCAAGTATTTTGTATTCAATGCTGGCATACATATTGTCCAGCCGGTAACTTTTACCTATTTCAATCTTTGTATCACGCGGGTTTGCCAGGGGGATGAATTCTGTAATAAACATTTTCAAATCCTTTGATTCGCCTGTAAACCAGAGTGTTTCTTTTTCAGGGTTGAAATCTACTTTAATCCGGAGCCCGTTAATCAGATCAATGGTTTTTACGCCTGTCTTAAGAGCGGCCGAATGACTGGCCTGACGAGTCTGTGACATAGCTGATGCCAGGATAGCTGTAAAAAGTACCAGGCTGATAATTAATTTTTTCATAACCGCAATTTATTAGTGGTTCCGCATGCAAATTTACTAATACTTGTGTCATATACTAATAAAAAAACCGGACAAGCAGCATGTTTTGCTGATTGTCCGGTAAAGTTTCTCGTAAAAAAGCGGGTCTTTCTCAGATCTGTGTTTTAATGAGCATGACCCGATAAAATGCTATAGACCTCAGGGTATTATATTATTAATCCCTGGAGTTATCTTCTTTCGGTCTGGCTTTTTTAACTACTATCTGACGTCCGTCAAATTCGGTGTCATTGAGTGCGTTAATTGCATCGAGTGCCTCATCATCATTTGGCATTTCGACAAAGCCGTAACCTTTAGATCTTCCTTCGTACCTGTCGAAGATAATCTTAGCAGATGCTACTTCTCCATATTTTTGAAATAGCTGATCTAATTGTTCTTCCGTAGTCTGATACGAAAGTCTTGCAACAAAAATGTTCATTTGAAATAAAAAAATTACTGAGAGTCTTTTGTCTGCGAACTTAATTAGCTGAGTAACGAAGTACCAGGACTATAAGTCCCTCATGATTAAACAATGTTCAAATATAAAGAAATTTATTTAATCTCTGTCTCTTTTGTAAATATTACACCGTAATCCCGGTTGCTAAGTCCCTGATAACCTTAAAAAGGAAGTCAATATCTTTCTTTTTTCTCCTGTGATTGGTAAGATTAATCCTCAGGGCAGTTTTCCCCTTGATTTTTGTTGCAGCAAAGAAGATCCTGCCGTCTTTTTCTATCTCACCGGGCAACCGGCTATTTATTTTTTCCAGTAGTTGCTCCTTATTCCTGATTTCACCACCTCTCCCGGTATATCTGAAACACACTATTGAAAGGGGAACAGGCGCCAGTAGCTCAAAGTCTTCTGATTTATTTATTATCTCTGCTGCATAGCTTGCAAGCCTGCAGTCATTTTCAATTGCTGCTTTCAGCCGTTCTGTACCGTATGCCTTGAATGTCATCCAAACTTTTAGTGCTTTAAAATCCTTGGTCAGCTGAAGGTTATAATTCATAAGGTCGTCTCTCTGGTTTTCATCATTTCCCCCTTTGAGATATTCAGGAACAAGGCTGAAAGTGTCTCTGAGGGCCTGCCTGTTTTTTACTATAACGGCTGAAGCTTCAAAAGGGACATAAAACCATTTATGTGGATTGATAAGCAATGAATCTGCCATACTGAATCCCTCAAAAAGTTCCTTTTTCAGATCAGTGCCCGCGGCGGGCAGTCCATAAGCTCCGTCAACAATATACCACATACCGTTTTCTTTTGCTATTTCACCCAGTTCTTTCAAAGGATCCACGGCCCCATTATTTGTGGTTCCTGCAATACCTATTATACAAGAAGGATGTAAGCCTGTTTTTCTGTCATCAGCTATTGTTTTCTCCAGTGATTTAATGTTTATTCTCAGTTCTTTATCGGACTCTATTTTCCTGAGGTATTTTTTTCCTATACCAAGCAT
The DNA here is from genome assembly GCA_021738535.1 of Bacteroidales bacterium. Classification (GTDB taxonomy): domain Bacteria; phylum Bacteroidota; class Bacteroidia; order Bacteroidales; family VadinHA17; genus UBA9300. Next base: position 30,715 of record JAIPBU010000029.1, on the reverse strand, counting down.
GTCTATTGCCTTGTCAATACTGGAGTGGCCCTGGTCTGAAACATACACAGTCATGGGGATAGAGTTATATAATCCTTCTTCGGAAATATTTTCCCTGCTCATTATTTTACGCATAACTGCTAGGTTAAGGAAATTGGCAACGGATCCGCCGCTGACAAGTACTCCCGCTGAATCCGGGGGATAAGCTATAAAATCACAGATCCACCTTATTACTATCTTTTCCATTTCTGAATTGGCAGGGGCACTGTGCCATTTTAAATTATTCTGGTTCAGGCTGCTCTTCAGCAGTTCAGCCAGTATTGAGGCATGATTACCGCCACCTGTTATATACCCGTAGTAATTAGGACTGGGATTAAAATTAGAGGTTCTGAAAACATCTTCTCTGATAGTTTCCAGTATTTTCATTGGATCAGTGCCTTTTTCAGGCAGAGGCTCATCAAATATGTCCCTGATTTCTCCCGGTGTGTGATTCCTGTATATTTTATTGTCTCTTAGTCCCTTCATATACCATTCCTCGATTATTTCCGAGGAACGTACAATCATTTTTTTAAGGTCTTTAAGATTATAGTCGAGAGTGGGATCTTTCATTGGTAATAAGTTTGTTTGTTATTATAAAAAGGAAATTCTGCCTTTACCTTTTTTTATGAATGTACCTATTATTGAGGCATCAGGCAGATTGTGAGCGTGTAATTCTTCAATGAATGACCGGGCTTCTTCCCGGGGCATAGATATAAGCAGGCCGCCTGATGTCTGGGCATCACATAACACCAGTTGCATTGTTTTTCCAAGCCTTCCGTAATTTACATCATCTTTTACAAATTTGTGATTGTTATAAGTCCCGCCGGGAATAATTCCACCTGCCGCCAGGTTACGTGTTTCACGGATAAGTGGTAAATCATCAACCTTTACTTCAGCATCGCAGGCTGAACCACGTGTCATTTCCCTGAGGTGGCCTGCCAGACCAAACCCGGTTACATCGGTGCAGGCATGCACATTATATTTCTGCATTAGTTCAGCAGGCAGCTTATTAAGTTCTGTCATTGTACTGATCAATAAGTCCTGGAGATCATTGTCCAGCAATCCCCTCTTCAGAGCGGTTGACAATATTCCTGTACCGATTGCCTTTGTCAGGATAATTGAATCCCCCGGTTCAGCCCCACTGTTTCTTAATATTTTGCCGGGGTGCGTTATACCGCTTACAACAAGGCCGAATTTAGGTTCTGGATCCTCAATTGTATGCCCGCCAAGTATTGGTATACCGGCTTCTGCTGCCTTGTCTGATGCTCCTTGCAGGATTTGTTTCAGTACTTCCAGGGGTAATGTGTCTTCCGGAAACCCGACAATATTAAGGGCAAAAAGCGGTTTTGCACCCATAGCATAAATATCACTCAAAGCATTGGAAGCAGCTATTGCTCCAAAATGATATGGATTATCCACTACAGGTGTGAAGAAATCAAGTGTCTGAACAATAGCCTGCTTATCATTTATCCTGTAAACACCGGCATCGTCTGAAGTTTCTGTGCCAACCAGGACATCAGGATGGGAAAATGTCTGCATGCCCTCCAGTACCTTCTCAAGGTTTTGTGGCTGTATCTTGCAGGCGCAACCGAGTCCGTGAGTATAATGTGTAAGTTTTATCTTATCAGCGGAGACAGCAGATTCTTCAGCGGAAGAAAGATTTTTTTCATCCCGTGGTCTGAGGGAGGATACTGTTTCTGCAATCTCTTTTGCTGCAAGTTCCATCTCTCCGGGCTTGTTGTACCTGCCAGTTGAAAACCTGATAGTTCCCATGGCGTATCTGACCGGAATTTTCATTGCTTCCAGTACCTGTGATACATCTATGCTTTCAGCATGGCAGGCAGCACCAGCCGAGGCAGCCACATTTTCAAGACGTGATATCAGCGTATTGGCCTCAAGGCCCGGAAAAGAAATGCTAAGTGTATTTGGAAGACATTTTTCTTTATGATTGTTTACTCTTAACCCGGGAACAGCATCTTCCAGTAATTCCAGCAGTCGGTCACGGTTCTCTCTGTAATGTTTTTGGTATTCGGGTAGGTTCTTTGCAGCCATCTCGCATGCTTTTCCAAGGCCTACTATTTCGAGGACATTTTCTGTGCCGGCCCTCATGTTACGCTCATGATCTGCCCCGTGAATGAGCTTCTCAAGGCTCGTCCCGTTTTTGATATATAAAGCTCCTATACCTTTTGGAGCGTATAACTTATGGCCTGCAATACTCAGCAGGTCAACCCCCAGGTCCTTTACACGGGTTGGTATCTTACCGGCAGATTGTGCTGCATCAGTGTGGAAAATAATGCCATGCTCTTTTGCAATTACTGAAATCTCCTCAATGGGTTGTATGGTTCCAACCTCATTATTCGCATGCATGACAGTAATCAGTATCGTATTGTCTTTAATTGAATCTGAAACAGAAGACGGGTCTACCATTCCATAGCTGTCAACGGGAAGGTAAGTGAGTTCAAAGCCATGGTCTTCAAGGTATTTGCAGACTTCGTATACGGCAGGATGTTCGATTGCAGAGGTAATAATATGTTTACCTTTTTTCTTGTGGCCAAAAGCGATGCCTTTTATGGCATAATTGTTTGATTCAGTACCTCCACTTGTAAAAACAATTTCATCCGGATCACAGTCCAGGAGACCTGCAACCTGCCTTCTGGAATTTTCAACTGCAATTTTTGTTGCAGTACCAAAGGAATGAAGGCTTGAAGGATTTCCGAAAAACTTATCAATGTATGGACGCATTGCTTCGGCTACTTCCGGTGCCACCGGTGTTGTAGCATTATAATCAAGGTAAACTGGTTCCATGTTGTTTATTTATCTGAGGTCATAGACAGTTACAGCAACACCTTGTTGTGTAAGTGTCCTGTAGGTTATCTTTTTGCCATCGCCCTGCGGCTCGGTAGCATCACCCTTTACATATCTTATCCTCGTTTCCATACTGATACAGATTAGAAAAAATGAAATTATCCATATAATATGATTCAAAGATACCAGAAATGTATGGAAGACTTAATAATTTGTATCCTGACTTCTGATCTGGTATAAATACTGTTCGTTTTTTCAGGAATTGCTAAAGCACATATAATCGTACCAGAATCTATTTTTTCAGTAAAATTTCTACTGCTTTTTCAATTTGCTGATCATGTCCTTTTGCCATCTTCCCGGGCTCATTCATAACTTTTATATCCGGTTCCATCTGGTTATTTTCACAGAATGGTTCGCCAACCGGTTTCCATCCTCCCATTGGAATTCCGAAATATATTGTAGGGTCTATCTGTGTTTCCCACCATACGAAAGTGCCGGTACCGGGCACGGGCATACCTAGTGTCTGACCGCCGCCTTTCATCTTATAGGCAACTGGGAAGAGATGAGCGTCTGAATAATTACTTTCACCCATCAGGACAATAGATGGTTTTATCCACCTGCTACCCGGCTGGTATCCCACGTTCTGACCATGGGGAATAATATCCATGTATTTTTCACCGGTAAGGAAATCAGAAAGGACATCATGCAGGTTACCTCCTCCATTAAAGCGGGTATCTACAATGAGAGCTTTATCGGAGAGATGTCTGCCCAGTGCTTCTTCGATAACTGTTCTCATACTGGCGTCATTCATTCCCCTTACATGTACATAGCCCAATTCACCGTCTGACAGCCTGTTTACTTTTTCACGACTTGATTCTACCCACCTTTTGTAGAGCAACTGGTTCTCAGCACCCAGCGAAACAGGTTTAACGGTTTCTTCCCATTTGCTACCTGTAGACGGCCTGTGCAGAGAGAGTAATATGTATTTACCCCCTGTGCGGTTGAGTAATTTATAGAAATCTATATCAGCGTTTACCTTCTGTCCGTCTATTTTTTCTATTATATCTCCGGCTTTTAACCTGGTGTCAGCCCGGTCAAGGGGTCCTCCTTCTATCACCTCAGCTATTTTTAATCCTGCGGCATTGTGAGCATAGTCATAAAGCAGCCCGAGCGATGCGGTCCTGTCACCGTCATCTGCACTGTGCCTGTATCCGCTTCCTGTATGAGATGCGTTTAGCTCTCCCAGCATTTCACTTAGCATCTCAGCAAAGTCATAATTATTGTTTATGAATGGAAGGAATATTTTATACTCATCGTAGTAAAACTCCCAGTCTACACCTTGCAGGTCAGGCACATAGAATTTCTCTCTAACCTGTCTCCAGCAATGATCAAATATATAAGCTCTTTCATCTGATTTTCTCAGTATCATTTGTCCCTTGCATGCAATTGGCTTTGGTTTCCCATCTTTAAGATCAACCTTAACCGGTTTGCCGTCGGAGATAGCCAAAATGAACTTGCCGTCTTCAGAAAGTTCCATATCTGCATTTCCTGCGTTGAGTTTTGCAAACATTTTTGTCTTCTTCGTTCTTAATTCTGTTTCCCAGATATTATATTTTCCCTCAAAGCGGGTGAGGTAGTAAAGCTTTTCACCATCATCTGACAGCACCCAGTCTCTTAACCTTGAAGTATGAATTGTAAGCCGTTCTTTACGGTCTTCAATGTTTTTCATATCGAAAGCAAGCTCTTCAACTTCTTCTTTCTCTTCTTTTCCTTTATCTCTTTTCTTCTTTTCAGTTTCATTTTCCCCGTTTGTTTCTTCCTTATTCTTTTCCTCTTTTTCCTTCAATAGCCCGTACTCCTCTTCAGAAAGATTAAACCTGTCAAATGCCTCCTGTGTGAAGAACATTGCATATATATCACGGCTTACTGCACCACGGTTTTCACCGAAAGATCCCTGGCGTGTTGTTGCCCAGGTCATCAGTTTGCCTTTCTTTGACCACCTGGGTGCGCTGTCGCTGTACCCGCTTTTAGTAAGATTGATCACCTCTCCCTCACCTGAAGCTTTAACAAGACCTACCTCATCTGACATAACTCTTTCTTTTTGACCGAATGTAACCAGCAGCCATTTACTGTCCGGTGACCACCTGAACCACTGGTCGCCGTCGCTGTAGGAATAATTATATTTTGCAGGTAGTACTGTCCTGCTTTTACCACTTTTCAGATTAATGACTTTCAGCGTAGTTCTGTCTTCCAGGTACGCTATTTCTTTTCCGTCAGGTGAATAAACAGGTTGAAATTCTTCTTTATCTGTTGCAATTACCGTTTTTTGTTCAAGTATTGTTGAAACAAAGAAATATGGTTCTTCATCTCTTTCAATCGAGCGTGTATATATATTCCAGCTTGTATCAACCTCGGCTGCATATACCAGTGTGCGGCCATCAGGACTGAAATCCACGCTTCTTTCCTGCCAGGGTGTGTTAGTAATTCTTTTTGTTGTTCCTTCTTCAATGCTGCTGACAAAGATTTCTCCCCTGAAGACATAGGCAAATTCTTTGTTGTTTGGTGAGAGTGTTAATTCAGTAAAACCATTATTTACCTTTACCAGTTTTTCAATATCCTGCATCCCGTCATAACTGATGCTCACATTTAATTTTTGGGGTTCACTACCGGGCCTCATGGTATATATCTCGCCATGATAGCTGAAGCATAATGTATTATCATCAGAACGGGTGAGAAACCTGACCGGATGATTGTCAAAGTTTGTGACAACACTGCTGTTGGCGGGATTACTGATTGAACTTTTATGTACATTGAAAGAGCCTGTTTCTTCTGAAAGGAAATAAAAGTCATTATTGTTACCGGCAAATACCGGGTTACGGTTTTCTCCTTCAAATGTTGAGAGCTGGATATATTTTTTCTCTTCCAGGTCATAAGTCCATATATCCCTTGTAACAGAAGAGGTATGGTGTTTCCTCCAGTCATTCTCATATCCTTTCCTGTCGTGGAAAATGAGCCTTGACCCGTCAGGGCTGTAAACAGCATCATGCGCAGGTGTTGTCAATACCTGGGATACTCGTCCTTTCCTGCAGGGCACGGAATATAATTCTTCCATTACACTGGTGGGAAACTGCACATGTGTATGCAGATCCTGGCGGAGTGCTGAAAAAATAATATTGTTATTATCTACGCTAAAGCAGGAGGGTTTTTCATTATTTGAATGGTATGTAAGCCTGTGGGCCTGTCCTCCCGCAGATGGCATTACAAAAACATCAAAATTGCCGTACCTGTCTGATGCAAAGGCTATTTTACTGCCATCATGACTCCAGACAGCTGAATATTCGTAACTATCGCTGAGCGTAAGGGGAACGGCCTGGCCGCCTCCGGCTGAAACCCTGAAAATGTCACCTTTATAGTTAAAAAGAATACTTTGTCCGTCCGGTGATATTGCGGGATAGCGCAGCCACAACGGTTCTTCCTGGCCCTTTGCTGCAAAGCTTGAAAGCATGAGCAGGCCTGAGATAATCAATACATTAATACTCTTCATCTGGTTTATTTTAAATTCTGCGTGATAAATTCAAATATAACTATTTATTTGTTAAAGTAGCTTTCCATGGTATCGTACCTGTAACTGAAGATTGTCATAAGCTTTTTCCTGATAAACAGGGAATGAGCCAGGAGTCCAATTGGACCGCCGGGGAGCCTGTAGCTTACCTTGTCATACATAGCAGTACCTTCTCCCGATGGTTTAAAATGATGTTCATGATGCCACATAAGGTAGGGTCCGGCGCGTTGCTCGTCAATAAAATATGACCCTTCAGCTATCTTTGTAATCTCGGTTACCCAGTTGGACTTAGCAGGTGGCAGATAAAGAAAGAGGAGCTCACTGTCCGGGGGATGGCAGTGATCTCCTCAGCTGTCAGGGGTATTTCCATTCTCTGGTTAGAATAACACTTGTCTGGAATAAATAAGATGAATTAAGAAATACCTGAACAAAAAAGTTATTCGTCAATAAATACCTGTTGTGGATCAAAATTATTAACAGCAGTTCTATATTTGTTCTCAAAACATAAAAATTTATTTTCAATATGTATATTTATATATATCATAAAATAAATTCAGTATTTTAGTATCAACTTTTCAATTATTGTCTGGTTGATCAGGTATAAATTTTCCAGGTAAAACTGGCCGGTTATGATAAGAACTTTAATATTAATAAGTCCTGTATATGTTGCTTTTTTCTGGATGCTGGTTTTAGTTTTACACTCAAAAAAATCAAACGGGCCAAAAGTATTCCTCGGCGAATTCATGCTGGTGGCATTTTTATTATACCTGTCGCATTTTTTCTTTTTCAATCATGAGTTCCGTATTTACCTTTTCTTTGATCCGTTGTATACAGCCACTTCGCTTGCAGTTTATCCGATGTATTATATATATGTTCGTTTATTGACACGTGACCGGACCTTCTCCTTCATGTTACATTTCAGGTACCTGCTTATACCGGTTTTTTTCTATTTATTATCTATTGCCGGATACCTTTCCCTGAATGAGCCCAAAAGGTTCGAATACGTAGCCCGGGTTCTTACAGGCTATGACAGCCCACAGGGCGAATTTATGGTGCCCTATATTATATACCTGGCCGGCAGGATAGTTTTTATTATCCAGGTTATAGTTTATATGGCACTGGTAAATAGGTTATTACGAAAATACAGAATTCGTATAGGAAACTATTATTCCGATCTCCGGGGAAGATCACTAAGGTGGGTAAGTGTAATGAATATCCTGTATTTCATAGCTTCTGTTTCTTCAATTGCTCTTGCAATTTTTGGCAGAGAGGAGTTCCTGGACAATAATGTGAAACTCTTGTTCCCATCAATTGTGTTTTCATCATTACTTTTTATTATTGGCTATCTTGGATACAGGCAAAAAACACCTGAGCCGGAAAGGAAAGAGACAAAAATAGCAGATACTGAAATGAGCGAAGATGCAAAAGTCAACCTTGAAGACCGGCTCAGGCATTTGTTTGAGACAGACAGGGTCTATCTTGTTAAGGATCTTAAGATTACGGATGTCTGTAATAGGCTCGGAACTAACCGTACCTACGTTTCGAATATTATTAACAAGAGGTTTAAAATGAACTTTGTCAGCTTTGTAAATCAGTACAGGTTCAGGCACGCAAAGAACCTTTTAGACAGCGATCCTTCAACTACGGTTGAGGAACTCACTGAGAAGTCAGGGTTTGGTTCAGTGAATTCAGTTTACCGCAGTTTCCAGGTTTATGAAAGAATTTCCCTTACCAGGTACAGAAAAATGCTGGAAAGCCAGAGCAGGGGTGTAAAGAGATAATATTAATCCATCGCCTGCAATTCGACCAGCTTCTTTTCCAGTCTTTCTTTTTCCCTTCCCAGTTCATCATTCCCGGGTTCTTTTTCGCTGCTTTTCTTTTCAAGATCTTTAAGTTTCTCTTTTAATTCTTTCATTGCTCTTTCTACTTCTTTTTCTATCTTTTCCATGTCAATATTTTCGATTTCTTTCATTGCTTTTTCCATTTCTCTTTCTATCTCTTCAAAATCAATGTCTTCCACTTCCTTCATTGCCCTTTCTACATCTCTCTCTATCTCTTCAAAATCAATGTCTTCCACTTCCTTCATTGCCCTTTCTACATCTCTTTCTATCTCTTCAATATCAATGTTTTCCACTTCCTTCATTGCCCTTTCTACATCTCTTTCTATCTCTTCAATATCAATGTATTCCACTTCCTTTATTGCCCTTTCTACTTCTCTTTCTATCTCTTCAATATTAAGATCCTCAATTTCTTCCATGGCTTCCCTGTATTCATGGTGAAGCTGAGAAATCAGTTCGTCGTATCTGTTATATTCGTTTTCCGGAATCATTTCCCCGTCAATACTCAACTCTGTAATTTCACCAAATTCAAACAAGGCTTTTACACGTTTGTTTTCATTATCTGACGGGTCTGTCCAATCTGTATTTACAATAACAGAGTTATGGCCCCTGATTGTGTCCTGTGTAATAAGAATATCTTCTTTAACTTCATGCAGGGCTGGCATCTTAGTAGACTCACGGGGTGTGTTTTCTGCTATCTTTCCTGAGCCGGCAGCATTAGCAGTTGTGCATGATGACATACTTAGCATTATACCGGTTCCGGTCAGTATTAAAGTGATACTAACAAGTGCTATAATGCGTTGCAGAGTGTTTGTTTTTGAACTTTTCATGGCTGTGATTCTTTTAATTCTTTCTAATAGTTTGTTATTTTTTTTATTAAATATTGCTACCTGTCCGTAGTATTTTTCCTGGCTGAAATTTTGCACACTTAACAGTGCCCTGGCATAGTCGAAGGCATTGTACCCGGCTTTTAGGGCAATATCATCGCAGCAGTTTTCCCTTTCTATGCGCATTAGTGAAGAAAGGTACCATGTAGCAGGATTGAAGAACAGGACTGATTCTGCTATGGTCTGTAATATATTTACAAAAAAGTCATTTCTCCTGATATGTGCCATTTCATGGGCAATTATTGCTTCAAGCTGCCCGGCCGGGATGTGTGCAAGTGCTGACAGCGGTATAAGTATAACAGGCTTAAAGTATCCTGCAACCATCGGTACACTTACTGTGGCAGATTGTAATACCCTTATATTTTTTTTCAGATTTACCTTTTTCCTGACCAAATCTATTCTTTGCTCCCATTCTTGTGGAAGACTAAGTGTAGCCAGTTTTTTGATCCTCGATGTGTAGAATAAACCCCCGGCTGTCATTGACAGGAAGAGGAGCATTCCACTTAGCCAGGTCATAACCACCACTCCTGAATTTTCAATAAAAAAGACCCTTGTATTTCTATACATAAGGGTAAGCAGGTTATTCTTTTCGGCAGATCTGTAGCCCGGGGTATCTTCTGATCCGTTGTTCTGAATGGTTATTGATAAATTATTACCTGTGGATGAACCTGTTTCATTACTGTCTTTATTTATGCTGTTATAGCTAATAAGAAAACTCGTTATTGTAGCTGCAAGCAGTAGTGAAAGTCCTGCAGAAGCAATAAGGTATTTTGTACGTGCTGCATCCCGTACCACTATTGTAAATAAAAAAGTAACTGCAATTATAATGGCACCTATCCATAAGGAATTAAAGAGACTGGTACCAAGTGATTCCAGTATTTTATTAGGTATTATTTCACTCATCGTTTCCGTATTGTTTTCGTTCAAGCTCATCTATCAGCTTTTTTATCTCTTCAAGCTCAGCATCTGTGGTATTATGATTGCCCAGTGCCTGCATCACAAGCCTGTGAGCTGACCCTGAAAAGGATTTTGTAAGGAAATTTTCAAGCAGGAGACCCTCTGTCGCATCCCGGTCTGCAAGCGGGGCGTATATATGTACCTTTGTTTTATCTTCTCTTGTCAGCAGTTGCTTTTTGAGCATAATCTGCATTAATTTCAGGGTCGTAGTATACCCGCATGGTCTCTTTTTATTGATCTCATTATTGATAAAGCGTACACTGGAAGGTCCGTTTTCCCAAAGTACTTCGAGAATCTCCATCTCTGAATCGGTTGGCCTGTTGCTACTTATATTTTTCATTATACGAATTGTTTCGTAGGCAAATATATACGAAGGTTTTCGTAGTCGCAAAATTATTGTGTTAATGTAGTGTTAAAGTGGCGAAGAAGCAGGAAGATACAAGATACAAGTACGGAAGATACAAGTGGGTTGTGCAAGTTGTGGTACCGGGACTATTGTTATTCACTCCCTTCCGACTTCGCCCTTCGGGCTTCGTCGGACAAAGCGCGGGGGTGTCAAGGTAATCCCTTAGCCTTTAGTCTTTCGTCTTTGGTCTTTCTCCCCACTACCTGGCCCCTCGCTAAATTTGCCCACCGGGCAAATCATTAACGCTCGGTCCTCTTTTGTCTTTCGCTTCTATATTATATAGACTAATAAAAACCCTATTCGTTGCCGGGCAGGAGGGGGGGTGCAAGAAAAAGTCCTATTTCATTTAACATTGCATTATCTCTTGATTTATTTATGGTAAGCCTGAACCTGTCGCTTGATATTTTATCGAAGCGCAGCATTTTTTTATAGCCAACAGTAGTAGATGTTCCCAGCTCAAGCCATTCATCATTAATAAAGGCCTCGAGCATAAACTCTTCAATGCGCTGACCTTTTTTGATATATTCCTGAATCATAAAAACATTACATTCCTGCGGGAATGGGATGCTGAATTCAATCTGTGCAGGGAATTCATCAATGTACATGTAGGTTTCATAATTTCCGTCCATACTTTTTCGTGCTCCCCTGTGCTTTGTAAAAGCCCTGTATGCAATATTATCTTCAAATGTTGAGTCAAGGTAATCCCTCAGCTCCTTAAGTCTCAAGGCATCATTTTCATGTATTAACCCTCTTGTATCAGGTGGTATATTTAAAAGAAGTACAGCATTTCTTCCCACCGAGCTAAAGTAGATATCGACGAGTTCTTCCAGTGATTTTACTTTATCATCTTCATTGCTGTGATAAAACCACCCGGGTCTTATAGAAACATCAACTTCCGCAGGGTACCAGAACATTTTATCAGCTTTTTGAATAATGTTTCTTGATCCCAGGTCATCACCTGTGGCTTTGAGTCCAAGCCTTTCATTGTTTTCCCTGTTGCTTTTTCTTCCTCCGGGGGCCAGTGCAGTGGCACTCCATTCAGTTTCCCGCCCGTAGCCTGTTTCTGTTCCAACCCATCTTATATCCTCACCCATAATAGCACATACGGCCTGCGGCTGGTTTGTATCTATCAGGTCATAATAGGAGCCCCAGTCATACACCTGTTTTTTTCCATTCGGACCTTCTCCGTTGGCTCCGTCAAACCAAACTTCATCAATCTTTCCATACCAGGTAAGCAGTTCTTTTAATTGTTGCCTGAAGAAATTATTGTAGGCTTCATTTTCCCCGTAGGTACTTGCGTTACGGTCCCATGGAGAAAGATATATTCCGAATTTAAGTCCGTATTTATCACACGCGTCTTTTACTTCCCTTACAACATCACCTTTTCCTCCTCTCCAGGCACTGTATTTTACTGAGTGATTTGTAGTGCGTGTTGGCCAAAGGCAGAAACCATCATGATGCTTGCATGTAAGCACTATCATTTTAAGACCTGCCTCAGAAATTATTCTTGCCCATTGCTCTGCATCAAAATCAGCGGGGTAAAATAATTCCGGTGATTCATCTCCATTTCCCCATTCCATATCAGTGAAAGTGTTGATCGAAAAATGGATAAACGCTGTCATTTCGAGTTTTTGCCATTTGAACTGCTGGCTGTCAGGAACAAGCCTGGCAGTCAATTTTAACTTTTCTTCGAGGCTTGCATTTTGTGGGAATGTAACGGATTTTTCATAATAATCCCCTGATTCTTTTTCGTCAGTACCAATGTTTGTACAGGCTACTGAGCTAACTGCTATTGCAGCAATAAGAATAATTTTGATTTTATTCGACATAATTATTATTGATAAGAGTTCTGGTTGAAACTATTCCAGGTTCTTTTTGAAAACCCTTCCCTGGTTGTTTATAGTCCATAATATACTATCTTCCTCAGTCGCTATATATGCTTCGTAACCGGTTGGTTTCACTAGGATTTCGGGATCATACCCCATGTCTGTATATCCGTAGATTGCCAGGATATTCTTATTATCCGAATAGGTTGAATTCTCTCCGGCGTACTTTCTCTGTGAATAATACAGTGTTCTGAGGGTCCACTTAATTTCTTCATCTTTCTTGGAAGTGAAGCCAGCGGTTTGAGCGGTCTGTTTATCATCTGAAAACAGCAGGTAGCCCCACATTTCAGGATAATGCATATTTATAACTCCCTGGGGCGACCACACCCAGTTAAACTCAGGATAGGCCTTACCTGTTTCAGGATCAATGGCCTTAACATAATTATTTCCCACTATTTCAGTTTGCCAGTTGACTCTTGAAAAGTTTATCCTCCATATTTTTCCTGCTTCTGGGTATCCGCCGAATTCGGCAAGCACCTCAAGTGGGAATGCCAGTTCGACCACCCATTTTTCATCTGTATCAGAAGGATCATTGATGGTTCCGGATATATCAACTGCTGTTTCAATTCCTTTTATGTCCCATGAGTTGGATACCCTGCCATTGTCCCTGTAGGGCTTTGTAAGAAAAAGGTCCCAGAGGGTATTGAGTGCATTCATCTCAAATTCCATGTACTCATGTGTATCACCATCAGGATCAATAAAAACTTCAAAATCATTATCATAGAATATCACAGTATCTCTTTTCCTTAATTTGGCCCATATATGTGGTTCATACAATTCTGCTGCAATGTACAGGTAAGAGTCATTCCACAGCATTTTAACCCTCGTCCTGTGCAGGGGTTCAGGTTTCAGTTCACCTTCTATATCAACAAAATCCTCAGTCCAAGCGGCAGAGGTCCATGACTCTTCATCCAGGATACCATCAATTATTATAGTTCCTGCCCTCTTGCAGATATATTTTTCAGGTTCAAATTTAATCCCTGGTACCGGAACCGGGCCCTTTTTTACTCTTGCCTTATAAACACCCGGGGTATTATCGATGCAGGCAGTAATGAACAAAAGTGCAGTTAAAAATGTCAGTAACAAACTGATTGTTTTGAAAGATCGATTTTTAATTATCATTTTTGCAATGATTAGTTCAGGTTCTTTAAGTATATAAAACAGTACGTATAATCTCCTAATATACTAAAATAGGATTATATTTGTTAGAGCGTTAAATTCAATGGCAGTTAATTTGCCAAAACTTAAAATTAGTGTTTTAAAATGAAAAAGGATACAGTTATATTCGACTTGATAGAGAAGGAAAGACAAAGACAGATGGAAGGTATTGAACTGATTGCATCTGAAAACTTTGTAAGTCAGCAGGTTCTTGAGGCTATGGGATCAGTAATGACGAATAAATATGCAGAGGGATATCCGGGTAAGCGTTATTATGGTGGATGTGAAGTTGTTGATGAGTCTGAAAATCTTGCAATAGAACGGGTAAAAGACCTGTATGATGCTGAATATGCAAATGTTCAGCCGCATTCCGGTGCCCAGGCTAATATGGCTGTTTTTATGGCTGTTCTTAAGCCCGGGGATACTTTTATGGGACTGGATCTTTCTCATGGCGGTCACCTCACACATGGTTCACCCGTTAATATGTCAGGTTTGCTTTATAATCCTGTTTCATATGGTGTTGACCCGGATAGCGGGTTGATTGATTACGATCAGATGGAAGAAACGGCTCTGAGCGAAAAGCCCAAAATGATAATTGGCGGTGCTTCAGCCTACTCAAGAGAATGGGATTACGAAAGGATGAGAAGCATTGCCGACAGGGTGGGAGCTATTTTTATGGTAGATATGGCTCACCCCGCAGGCCTTATAGCTGCAGGTTTATTAAAGAATCCTCTTAAATATGCTCATATTGTTACTTCAACTACTCATAAGACCCTTCGGGGCCCCAGGGGAGGAATAATCCTTATTGGGAAGGACTTCGAAAACCCATGGGGCAGGAAAACAAAGAAGGGAGTAGTGCGTAAAATGTCATCCCTTATTAATTCAGCAGTTTTTCCAGGAACACAGGGTGGGCCACTTGAGCATGTAATTGCCTCCAAGGCTGTTGCTTTTGCAGAAGCACTCAGCCCTGAATTTAAGAGCTATCAGCAGCAGGTTCAAAAGAATGCGGCACATATGGCTGATGAATTTATCAAAATGGGTTATAATGTTATCTCGGGTGGCACCGATAATCATTCCATGCTGATAGACCTGCGTTCAAAATATCCTGAGATTACAGGAAAAGCAGTAGAAAACATACTTGTTAAGGCGCATATTACGGTTAACAAAAACATGGTTCCCTTTGACTCTAGGTCTCCTTTCCAGACTTCCGGGTTGCGCGTTGGTACTGCAGCCATAACAACAAGAGGAATCAAAGAGGGATCAATGGCCGATATTGTGAATTTCATTGATGAAGTGATTTCAAATATTGAGGATGAAGAGGTCATAGCCGGTGTTGGAAAGAAGGTTAATGAAATGATGAATCCTTATCCCTTGTTTACCTGGTAAGTAATAATTAAATAGTTTTATCATAATTTATCAGCACTGCAGCGTTTTCCACGAGGTAAATCAAATTTTGCAAATGTTTTATTGCAGAAACATTTTTTCTATCTTTACAACTGTTACAACTCAGGCTGCTAAATGAGCGACAGAAAATTAGTATTTATTGTGGATGATGATCCATTCATCAACCAGCTTATAATAAAGCGCTTTAATTCAGAAGATTACCTGGTTGAGCCTTTTGAGTACGGTGAGGAATGTATTGAGGCTCTTGACAGGGATCCGGATTTGATTATTCTTGATTATTATTTTTTTAAATCCGGGGAGAAAGTGCTTAACGGCATGGAAGTTTTTGACAGGATACGAGAACAAAAACCGGATGTGCCTGTAATTATGCTGTCCGGTCAGGACAGGGGAGATGTTGTGCTTGAGCTGGCAAGGAAAGGTATAGATGATTATGTGATCAAAGATAATTCTCTTATTTCCAACCTGGAGAGGGCAATATCCGAAATTCTTGGTAAGCCTGAATAATAGTATTATATGGAGTGGTATATTTATGCAGCAGTTATTGCTGTTGGTGTTGTTGCAGGTTTTATAAATACTATGGCCGGTAGCGGCTCATTACTGACATTACCGATGCTGATGTTTGTGGGGCTTCCTGCAAATGTAGCCAACGGTACAAACAGGGTTGCACTTTTTCTTCAGAACATAGTAGCTGTAAGGGGGTTTAAAAAACAGAAAGTGTTCGATTACAGGGAAGGCTTATGGCTTGTTATCCCGGCAACTGCAGGCTCCATTATTGGTGCAATGATTGCAGTGAACTTTAATGAACAAATATTGAGGCTGTTCATTGGTATATTGCTGGTATTCATGTTCTTTATTATTCTGTTTAAACCGGACAGGTGGATTAAGGAGCAATCGGGTACAATTGAGGGCGGCCCCAAGTTCTGGAGGGTGATTATATTTTTTCTTATCGGTATTTACGGGGGATTCATCCAGGCAGGGGTTGGCTTTTTCCTTCTGGCGGGACTTGTCCTGAATGTGGGTACCGACCTGGTAAAAGCCAATGCCCTCAAGGTATTTATTATCCTTGTTTATACAGGCGTAGCACTGGTGATATTTTTTATTAACGGACAGGTGAACCTGAAAATAGGCCTTATCCTCTCTGTGGGTAACATGGCCGGGGCATGGTTGGGTACGCGCTTTGCCGTAAGCTGGGGGGCGAAATTTGTGAGAATAGTTTTATTGCTTGCCATACTGGTTTCAGCCGTGAAGCTCCTGGGTGTGTTTAATCTTATTACCTGAGGATGAAATGATAGGTTATCGTTCCCTTTTGTATGCTTGGGGCATCAGGCTTTTTATCAAATTTGGATTTTAGAGCTGCTTCCTTTGCAACCTTGAGGAAATATTCGTTTATATTGCTTGAACCCCTGACTCCCGGTCTGGCGTTTATTACATTACCATTTCTGTCTACCGTTACTTCAACCACAACAATCCCTTCTTCCTGGATATCGTAATTTGGTTTTGGAAGAGATCGTGGCTGCCTGCCGGCAAGATCAAAAGACACTCCCTCTGTACCAAAACCGCTTCCCTCACCGTAAATATCAGACTCTGTTGATCCTGTCTCCTGTCCCTGGTTGCCTTCCCCTCCTTCAATGCCTTCGTTTTCATTTTCACCGCTGCCACGGGCATTTTCCAGGGCATTGCGTGTACGGTTCATAATTTCAGTGCGCCTTCTCTGTTCTTCTTCCAGCCTTTGTCTTTCAGCTTCTTCCTGCCTCTTTCTTTCGGCCTCTTCAGCTTCTTTCCTTTGTCTTTCTTCCTCCAGTTTCTGTTGTCTTATCCTTTCCTGTTCTTCTTCCGGGTCAACCTGCTCCTTCTCTTCCTTAACCACGGGTGCTTCTTCAAAATCCTGTGTCATCTGTGTTTCTTCAGCTTGTGTCTCGCTGACAGCTTCCTCCTGTTGTGTTTCCTCTTCAGTATCATCAGCTTCCTCAGAAGAGGCTACAGGTGGTGTGGATGAGGGAGAAGGCTCCACAAGGCCCGAGCCTGTTTCGTCAGTGCCAAAATTAACCAGTATACCTTCCTCTTCAGGGATTTTGGTTGTATGAAGCCCGGCTGATATAAGCAATACAGCCAGCAGCACGTGGAAAATCACCGTACCGATTATACCTTTCTTCCTTTCGGAGGGAAAGTTATACAGGTCGTTATTTGGGGTTTGTTGCAAGAATTAATTTATATTGATTGTTTTTCGCAATATTCATCACTTTAACAACATGTTCTACCGGAACAGTTTTATCAGTATGCAATGAAACATAAGTCTCTTTTGCATCACCTATCTTATCTCTCAGGGCGGCTTCAAGGTTCTCAAAGGCAACGGGCTGATCTTCTATATAGTATTGAAGGTCCCTGGTAATAGAGACAGTAGTCAGCGGCTTGGCTGATGTCTGGCTGCTGCCTTTGGGAAGTAAAAGCTTGAGTGCTGTGGGATGGATAAGCGTGGAAGTGATCATAAAAAATATCAGCAGCAGGAATACAATATCAGACATTCCTGACATACTGAACTGAACACTTATTTTATTTCTTGAAGTGATTGCCATGACTGTCTTTTTAAACCGGTTCGTTCAAAATATCCATAAATTCGGTGGAGGTTGCCTCCAGCCTGAATATTACTTTTTCAACCTTGGTAACGAGTATATTATAAGCAAAATAAGCAAGAATTCCAACTATTAATCCTGCAACGGTTGTTACCATAGCTGTATAAATACCATTACTCAGCAGGGATACATCAATATTATTCCCGGCATTTGCCATATCATAGAACGCTTTAATCATTCCAATAACCGTACCAAGAAAACCTATCATTGGTGCAGCCCCGGCAATTGTAGCAAGCGTTGGCAATCCCTTTTCAAGTTTGTACACTTCAAGTTTGCCAACATTTTCTATGGTAGTATTAACATCATTTAAAGGCCTGCCAATACGCGTTATACCTTTTGCTATCATGCGTGAAGCAGGTGAGTTATTAGATTTACACAATGCTGCAGCCGCATCTATTTTGCTGTCGTAGATATAGTCCTTTATCCTGTTCATAAAATTCATATCCTCATGCCCTGCACGTGAAATGACGTAAAAACGTTCAATGAAAATGTAAATAGCAATGAGAGAAAGCAGAATAATGGGCACCATCACCCATCCTCCTTTTAGTACCAGTTCTCCAAATGAAAGGGTTACCTGTTCAGATTCTTCAAGTACCAGCTCTGATTCCTGTAAAGCAATGTTTAGTAATCTCATTTATGTTAAATAATTTATATTAGTTCCTGATCTCTTAATAATTAGCCCTGTCGGCTCTTCTCAAATATCAAATCAAATCTTAAAACTTAATTCGTTAATCTCAATTCTTCTTTCTCAACGTTCCATTAATTCAGTCGAAGATATAAAAAAAACGAGATATAATCTTTTGTATTATATCCCGTTCCCATATTTTTGTTAACAGTTTTTAGTGAGCAACCCAGATCTGAGCCTGCAACCAGTATGCCCCTGCACCTGCAAGGTATCCTATAACAGCCAGCCAGGTGATTTTTTTCATATACCATATAAAGTCAATTCTCTCAAGGCCCATTGCAGCTACACCGGCTGCTGAGCCTATAATAAGCATACTTCCTCCTGTTCCGGCACAGTAGGCCAGGAATTCCCAGAAAGGTCCATCCTGGACAAATAGTCCCAGGTATTCGGGATTGGCGGCCATTTCAAGCATTTCCGGGCTTGCAATTGGATACATTCCCATGGCACCTGCAACCAGTGGAACATTGTCAACAATTGCAGACAGAGCACCTATAGCAAGGTTAATTGCATAAATGTTTCCCAGGTTTTCGTCGAGCCAGCCTGACATTACTGCCAGCTGTCCGGCCGATTGTAATGATGCTACTGCAAGCAAAATACCGAGGAAGAAGAATATTGTGGGTGTATCAACTCTTTTAACTATATAGAAGATATTGAGTTTACTCCTGGCCTCGGATGATTTTTTCTTATGCATTATCTCTGTTACCAGCCAGAGTACTCCGAGTCCGAACAGCATACCCAGGTATGGTGGCAGGTGTGTAAGGTTTTTGAATATAGGGACATTAATAAGGCATGCAATACCCAGGATCAATATAAAAGCTCTTTCCCGCCTACTTGTAAAGTTATCTTCCTCGCCGTTAACCACAGGCCTTGTAACATTGCCTTTCAGCATAAATGAAAGTATAATCAGAGGTATAACGATGCTCACAAGACTTGGAATAATAACCCTTGAAATAATAGCCAGTGTTGTTACCTGGCCTCCTATCCAGAGCATAATAGTTGTAACGTCACCTATAGGCGACCATGCTCCCCCTGCATTTGCCGCAATAACAATTATACTGGCAAAGAACCACCTGGATTTTTTATCTGCTATCAGCTTCCTGAGCAAGGCAACCATAACAATTGTCGTGGTAAGGTTATCAAGGGCAGCTGACATAAAGAAAGTAAGTAAGCTGAGTATCCAGAGCAGTTTGACTTTTGAGGTGGTTTTAATCTTATCCGTTATAACCTTGAAGCCCTGGTGCTGGTCTACTGTTTCTACAATGGTCATGGCTCCGAAGAGAAAGAACAAAATCTCAGCTATCTCTATCAGGTGATGGCCCAGTTCATATTTAACAAAGTGAAAAGGTTCATGAGCCAGTTCTACTGTATCACTGTAAGGTGAAGTTGCAAATTCAAGGTCAGTCATGTTGGGTTTGATATTATTGATAAACCCCTGTGCCATTGTCTTAACTTCATGCCACGAAGGCGAAAGGTTAAGTGACAGAATTTGCTCGCTGAAAAGTGCATAGAGTGCCCATAATATTGAACCTGTAAGAAGGGCACTAGCAGCTTTTTCAACCTTGATAGGGTGCTCCAGGGCTATAGCAGTATAGCCCAGGACAAAGATTACGACCATTAATAAAAACATAGTTGATATTGATTTTTATTATCTAACAATTGATGTTAAAACGAATGAGCCACAAAAATAAATTTATTTTTTTATTCTTCAACTATCTCCGGATCATCTTCTTTTTTCATTTTGTCCTTTTTCTTTTTGAAAAGATCACCCAGTTTATCGAAGCTCTGCCTGTAGAAAAGTCCAAATCCCTGTGTATAAGGTGCTGTTTCATACATTAGATTGTCATTTGAGCGATTGAAGACTTTGAATCGTAATTTCTCGGTAAGTTTTACCTCAACGTCAAAATCGCCCGAAATATCATTTGTGCTTGATGTGGTTTGTTCTCCCCCTACGTCAAAATTACCATTAATAACGACCCTGTCATTTAATAATTGAGTTGAAAGGGCAACCTCAACTTCCTGGGTACTGATTTCGTTACCCGGACGGTAGGTAAATCCTATATCAAAGTCGTTACTTATCTGCGACAGCCAGTTACTAAGCTGGTTAGAAAGCATTTCTGTTGTGGTTACTCCCATGGCTGATGCTCCTGCGTTAGTTGTGTTGACTGCTGCGGAGGCCATGGACGGGCCGGGGTAGAAGCTGTTCATTACAAGCAGATAGAGGAATTGACGGCTCATGTCTTCTTCTGAATCAATCATGTCATTCAGCAGTGTTCGAGCTCCTTCATCTGCAGTGGGAAGATAGATATCGAAACCTATGACAGGATTAACAAGCTGGCCGCTCATGTTCAGGTGGCATTCGACAGGTATTCTTGATGAATATGCTTCATCCTGTAGCAGGTCCTCAAGTGAAGCCTTAAGTTTATATATTGCCCTGGCATCAACATATGCATCCATTATGTCACCGTTCCATGAAATGGTTCCTCCTTCTTCAACAACAAACTTCTTGTTGAAGATATTTCCTAATGTAAGCTGGTATTCACCGTCCTCTATAACATAGTCTCCGAATATTGTAAAATCACCGTCCTCGTTAAGAGCCATATTAAGAGTACCAGAGCCGGTTGCCTTCATGGCATCACCCAGGCTGGAATCAAAAACAAGCTGTACTTCAGCTTCCGGGGTAACTTTAAGTTCAAAAGTCAGGGATATTGACTTTTCTTCATTCCTTCCCAGTAAGGGAAGTTTTATGGGTATTTCCTGTGAACTTTCCTTTTCGGTTTTTCTGAAGCTTATAAAACTATAGTCGTTTATCTCCTCACCTGAGCGCAGGGGGATGAACATCCTGGTATTTTTTTCTGTTTGTGCTGAAATATTGAAATCCAGGTTACCCGCCGGACCTTTAATTGTAATAAGCCCGGATGCATAAGCTGTTCCGTAAAATAAACTGTTGTCTTTCTGCCTTGTATCCATTGCCAGGATGTCTTCGGCATCTATTCTCAGGTCAACAAACCAGTCTTTAAAATTATTGTGGGCAACATGACCGTTGATTACTGCATTATTGTTGTTATTATCCTGAAGACCAATACGGTTGAATACTATTTTGTTGTCAGTGAATGTAATACTGTCTGAGAAATTAAAATTAGTCTGCAGGTAATCTATAGTCATTGAGGAGTTTTCTGCAAGTACGCTTCCCTCAAGAAATATTTCACCATCCCTGCCCTTTATCCCGACATTACCTGAACCATATCCCCTGACATCTGAAGCAAAAGATTTCAGAAACAGGTTTAATATATCAAGGGGCATACTGTCAACCGAGGCACTGAGGTTTATATCCCTGCTATCAGGAGCATAATCGCCCCTGACATTAAAAGTGTTTGTGCCGTCTTTATCATTTTTAAAATTGATTTTTGCAATTTTGTCATTCTTGTCCCATTCTGACAACAGGCTCACATCTCCAAGTTCATGTTCATTAGTGGCAAAATCATTTATCTGGATGTCGCTTTCAAACATAATGTTGTTATAAACATCTGTAAGCAGAATGTTCCCGCTAAGCAATCCTTCAAGGATAAATTCGATATTTTTATCGTCTCCGGTTGCATTAATTTTTTCCAGGTTATTTAAGCCGGCCAGTTGCAGGCGGTTAAAGGAAACAGTAATTGTATCTGCAGGGTCTTCTGATACTTTCCCGTCAACAAGAAATAGTCGTTTATTTCTTTCAATGAGCAGACTGTCAACATCAAGAGCAGTGGAGTCAAGTTTAATGCTGCTTTCTGTAATTCTGTATAAATGGTCATTAATATACAGGTCAGTGGGATTAACGGTCAGCTCAAATCCCTTCCGGTTATTGTTTCCCTTAATGAATTCACCACTGGCGGAAAAAAGTCCCTGGTTTTTGAGGTTGCCTTTGTTAGTCCAGTCAAAGCTGAAAGAAAAAAAGTCATTATAAGCATCTGAACTTATACTAAGTTCCTGAAAACTCAGCCTGTTAATTATACTCATTTCCTTGCTGTTGAGCTGAAAAGAGGCAAGGCTGTCCTGTATATTCATGCTTATTTCAGGTTCTGAAAGGCTGTTCATATTGTAAACGAGGTAATTCCCGTTAGCTTTCATGCTGAGACTTTCTTCGGGTTTTAAAGTTCCGCTGATTTGAAAGTCAGGCGATATCAGGAGCCCCGTTTTGAAGAATTCATTAAGCCTGTCTGTATTCTTGAAATTAATGCTGTACTCAAAATCGTTATTTCCTGAGAGTGATTCAGGAGCTTTATCGAATATCGAGGGAAATATTTGAGATATTGCATACTGCATATCGGCAATAATCTTTGAAGGATCATAACTGCCTTTAACCATGGCATCAAGATAATCGGTCCGAAGTTTCAGCTGCATTGATGTGCTATCAGTTTTCTCAGAAATAAGATTGCCGTCATAAAGGTCAAATTTCCCATTGCTCCTTACCAGCCTTGGGTTAAGTAAACGAATATTTCCTTCGACCTGTTCGGTGCTTTCACCTTTTAGGTTTGCCGTAAGCAACAGGGACAGAGTGGAGAGGGTGTCAGCAGGATCAATATTAAGTGCATGCAGGTCTGCTTCCAGGAGGTTAAGGCTCAGGTCCACCTCGGGAATTTGTTTTGTGAAGTCGAAGCGTCCCAGCAAATCCATCTTCAGGTTATCTGTATTTGAACTCACTTTACCATCCCAAATTCTTTCAGTAACCAGGCCGTCTATTTTAATATTTTTATAGCTGTAGCCCATGAGATCAAGGCTGTCAATATTTGCGTTCAGGTTGGCCCTGAACTTCTTAAATGATTTGGAAGTACCATCAATGTCAATATTAGCAGATACAGGCCCAAGAATTTCTTCCTTCCTCAGTATTTTCCCAAGATCAACTGAATTTACACTTAATGTACCATTATAATAAAAAGTATTGGAGGTATCCGGCCTTAAGAGGATGTCTGTTGATAATGAACCGAGGTCTGAAGAAATTGTTCCATAAGTTACAAAGTCGTGGATAAAACCGGTGAAATTACCTGTAAATGAAAGTTTTCCGAGCCTCTTGAATTCTTTGCCGGGATCAATTCTGCCTTTGCCAGGTATATTAAATTCTGATATTTCGGAAGCCGTGGTAGTAAGACTGTTTATATCAATAAACATAAAGGTATTATCAATATCAGGAAGACCGGAAAGATCGAAGTCGCCTATAACCATAGTACTGTCTGAATAGGATAGCAATATATCCCTTCCATTTATCTCTGATACCGTTCCGTTAAGGTTGCCTGAAAAGATAAACTCATTGTTATATCCCTCCAGGGGTTTTATAAAGTATCCCAGGTCAGTAAGAGATACAAGGGAGCTTTGCATGTTAAGGCGGAAAAGGGCATCATTGAAGAAATTAAAGTCATCCACTTTGCTCATTATCTCAAGTCCTATCAGATTAGAATTAATAAAACTGTTCGGGGTTCTGATGGTTGGATCAAGCAGCTCGAATTTGTCCTGACCAATATTTATTTCGGTAAAGAGATTGTTGATTTCAAAGCCCCGGTCCGTAACGAATGCCATTTCAGAGACAGAAGTCTCAATGTTTTTGTAATGCTTATTGAAATTATCAAGTTTCAGTTCCAGGTTATTCAGTGTGACTCTCTCGAAATCTGGATATTTATCCGGATGCACTTCTTTGCCGGAGTTATAATCCAATCTTCCGTCAGTGATGTTGATCTGCCTGATTATAAGGTCTTTGTTTCTTTTTGCAGTGTCCTTGTTTATCAATAAATTCCCAAAATATTGTATGTTAAGAATATCGTTTGTGTCGGGCCGGAGTTTTATCACAGGCTTATCAATATCAATGCGCCCCAGGTGTATTAGTCTCTGCCGGGGTTTTACCTTCCTGATACCAGCACTTAATTCAGGAGCATAAATAAGTGTATCTGAGGTGTTGTCCCTTATTAAAAGGTCTGTTACATAGATTTTATTGAAGAAAGTGAATTTAATATCGGATACTGAAAGGTTTATTTCTTTATCCAGTGATACCTTGCCGGCAAATTTATGGAATAGCCATGTTTGTACGGAAGGATTTCGTAATATCAGAAGGCTTGATCCTGATAAAAAGATCAGTACAAGGATTATTAGGAGCGGAATTTTGTATATTTTCTTATTTTTGCTCATTATTAGCCGGATGCACAAATGACATTCCAAAAATAGCTAAAAAACTGAAAAATAAACGATATGCCCCTTACTATTCTTGCCATTGAATCATCCTGTGATGATACATCAGCTGCAGTTGTAAAAGATGGTTACCTGCTTTCTAACCTTATTGCAGGTCAGGATGTTCACCGGTCATACGGGGGAGTTGTTCCCGAACTGGCATCCAGGGCCCACCAGGCCAATATAGTGCCTGTTGTAGACCAGGCTCTGTCAAAGGCCGGTGTGCACTCTACCGACATAGATGCTGTGGCTTTTACCAGAGGGCCGGGCTTACTTGGCTCACTGCTTGTTGGAACTTCATTTGCCAAGGGTTTTGCACTGGCAATGAATATACCACTGGTAGAAGTAAATCATTTGCATGCCCACGTATTTTCACACTGGTTAAGGGAAAAGGGAAGTGATGGCAGCACACCTTCTTTGCCTTTCCTCTGTCTGCTGGTATCGGGTGGTCATACACAGTTGATAGTTGTGGATGAGCATATGAAGCTCAATGAGATTGGATCAACAATTGACGATGCCGCAGGTGAAGCATTTGATAAATGTGCAAAAGTAATGGGAATGCCATACCCGGGAGGGCCTCATATTGACCGCCTGGCATCAGGAGGAGATCCGGAAAGATTTAGCTTTACACGTCCGTCAATTGGTAAACTGGACTATTCCTTCAGCGGTTTAAAAACTAATTTCCTGTATTTTTTAAGGGATGAGTTGAAAAAAAACAATGCCTTTATTGATGATAACAAGGAAGATCTTTCTGCCTCAATACAGAAGACTATTATTGATATACTGGTTGATAAACTGGTAATTGCCAGCAGGGAAACAGGTATTAAGGAAATAGGAATAGCCGGTGGTGTGGCGGCTAACAGCGGGCTAAGGAAGAAGATATCTTTACTTGCCCGGGACGAAGGCTGGCAAATCTACCTGCCTGAGCTGAGATATACTACAGATAACGCTGCAATGATTGCAATTACCGGCTATTTTAAGTATCTTGATAATGATTATGCAGGGCAGGATGTTGTTCCGAGGGCAAGGTTGAAAATTTAAATTAATATATGAGCCTGAAAAATACATCAATACTGGTTGTGGGCGCCGGTTCTGTCGGTGGGATTACCGGGGCTATTCTGAAAAATGCAGGTTTTAATGTTGAGATAGTTTGTAAGCATGAGGATTATAAGAACCTCATTAGCGACAAGGGAATAAAAGTTGCCGGTTTGCGGGGTAATTTTAATGAAAAGCTAAAAGCATACATTTCTGTAAGTGATGTTAAAGAAAAGAAGGATCTTATACTTTTATCAGTAAAAGCTCCTGATATGATTGATGCTGCAGAAGATGTGAAGCAATTGCTTAAGGATGATACCCTGGTGGTTTCAATGCAGAATGGAATATGTGAACCTGAGTTGTCTAAAATACTTGGGGAGAGTCATGTTGTTGGTTGTATCGTGGGATGGGGAGCAACAATGAACAGGCCTGGGGAACTGAAAATGACCTCAGCAGGTGATTTTGTAATAGGTCATGTTGAAAGTGAAAATGATGATAATATATCTGCAGTTGCAGCCATACTTGAAAATATCTGGCCTGTTAGAATCACGGATAATATGATGGGCCACCTTTATTCAAAGCTTGTTATTAATTCCTGCATTACATCAATGGGAGCGGTAACAGGTCTTCTCCTAGGAGAAATGATGAATAGAAGAAGGATCAGGAAATTGTTTATTGAGATTATCAGGGAAGCCCTGGAAGTGGCTTATGTACTAAAAATTGATATTGAAGCCTATGGTGGAAAACTGGATTATTATGACTTTGCAAACGACAGTAAAAGACTTGCAGAGCTAAGACGCCATATTATCCTCAGGCTGATGGGTTATAAATACAGGCGCTTAAAATCCTCTTCTCTCCAGTCATTGCAAAGAGGAAAGTTAACCGAGATAGATTACCTGAATGGCTACATTGCAGCTGCAGGGGAAGAATATGGTGTACCTACTCCCGTGAATTCAGCTGTAGTGAGAATGGTTCATGAAATAGAAGACGGTAAAAGAAAAATAAGTCCTGTGAACCTCGAATCAGAGGCTTTTGAAAAATATTATTATTAAAGATTTTATTTTAATCGCTCGATAATTATCTTAGCAGCAAATAGCGAGTAATGGATGAACTTTATATAAAACCTTCACGGAATTCACCTGAAATATCTCTCAGTCCTTCCGGCACCCTGAGAATGAAAGGACGTTCAATACATGAGAATGTTTATGAATTCTTTTCTTCTGTTATGGATTGGGTTGATGCTTATATAAATGAGCCTGCCGACACAACTTTCGTGGATATCCAGCTTGAATATTTTAACAGCGCGAGTGCAAAATATATAGTAATGATCCTGCAAAAATTAAAACAGGTTCACCTGAAAGACAAGAAATATTACGTTAACTGGTTCTATGAAGAGGGGGATGAGGATATCCTTGAAAGGGGTGAGTATTTTGAATCAGTGCTTGACATGGATTTTAATTTTGTTGAAATATCCTGAAAGATCAGTAAGCCAGTATCTGGCTTTTTTCTCTTCCGTAGCCCTTAATCCATAGTTTATTATTATAAATCTCTACAAGAGCCCAGGCATTCTTGTCAGGACTCTCAACCATTCCCTTCATGGTAACAAAATGGGTCATGTTATAATTGTCGTAGCCCCCTCTGTGGTCATGACCGGAGAACCAGGCTATAATATTGTTGTAGTCTGAGACAATGTTCAGGAGGCTGTCCCGTCTGAAGCTGTTGTGTGCTCCTTCCGGAAGAATGGGATGGTGGGAAAAAACAAGTACTTTCTCATCCGCACTGACGGCCATGTTGAGCTCATTGCGAAACCACGCTAACTGTTCTTCGCCCGGCCCGCCATTATAGTCGAGAGCATTTGGTTTGCCCTTCTCCTTCATATCTGCTATAATTTTCCTTGCCTTCCTGGCTGATCCCGCTACACCTGAATAGGTGCTTACCTCGCAAGTATTGAGTATTATGAACCTGAATCCCTTTTTTCTAAAGCTGCGGTATGTACTATCACCGGTGAGCATTTTCTGTACTCTTTTTTTATAGGGTCTCTTTACACTATAATCGTGGTTACCTGCTAAATGGTGAATTTCTGTATTGGTGTTGTTTAGTATCTCCATTACCGGTTCAAATGATTTGTAATCCCTGTCAATAAGATCACCCAGGTTGATGATAAAATCATTGTGTTGATTGTTAAGTTCATTTATTGCATGGCGAAGCTTTTCCAGAGAGGATCGGTAATACCGGCTACCTGCTTTGTCGCAATCACAGTATTGTACATCAGAAATTATTCCGAAAGATACCAGGGGGGCACTTTGCATTTTGGGGCGTTGATTATTGGTTTGACCAGCAGTGAATATGAATGAAACAATACATAAAAAGAGAACAAAAATCCTTATCATGCCATTGATTTTGGTAGATGTTTAAAGATAAGGATTTTTATTCTCAAACTATTAATCTAACCACTAACCTTTTAAAAGAAATATCTACCTGACCTGTATTTGAAATTAGTATTTCGATTGTAAAAATACTTCCGTTTTATACCACAGGCAATAAAAAACCGGTGATTTTCATCATTCTGAAAAATGATGATAGTCACCGGGTTCTGGTAATTAATATTGTCGGATTTCAGTTATTATGTTGCAGGATTACCGGTCTTACCCATAAAGACAATAGTGTTTGTTGTGCCTTCCTCGTTTGTTTCTATAAAAGCCTGGTGCAGCACCCTGCTGATAGCTAATCCCTGGTCTGCTATATTGGAAAAGTCAGCATTACCTGTAAATGCTATGCCCATGCCCATCTCAGAAAGTATATCATTAAGATTTATTTTATAATCATACTTAAACCTTGGCATATAAAGATTTATATTGGCATCATACAATTTCTCGAGCCAGCCGGTCCAGTTTTCACTAATGAGCAGCGGTACAATGTCTGAGCTATGGCATCCTTCTGCCGGATACCGTTTTCAGGGTAAAAGGGCATATGATACGCTTTTATCAGAACTTATCCTTGCCCGGAAAGCCAAACTTCTTTTTTGCCATTTCTTCCGGGTAGGCAAAAAACAGGCTTTCAGCAGTAGCACAAATTTTCTCTTTCCCGTCCTGCATCTCAGATTTGAGTTTTATATAACGGCCTTCCCTGCTGACTATTTTCGCTCTGACTGTAATTTGGCCGCTGCTTAAAAAAACCGGCTTAAGGTATCTTACCTTTAATTCTGAAGTTACACCTGCCGTCCCGATTTTGACATTAACACACCATGCGCTTACCTCATCAAGCATTGTTGCTATGATACCACCGTGCAGCACATTAACATAACCCTGGTAATGCTCTTTGGGTTCCCATTCGGCCTTTACGTAGTCATCCTGTTCATGAAATTCCATTTTCAGGCCTATGGGGTTATTACTGCTGCATCCGAAGCACCTGTTTACTTCAGGATTATAAGGGTTGTTTACTTTTCTCTGCATTTTCAACTTTTCTTTTTGGTTTAATATGATTATGGTACAAAAATACCAGTGATGTCGTTAAAAATAATATCCCTACCATTAAAAGAAAAATGAATCCGCCCAGTGTTGGTTTCTCAAATCCCAGGTCAACCATGCTAAGGCGGTAAATATATCCATAAACTGACATTACAATAATCAGCACAGAAAATGCCATGCTGATATATATCCTTATCCGGTCAAGCATTTTTGTTGATTTATAGAGATCTGATTTAACAAAATTGCTGTAACGTTTTTTCGCATGCTCTCTTGCCCTCCGCCTGGCTTGTTCTTTTCTGTAACTTTCCCACTCATTTATAAAATCTGCAACAGATTCCTTCCTGGCCTGCAAATTGCGTTTATGTGCCAGCAGGAACTGGTAAGCTTCCGTTGTGCGTATAAAAATATCTGATGCTGATTTGGAGCTGTTAAGATCCGGGTGGTATTTCTTTGCATATTGCCTGTATGCTTTTTTTATTTCAGCAAGATTAGCTCCGGGAATCAGTCCCAGGTCACGATAGTATTTATTTGCACTTTCCAATATCCTGGTTTTACTGATTCAAAAGTAGCATTAATAATTTTTTTATCGTCTCAGTGCAATACTATAATTGCAGGTTATTCAATAAATGATTGAAATGATGCTGCCGGTTTTCATCTTTGCATATTTAATATATTGAAATGTTACCAGTTTTTTTAATTTTGCACTTCGTATTTTACACTATCAGGGATGGATTGGAGTAATATTTACATTGCCTTTGGCTTAACTTTAATTGCCGGCCTGGCAACGGCCATTGGTGGCGGAATAGCTTTTTTTGCAAAACGAACCAATACCTCTTTTTTATCTTATTCGCTTGGCTTTTCTGCCGGTGTTATGATCTATATTTCATTTACCGAAATACTGGGAGAAGCCAGGATTATTATAGGTGAACATTTTACAGAAACCGGATCAGCATGGCTTACCTTTATCTTCTTTATTGCCGGTGTATTTCTTACTGCTCTGATAGATAAGCTTGTTCCTTCACGTGAAAACCCTCATGAGATGAGGAGCCTTGAACAGATGGATGACGGCCGTCCCTGCAGGGGCAAGAGGCTTATGCGTGTAGGCTTGTTTACAGCCGTAGCTATTGCCATTCATAATTTTCCCGAGGGGATAGCAACCTTTATGTCGGGTGTATCAGATATAACAGTTGGCGTAAGTATAGCACTTGCCATAGCAATCCATAATATACCGGAAGGCATCGCGGTTTCGGTACCTATTTATTATGCTACAGGATCCCGGAAAAAGGCATTCTGGTGGGCAGCACTGTCAGGTCTTTCCGAGCCAGTGGGCGCTTTAGTCGGATATTTTATCCTTACACTCTTTAGTTCGCAACTTGTTCTTGGCTATGTTTTAGCCATTGTAGCAGGCATTATGATCTATATTTCCTTTGATGAATTACTGCCGGCAGCTCATAAATACGGAAAACACCATACCACCATTTATGGACTTATAAGCGGGATCATAGTTATAGGTATCAGCCTTATGCTTATTTAAGCCGGGAGGCAGAGGTAAAAGAAACAAGTACGGAAGATACAAGTGGGTTGTGCAGGGAGGTAATTATCTGCATATTAGAAGATGCAAGGTGGTACGCCCGCCGCGTGATCCAATCCCCGGGTGTGACCGGGGCTATTTCTATTCACCCCCTATCTTTGTGCCATATGGCACAAAGATAGATTTTAAATATATTTGTTCATTGACGTATTGTTTTATATTGTTAGTGTCGCTTCTCTCCAACGGGAGCCTCT
>JAIPBU010000055.1 GCA_021738535.1 Bacteroidales bacterium | reverse complement strand
GCGACTCCAAGCCTCTGAATGTCCAGCAGGATCTTCTCTTTTTCCTGCGCTGTCCGTTTGTGATGATGTTTAACCATTAACATAAAAGTACAATTTATTTTAGTACTTTTAGTCTAGTTTCTTAGGGGTGGGCACCAGTGAAAAGCAGGGCAACAGCCAGCCTTCTCTGCTATTTTCTTCCCAGTCTTTAGCAATGCTAAATAATATCTTTATATTTGTATAAAGGGTACGAAAAAGGGATTAAAGTGGCGATATGAAGAAAATAAAACTTAAGGTACTGGGGATATCATACAGTCAGACTCAATCAGGAGCATATGCGCTAGTATTAGCAGAAGATAAAGGGGAGAGGCGCCTGCCAATAATCATAGGAGGATTTGAAGCGCAGGCAATAGTAATAAAGCTGGAAAATCTTAATCCACCTCGTCCGCTCACACATGATCTTTTCAGGAATTTCAGTAAAAAAATGGAAACCGAACTGAAGGAAGTTTTTATCCATAAGCTGGATGAAGGAGTATTTTATTCGCAGTTAATTTTCAGAAAAGACGGAGAGGATATATTGATGGATTCCCGTACTTCTGATGCTGTTGCTCTTGCCCTGAGGTTTAAGTGCCCCATATACATAGCTTCAGAGATTATGGATAAGGCAGGTATTGTTATAAAGGATAAGGACTATGAAGATGATGATGCTGGTGAAGCAGCAGGGGAGGAAAAATTCGCTAAAACAGAAAAAGCAGACCTGTCGGAAATGAGTGTTACTGAGCTGAAAGTAAAAATGGAAGAAGCTGTAAAGGCCGAAGATTATGAGAAAGCCGCTCAGCTGAAGCAGGAAATAGATCGCAGGGAGAAAGAAAAATAATTTTATCATTAATGCATTGTTGAAAATTTTTGAACATTGTATCGTGTAATATTATACGATATGACTTAATATTGTCACTAATTAGATTCCGGATTTCACAGACAATAAAATGAGAAAAATATTTATCGCTTCATTATTACTGCTGTTTTGTTCTGTACCTGTACTTACCGGCCAGGATGATATGTCCACCACTGTTTCTGATACCGTTGCGGCAGCACAGGAAAAAGACAGCAGCAGTGTTGCTGTCTTGCCTCAGGGATCAGAAAGCCGGGGCATATTGCAGGAAGGGAATGTTATAGATCCCTCTGTCAGCAGTGGTTTCAGCATAATAACATTGCTGCGTGGCTTGCTGGGGATGCTGGTCATAATATGCATATCATGGGTTTTCAGCACTAACAGGAGGGCCATAGCCTGGCGTACGGTTATTATTGGCCTCTTAATACAGCTAACCCTTGCTATAAGTATTTTATATGTACCATTTGTAAGATTGTCTTTTGAATTTGTGGGTAAGATATTTGTGAAGGTACTCGATTTTACAAATGAAGGAAGCACATTTCTCTTTGGTTCATTAATGGATGTTGACAAGCTGGGATCAATTTTTGCTTTTCAGATCCTCCCCACAATAATTTTCTTTTCAGCTCTTACCTCTCTTCTTTTCTACCTGGGCATAATACAAAAGATAGTATATGGCCTGGCATGGCTAATGACAAAAACAATGAAGCTGAGTGGAGCAGAGAGTCTATCCGTTGCAGGTAATATCTTTCTCGGGCAGACGGAATCTCCGCTTATGGTGAAGGCTTACCTCCCAAAAATGAATTCATCCGAGATTATGCTGGTTATGACAGGAGGGATGGCTACCCTGGCAGGGGGGGTGCTTGCTGCCTATATAGGCTTCCTCGGTGGTGGCGATCCCGTGCAGAGGCTGATCTTTGCCAAGCACCTGCTGGCTGCTTCTGTTATGGCAGCACCGGGCGCGGTAGTTATTTCAAAGATACTGGTTCCGCAGACTGAAGATGTGATAAAGGATATTGAAATTACAAAAGATAAAGCCGGGAACAATGTACTTGATGCGATATCCAATGGTACAACGCAGGGACTTAAACTGGCGGCTAATGTTGCAGCAATGCTTCTGTCGTTTATCGCTTTTATTGCCATGTTTAATTATATATGTCTGAAAATAGGGCAGTGGACAAATCTTAACGAGGCAATAGCCCAGGCAACTGGCGGTAATTATAATGAATTATCCCTGCAATTTATGCTTGGGTATATTTTTGCCCCTTTGATGTGGCTGATAGGAGTGGGCGCTGAAGATGTTACCCTGCTTGGCAGGTTGCTGGGTGAAAAAGTTATTATGACGGAGTTTGTCGGATATATCAGCCTTGCAGATTTAAAAACTGCCGGTGCTTTTGCTCAAAACAAATCTATTATTATGGCAACATATATGCTTGCAGGCTTTGCTAATTTTGCCTCCATAGGAATACAGATCGGGGGTATTGGTTCACTCGCCCCCAATAAAAGGGTCCTGCTTGCAAAATTTGGCATGCGTGCCCTGCTTGCAGGTACCCTGGCATCGCTGATGTCAGCCACCATAATTGGAATGATACTGGGATAATAATAAACAACAAAATTATATTATGCGCTCTACTATTTTTACCATGTCCTTAATGCTGTTTTGTGTAGCAGCAACAGCCCAGGAGAATACCCTTAATTCCCCTGACGGCAGTATAAACCTGACAGTTAATTTTAATGAAGGGCTTACCTGGGAAGTAAATGTCAATGGCAAACAGGTAATAATGCCTTCAAAGATAGGCATTGAACTTACGGGTGATAATTTCCCGGAAGAGAAAGACAGGATTAAAAAGGTAAAAAGAAAGGAGGTAAGTGATATAGTCAGACCTGTAGTACCACATAAGAATTCGGCAATAACCGAAAGGTACAATGAGATGGCAATTAGTTTCAGGTCTGATTTTACCATTGTTTTCAGGGTTTATAATGATGGAGTTGCTTACCGTTTTATCACGGATTTTAAGGGAAATGTGATAGTACTGGATGAGCAATCAGTAATCAAATTCCCTGCTAATACAACAGGAATGCTGCCCATTGAGGATTCTTTTATATCACATAATGAAAGAACATATATTAAAACAACTCTTGATACGATAAACAATAATCACCTGATGAGTCTTCCTGCTCTGTTTAGCAGTAATGGCTATAATGTACTTGTTACAGAGACTGCCCTTGAGAGTTATCCGGGCATGTGGCTGAGGGGGGATGATCCTCTTTCTGTCAGGGCCACCTTCCCTTACTATCCTGATGAGGAAAAGCTGGAGGGAGACAGAAATCTGAAAGTTTTATCAAGGAGCGATTTCCTTGCTGAAACAGCGGGTGAGAGGGCTTATCCCTGGCGGGTCTTTTTAATATCCGGAACAGATGCTGGACTTATCGAAAGTAACCTCACCTACCTCCTCTCAGGCGAATGCCGTCTTGAGGATACGGAATGGATAAAACCGGGTAAAGTGGCATGGGACTGGTGGAATAACTGGAATATTTACGGTGTTGATTTTAAGGCAGGTGTCAATAATAAAACTTATGAATACTATATTGACTTTGCGGCTGAGAATAGCATTGAGTATGTAATTCTTGACGAAGGCTGGTACAGGCTGGGTGATGTCCTTGATGTGGTGCCTGAAATAGATATAGAGCATCTCTGCAGTTATGCAGAAAGCAAGGGCGTTGGTATAATACTATGGGTGGTCTGGAATACATTTGAAGCGAAAATGGACCGGGCGCTGGCACAGTTTGAGGAATGGGGAGTAAAAGGCATAAAAGTTGATTTTATGCAACGTGATGATCAGGTGCTGGTTGATTATTACTGGAGAGTAGCTGAAAAAGCTGCAAATCACAAAATGCTTGTGGATTTTCACGGTGCGTATAAACCTGCCGGTTTGAGACGCAGCTATCCTAATGTGATTACCCGTGAAGGTTTAAAAGGTCTTGAGCATTGTAAGTGGAGCAGGGATATTACTCCTGACCATAACCTGACCATACCTTTTATACGTATGGCAGCCGGGCCAATGGACTATACTCCGGGGGCAATGGTCAACCTTGACAGTATAAATTTTTACCCTATGTATACAAGGCCTGCAAGTATGGGCACCAGGGTACACCAGATGGCACTGTATGTTGCTTATGAGAGTCCCTTACAGATGCTGGCCGACAGCCCTGTTAATTACAGGAAAGAGCAGGAATGTACGGATTTTATCACCAGGGTCCCTGTTACATGGGATGAGACAAAAGTGCTTGAAGCAAAGACAGGTGATTACCTCGTGATAGCCCGTCGCAGCGGTGATGACTGGTTTGTGGGGGCGATGACGGACTGGACGGCGAGGGACTTTGACCTTGATCTTTCATTTCTTGATGATGCTGATTATGAGGCCGTGATATTCAGTGACGGAATAAACGCCACAAGAAATTCACAGGATTATAAAAGGAGTAAGCAAACATTAAAACCAGGAGAAAAAATCAGGATTCAGATGGCGCCCGGCGGAGGATGGGTTGCCAGGCTGGTAAAAAAGTAGGATTATGAAACAGTATTTAGATCTTCTCGACCATGTACTTGAAAAGGGGGTGGAGAAATCAGACCGTACGGGTACAGGTACAGTTAGCGTATTCGGCTACCAGATGAGGTTTGATCTTGAAAAAGGATTTCCCGCTCTTACGACAAAAAAGCTGCATCTCAGGTCCATTATACATGAACTGTTGTGGTTCCTGAAAGGTGAAACTAATGTAAAATATCTTCAGGATAAGGGTGTCAGGATATGGAATGAATGGGCTGATGAGAATGGTGATCTTGGTCCCATCTACGGTTCACAGTGGCGTTCATGGCCCGCCGCAGGGGGAAAGAGTATAGACCAGATAAGCGGTGTTATAGAGTCTGTTAAAAAGAACCCCGATTCAAGGAGGCATATAGTAAGTGCATGGAACGTGGGCGAGCTTGAAAATATGGCCCTGCCTCCATGCCATATACTGTTCCAGTTTTATGTGGCAGACGGCAAACTCTCATGTCAGCTCTACCAGAGAAGTGCTGATATCTTTCTTGGCGTACCGTTTAACATTGCTTCTTATTCATTACTGCTGATGATGGTTGCACAGGTTACAGGTCTGAAGCCCGGGGAATTTATTCATACGCTGGGTGATGCACATATTTACCTTAACCATGTTGAGCAGGTTAAAGAGCAGTTAAAAAGAGAACCATATGAATTGCCGGTAATGAACATCAACAGTAAGAAGACCGGTATATTCGATTTTGAATATGATGATTTTTCACTGGATAATTACAGGGCTCACCCTCATATCAAGGGAAAAATTTCTGTATAAAGTAGCATTATTATGATATCTATAATTGTGGCAGTGGCAACAAATGGTGCCATTGGAAAGAATAACGAATTGCTCTGGCATATTCCAGGCGACCTGCCCAGGTTTAAGGAGCTTACAACAGGCCATTGCCTTATTATGGGGAAGAGAACATGGTATTCACTGCCACGGCGTCCCCTGCCTGACCGTACCAATATTGTGCTGACTGATGATCCCTGTGAGTGTATAGAAGGTTGTATCTCAGCTTACTCGGTAGAAGATGCTCTTTCAAAATGTGAGGAGGGTAAAGAAGTCTTTGTAATAGGGGGAGGTTCTGTGTACAGGCAGTTTCTGGAAATAGCGGATAAACTTTATCTTACCCATGTACATAAAGATTTTGATGCAGATACATTTTTCCCCGACATAGACCCGGAAGAATGGATTGAAGCCGGCAGGGAAGATCATGAGCGCCCCGGGGAAGTTGATTTTTCCTGGTCATATGTGACTTATATCCGTAAGAAGTGAATCTTTTTGTCGTTAATAATTAATTCATCGTATCATAATACGGCATTACAACCAGCCTGTCGATCATATCCCGGGTTAGTTCCTGATCTTTTGCCAGAAACAGGCTGTAATCGTTAATTTTTTCTTCCGGGTTTTCTTCCCCCTGTTTTAAACTTATAAGGAAACTGTAAAAGCTGCTCGCTTCTGAATAATTTCTGAACTTCAGTACGTATGACTTTTTATCATCCTTATTGACCCTGATGAGATTCTTTGAGGGTGATTGTATTCCAATGCAGTAAAATTCCGGTACGTAATCGTGTACACCAAGCAACTGGATTTCTTTCTTTACGCTGCCAGTGTAATAATCGACAACATCATCCCATTCCTGGAAGGTTTCGCTGCCAGCTTTCACATGCCTGTAAACAAAATCCATTTCCAGCATGGCATTGACGGGCAAGGGTGAACCTGCAACAGCTGGTACTTCAATATTTGTTTCGAGGAGGCTGACACTTGTTTTTTTTCTGTCGCCTTCATTATTATCGAATACAGGGATAAAAACTTTTTCAGTGAAAGTTGAAAATTGCAGTGAAACATCTGAAATAATATTGCCTGTAAGATCAATCTCCCTGTTTCCTTCCTCTTCAATCTCAATGCATTTTTTGGAGAGCCTGCCGTTCATCTTCATATACCTGTATTTTATTTGCTGTTCTTCATCCCGGGAGATACTCCCTTTTATACCGGTACCCGCATTTCTTTCAACATTGTTACCTTCTGATATCCCTGCCTCAGCATTAAGATCAATAGTCCTGTTAAAGCTGACATCGCCTACTTCTATATCAGCATAATCAGTTGTAAAGCGGTTCCAGTTTGTAAATTCAAGGGCTATATCCCCGGGCAGGCTAAGCCTTATTTTTAGGTATTCAATACGGTCGGCAGCTGGATGTCCTGTATTTTTATTCCTGCTTACGGATTTATAATCCCTTTTCCTGCTTACTGTCAGCACCAGCCTGAGGTTTTTATCGGTATATGATTTATTCTTTGTTGCCTCTGAACCCGTATAATACCTGTTATTAAGGGCATTTATAAAACTGTTATTACCGGGGAAGCGCCGGTCAAGTATTTCAAGGAGGTTGGCCTGGGCCGTTGCATTAAGG
The DNA here is from genome assembly GCA_021738535.1 of Bacteroidales bacterium. Lineage (GTDB taxonomy): Bacteria > Bacteroidota > Bacteroidia > Bacteroidales > VadinHA17 > UBA9300. The sequence goes on along the minus strand of JAIPBU010000055.1, from coordinate 6,642 downwards.
TCCCACAGGTTGCCCGGCGGAGAGAGTTCGTCCTTATCATACACCCGGTAACCGAAGATGTCAATATTGGCCAGGGATGAGTCTGCTCCTGCGTAGCCGGCGCTGGCATGTCTTTTAAGATTGCTGCATGCAGTGGCTGCAACAATAATTACAACTATTGCAAAAAATGATTTTATTTTCATGTTATTAAATTTTAGTCTTTGAAAATCGCTGCTTTCAATTTCCCTGCTTTTTTGCCGGTGCATATCACATTTATTGTGCGTACATGGTTTTGCGGTATGCAGCCGTTATCCACTCTGCAATCGGCATACATTCCGTCATGAAAATCGTCCTTTTCACTGATGGCGATGCATCGTTTTACTCCGAGGTTTTCTACTACAAGGTGGTACATGGCTAATCAGTTGAAGGTTTAATAATAAAAGGAAGGAGCAGGGTCCATAATACCAGCAGGGATGAGCCGAAGACAGGTTCATGGATACCGTAGTAAACAAATGGTCCGCCCATTGAGTAAACCCAGACAATAAATGACAGGGAAGTGAATACGATCTGCAGGGGACCTTTAACAGACTGGAAGCGGATAAGGTAAAAAGGTATCAGGATGAGCAATGCTGCAGAAAAAAACGTTAGCAGCTCTTTGCCGTGTTCATAGCCCGGTGTAATAAATCCGGCTATTACCAGGTAGGCAGCGATAATCTCGCTTGGGATTAGTTTCAGGAGACGCGACTGGTAATTATTCTCCTGCTTGATTTGTCTTGCCATAGAGAATTAATATTTGGTTAGTGGTTACATATCAGAACAGTAGATGCAATTTAAGAAAAAAATAAATTAAAGTCAAATATCCCGAAAGGCTGGGCCGGGGGAGCGCCCGGGGTTATTATTTACTAACCGTGAGGGAAGAAAACGTATGTATTGAAGGGTAATGGATATAAGAAAAGTGTCGATATATTTTTTAAACAACTATGATTCAAGTATTAAGAATACGGATACCTTTTACCACTTTTGTAATTTGAGATGTCTGCCTTAGACAGCCCAGTTGAGATTGTTCCACATCACTACCTTCCTCCAAACACCAATTCATATTTTCAACCAAACACGTTCCCATTTAATTCTATTTGTTTGTTTGTCGCGAGAATAAAGGATTCTAGTGGCTATTCCAACAACATACTCCTCCGGCACGAAACCTATATACCGGCTGTCGCGCGAGTTGAACACATTATCACCTACAGCAAAATAGTAGTTTTTCCGAAAGGCATACTCCGTTATCTTAGAATCATTGAGATAAACCCCATCTTTGGTCAATAATAGTTTACCTCCTGTTTCGTATTCAATAACCAATCTGTAACGGTCGAACTCCTTTTCTCCCATAGTAATAACATCACCTCGCTTAGGTACATACAGAGGCCCCATGTTTTTTATGGTCCAGCCGCTGGTATGAGCGAATGTTTTTAATATCGATCTCTCCTCATGCAGACAGTCATGTGTATCAGCTAAACGCTCTTGTGAGTCAGGCTCGCCAAGATACAAGAGGCGCATGTTCGCTAAAGTCGAATTTTTTGTATATCCTCCTGGCACGGAGCAGTGTTTTTGCACTTGCATATAATGTGTCCGGCCAAATTTTCTTTTTTAGGGCCGGTACACTCAGGTTCTGTCGGATCGGCTCCCGCAAAACCTGGACCTCTCATTATGCCTTGAAACTGTGGTGTCAGAAATACTACTACCTATTAAAGCACATATTAAGCTTAAGAACGATTCAAATATCTAATAGTCAGTCATTGAATAAGGTCAATTGAAGAATAAGACAGAATCTTATCCTGATAAACTTTCCTAAGTTCTTCTGAATAAGTAGGATTTCCAATACAAAGAATATTATCGAATTCATTTAAGAGAAAAGTCCTGAATTGAAAATCAACAGGAAGGCTATTTATCTTAATATATTGATTTTCATAATCAAAAATAACAGGAAGATTTAATTTGCTATCATCAATTACTGATTCAATATATGTGTAGTCTCTCGCAAAAATAAACAAAAGAAGGTTTACTTTTTTAAGATAATTATACTCTTTAAACAATTTTTCCCACTCAGCAAGCCTCTTAATACAATCTCCGCAATCTCCATTCATGTAGCTAACAATTCTTAACGAATTTGTACCATAATAGTCAAAGTGCGAATTGATATTATAAAAAACTAAATCAAGTGAATCCGGAAGTAAAATCCTCTTCCCCATATAATCAGTGTAATTTCTTTTAGTTTGTGAGTGGTTTGAACGCTCAAAAGATGATTTACTTATTAAAATAATACATAAAGAAAGAACACAAACGAACATTATAACATAAGGATTTTTCAAGTATGTTCTAATTGATATTTTCATCTTTTGATATTTCAAATTGAACCAAATGAAAATCAGGACTTATAGATATTCCCCATAAATCTTGTCTATCCTCTGAAATGCTAAATTTCATTATTGGTTCATCAAGTATAATTTTTTCAACTGGTTCTCCTCCAAAATTGAATTTCAGAACTATTGATGGAGCCGTATTCAATCTTTCTTTTCCCTCAGGTTGTAGAAAACCTGAATAGAGAGTATAAATGTGATCTTTAGTTGATTCAATATCCCAGAATCCTTGCTGATTTAGTTCTGTTCGCCACTTTAAAATATTATCTTCAATATAATAAAAGGGATTTGTTAACTCTTTTTCCCAAATCAGTTCAAATTGGTCATTTTTAAGAGAATACGCAGCTAAATATCCATATTCAGCCATTCCAATAATTAAAACTTCCTTTTTTTCTACATAATGTAGAAGATAAGTTGAGCGGGAATATTTGCAATAGTCTTTAATTGGGCACAATTGCAGTTGGGAAATCAAAGTACCTAATGTATCCCTAATTTCAATAAATCCTTCTTCTTTCCTATATGGTCTGATAACGAATCTATTTTCCGAGATACGGAATATATTTAAACAGTTATCGCCTCCGAATAACTCCAATTTCTTTCGAAAAATTTCATGAATTTCATTTTCACGAATTGAGAATTCGCGAATATCTCCTTTACCACTATCCATTATAGTTATTGTATTTCTTATCTTACTAAATTGCTGTGGAAATGGAGTTATAAATTCTCCGGGACCACGCCCTAAAATGCCATAACTTATAAGGTCTTTATTAGAATTTATATCAATAATCTTAATAACCCCATTCTTGCTAAACGGATTAACATAAAGGAATCCTGATTGTAGCTTGGTTAAATTAGCAGGAGAACGGGTCATTAAAGATTGGGAAGATTTTATTGTTGTACCTTTGTTGATCACAGGGAACTTATCTATTAATTCCATATTGCCTGACTTACAGCTGAATATTAGACTACAACTGAGTAAAATTAATATATAGGAGACACCTAATTTCATATGAACTGTTTTTGTAATAACAAGGGCGTTTTAAATACACCCTTGTAAAATCTAAATAAATTTCACTTATGCTATTCGTCTTTATTCGACATAGAACCAAACTTACAAGTTCCGTTTTCTGTCTCTACAACACAAGTATATTCCGGTAACAACTCTGCATTACAATGATCCTTCCAGTCAACTCCATCACAAGGCGAAGCTGGATTTTGAAGCAATGCTTCATAATTTGCGTCATAAAATAAACTTTGATTTCCTGAGATAGCGCTCATTGAGAAAATCAAAATTACCGCAACTACAAGAGTAATCTTTTTTGGGGTTTTCATAATGATACTTTTTAAGATTAATAAAAATGTTAATTAAAAAATCAGAAGTAGCTACTACATTATTAATATATGTTGTATAAAACTAGTCATTTCAACACCCATATTTTTTAATCCTAAGGTTTTTTACAAATTATTTGGATGTTTAGAATATGAATCCATTTTACCAATTCTATAATTTGAAACAAAATGGGAATAACTTTATTCTGTTAATAGCACCCATATAAATCATTCTTTATAATTATTAAATCTATTACTATAAAGGTATTTATTACTTTGTAAATCAGGGCTTATACATCATGTGAAAGTTTGGTGTTTTTTGGCATTTTCTTGTACTTTTTTGTATTAATTGGTACTTGTTGGCAACGACAAACATATTTGGGCTCATTTGTGTCGAAAAATAGGATGAAAACCAATTTCTTTGATAATGGTTATGAGCTAAGCAATATTATTATTGTAAGTTGTTGTAAATTAGAGGTATAATGGTGCCCCCTGGTTTTTCTGGCATATGGCTTGTCACGTACGGAAATATATTGTATTTTTAGGTTTAAATGTTGTAATACAGGCTTCTCAGAACAGTTCTGAAAGTTAATATCAATTTAGAGATATACTGCTGAGCATGGATATTTCAGAGAAACCAAAATCAAGGCAGGAGTTGGCCAGTGAATATAATGTTAATATCCGGACATTTATGAATTGGCTAAAGAATGAGGAAATTACACTCAATCCAGGTTTAATCTATCCGAAGAAAGTAAAAGAGATTTATAAAAGATTAGGCCATCCTCCTGTGAATAATAATGCAACTTAGCTCACAATGACAGGGTTTAACTTGCTTTCAATATTTTCAGATTTACCTTTTCAAGTTTACGGGCTGCGTAATTGGCTGTAACAGTGAGTTTTTTCTGGCTCTTGCCCGGCATTTCGAACATCGCATCCATCATAATGGCTTCACAAATAGAGCGTAGTCCCCTGGCGCCCAGCTTGAATTCGACGGCTTTATCGACTATATAATCCATGGCCTCGTCAGCGAATTCCAGTTTGATATCATCAATTTCAAACAGTTTAATGTACTGCTTGGTAATGGCATTTTTAGGCTCCGTAAGTATCTTGCGCAGCACATCCCTGTCGAGCGGATTAAGATAGGTGAGCACCGGCAGTCGGCCTATTATTTCCGGGATAAGCCCGAATGCTTTGAGGTCCTGCGGGGCTATATATTGCAGGATATTATCCTTATCAACTTTTTCCCTGTCGCGTGTGGCACCATAACCTACTACCTGGGTATTAAGCCTCTTGGCTATCTTTTTTTCTATGCCGTCGAAAGCACCTCCGCAGATAAACAGGATATTTTTGGTATCCACGGGTATAAGTTTTTGTTCCGGGTGTTTCCTGCCTCCCTGTGGAGGAACGTTTACTGTTGATCCTTCAAGCAGCTTCAGCAATCCCTGCTGCACCCCTTCGCCTGAAACGTCACGTGTAATAGATGGGTTATCGCTTTTACGGGCAATTTTATCTATTTCATCAATATATACAATGCCTCTTTCAGCTGCGGCAACATCATAATCGGCATTCTGCAGCAGCCTGGTAAGCAGGCTTTCAATATCTTCACCCACATATCCAGCTTCGGTAAGAACAGTGGCGTCAACAATGGTAAATGGTACATGAAGCATCCTGGCAATGGTGCGGGCCAGGAGGGTTTTCCCGGTACCTGTTTCACCGACAAGAATAATGTTGGACTTTTCAATCTCAATATCTTCCTTGTCTTTCTTTTGCATCAGCCTTTTATAGTGGTTATATATTGCAACAGAGAGGTATTTTTTTGCATCATCCTGGCCAATGACATAGGAATCAAGGAATTTCTTTATTTCTGCGGGTTTCAGGAGATTTACATCTTCAAGCTTGAAGTCGGACTTACTGCCCAGTTCTTCCATTACAATACCGTGGGCCTGTTCTATGCAATGATCACATATATGGCCGTCAAGGCCAGCAATCAGCATGTTGGCTTCTTTCTTTGTACGTCCGCAGAATGAACACTTATCCATTTTTCCGCTTATTTTTTGTCATTTGCAAGGACTTCGTCTATCATCCCATATTCTTTGGCTTCGTGTGAAGTCATCCAGTAATCCCTGTCAGAATCTTTTTCAACTTTTTTATATGTATTGCCCGAATGCATGGCAATTATTTCGTACAGTTCTTTTTTGAGCTTGAGGATTTCACGCACTGTAATCTCAACATCTGATGCAGGACCCTGGGCACCACCCATGGGCTGGTGGATCATTATACGTGAATGTTTAAGAGCCGAGCGTTTACCCTTTGCTCCTGCAGTAAGCAATACCGCACCCATTGATGCAGCCATGCCTGTACAGATAGTTGCAACGTCAGCTGAGATATACTGCATGGTGTCATATATACCCAATCCGGCATGAACAGATCCGCCGGGGGTGTTGAAGTATATCTGTATATCCTTTTCACTGTCGGCTGAATCGAGATAAAGCAGCTGGGCCTGGATTATGTTTGCTGCATAATCGTCAATAGGCAGACCAAGAAAAATAATCCTGTCCATCATCAGGCGTGAAAAAACGTCCATTGAAGCAACATTAAGTTGTCTTTCTTCGATGATGGTGGGAGAAATATAGCTGTTTTGAATTGATTTATATTGCTCATATGCCAGGCTGCTTATTCCCATATGCCCTGTTGCATATTTTTGAAAATCATCTTTTTGTGCCATCTGTTGTAATTATTTGTTTATGTACCAAAGATAACAAAATATTAGCTAAGGCTTAAGTGATAAATATCAATACATCGTTTACATAAAATATCACAACATCGTTTACATCTAAGGAATGTCAAAATATCATAACATCGTTTACATAACGATCGATTTCGTTCTTTGAAATATTGTTTTTTCGTCTCCATAAATCTA
>JAIPBU010000028.1 GCA_021738535.1 Bacteroidales bacterium | reverse complement strand
AGCGACTCCAAGCCTCTGAATGTCCAGCAGGATCTTCTCTTTTTCCTGCGCTGTCCGTTTGTGATGATGTTTAACCATTAACATAAAAGTACAATTTATTTTAGTACTTTTAGTCTAGTTTCTTAGGGGTGGGCACCAGCTCGTTATAGAAGGGATTACCTTGACACCCCCGGACGGGGGTGAATAACAATAGCCCCGGTACCACCCGGGGATTAGGCCGGTGGGCGGGGTACCACCCGGGGATTAGGCCAGAGGGCGGGTGTACCACCCGGGGATTAGGCCAGAGGGCGGGGGCACCACCCGGGGATTAGGCCGGTGGGCGGGTGTACCACCTTGCATCTCCTAATATACAGACAATTACCTCCCTGTACAACTCACTTGTATCTTCTGTACTTGTATCTTGTATCTTGTATCTTCCTCCCTGCTCCCTGCATTATGCATGCTATTATAATAGACGGTATCATTATAATTCATATTTTTGCAGACTGTAACTTTATCAATAAAAAATATGGATATACCTTCCAAATACAAACCCGGTGACTCAGAATCAAGATGGTATGACCATTGGCTGAAAAATGGCTATTTTAAGAGTCAGCCCGACGACAGGGAACCCTATGTTATAACAATCCCTCCTCCCAATGTGACGGGAGTGTTGCATATGGGTCATATGCTGAATAACACTTTGCAGGATGTGCTTGTCCGGAGACAGCGTATGATGGGAAAGAACGTTTGCTGGGTGCCTGGTACTGATCATGCATCAATTGCTACTGAAGCCAAGGTAGTGGCAAAGCTCAAGAAGGAGGGTGTGGGAAAAAAAGACATATCACGTGATGAGTTTCTGGAGCATGCCTGGGAGTGGACAGACAAGCATGGAGGAATTATCCTTGAACAGTTAAAGAGGCTTGGTGCGTCATGCGATTGGGACAGGAAACTTTTTACAATGGATGAAGACAGGTACAGCTCTGTTATAAAGGTTTTTGTTGATCTTTACTCAAAAGGTCTAATATACCGGGGTGTTAGAATGGTTAACTGGGACCCTGATGCAAAGACAGCTGTTTCAGATGAAGAGGTTATTTATACTGAAGAAGATTCAAAGCTGTATTATGTTAAATACAGGGTTGTTGGATCGGATGATTACCTTACCATAGCTACAACAAGACCTGAAACAATACTTGGTGATACGGCAGTATGTGTTAATCCTGCCGATCCGAGGTTTAAAGGACTGAAGGACAGGAAGGTTATAGTGCCGATGGTCGACAGGGAAGTACCGGTAATCTATGATGATTATGTCGATATGGAGTTTGGGACGGGTTGCCTTAAAATTACACCGGCGCATGATTTAAATGATTATGAAATAGGGCTGAGGCATGGTCTTGACTCTGTTGACATTTTCAATGACGATGGCACCTTGAGTGAGGAGGCAGGCTTATTTACCGGGGAGGACAGATTCAGAGCCAGGGAACTGTCTGTTAAACTCTTGCAAAGCGCTGGTGCATTGGAGAAAACAGAGAATTATAGAAATAAGATAGGCAGATCAGAGCGTACAAATTCTGTTATTGAACCCAAACTTTCTCTGCAGTGGTTTCTTAATATGAAAGATATCTCTAAACCTGCCCTTGATGCAGTAAGCAATTCAGAGATAAATATTTACCCGCCAAAGTTTAAAAACGTTTACAGGCACTGGATGGAAAATGTACGCGACTGGTGTATTAGCAGGCAGTTATGGTGGGGTCATCGCATACCAGCGTGGTATTACGGCAAAGGTAAATTTGTGGTTGCTGAAAATGAAAGTGATGCCCTGGCCCTTGCCCGTAAAGAATCGGGGAATAATACTCTTGAGTTATCAGACCTGAGGCAGGACGAGGATGTACTTGACACCTGGTTCTCTTCCTGGCTATGGCCGATTACATGTTTTAACGGCATACTGGAACCTGATAACAATGACATTAACTATTATTATCCAACCAATGCGCTGATAACTGCTCCCGAGATTTTATTTTTCTGGGTGGCCAGGATGATAATAGCCGGTTATGAATATCGTGAAGAGAAACCTTTCAGTGATGTTTATTTACATGGTATAGTGCGTGATGCTGACAGGCGCAAAATGTCCAAGTCACTTGGAAATTCACCTGATCCCATTGAACTGATCAATAAATACGGTGCTGACGGCATACGTGTGGGAATGTTGTTGTGTTCACCGGCAGGTAACGATCTTCTTTATGATGATGCGCTGCCTGAGCAGGGCAGAAACTTTGCCAATAAGATATGGAATGCATTCAGGCTCGTAAAAAGCTGGAAGATGGAGGATAGTTGCGATCAACCCGAATGGTCACGGGATGCTGTACTATGGTTTGAGAACAGTTTCAATGAGGCATTAAAAAAATATAATGACGCTTTTGATAAGTACAGAATATCAGATGCCCTGATGATAGTCTACCGGCTTTTCTGGGATGATTTTTCAAGCTGGTTCCTGGAAGCAGTAAAGCCGGAATATGGGAAGCCGGTGGATACCACAACCTACAGTGCAACAATTAAGCTGTTTGACAGGCTGGTGCATCTTATCCATCCCTTTATGCCTTTTATCACAGAAGAAATATGGCATATGATGGAAAGCAGGAAAGACAATGAGAGCCTGATGGTGTCTGAAATGCCTGAAACCGGCAGGACTAAAAAGCAGGTGATCAGGGATTTTGATCATTCAAAAATGCTTGTTACTGCCATCAGGAAGATAAGGAAAGAAAACAATATCCCTAACAGGGATAGTCTGGACCTGTTTGTCAACAGTAATACTGACGATGGGGAAGGATCATTCAGCAGTATAGTTAAAAGGCTTGCTAATGTCTCAGGCATTGAAACAGTTGAAAGTAAACCTGCAGATTCAGTTAGCATGATGATAGGCATTACTGAGTATTACATTGTCCTTGGCGATAAAGTTGACAAGGAAGATGAGATAAAAAAGGTTGAGATTGACCTGTCATATAATCGTGGCTTCCTTCAGTCAGTAATGAAGAAGCTGAATAATGAGCGTTTTGTAAATAATGCTCCCATGAAAGTGGTTGAGATGGAGAAGAAAAAGAAATCAGATACAGAGCAGAAAATCAGATCGCTTGAGGTACGCCTCGATGAATTAAAGCGATGACAGTTACGGCATCAGCTCCCTGATGAAGTAGTTTTCTTCAACCCTTACAAGTTCCCAGTTATTATTGAGCACTATGTGCCATCCCTCGCCTGTAATGTGTTGGTTTTCCTTTTCAACATTTTTTGCAGGTATCCTGAGAAACTGCAGATCCGGTGATAGCAGGCAACCTCCTTCTTCTACGGCAAGCTTGCCCCAGTTGTCAGATACTCTGATTGTCTCGTAAATTGTCCCCAGTGTATCAACAGGGTCTGTGTCTTCTGCTTCAAAAGCAAAATTCGGGCTTTCAAGCTCGAGTATTACAATAGGTCTCTCAATGAATGGTGCTGTTCTCCTTCTTAATCCCTCCCTGAGTTGCTCTTCTCTTTCTTTTTCTTCCTTTTTTACAATGTCAATATCATAATTGAAGGCCAGACTACCCGCTATGTCACGGCTTATTTCAGGCAGCGATACATCATATATGTCTTTGAGTGCCTCACCAAGGTCTAAGTCACGACTCTCAATACCTGAAAAATCAAAATCCTTTTTATCAAGCAAATATGCATACAAATTGCCATGTACAAAGCCATAAGAGAAAGTATATGAACGGAAGTCATAAATCATATGATAATAATCAAGAAGCTTTCTGAGATATTCTTTTTCAGATGATGTGCAAAGCTTCATGTAGGTAAATGAAGCCAGTCCTTCATAATTCTCGAAATTATTCTCATCCTTTTTGTAATCAGGATAAATCTCCTGCCTGGCAGATCTGAATACGAGGGCATCCCTCACAGCCTGTTTTCTTGCTTCGCCCGGACTTCGGATTGCTCTTTCCAGTGCTTTCCACTCCATCTTCAATAGCAGGCGGGCAGTACGTTCCCCCATGTGCCTTGTTTTATAGTCAGGTGTATCAATGCCCTTTTCAATCTGGAAACAATGGAAAAGTCCGTGAATACACCTGGAGGTGAGAGTGTAATAGTCTTCTTCATCGGGTACTGGAGCCAGGGCATACAATGTACCTCCAAACTCACGGGCATAATTTATTACCTCTTCCTTTGGATAGGTGCCTGTGAATATATCACCCTTAGGTTTAAGAATGCCCTGTGAATCCTGTACATTTGAATAAAGACGGCGTGTTTTAGTGTCAATGAAGAGTATTGGCCCGTACAGGTTCTCACCCCAAAGCTTGCCGTCGTCATCCTTACATATCTTTTCAACCTCCGAGAAATAGTGAGCTGCTTTTTCCGCAGTAAAATACTCAATACCTTTTTCTTTCCCGCACCCGGTAAGGAAAAGAATCGAAATGAAAATAAATGTCCACCTTTTCATGCTTCTTTGAGCTTTGATCTCCAAAAATAATAAAATTCTTAAGATCTGCAGGGTCATTATTACGCAGGATTAATATATTTCAGCTAATGATGATGAAAGTTGTTTGTTCCGAAAGTCTAAATTTTTATATTTGGAATCCGTTGAACCCAAAATTTTCGAAAATGACGAATAAGGATATCCTTCTTAATCCTAATGAATTGGTGCAGTTTCTTAAAAAGCCCGCCAATGAGTTTACAAAGGATGACATTATAAAATTTGTTGAGACCAGGAATATTGAAATGATTAACTTCCGTTATGTTGCCGAAGACGGAAAACTCAAAACGCTCAATTTTGTTCTTTCGGGACGGCAGCACCTGGAGAGTATTCTGTCCAACGGTGAAAGAGTTGATGGTTCCAGCCTCTTCTCATTTGTGGGTGCAGGGTCATCTGATCTGTATGTTATTCCCAGGTACCGCACCGCTTTTGTAAATCCATTCACTGAAAACCCAACACTTGAGATATTGTGCTCATTCTATGATTATAAGGGCAACCCACTTGAAAGTGCACCTGAAAATATACTGAAAAAGGCCTATGCCAGGTTCAGGGAAAAGACAGGGTTTGAGATGAAAGCACTAGGGGAACTTGAATACTATGTGAGGTCGGCAGAGGATAACCTTTATCCCATGTTTGATCAGAAGGGGTATCACCAGACCATGCCTTTTGCAAAATTTGAAGAATTAAGAGTAACGGCACTCGAGCTTTGTGCCAGGGCAGGTTGCACAATTAAATATGGCCATTCTGAAGTTGGTTGTTTTACAAGTGAAGGAGATAATTATGAGCAGCATGAAATAGAATTTTTACCTGTTGAGGTGGATGTGGCAGTTGAACAAATGGTTATTGCCAAGTGGATACTCCGAATGCTGGGATATGAGTTTGGTGTTGAAATAAGTTTTGCTCCAAAGATTACAGTTGGGAAAGCGGGAAACGGTTTGCATATTCATATGATGCTTGAAAAAGATGGTAAGAATATCATGCTCGAGAACGGAAAAATCAGTGCAACAGCCAGGAAGATGATTGCCGGTATACTTGATCTTTCATCATCACTTACTGCTTTCGGTAATACCATACCCACATCATATCTAAGGCTTGTACCCCACCAGGAAGCACCCACGAATATTTGCTGGGGCGACCGTAACAGGTCAGTACTTGTAAGGGTCCCTCTTGGATGGTCCGGCACAGGAAATATGATAAAGGATGCCAATCCCCAGGATAATAGTGAGCCTGCTCAGGCAGACAGCAAGCAGACAGTAGAATTCAGGGCTCCTGATGGTTCAGCTGACCTCTACCTTCTTCTTGCCGGACTTGTTACTGCAACTACTCACGGGCTGGAAATGCCCGATGCTGTGAAATATGCAGATGAATTATATGCCTCCGGTAATATCTTCACCGAAGAATTCCGGTCTTTCAGGGAAAAACTGAAATCCCTTCCTGCTTCATGCTGGGAATCTGCTGCTTACCTGGGTGAACAAAGGTCTGTTTACGAAAAAGATGGCGTATTCCCGGCCGGATTAATAGACAATATTATAGGCACACTTACAGCATACGAAGATAAGGATTTGAGTGAGAGGTTGTACGGTAAGAAAGATGAGCTGGCGGAGCTGGTTAAAAAGTATCTTCACTGCCGTTAGATATAACCCTGTCTGAGCGAAGGTTGGCTGTTTTAATACTTGCGTTCAGTTCAAAACCTATCAGCAGGGTTATTGAATTAAGATATAGCCATAACAGTATTACGAGTATGGTTCCCATCGAACCGTAGAGCTTATTATACTGGTCAAAATTATTTACATAGGCAGAAAATCCAAGCGATGTAAAGATAAAGAGTAAGGTGGCCAGTGATGAGCCGGCCGAAATAAACCTGAATTTTGCCTTCCTGGAAGGGGCCAGGTAATAAAGAAATGATATAGCAAAAAAGAGCAGGCTGATAATAACTATCCATTTAGATATCAAAAGTATATAATATACCAGGTTGCTTTCAATAAAACCACTGGCAACCAGCTTTTCAACAGCTGATCGTCCGAAAATCAACAGAACGGCTGATACGCTGATAAGGATACCTATAATAAAAAAAAGGAAAAAGGCAATCTTTCTCTGGGCTATCCAGCTTCTTGTTTCAAACTTGTGGTCGGATACCACGAAAGCATTAATAAGTGCATGTATACCACTGGTTGACATTATAACCGATGCGAAGAACATAATTATCAAAAATGCATTACTTCTTTTTGTAACGGCGTCCACAATACTTTGTTCAAGGAATATGAAAGCTCTTTCAGGCATAATACTCTCAAAAAGTAGTATAACTTCTTGTTGAAAATTCGGAAGAGGCAGGTAGGGAATCAATGTAAAGAGAAATATTGTAGCCGGAACCAGGCTGAGCAACAAATTAAATGCAATAGATGAAGCCCTGGTGACAAGAGCTCCTTTCTTAAAACCCCTGATGAAAAAAACTATAACATCATACATAGGCACTTTGTCGAATCCCGGGAGAACCAGGTTCTTAAGCCACTCCAGTATGCTTTCTCCTATTTTCTTTCTATGAATGATGCTCATATGGCTTTAAGGCTGAGATCCATACTTTCTATTTGATGTGTTATGGCACCCACAGAAATATAATCTACGCCACAGCTTGCATAATCCCTTACGGTTTCTAGGGTAATTCCGCCCGACGATTCAACTTCAGCCCTTCCCCTGATAAATTCTACAGCCGCCCTGGTGTCACTGATACTGAAATTGTCAAGCATAATACGAACTTTCATCCCTGCAGTGAGTATTTGATTCACTTCATCCATGTTTCTTGCTTCAACAACCACGTCCAGCTTTTTACCGGTCATTTCAAGATAGTCCCTGACCTGCCTGATGGCTTTCTCAATACCACCGGCGTAGTCAATATGGTTATCCTTTAACATAATCATATCATATAAGCCCATCCTGTGGTTTACGCCTCCACCAATCCTTACTGCCTCCTTTTCAATGATTCTTGAGCCCGGATTTGTTTTTCTTGTATCCAGTATCTTTGCCCTGTAACCTTTTACCTCCTCTGCATATTTCCGCGTGCTTGTTGCTATACCACTCATCCGCTGCATTATGTTAAGAACCAGTCGCTCCGATTTCAGTAATGATCGTAACGGACCTTCCACTATAAAAGCAGTATCACCCGGATATACAGATGAACCGTCATCAAGTGCATTGGTGATCTCTGTACTTTTGTCTACGGTTTTAAATACTGTTGCAGCAATTTCAACACCGGCCAGTATGCCGCTTCCCTTTACCAGCAGGTGCGCTTTACCGCTTGCATTTCCGGGTATGCATGCCAGTGAACTGTGATCGCCGTCACCGAGATCCTCTTCCAGTGCACGCTCAACCAGTTTATTGATCGCTTCTGCCCTCGTCATTCTCAATCCTTAACTGGTGAATAAGTGGTTTGGAGTCAATTGTCTTAATAAGGAAATAGACCCTGAAATTCCCTTTCCGTGTTCTGAGGTTACCAATAGCATAAGCAGATGATGATTTACCTCCTTTGTGCTTAATGATAAAATCTGTTGTAGGATGTTCACGGAAAAATTCCCTGAGAATACCCTCGGCAACGTTCCTGGTATAAAAATCTTCCTTGTCCAGTAAAACAAGCTCTATTGTCGAGTTGAGGTATTCTGATAATACATCAACATTACCGGCCTTGAAAGCCAGGCTTATCTCATCCGGTATTTCTACTGACTGTGCAGATATCTGTGCTGCCCCTGACAGAGCAACAGAAAGAATTATGACGGCTGATATTCTCATGAAGCTCATTTTTTAATGGTAGTATACAAAAATAGTCGAAAAAAATTAAACCATAAAATACAAATACATACATACACTCTTTACGCAGATTCAGAATGTTTATTTAAATTCGTAATTTGAATATTCAGAATGCTTAGTATCATATAACGATGAAACTGGTTATTATTCAGGTAGGAAAAACAGACAGGGGATTTTTAAGTGATGGCCTTGCCCGGTACTATGCCAGGATAAAGAAGATGATTGGACTTGAGGTAATTACAATAGGCGCAGGTCGTGTGGCTTCGATGCCTGCCGAGTCTGTAATAAAAGATGAAGGAATGAAGATTGCTGAGCGTTTGAAACCCGGTGATTACGTGATTGCCCTCGATGAGAAAGGAGAGCAGATGAGCTCGCGTGAACTGGCCTCTTTCATGAGAGAAAAAATGAACAGGGCTCCCAAAAGAATAGTCTTTATTATTGGAGGGGCATGGGGACTGGATGCTGAACTGAAGAGGAGATCAGACAAGGTAATTTCACTGTCACAGATGACCTTCCCGCATCAATTGGTACGGTTATTGTTTTCAGAACAGCTGTACAGGGCAATGACCATAATAAAGGGAATACCATATCACCACGATTGAATAATGAAAACAGGCAGATGAATTTTCCGCAGAACAACCGCAGGCTTATAATTATACTTATTGCCACATTTATACTGGCCTTGCTTGGTGATATCATCTCACATGGTGAACTGAAATACAGGTTGAAAACAGGATACGTGGAGCGTAAACTGCAGGATGTGGAAAAAGAAGGCTTGGAATGCCTTGAAACTATAGCCGCAGCTGACACAGTTGCCATCTCCGTTTTAAACACCGGTATTTCAGATCATGAAATCTACAGCCTTTTTGTATATAAAGATGGTAAATTGAAAGCCTGGACAAATAATAGCTTTTCACTTCCTTCTCAGTATGACAGTATATTGTTTGCCGGTAAAGTCCTGCAGCTTGACAATCACTGGCTGATAAATAATAAGATTACAGATGGTAGTTCCACTTACCTTTGCCTGCTGGATGTTTATAAAGGTTACAGACTGCAAAATGAATACCTGGAGCCGGGTTTTAATACTGCCCTGGGGCTTGATAAAAACACCCGTATAAGTGACAACAGGGATAGAGGTTATCCCGTTTACAGTGCAGACGGCGAATATCTCTTCTCTCTGGTATATGGCAAAGAAGGAAGTTTTAGCTCGTTTATTACCTCTGTACCTGTTATCCTGTGGATATCCTTCGTAATTATTTTTCTTGTACTTATACACAGGATTGCAGGTTGGCTGGTGAAAAAGGGGTTTTCCTTCCTTGGTTTTATTACATCCCTGCAGGCCGTTGTGATAATTTACCTGGTTTTTCTGCTTCTGGATAAGCCTTCTGCTATTACCGGGATGGAAATATTTTTACCCTTCAGGCTTAACCTTGGAACCATGATCCCTTCTGCCGGTCACCTCCTTTTTCTGAGTGCGCTTTTCCTTTTTATCTGCATTGAGTTTTACCGGTATTTCCCCGACCTTGACTGCCGGTCTGATAACAGACGAAGGGACAAAATGATTATTTCATTATTCCTGGTCCTTGCTGCGGTAATTTTCTTCCTGTTCAGCAGAACCCTTCATATACTGATACTGGAATCAAATATCAGCTTCCAGTTCGTGAGGATACTTGACATAGATATTTTTGCTGTAACATCGTTTTCTGCTTTAACAATGATCCTTGCAGGCTTCAGTATCTTTACCCTCAGGGTGGCAGGTGTTTGCAGGAACTATGATCTCAGGGCTATTTTGCTGTCGCTGGTCTCTTCAGTAATCCTGTTGATAGTACTGTTTTACTTTTTCGGGAGACTTTCAGTTATACATATTCTGACATACCTGGCGCTGCTTACACATGCATGGCTATACAGGTCAGGTAAGAGGCGCCTGATAAATATAACGGTGACATTTGCGCTACTGGCAGCAGCTTACTCATCATATGTGATCCCAAAGTATACCTGGGAAAAAGAAACTGAAAAACTGGAGGTAATAGCCGTTAATTACAGTACGCAGAATGATATTTACGGAGAATCCCTTCTCCTCGATATATGGACTGAGCTGCAAAGAGACACCCTACTGCAGGAAGTCCTGGAAAGGGATTACCTGAGTGCAGATGAGGTGAATTCGGTTTACTCCTACCTGGACAGAAGATATTTCAATGATTACTGGGATAACTATGAAAAGATATATACTATCTGTGAAGATACATCACCCCTTTATTTTGAGTCGGATACAGGCAGGATTGAAAATTGCTTTGATTTTTTCCGGTCACGAATTAGTGAAATGGGAATTCCCGTTAATGACAGTAATCTTGTATTTCTTGATAACCGGTCAGGAAGACCCTATTACCTGGGATGCCTTTATTTTGAAAAGTCCGGTGGAGGGCGAAACGGATTGTTCATTGAACTGGTTAATGTTGTAAGGTACCAGCAGTCAGGGTATCCGGAACTTCTTATTGATGCAAGATATGATAAACAGGCGGTTACCGATGATTATCCGCTTGCAAGGTATTATAATGATTCACTTGTGTTACAAACGGGCGATCATCCCTTCGATAATCACTTGTCATTTGAAGTGTCTGATTCACTTGCATATCAGTCTTTCCCCAGGAACCGCGATATTGAGTATTTTACCTATAATGACGGTAATGTAACAATAGTTGTGGCCAGGGAATATAATGACTTTGCCGATATACTGGTTACTTTTAACTACCTGTTTATCGTCTTCTTTATCCTGTACCTGCTGATGATGCTTATTGTCAGGCCTCCCGGAAATATTACTCCCGGCAGGAGGAATTTCACCCAGAAACTGCAAATAGCATTTATTAGCCTGCTGATAGGTTCACTGGTTGCCATAGGAACAGTTGTCGTAATATTAAGCATTGGCCAGTACAGGGAAAAGCATTATGAGAATATTGAAGAAAAATTGGGATCTGTATATATTGAACTTGATCATAAGCTCTCGGCAGTGGACAGCCTGGACCGGTCCTGGAGTGCTGATAATTACCCTGACCTGGACGCCCTGCTTGTTAAATTTTCAAATGTATTTAAAACAGATATCAACCTTTATGATAAATCGGGACAGCTTATAGCTACATCCAGGAGGGAAATATTTGAGAAAGACCTGAAGAGTGAGAGAATGGACTTCAGGGCTTATACAAGCCTCCGGTACCACGGCGAGTCTCAGTTTATTCATCAGGAGAAAGTGGGCAGGATGGAATACCTTTCCGCATATACTCCATTTGTAAATAATGAAAATGTTGTACTGGCATATCTAAACCTTCCCTATTTTAATATGCAAAGCAGGATAAGCGAAGAGACATCCAACCTGATTGCTGCGATGATCAACTTTTCAATGATATTACTGGTTGTAAGCCTGTCAATAGCAGTGTTTATCTCGGTAAGGATAACAAATCCCCTCAGGATGCTGCAGCAGGGACTGGCATCAGTAAGACTGGAAGAGAAAAGTCAGCCCCTTGAATATGGGGGGCATGATGAAATAGCAGAACTGGTTAACCAGTATAATATGATGCTGGATGAGTTGCAGGAAAGTGCTCTGAAACTGGCCAGGTCAGAAAGAGAATATGCATGGAGGGAAATGGCAAAGCAGATTGCACATGAGATAAAGAACCCTCTGACTCCCATGAAACTGAATGTGCAGCAGCTTTATAAGAAATGGAAAGATAATCCTGAGAATTTTGGCGAGAGCCTGAAAAGCTTCAAGCAATACCAGATTGAGCAGATCGATAATCTTTCATCTATTGCCAGTGAGTTTTCAAATTTTGCCAGGATGCCGGAAGCAAGCCCCCGTGAAACAGACCTGGTGGACCATCTTAATGCTGTCATAGAATTGTATAACGATATTAATACTATTGACCTTAACGTGGATTTTAATGGCCTTGCTGAGGTGAAGGTGTATGCGGATAAGGAACAATTGCACAGTATGCTGTCAAACATATTAAGGAATGCCGTTCAGGCAATACCCGGTAACCGTCGTGGAGTTATCAATGTGGAACTCAGTGTGAAAGCGCAAAAAGCTATTATCAGTGTTGAAGATAACGGGGTTGGTATACCTCCTGAACTGAAAAATAAATTATTTGCCCCTAATTTCACTACAAAATCCTCGGGAATGGGACTGGGCCTTGCAATTGTGAAGAGAATAGTTGAAACAGCCAGTGGAAGAGTGTGGTTCGAGTCTGAGCCTGACAGGGGAACAGTCTTTTACATTGAATATCCCGTCTTATCATACAACAAAAATGCATAGCAGACGTATAAGGATTATTGATTAGTTTTTACCTTCTGCTACTGATAATGATTGCTTGAATGTTTCTATAAAATAATTATATTAGCACTATTATAGATCTATTTAATGACCAGTCTATTTAACAGGGATAACATACTCACAATCATAATTATGCTGCTGGGTCTTCTGTTCACAGGCAGCCTTTATGCTTCTCCCCAGGAAATTTCCGGGATCGTGAATGACTATGGCCGGGTTAATACCATTGAGGCAGCTGATGCCGTTATCCTTGATGATGTAAGTGGTTTCAGCGCGGGCGATACAGTCCTGTTCATCCAGATGAAAGGGGTTTCCGTGTATACTACTCAATCTTCTTCCTTTGGTTCAACAGACGGATACCTGGGCCAGCCGGATCATAAGATGGGCTTCTATGAGTTTATTATAATTGAACAGGTTGAACCCGGGCCAAACAGAATTACTTTCAGGAGTAATCTTATCGGATACCCCGGGTATGATGTTGAAGGCTTTATACAGCTGGTCAGAGTGCCTTCTTACGAAAATGCCGCTGTAAAAAATCCCGGACTGACCTGTGAGCCATGGGACAGCATCAGTGGTACAGGCGGCGTTCTTGCTGTAATAGTGAACAGTAAGCTTGTGCTTGATAACGGTGATATTGATGTGACTGGCAAAGGGTTTAAAGGAGGGGCAGTGAGTGTGATGGATGGCGCCCCCTTAGGTACTGATATTTATTACTATGATGAGTCTTCTACAGTGGCCGGTCGAAAGGGAGAAGGAATGGCAAGTCATACAAATTTAACCGTGGATAAATTAATTATTCCTCCCTACGCAAAAGGAAGAGCACCATTGCATATTGGAGGAGGTGGTGCAACCGGAGCATTTTCAGGTGCAGGTGGCGGAGGTTCTTTTGGCCAGGGTGGAAAAGGTGGAAACCAGGATGGAGCTTTTGTTAGTGGCTCAGGCGGTATAAATGTTGATGCCCCCAGCTTTTCTGACCGCGTAATAATGGGTGGTGGCGGCGGCGGAAGCGGCTATAGAGATGCCGGAACAGGAAGCGGCGGTGCTGCCGGGGGAGGTATGGTGTTTGTCCTGGCCGATGTACTGGTTGGCAATGGTAATTCTGTTATAGCAAATGGTGATACGGTAACAACAGTGGCAAGTGGAGAAGGAGGAGCCGGCGGTGGTGGCGGAGCAGGGTCAATTGTGCTGTCCGTGAAAACATTTGTCGATTCATGCTCAGTTAAGCTTGAGGCAAAAGGCGGAACGGGCGGACATTCAACTGAACTATACGGTGCCGGTGGCGGCGGTGGCGGCGGACTGGTATGGATCAGCTCATCCGGCGTTCCTGACAGCGTACTGACCGATGTTAGCGGTGGCAGTGAAGGACAACTCAACTGGGATACAGGAAGTGGATCCAATGCAAACCCTGGTGCAGACGGCATTGTAAGAACAGACCTGAAAATGCTGCTTAACGGCTTCCTGTTTAATTCATTAATATCTTCATATACAGGTGAGACTGTAGATTCTATATGTTATGGCCAGGTGCCATTTGAGATTTCAGGAACAGAGCCTGTTGGAGGTACTGAACCATATACCTTCAGGTGGGAAAGGAAAGGCGATGAAGAGAGCAGCTGGTCACTGGTGGCAGGATCCGGGAGTACACGCGACCTGGTACCCATAGCCAGTGAAACAGATACTGTACAGTTCAGGAGGGTGGTGACCGATGACAGTACCATACCTATCTCAGATACCAGTAAGCCTGTTACATTTATTGTCCAGCCACTTATTACAGATAACATGGTTGGTTATGATACAATAATTTGCGAAAGCCAGGATCCTGAATTACTCGTTCCTGACGGCCCGGGACCGGGCGGAGGTAATAATGTTTATACCTATACATGGATAGACAGCACTGATGTACAGACCTGGCAAATGGCCGCCGGCGATAATAAAAATAATGACTATGACCCACCGGTGCTGAACACCACAACTTTTTACTCAAGAATAATTGAATCAGGCAGGTGTATTGATACAAGTAATATAACAAAAGTCACTGTTCTGCCATCAATAACAAACAATACAATAACAGGTGATCAGCTGATATGTGCCGATGAGCTCTTTGCAGACCTGGAAGGGTCAGACCCACTGGATGGTGACGGAACCTACAGGTATGAATGGATCAGCAGCCCCGATTTAAGCATATGGGTGCCTGCCGAAGGTACAAGCAATACAAAAAACTATAACCCGGATGAGGGCTCTCCTAATTTTCCGGGCGACCAGTATTATCGCAGAATTGTAAAATCCGGTCTCCTGGACTGCTGTGTTGATTCCTCATCGCAGTTATTGCTTACAAGCCTGCCTGTGATTGGAGATAATAATATCAGTTCCGATCAGTCAATATGTGAAAACGAGATTCCGGCTCAACTCGCAGGCGATCCTCCGGTGGGTGGTGACGGAAGCAATTATACTTATATCTGGGAAGACAGTACGCGCACGGGTTCATGGTCTTTGATAGCCGGAGCTGATCAGCAAAATTACCAGCCGGATGCTCTTGTCGATACAACATGGTACAGGCGCATTATTATTTCTTCTGCCTGCGATGATACCAGTAATGTGATAGTGGTAAACGTTACCCCGGCAATACTGAATAACAGTATCTCCACAATTGAAGGTGATGTTGATACAACAATCTGCTCCGGACAGGTTCCTAATGCATTGAAAGGAGAAGCACCTGCGGGAGGCGATGGTATATATATTTATGAGTGGCAATCCTCTGCAGACCAGGTTAGCTGGTCAGCCGCAGCAGGGATTAATGACCAGGTTGATTACAGCCCGGAAGCTCTGACACAGGATACGTGGTTCAGGAGAAAGCTTAGTTCAGGTGAATGCGAAACGTTTAGTAATTCTGTGAAAATTACTGTACTGCCCTTAATTACAAACAATACAATATCTTCTGACCAGGTGGTCTGTTTTAATACCCAGCCTGCCTTGCTGGATGGATCTGATCCATTGGGTGGTAACGGCACCTATACATACATATGGCAGGAAAGTGATGATAATGTATCATGGTCAACGGCCGGGGGTTCAAATACAAATGCCGATTACCAGCCACCTGTTCTTACAACACCCAAATATTACCGGCGAATAGTGAAAACAGGCCTGTCTGATTGCTGCGTGGATACAAGTAATGTAATAAGCATCGGTATACATGACCTTCCCACGGGTAATATTACTTATGCTCTCGATACTCTTTGTAAAGGAAGCTCTGTTGCTGTGGATATGACCCTAACAGGTGCAGCCCCCTGGTCAATCGTTCTTAATGACGGCACAGCTGATCTGCCGGCTTTCAGTGCATCTTCTTCAACTTATACTTTTAACCACAGTCCTGAATATTCAAGCGATTATACCTTTGCTACAATAGCAGATGCTAATGGCTGCGTGGCAACATTAATGACAGGAAACAGGGAGGCAGTGGTTTATGAGGTGCCCGTGGCCGATGCAGGTAGTGATGATGAAGTATGCGGTGATATTTATACCCTTGAGGCAAATCCCAGCGTTGGTGCCGGTCAGTGGCTTAATTTTACGGGTGCTGTGGCTACGGCCGCCGATAATACCAGTCCCACAAACGAAGTAAGGGTAAACAGCTATGGTACCCATACTTTCTGGTGGAAGGAAACAAACTGGCAGTGCGTTGATTCAGCAGGAGTGGACATTACTTTCTGGGAAGAACCGTCACCGGCAATTGCAGGAAATGACACCGTGCTGGCTCCTTATGACTATGAATTTGTGCTTCAGGCTCAGGAACCACTTGTTGGAGCAGGTGAATGGACTGTTATTAACAGCCCGAATGACCTTGAGTTTGATCCCGGTGCTGATATTGCCGGGGCAACTATCAGTAACCTGGCAGACGGGGAAAATGTACTGAGATGGACCGTGTCTAATGGTGAAATATGTGCTTTAAATGAGGATGAACTGAAAATAACTGTAAAAACTATAATGATCCCCAACGGTTTTGCGCCCAACAGCACTTTTGCCCGAAACCAGGTATTTTATATTGAAGGTATAGAGAATACAGATAACACGCTGATGATAACCAACCGTGCAGGGGTTGTGGTTTATCGCAGCAGCGGTCAGAGTTACCAGAATGACTGGCAGGGATTAAGTGATGATGGTAAAGTATTACCCGAGGGAACATATTATTATTATCTTTCGATAACTTCACCTGTTAAGGTGCAATTAAGTGGTTTTGTTGTGATAAAAAGGTAAATGAGGAAACTGGTTATATTAAGTATATCGATTTTATTATTTTCTGCGGCTGACAACCTCAGGGCACAGAACTATCCTGTATACAGCCAGTATCTTCTTGACGGGCTTGTAATTAATCCCGCCTATACCGGAACAAGGGAGGCTCTTACAGCATCCGTTTCGCTGCGCCGGAAATCCATTAACATGGAAGGAGCCCCTTCCATGGGTACTTTCTCCCTGCACTCTCCATTGAAAAATGACAGGGTGGCTCTGGGTATAATGTCACATTACCAGAGCTACGGCGTAACATCAAAAGCAAGTGTATTTGCAAGTTATGCTTTTCATATAAAAACGAAAAACGGCCGGTGGTCGCTGGGATTAAAAGCCGGAGTGGACATGCTGAATAATGATTACAGCAGTATAACCACAGTAGTCCCCAATGACCCTGCTTTCACAAATGCTGTTACCGCGTATACACTTCCTAATGTAGGAGCAGGTGTTTATTACAACTCCGATGTCTTTTTTGCCGGTGTGGCTGTGCCCGAGATGTTCAGTTACAGGGAAAACAGCAACGATAGTGGTTATGAATTCTATCATGATTATGAGAATTATTATTTCATGGGTACCGCAGGAGGGCTGGTGACCTTTGCTGATGCATTCAGGTTTAAACCGTCAGCGCTTGTAAGGTATTCAATTAATAATCCCTTACTGGTAGATATAAATGGTAATTTTATTATAGCAAATTTCCTCTGGCTGGGTGCTTCATGGCGCCTGGGAGAAGAAGTGCTGGTAGGCATAGTTGAACTGCAGCTAAGCCAGCAGCTTAAGCTGGGTTATGCCTACGAGTATAATATGGGGACACTGAGTACGTTTGTGGGAGGGACGCATGAGATAGCGTTGAGATTCGAATTTGGTAAGAAAGTGAGTGCATCAAATCCAAGGTATTTTTAATGATGAAGAGATATTATTGTGGATATATAATTGTTCTGTTCCTTCTTGTACCTCTTACAGGTATAATGGCACAGGATGATGAAATGATGAAGGTTCACAAGCTCAATATCAATACAAGGCAGTATAATGAAATGACACCCGTGCTGATTTCCGGGGGTATTGTTTTTTGTTCAGACAGGCGTATATCCGGGATAGTTAATAATAAGACCTTTGATAATGACCGGGTATATAATATATTCTATGCACCGCACCGTGACAGCCTTGAATGGGGTAATGCTGCCATTTATTCAGACGACCTGAAGTCATTTTTTACCAGGGGGCCCTTTTGTTTCAGTCCTGATGGAAGCGAGCTGTATTTTACCGGCGATGTTGAAACCGGTAAGAGAGCATTTAAAAGAGGCTTTGAAAACAGAAGCGGAATTTACATTGTCGAAAAAGTTCCCGGTGGGTGGTCCGACCCCGTGCCATTTGAATATAATGACCCGCTGTGGAATGTAGGACACCCTTTTATCAGTAACGACGGGAAATACCTGTTCTTTGCCTCTGATATACCCGGCGGACAGGGAGGTTCAGATATCTGGATGTGCCGGAAGGAAGGAGACGGCTGGAGTGAACCTGAAAACCCTGGCAGGATAATAAACTCTTCTTCATCAGAATTGTATCCCTTCTTTACCCCGGCAAATGAGCTGCTTTTTGCATCTGACAGGCCCGGTGGTAAGGGTGGTCTTGACCTGTACAGCTCCAGGATGCATGGGAGTGAATGGTCGGCACCCGTTTTAATGCCCGAACCAATTAACTCGGAGGCTGACGACTTCGGGCTTATTAAAGAAGAAACAGGAACAGAAGGTTATTTTGCCTCTAACAGGGACAGAACGGATGATATTTATAAGTACATATCAGACCTGAAAAGGATGAGTAATTGTGATAGTATCATATATGATAGTTTTTGTTATGAGTTTATCGAAGGGGAGTCTGAAAAATTTGATTCCATACCCTTCAGGTACGAATGGGATTTTGATGATGGGACTAAAGCTAACGGGGTAAGGGCTGTTCATTGTTTCGAAGAACCCGGGACATATCTTGTAAAGTTAAATGTTATTGATGAACTTACCGGTGAAGTGAAAGAGAATGAAGTTTCTTACCTTCTTGAGATTAAGCGCACAGTCCAGGGTTTTATTACTTCTCCTGATACCTGCTATACAGGTGAACCAATTGAGATGGATGCCGCTTATACCTATTTGCCCGGCTGGGATATTGCAGAGTATTACTGGAATTTCGATGACGGTAGTGCCGATACCGGTTTGAAAACGGAAAAAACATATTTCAGGGAAGGGATTTATAATGTACAATTGATAATTAGTTCACATCCCGATGAGGAAGGTAATATTGACAGGACATGCGTACATAAATATATAGTTGTAGAGGAAAGAGGATTTGACTAATTATGCTATTTTTGCACTGATTATGAGCTATGGTAGAAAAATATTGATGATGATCTTGTCGGTTTTGCTGGCTGGTAATTGTATATCTTTTGCACAGCCTGTACCGGCCAGTGATGAAAATATACCATACCTCATGACCTTTGGCTCTGATGGTGAAACATCATGGGGAGATGACGACTTTTCACAGACCTTCTTTTTTAAAATTCCCTCCTCTTACAACCAGCCTTTTTACATCAGGGTATATGATCCTGATATTGGCGGTGATGTTGATGAGATAAATGGTGTCTGGGATACAAGAATGTCATACGAGATATTCGGGGGTGAAGGAGCATGGAGCAACGAAGATGCCAGGGGCGTACAACCAACCGGTGCTTATAAGAGTGGAACTATGCTGGCAACAAAAGTCTTTGGTATGGATAACCGCTATGACGATAAATGGTATACCTTTGGTCCCTTTAATCCTACAGAGGGAGAACTGAGGGAGGAGTTCGACGGGTATATATTTAAGATCATTTGTGAAGGCATATCAGGCGATGATGGTAACCTGTATCGTTATTATTTAAGCTCCGAAGCTGATGAAAACGTTGCAATTGAAGATGGTAATGCTTTTACATATGAGTATTCATTCAGGATGTGGAACACTACTGATAATGTTTCTCATATTTATCCCTTCATAGATACTGCTACAATTTTCGTGAAACAGGTTAATTTTGACTGGGACAATGACGGATATATCAGGGTTGTATCGCGCGTAAGAAGGGGATTACTGGCAAAGATTTCGGGTGAAGATCACTGGGCCGATAGTAAGGTCAAAATTATTGAAGAAGAGATTAACTCATCACTCGATTTCCAGTTTATAAAAAGAAAAGACCCGCTGGTCAGAAATAATAATGTTGTTATTTCAGTTGAAAACCAGTATGGTGAATACCTGGAGTTTTTTACCGTACCCATTGGAGGTGTCCCGGTCTATGACCCCAGCATAAATGTAAGGAAAATAGAAAAACAGTAGCTTAATGATTCGCAAATTATTCAGGAGAAGTACGGTAGTAGCAGCTCTGATGTCTTTTACCGTTCTTACTTACTCACAGACTTACCAGTTTAATAATTACGGGATAAATGATGGTTTGCCGAATCTTTTTATTTATACCATTAACCAGGATCAAAATGGATTCATATGGCTGGGAACAGGTAAAGGCCTGTGCCGCTTTGATGGTTTTAATTTTCACATGGAATATGTATCGGACTCACTGGAGACCACGTTCCCTATGTGCTCCTTCGAGGATCCGGAAGGTAAAATATACTTTGGCTTTAATGACGGAACAGTCCATTATACCTCAGGGCCTGCACTTCGGAAAATACCGGGTATAGATGCTGTCAGGATTAATGATATTGTCCAGGGCCCTGATTCAAATATATTTATTATTACCCAGAGTAAGGGAATATACAGCTTTGACCCCGGTAAACCGGAAGAAAGCCTTAAGATAATAAACCCCGTGGAGGAGTTTCTTTATTGTGCAGGGTTTATCAATGATGAAAGGCTTATCCTGGGCACACAAAACGGGGTTTCCCTGTGTGCTTACAGCGACAATGAGCTTGAGGTGATAACAAGATCAGATGAACTGGATTACTATATGGTTCAGGATATTGAACCGGCAGCTGCCATAAACTCTTATTACCTGGCTACGGAGGATAACGGGATATACCTTGCAGCCATTGAAAATGACAGTATAAATATTAGCAGGATTTCCGATGACGATCTCTTTAACAGGTCGAGGATACAATCACTTATGACAGATAACGCAGGGACACTCTGGATATCAACATTTGGGAACGGGATAATTAAGACTGTTACCGACCGGGAGACTTCCATGGTGGATTCGTATGAAGTACTGGCTGTCCCTTCGGGATTAAAAGGGAATGATATAAGGACCAGCTACCAGGATAGCTGGGGAAACATCTGGATTGGACTCTTTGGTGATGGGGTCTCCGTGCTTAGCTCAGATGCCTATAAGTTTTATACTCCCGGACAGGGTAAAAATGAAAATAATATAATATATGTAGGCGAATATAATAACTTGGCATTTGCAGGTACAGGTTCAGGTTTTTATACTTTTGACGCGGATGAAGGGGAGGTTATCAACTACACAGATCTTAGTTCAGTTGTGTCATCGGCCATGATCTCTGATTATTATATTAACGATGATGGCTCAATGTATATAGGCACCGAAGGTAAGGGGGTCTATTGGCGCGGCAGCAGGGGAGAGTCAGAAGTTTTTTTCAGGTCAGGGAATAACCTGGAAAACTATATCACGGATATACTGGACGAGGGTGATTATATATGGCTGGGGACACGCAGTGGAGTAATAATTATAAATAAGCAAACCGGTAGCAGTAAAAGGTATACTACCGCAGAAAAACTACCGCATAATAGTATTAACCAGCTTATTCCTGGCGAGCAGGGGAATGTACTGATAGCTACTGAAGGCAGCCGCTTGTATTACCTGCATCCTGAAAAGGGAGTAATTGCAGGAAAAGTATCAGTTACAGGAGGAGTGCGAAATGTTTTCCAGTCCTTTGATATCGGTAAATTCAGTAGAATATGGGGAGCTACAAAGGGTGCCGGGGTCTTCTGTTTTGAAAAAGATTCGGCATGGAGCATAAACTCCCGCAGCGGATTGCTGTCTGACTTTTGCTACAGTTTATTGTGCGATTCCAGGAGTAATATATGGGTAGGACACCAGAGAGGAGTCTCAGTTTACGACCAGTCACTTGATGTCATAAGAACCTATGTTGATGTATTCAGCACCGGCGCCGATTGCAACGATAATGCTATCTGTGAAACATCAGACGGACATATACTTATAGGTACAACTGAGGGCTTCATGGTATATGATCCTGAGAAGGATAAATCAAAGAAAAATCCACCCAGGACAAATATACTGTCAGTGAGAATTAACGGGGAAGAAATGCCACTGAAGGAAGTATATAATCTCCCTTACAGCCCTGATTATAATGTTTCAATTGGTTTTGTCGGACTTAATTATTCTGATCCTGAAAAAGTATATTACAGTTACAGTATGGAAGGATACGACACGAAATGGTCTGATCCCACTTATAGCCGTAACGCTACCTACCGGCTGGGCGATGGCAGGTACAGGTTCAATGTCCTGGCATATACCTCTTCAGGTCTGACAAACAATAATATAAAAAGCTTCAGAATAAATATCAGTAAGCCTTACTGGCAGACCTGGTGGTTTATTACTGGTTCGGCTATACTCCTTATGGCTCTTATGATGGTCATTATAAAGGTCAGAGAAAGAGCACAGGCCAGGAAAAACAGGTACCTTGAAGACGAGCTTGGAAAAAGAACTGATGAAGTAGTAAAACAAAAAGAAGAAATAGAAACCCAGAACAGGGAAATAACCGACAGTATAAATTATGCCCAGCGGATACAGGCCAGTTTACTTCCTCCCGTCAGCAGGCTGTCGGAACAGTTCCGGGGATCTTTTGTGTTCTACAGGCCAAGGGATATTGTGAGCGGTGATTTCTACTGGTTTGATGTAGTCAGTGATGAGAAAATTATTATTGTATGCGCTGACTCAACAGGACATGGAGTACCGGGGGCCTTTATGTCAATGATTGGCTCTGCACTACTGCAGGAAATAGTGGGGCGGAAGGAAATAACACGACCCTCGGAAGTCCTCAAAACCCTCGACAAAGAAATTACAACAACCCTGAACCAGACCGGGGATGATACATCAAATGACGGTATGGATATGGTTGTGTGTGAATATAACCCAAAAACACGCCTGCTCAGGTTTGCTTCAGCCCTCAGGCCCGTAATTATTGTAATGGATGGCGAACAATATTATATCAGGGGAAATAAGCACTCCGTAGGCGGAGAATTTATGGGTGAAAAATTCTTTGACGACCAGGAATATTACCTTAGGGAAGATGATATCGTGTATATATTTTCAGATGGTTATCCTGACCAGTTTGGAGGCCCTGACGGAAAAAAACTGAAGATAGTAAGATTAAAAAGGCTTATCGAGAATATTAAAGATCTTGATATGGCTGAGCAGGAAAAAGAAATAGCTGATTATTTTGATAAATGGAAGGGTGATGAAGAGCAGGTGGATGATGTTCTGCTCATGGCAATCAAAGTATAGCCTACTTTCTTATTCTTCCGTTATGCACTTGCCTTCAAGGCTGAAGGGTATCTCGCAGGTAGTTTCCACGTTACTTTCATTACCCGCACGGTCCTTAATATAGAAGTCATATCTGATAGTGTCCGCAGGATCATAAAAGAAATAGAAAAACGTGATCTCGGCTGTACCCTGCAATACTTTATTCTGTCCCTCCCTCTCAAGGTAGGGAATTCTGTATCCTGACGGATAGTTGGGATCATCATCTTCAGTCGTTACTTCCGTGAATACGCCGTCAGTTTTCCTGTAAAGTGTAAAAAACAAATTGACAGTATCATTTTCATCGTCCGTACCCTCTTCTAAGCCAAGGTCGCCATCACCATCTTCAAAGTAAAATTCAAGTATTCCCACCTTTGAATTATTTCCCAGTGGATCTATTGAATCATACATTGAGAACTGCCTGAACTCAATAACCGGCTCAGGTGGCAGCTGCCTTATCTTCTCACATGATGTGCTCAGAAGGATAAGGGCGAAAAGAAAAAATACCGTTGGTAATAAGTATTTCATATCATAACCTTCATCAAAAAGTACACCAAAATAATTATTTTTTTCTGAAAAATAGTTTGAGGGGCACCCCACAAAAATCAAAATTCTCCCTTAGCCTGTTTTCAAGGAACCTCCTGTATGGCTCCTTTACATACTGTGGTAAATTGCAGAAAAATGCAAACGAAGGATAATAAACGGGAAGCTGGCTTATGTATTTTATCTTAATATACTTGCCTTTGAATGATGGTGGGGGGTTCTTTTCAATGATTGGCAGCAGGTAGTTGTTAAGTGCAGATGTGGGTATTTTCCTTTTCCTGTTTTCATGCACCTGTAAGGCTTCTTTAACCATCCTGTGCACCCTCTGTTTGTTCATTGCAGAAATAAAGATTAAGGGATAATCCACAAACGGAGAGGTTTTTTGCCTGATATATTGCTCCATTCGCCTTGCTGACATTGAATCCTTTTCAGCCAGGTCCCACTTGTTCACCAGTACTACCAGTCCCTTGTTGTTGCTGAGGATCATATTCATAATATTCAGATCCTGTGATTCAAGACCAAGTGTTGCATCGATCATCAGAAGGCAAACATCGGAGTTCTCTATTGCCCTGACAGATCTGAGGGTGGAGTAAAACTCCACATTTTCTGAAACCCTGGACCGTCTTCTGAGGCCTGCTGTGTCAGTAAGCAGCATATCATACCCGAATTTGTTGTAACGGATAAATACCGAATCTCTTGTAGTACCTGCAATAGGTGTAACAATATTCCTGTTTTCACCTGTTAGGGTATTTAGCAGGGTGGATTTTCCAACGTTCGGTCTGCCTACCACTGATATCCTTGGTATATCCGGATCGGGAACCGGCTCCTCAGCGGGTAGTAAGCTTACTATCCTGTCGAGAAGTTCACCCGTGCCTGAGCCGTTTATTGATGATACGGCCTGGTATTCACCTAATCCCAGGCTGTAGAATTCAGTAGCATCCAACAGACGGCTGTTGTTGTCAACCTTGTTAACAACCGTTATTATTTCCCTGTCAGAACGTCTTAACATATTTGCAACCGATGCATCCAGGTCTGTCAGTCCCGTTGCGACATCTACCATAAACAGTATGACAGAAGCTTCTTCAATGGCTATTTCAACCTGCCTGTTTATCTCACTCTCAAAAATATCATCAGACTGGTGAACATAACCCCCGGTGTCAATAACCGAAAAGGTCTGCCCATTCCATTTGACACTTCCGTAGTGTCGGTCACGTGTAACCCCGCTGACCTGGTCCACGATGGCATCCCTCGTTTCGGTCATCCTGTTAAAAAGGGTTGATTTACCAACATTTGGTCTTCCTACAATTGCTACTATCCTGCTCATGTTATTATTTTCAATATCCGAATTTCTTAAGAGAGCCGGGCTTGTCCCGCCAGTCCTTACTTACTTTAACATACAACTCAAGAAATACTTTCTTACCTATAAACTCCTCGATGTCCTGTCTTGATTCTGTCCCTGTTTTTTTCAGCATTTTGCCCTGGTGGCCAATAATTATTCCCTTCTGGCTGTTACGGGTAACATGTATGATGGCTCTTATTTTTACAATATTATTCTCTTCATTATAAGTGTCGATCTCAATTTCTACGGAATACGGAACCTCCTTCTTGTAGTTTGTGAGAATCTTTTCCCTTATTATCTCTTTTACAAAAAACCTTTCGTACCTGTCAGTAAGCTGGTCTTTCGGGAAATAAGGGGGTGCCTCGGGCAGCCTGTCAATAATATGTTTGAGCAGGTTTTCAATATTAAATCCTTCTTTGGCTGACAAAGGTATGATCAGCGCTTCAGGGATTAAACTGCTGCACTTATCATAAATGGAATCGAGTTTGGATTGGTTTCCAAGATCTATCTTGTTAATTACCATGATAATAGGAACACCTGATTCTCTTATCCTTTCAAGTGTTGCCCTGTTTTTATCAATTTTCTCGTTGACATCCGTTACATATACAATAATGTCTGCATCACTAATAGCAGTGCTTACAGACTTCATCATGGCTTCCTGTAATTTATACGCGGGCTTCAGTATCCCGGGAGTGTCAGAATAAACTATCTGGAAATCCTCCCCGTTAACTATACCAAGTATCCTGTGCCTTGTGGTCTGGGATTTCGAAGTTATTATTGATAGTTTTTCCCCAACAAGGGCATTCATTATTGTAGATTTACCAACATTCGGGTTACCCAGTATATTTACAAAACCTGATCTGTGTGCCATATGATTATTAATTAAGACCTCCTGAGGATGTTGATTTCTTTCCTGCTAAGGAACCTCCATTTGCCCCTGGGCAGATTTTTCTTTGTAAGACCAGCAAAAGAAACCCTGTCCAGTTTCTTAACCCTGTATCCGAGGCTTTCAAACATTCTTCTTACAACCCTGTTCTGACCACTGTGAATCTCTATCCCAACCTGGGTCTTGTCATCCGGGTCAGGATAAGCAGCTGCATCCGCACTTACCTTTTCACCTATATCCACTCCCTCTGTAAGTTTCAGCATGTCATTTTGAGCAAGGGGCCTGTTTAGAAAAACATGGTACACCTTCTTCTTGTTATGTGAGGGATGAGTGAGCTTTTTTGTTAACTCCCCGTCATTGGTGAAAAGAAGTACGCCCGTTGTATCCCTGTCAAGCCTGCCTACAGGATATACCCTTTCATCACAGGCTTTCTTGATCAGGTCGGTAACTATCCTGTCAGCATGCGGGTCATCAGTGCTGCTTACATAGCCCGAAGGCTTGTTGAGAAGTATATATACCTTTTTTTCGGGATTAATGGTTTCTCCCCGGTATTTGACAAGAGCATCAGGTTTAATCCTGGTGCCCAGGTCAGTTACGGTTTTCCCGTTCACGCTGATCTCACCCCTGGCTATTAATGCGTCAGCATCCCTTCTGCTGCAAACCCCGCTGTTCGAGATATACTTATTCAGCCTTATCAGCTTGCTTTCATCTGAATTAACCCCACTGCCTGTTTTCTGCCTGTTCTTCATTGTCTTATGATTTCAGATTGCAAAGATATGATTATTTATTCAACCTCTGGCCTAATCCCCGGGTGAGGGGGACGAAGTGACTAAGCGACTAAGTGACGAAGCGACTAAGCGACTCAGTGACGAAGCGACTTAGCGATGCATAGACAATTGACAATAATAAATACCTTAGCCTTAGCCTTCACCTTAGCCTTCACCTTGGCCTTTTTTTACTTTTTACTTTTTACTTTTTACTTTTATCTTTTATCTTTTATCTTTTATCTTTTATCTTTTTACTTTTACCACATGACACTAATCAAATCAATCTCAGGAATCAGGGGAACAATAGGAGGGAAACCGGGTGAGGGACTCAGCCCGGTGGATATAATAAAGTTTAGCGCTTCTTATGCGGCCTGGTTGTTAAAACGAAACGGCGGAAAGAGAATATCGGTTGTTAACGGCAGGGATGCACGTCCCAGTGGTGAAACCATAAATAAACTGGTTACTTCAACACTTACTTCTATGGGTATTGATGTTATTGAGCTGGGTTTGGCCACAACACCAACTGTAGAGATAGCTGTTACCGCAGAGAATGCCCATGGTGGAATAATAATTACAGCAAGCCATAACCCTGTTGAGTGGAATGCACTTAAGCTACTCGATGAAAACGGCGAGTTTTTATCTGATAATGATGGTAAAGAGATACTTTCTATTGCTGAAGGTTCTGATTACAGTTTTGCCCGGTATGATGAAGCAGGAACTGTTCGCCGCGACAGCAGTTATAATAAAAAGCATATAGAAGAAATTATTAAACTGCCGCTTGTTGATGTGGAAGGCATCAGGGCAGCTGATTTTACAGTTGCCGTTGATTGCGTAAACTCGGTCGGTGGAATTATTTTGCCGGATTTACTAAAGGAACTGGGTGTCAAAAATGTAATAGGTGTTTATACAAAGCCCACAGGGCTGTTTCCACATAACCCTGAACCCTTGCCTGAAAACCTTGGCGAACTTACCCGTGTGGTAAAAGAGAATAATGCTGATGTTGGTTTTGTGGTTGACCCGGATGTTGACAGGCTTGCCATAGTATCAGAGGATGGAAAGTGTTTCAATGAAGAATATACGCTTGTTGCCTGTGCTGATTATGTATTATCAAAAAATAAGGGTAATACGGTTAGTAATATGTCATCAACCAGGGCTCTCAGGGATGTAACCATTAAGCACGGGGCTGAATGGTTCCCATCGGCAGTGGGGGAAGTGAACGTAGTGAAAATGATGAAAGAAAAGGATGCGGTTATCGGTGGAGAAGGTAATGGAGGTGTTATTTATCCTCCTGCTCATTATGGACGTGATGCCCTTGCCGGTATAGCATTATTTTTGTCGATGCTGGCAGAAAAAGGTAAAAAATGCTCACAGCTCAGAAACGAATACCCCTCCTACGTGATCTCAAAAAACAGAATTGAATTGTCTCCGGGGATGAAACCTGATGAGGAACTTGAAAAAATAGCCGCCATGTTTCCTGAAAGGGTTGTTAGCAGGGAAGATGGCGTTTTACTGGAATCAGCCCTGGGCTGGGTGCAGGTAAGAAAATCAAATACAGAGGCTATTCTGAGAGTGTATTCTGAAAGCACTGATGCTGAAAAAGCTGATGAACTGGCCGCTGAAATTATAAAAATTGTTAAAAAATAGTTAATCCCGGCCTAATTTGGAACCGGATGGAATAAAACCATACCTTTATTTGTCATCTATTATTGAGTAGATAAAAACACTCTGTGTTAAGAATTGTTAATTAAATTATTATTAAGAGAATTCTTTGACCGGGAAAAGTTATTTTATATAATTTCGGTCTGATAATCTGATTAGTACAAACTTTAAAAAGTAATGAAGAAGACATTAATTATTTCAGGAATAGTAGTTGCGGTTGCAATAGCCGGATTGATAATATTTAACCGTATTACGAAAAAAGATGAACTGGGCTTACTATTTGCTGAAGCAACCAGGGGTAAATTTGAAATACTTGTATCAACTACCGGGGAACTTCAGGCAGAAAACTCAACTGAGATTGAAGGACCTGAAGGCCTTGGAGGCAGGAGAATGAGATTCAGGAATATAAATATCCAGGATCTTATCCCCGAGGGCACGGTGGTGCAGAAAGGCGACTATGTTGCAACTCTTGATCGTTCGGAGGCAGATAATAGCCTTAAGGATGAAATTGATGAGCTGGAGCAGATGGAGAATGAGTATGAAATGAAGAAACTGGATACAACAATTACCCTTGGAGATCTAAGGGATGACCTGGTTAATCTGAAATTTAATATGGAAGAGGCGGAAATAACACTGGAGCAGTCAAAATATGAGCCACCTACTACCATACGGCAGAATCGTATTAACCTTGATAAAGCCCAAAGGTCTTATGAGCAGGCACTAAAGAATTATGACCTAAAGGTTCAACAGGCAAAGGCTGATGTCCGGGAGTCATATCTCGAATTACAGAAACAAAAGCAAACTGTAGAAGACATGCAGGAAGTTCTGTCGCAGTTTACCGTTACTGCCCCTGCACCCGGTATGGTAATCTACAAGCGGGAGTGGGATGGATCAAAGCGCCAGGTGGGTTCAAGTATCAGCCCCTGGGATCCGGTAGTGGCAACCCTGCCTGACCTCTCAACAATGATCTCAAAAACCTATGTTAATGAGATAGATATTAGTAAAGTAGCCGTTGATCAACCGGTAAGAATAAGTGTTGACGCTTTCCCCGAGAAGAATTATACAGGTAAGGTGATCAGTGTTGCCAATATTGGAGAACAACTGCCAAACACAGATGCCAAGGTTTTCGAGGTAATAATAAAACTTGACAAGGTGGAATCAATCCTCAGGCCCTCAATGACAACAGGAAACCAGATAGTAACAAAAGTATTTGAGGATGTTGTTTCCATACCCCTTGAATGTGTGCATGCTACCGAAGATAGTATACCCTATGTATACCGTAAGAATAATGTAAGGCAGATAGTAGTACTGGGTAGTGCAAATGAAAACAGGGTAGTGGTTGAACAGGGGCTTGAAGAAGGAGATATGCTACACCTTAGTGTACCCGAGGATGCTGCAGACTTCAGAGTGCAGGGAGAAGAACTGATTGATGTTATTAAGGAAAAGGCAAGACTGAGAAAAGAGCGGGAGAGAAAGGCAGAGGAAGAAATACAAAAAGAAAATAGCAGAAAAGACAGGCGGATGTCACCCGAAATGATGGAGAGATTTCAAAATATGAGTGATGAAGAAAAACAGGAAATGAGAAACAAGATGCAGCAGGGTGGAGAGGCCGGAGAGAGAAGTTCTGCAAACGTAAAAGTAATCACTAAAATACCTTAACCCGGTATGCAACAAGGGTTATTTATAATTTTAAGGTACTAAACTTGTTATCGGAATAATATGATAAAAAGATATTTTCATGATGTTGTAATTGCCTTTGAAGCAATCATGGCCAACAAACTGAAATCAATCCTTACGGCACTGGGTATTATTTTTGGTGTGGCAGCCGTCATCAGTATGCTGGCAATAGGGAAAGGTGCACAACAGGAGATACTGGACCAGATAAAAATGGTTGGTGTAAATAATATCCTGATTACACCTGTAATACAAACGGACGATTCTTCCGAGGAAGAAGGAGAAAAACAACAGAATAAATTCTCGCCCGGACTGACACTATATGATGTGGATGCTATAAGGGATGTTCTTCCTTCAGTGAAAAGAATAAGCCCCGAAATATCCTATAATTCTTCTGTTGTATTAAATGGGATGAACTATTCCGCCAAACTGGTGGGAGTAAAAAATGATTATTTTGACCTCTATAACCTGCCTCTTAACAATGGTAATTATTTTAATGATTACCAGGAGCAACATGGTGTGCCGGTTTGTATTATTGGAGCAAATATTAGGGCAAAATTTTTCAGTAAGATAGATCCTGTCGGGCAGTATATTAAATTCGACGGGGTATGGCTTAAGGTTATTGGAGTGCTGGAAAGAACCAATGTTAACCTTTCCGGCTTTGAAGAAACTGGTGTCAATGTATATAATGATAATATTTACATTCCTGTAAAAACTATGTTGCTCAGGTATGAAAACAGGGAGCTTCTTACCAAAAAACTGGCTACACAGGCATCAACCAAGGTGCAATCATTCGGTCATGGAATGAGGATATCAGTGTCAGGTGGATCAGACCCAGGACAGTCCTCAACAAATTATCACCAACTTGACAAGATAGTTGTACAGGTGGAGGAGACTGAACAGATTAAACCTTCCACTGAAGTTCTCAGCCGTATGATGCTCAGAAGGCACCAGGATGTTAAAGATTTTGAGATTACGGTGCCTGAATTACTTCTTAAGCAGCAGCAGAGAACAAAGGATGTTTTTAATATAGTGCTGGGGGCAATTGCCAGTATATCACTTGTTGTAGGGGGTATTGGCATAATGAATATTATGTTTGCTTCTGTAATGGAACGTATTAAGGAAATAGGAACAAGAATGGCCATAGGTGCCAAGAAAATGGATATCGTTGTCCAGTTTTTGTCTGAAGCTATCCTGATAAGCGTAACCGGTGGATTTATTGGAGTTTTCCTGGGGGTAATACTTGCTAAAATGATTGACCATTTAGCAGGAATACTTACAATAGTGTCTCCATTCTCAGTAGTTGTTGCCTTTGGTGTGTCGGCTGCAGTAGGAGTTATATTCGGATATTCACCGGCCAAGCGGGCATCTGAGAGAGACCCCATTGAATCACTCAGGTACGAATAACAAACCAGGCTTTGTGAAGCAATTATGAAAATTATAAAAAGTATGAAACGTAGTTCATTAGTATTATTTCTTGTCATATTCTCGTTTTTTAATACACAACAACTGTTCTCACAGGAGAATAAGAAACTGTCACTCGAACAGGTTATTGAACTGGCCGAAGATCAGTCACTGCAGGCTATCCTATCAAAGCATATGTTCAGGGCCAGTTACTGGGAGTACCGTACCTTTAAGGCTGAATACCTGCCGTCACTGACCCTCACGGGAACATTGCCGGAATATAACAGGATCTATGAAAAGGAATATGATTACAATACCGGCAGTGAGTATTATGTTGAGAAAAACACGAATAGTATATCCGGTCAGCTATCACTGAAGCAGAATATCGGTTTGACAGGAGGTAATATATCACTGGAGTCAGATTTCCGCCGCTTTGATGTGATATCTCCGGATGGTTCTACAACGCAGTATATATCAACACCGGTTAGTGTAAATTATAACCAGCCCCTTTTTCGCTTCAATGAATTGAAATGGCAGAAAGAGATTGAGCCAATGAAGTATGAAGAGGCAAAAAAAGAATATATTGAATCCCTTGAAGAGGTTCACCTGTCTGCCGTCAGGAGATTTTTCCAGCTAGCCCTGGCCCAGATAAACATGGAGATAGCTAACATGAATTATGCCAATGCCGATACTCTTTACCGTATAGCGCAGGGCAGGTATAACCTGGGAACAATAGCTGAAAATGAATTGCTGCAAATGGAGCTTTCATTTCTTAATGCCGAAACATCAAGGAATAAATCCTATAATAATCTTAATGATATGAAGCAAAGGCTTGCTTCATTCCTTGGTTTTACTGAAAACGTTGAAATAGAACTCATAATTCCCAACGAAATTCCTGAATTTGAAGTGACCGCCGATGAAGTGCTTAACAAAGCACTTGAGAATAATCCTGAGATGCTGTCAATGGAAGTTCAGTTGCTTGAGGCAAAGAGGGATGTGGCAAGGGCAAAGGCTGAGAAAGGACTGAATGCCAATATGAATGTCAGCTTCGGATTACAGGGGCAGGATGCCATTATCCCCGGGGCATACCAGGCCCTGGATGATCAGCAGCGGATAAGCGTGGGCTTCACTATACCAATTGTTGACTGGGGACTGGGAAGGGGGAGATTCCGGATGGCACAATCGTCACAGGAAGTTATCAGGACACAGGTTGAGCAGTCTATGCTTGACTTCGAACAACAACTATTCCTTGACGTGGCACAGTTTAA
Source organism: Bacteroidales bacterium (assembly GCA_021738535.1). Taxonomy (GTDB): domain Bacteria; phylum Bacteroidota; class Bacteroidia; order Bacteroidales; family VadinHA17; genus UBA9300. Next base: position 17,687 of record JAIPBU010000028.1, on the reverse strand, counting down.
CCTTCAAAATGACCAGGTAAGGATTGCAGCAAAATCAGACACTGTTGCAATGAAAATGTATGAAGTCACTAAGCAGCGCTTCCTGATTGGTAACGTTGATGTTCTGGAACTGAATAATGCAGACACCAAGAAGGATGAGAACAGGAGGGCTTACATCCAGGCATTAAATGACTACTGGAGTTATTATTATAATATTCGCAGCCTCACACTTTATGATTTCGAGGCTGATAAGCCAATTGAGGCAAATTTTGAAAACCTTGTTGAATAAGTCCGGGCATTATACCCTTCAGGATTAATTCTTTTTAGAAAAAATTAATATCTTTGCGCGTCCCTGGGAAATGGGACATGAGAATATATTGATTTACAGGAATATTAAAATACTTACAAATGCAAAACAAAGGAGCTATTCTGTTTTTAGCCATAGCCCTGGCACTGGTAACAGTTTACCAGCTGTCTTTTACTGTTGCCTCTTATAGCGTTAAACAGGATGCAAAAGAATATGCTGAGGGTGATCTTGTTAAGGAAGTTACTTACCTTGATTCCATATCTTCTCTTCCGAAAGATGATTGGAGCTTCCTGGGGAATAATTTTAAGGAGGTACAGTCAAAGGAGATTAACCTGGGCCTCGACCTTAAAGGAGGGATGAACGTAATACTGGAAGTGTCTGTTGAAGATATTGTAAGAGCACTGTCCAATTATAGTGATGACGAGACCTTTAACAGGGCTGTTGCAATGGCCAGGGAGAAGAAAAAGACAAGCCAGAGGGGCTTTATCGAGCTCTTCGGAGAATCATTTGAAGAAATTGACCCCAGTGCCAGCCTTGCTGCTATCTTCGGTACAATGGAGTTACAAAGCAAAGTGAACTTTAACTCAACAAACGAGGAAGTACTTAAGGTGCTTAGTGATGAAGCCGATGATGCTATTGATAATGCGTTTAATGTTCTCAGGAGCAGAATTGACCGCTTTGGTGTAAGTCAGCCTAATATCTCGCGACTGGAAACCAGGGGACGTATCCTCGTCGAACTACCGGGTGTTAAAGATCCTCAAAGGGTCCGGGAATTACTCCAGGGTACTGCAAAACTGGAATTCTGGGAGACATATGAGAATCCGGAAGTTATTGGTTACCTGATGGAGGCAAATAACCTGCTTGTGGATATCAAAGCAGATATGGAGGCCCTTGAGCAAGCAGAAGGAGAAGAAACTGATGCTGCAGTTGAGGGTGAAGTGAGTTCTGTTGATGATCTTGATGACCAGGAAACTGAACAGGATACCACCGGCGATAAAGCCCTGCTAGATATGCTTAGCGATACAACATCAACTGAGGAGGCAGAATCAAGAAATGAATGGAATGAGCAGAACCCGCTGTTTGCCGTTCTTAATCCTGCCGTTACAAGGGATGGACAACCTCTGCCCGGATCACCAATTGGCTATGCTCACTTCCTGGATACCGCACAGGTGATAGATTACCTGAAAATGAACCAGGTAAGGTCAATATTCCCACGCGATATGCGTTTTTACTGGAGTGCTGACCCTATGAGAGGCGATGATACTGAAAGTATATATCAATTGCATGCTATTAAAGTTACTACAAGAGACGGTCAGCCTCCCCTGGACGGTGATGTGATTACCTCTGCAAGGGTTTCTTACGGCCAGACAGGCTCAAATGCCAAAGTTGATATGTCTATGAACGCAGAAGGGGCACGCACCTGGGCAAGGCTTACAGGAGCAAATATTGGTGAGTGTATTGCCGTGGTTCTTGACGGTTATGTGCGCTCAGCACCAACTGTTTCATCTGAGATCAGGGGAGGATCATCGGAGATCACCGGCGATTTTACCATTGAAGAAGCAGAAGACCTTGCAAATATCCTTAAATCAGGAAAACTGCCTGCACCGGCACATATTGTCAATGACACCGTTGTGGGTCCCACACTGGGTATGGAAGCAATTAATTCAGGCCTTAATTCATTCCTGATAGCCTTCGTTGTTGTCCTTATGTATATGATATTCTATTACAGCCGGAGAGCCGGCATGGTGGCCGATATAGCACTGATAGTGAATATGTTCTTCATAATGGGAGTGCTTGCCTCCCTTGGTGCAGTCCTTACGCTTCCTGGTATTGCAGGTATCGTTCTTACAATAGGTATGTCAGTAGATGCAAACGTGCTGATATATGACCGTATAAGGGAGGAGCTAAGAGCCGGAAAAGGTGTTAAACTGGCCGTGGCCGATGGTTATAAAAATGCCCGTTCAGCTATTATTGATGCTAACCTGACTACTTTACTTACAGGTATAGTTCTTTATATCTTTGGTACAGGTCCGATTAAAGGTTTTGCAACAACGCTTGTTATAGGTATTGTAACATCATTCTTTACAGCATTCTTTATCACGAGAATTATATATGATAGCCTGCTGAAAAATAATATGAAGCTGACCTTCGCTACAAAACTGACAGAGGGTGCATTCACTAATATGAAGATTAACTTCATAGGTAAAAGACGTATTTTCTACGTGGTATCAGGTCTCATTATTGCCGGAGGTATCATATCACTGGTTTCTAAAGGACTGAACCCGGGGATCGATTTTACCGGCGGACGCTCATATGTAGTACGTTTTGATGAACCTGTGTCAACAACGGGTATTGCATCCATGCTGGGCGAGGAATTCGGCGAAAACCCCGTGGTTGTAGTATTTGGCCATGAAGACCAGGTGAAGATTACTACCAAGTATAAAATTGATGAAGCCGACGCTGAAGAAGAAGTTGAAACACTACTTTACACGGGATTGAAGCCATTGCTTCCAGATGATGTGGACAAGGATCAATTCCTTGCTGAATACAGGCAGAGCAGCCAGAATGTATATCCAACCATTGCTTTTGATATAATGATCAAAGCCATCTATGCCATAGGATTCTCACTAATTATAATCTTCCTTTATATCCTGCTGCGATTCCGGAACTGGCAGTTTGGACTGGGGGCACTGGCAGCACTTGTGCATGACACGCTTATTGTACTCGGGCTGTTCTCCATATTCTATGGTGTTTTACCATTCTCACTGGAGATAGACCAGGCCTTCATTGCTGCAATCCTTACAGTGGTGGGTTACTCAATCAATGATACCGTTGTAGTATTTGACCGTATAAGGGAATACCTGGGAATATATAGAAAGCGTGAGCGCACAGAGATACTTAACCTCGCACTTAACAGCACTATAAGCCGTACATTCAGTACTTCACTGAGTACCTTCGTGGTGTTGCTGTCAATATTTATCTTCGGAGGTGAAGTTATCAGGGGATTTACCTTTGCACTGCTTGTAGGTGTGGTAGTTGGTACATATTCATCACTCTTTGTTGCTACTCCCGTTGTGTATGACACAATCAGAAAAGGTGAAACAGAAAGAGTCCTTAAGGGAAAAAAGTCTAAATAACCTTTAAAAAAAATAAAACATACATTAACAGGGACGCACAAATTATGCGTCCCTTTTTTTTGACAGGGATTTGTATATTATCTGGACACCTAAAAGCCATGGAGTGGCTATTATTATTATCACCCTCCGGGTGAGACTTTTCGGAGGGGACCCACAAATCCATTATTCCTTTCCCCTTTGTTGCCATTAATTAATTTCTTACTAAATTTGTACAGTTAAGAAAAGCTGAATATGACAATATATTTATTCATCAGCGGACAGGAGATTTTTATAATAATGGTTGCGGCACTTATCCTGTTTGGTGCCAAGAAGATCCCGGAAATAGCAAAGGGCCTTGGTAAGGGTATGCGTGAATTCCGTAAGGCAACGGATGATATAAAGAAGGAGTTCGATGAAAGTACCCGGGATGTCCAGGACGATATTAAAGATGTTTCCGATACCGTTAATAAGAACCTGAAAGACTAATTCTCAATTGGCTTAGCTGTAAATAATTCTATATGACGTTTCTGATGCTTTTTGCCGGACTTGCCCTGTTGCTGATAAGTGGTGAGTTCCTGGTACGTGGAAGTGTTAGCCTTGCAGGTCATTTTAAAATATCGACCCTGGTGGTCGGCCTCACAGTAGTATCATTCGGAACCTCTGCCCCGGAACTTGTAGTCAGCCTCGATGCTGCCATATCCGGACATGCAGATATATCTGTGGGTAATGTGGTTGGCAGTAACATCTCAAATATAGGACTGGTACTTGCCCTTACTATCATTATAGCTCCCTTTTTTGTAAACACACGGGAACTCGTACAAGACTGGATCATTATGATGAGCGCTACACTTGTACTGGTTATTATGTTACTTGACATGGAACTATCAAGGTTAGAGGGCTTGATTCTTGTATCACTTCTTTTATCATTTATTGCCTTCTCGATATGGAAATCAAGACGTGAGAGTCGCAGGGGCACACAAAACTACCCGCCTGTTAAATTCTCTCTCCCTGTATCCATACTTATTATTATTGCTTCATGCCTGGGCCTGGTTGGCGGTGCCGATATGCTTGTTACAGGCGCCAGTGAAATAGCAAGGATGATGGGGGTAAGCGAAAGAATAATTTCGGTATCAATAATAGCACTTGGGACAAGCCTGCCTGAACTGGCAACTTCGGCCGTGGCAGCCGTAAGGAAACAAAATGATATATCTATTGGTAATATACTGGGGTCAAACATCTTTAATATACTGGCTATTCTTGGTATAACTGCATCATTTGTTCCGTTCGAAGTTAAGGATCCCGGTTTTAAATTCGATATGATATGGATGACAGGCATATCATTGATGGTATTCTTGGTTATTCTACCACTGCGTGGTGCATTTTTAAAGCGCTGGAGAGGATTAACCCTTGCTGCAATTTATTTCTTGTATATTTATTTTGTCTTTTTTGTTAAGTAATAGCAATAACACAAAAACCTGTAAATGATAAAAGTAAGTAATATAAAGAAGTCTTTCGGCGACCTTAAAGTACTAAAGGGGGTTGATCTTAGCATCAGTAAAGGGGAAATAGTTACAATTGTGGGTCCAAGCGGTGCCGGGAAGACTACCCTTCTGCAGATAATGGGGACACTTGACAGACCTGATTCGGGTAGCATTGAATATGACGGGGTGTTGATTAACAGGCTAAATGAAAGACAATTATCAAGGTTCAGAAATGAGCAGATAGGCTTTGTCTTCCAGTTTCACCAGTTGCTGCCTGAGTTTACTGCTCTTGAAAATGTCTGCATACCTGCCTATATTGGTGGAAAATCAAGAGATGAGTCCGAAGAGCGGGCAGGTAAGCTGCTTGATTTCCTGGGAATGAGCGAACGTACTGACCATAAGCCCTCGGAGCTGAGCGGGGGTGAGCAGCAGAGAGTGGCTGTGGCAAGGGCTCTTATCAATGATCCCGGAGTGATTCTGGCAGATGAACCTTCCGGTAACCTCGATACTGAGAACAAGGAGGAACTGCACAAACTTTTCTTTGACCTCAGGGACAGGTTCGGGCAGACCATAGTGATCGTTACCCATGACCGGGAGCTTTCAGGAATGTCAGACAGGAAAATAGAAATTAAAGACGGGATTATTTTCAATGGGTAATGCATGGAAGAAAAAGTTCTCTCATGATGAGATGAAGGATTTCCTGGAATTGAAGTACAGGCAGTTTAACGTACCTGAATTTATTAGCAATGATCCGGTATCGATTCCACACAGCTATACTGTAAAACAGGATATAGAGATATCAGGATTTCTTACTGCTGCAATCTCATGGGGCAGGCGGGAACTTATAGTCGCTTCAGCAAACAGGCTCCTGGATATAATGGGTGACAGCCCCTGGGCTTTTATTATGGAGGCAGGGGACGATAATATTGATAAAGTCAGCAGCTTTTATTACCGCACTTTTAACGGGCATGATTGTACTACATTTATCAGGGGACTCAAAAATATTTATACACGGTATAACAGCATGGAGGATGTGCTAATCAAGTACCTGGCGGATGGATATAGCTGGAAAGAGTCAGTAATTGGACTACGAACGGAGTTTTTTAATATTCCTCACGAAAAAAGAACACTAAAGCATTTTGCTGACCTTTCAACAGGTGCAGCAGGCAAAAGGCTGAACATGTTTACTCGGATAAATAAGGCAGCATAGGAAACCCCCATCATTATTAGTATTTTTGTACCGTGTAAATATAATGGTATGGAATTGAACATGGAACAACTGCGGGAATTTCTTGATGAAAAGGTACGACAGTACAATACTCCAAGTTTCATTGAACTTGACCCTATCCAAATTCCTCACATGTATTCTTCAAAAGAAGATATTGAGGTTTCAGGTTTTCTGGCAGCCACAATATCATGGGGTAACCGAATATCTATTATAAGAAGTGCAAAACGCATGATGGAACTTATGGGTAATTCACCATACGACTTCATAATGAATCACAGAGATGAACAATTAAAAAAACTTGACGGTTTCGTCCACCGCACATTTAATTATATCGACCTACTTACCTTCATTGCAGCGTTAAAATACATATATCAACATCGGAATGGACTCGAAGGTATCTTTACGGAATACAAAACATCAAAGTCTATCCAGCCAGCCATTCACCAATTGAATCAGGAATTTTTCACTGTACCACATCTTAAAAGAACCAGAAAGCATCTTCCAGACCCGTTATCTGGTTCGGCTGCAAAAAAAATCAATATGTATTTACGGTGGATGATTCGCAGAGATAACTGTGGTGTTGATTTCGGAATCTGGAATAGCATATCACCATCAATACTGTCATGCCCACTGGATGTGCATTCAGGTAATGTTGCCCGAAAACTTGGATTGCTAATACGTAAACAGAATGATGCTAAGGCAGTCCAAGAATTGGATGATGTTTTGCGCCAATTGGATAGTAAAGACCCTGTGAAATATGATTTCGCATTGTTTGGAATAGGTATAAACGAAAAAATATAAATGCCTGATAATAAGACGTAATAAAAACTATTCAGTAGCAGATATTTTTATTGATGCTCAGCCGAGTTCTTTATTCAAAGTTTGTATATTTGAATAGTGAAAATCGATTTAAACAACGGTGCATTTATTGAAATTGGTGGTGAATTGGGAAAGTATAATTCATTACCGATTGACGTTTTAGTGAAGATTGCACAGCATCTACAAGACCTTGTATTAACCTTAGCAAAGCATGATTTACCTGCGACTGAAGCGATTGACTTAAAAAATTTCAAAATTGAACTGGTAGGTTTTAAAAAAGGAAGTGCTGTTCCGAAATTTGCATTTACACCACGTAGTGAAAATAAAACAGGACTTCACTGGCAGGTGCATAGGAATACAGTAAATGAGAAATTTGATAAGCTGGTAGAAATCTCAAATACTGGTGATTATAGTAAACTGGTTGAATTGTATCCAGAACCAGCTAAGAGAAACCCTATAGTGGAAAACCTCTATTCTTTTGCTAACGGATTCGGTAGTGCACCTGTTAGCTTTGTAGATTATGATGAGGTTAATGATAAATCAACCCCAATCTATAAGTTAAATCGTTTCAAACCTGCTGTAAAGAAAGATTTGATTGGGGAGATAACTGAAATTGAAGATACAATTTCTGAAACCGATGAAGCAGTTGGGAAGATTAAGATTTCTAAACGTGGCGATAAAATTCGTAAACAAATAGTTGACGTTTATTCGGGGAAGAAATTTTCCTTAGAATACGCACCTGAAGTAATTGTTGTGGATTCAAGAAAATACCTGTTAAAATATCCGCTTCGTTGCCTTTTCGCAAAAGAGGATGATTTTTATGTGATTCAATCAGAAATGCTGGGAATCATAGGTACTGGATTAACTCAGGACGAAGCTGAAGAATCATTTTCCGAAGAATTTGATTATATGTATCAGAGACTTGGGTCATTGGATGCTAATGCTCTCACTAACCACAATCTTCTCATTAAGAATATTATTAATCAAATTGTTGAAAAGGTTGAAGAATGAGTGCATTAGACCCTAAAAAAACATATAGAAATTTAAAAAAGAAAGGGTTTGTGGACTCTGTAAATAAAAGTAAAGACCATAAACGGCTTGAGCTATTTCATGATGAAAAATTAGTCCTGTCCACCAAATTAAGTCATAATAATAAGGATTTGGGTAATTATTTAATTAAGCAAATGTCTGTTCAATGCCATCTCGACAAGAACGAATTTATCGACCTCGCCAATTGTCCCTTAAGTAAAGAAGATTTTTTTGACATTCTCGAAAAGCAAGGACTATTAAAATAGCAGCTTCAGGGTAACATTATTAACTACCCTTCATAGCTTATCTGCACCTTGTTATTATTCCTATTCTAAGGTGATTCTCAAGTAAAAGCACTGACTGGAAATCGCATTGCAGAAATGAAACATATTGAATACCTTAGAGCCTTGTTTTTACTTCCCTGAAGAATTTCCTAAGAGATATGTGGAGAGTGAGGTAATTATTGAATGGGAAACAGGATAATAATGTGTAATTGAAATCAAAAACATAAGATGTCAGAAGACCATAAACGACAACTCGAACAGCAACTCTGGAACATAGCCAATACCCTTCGTGGTAAAATGGATGCCGATGAATTCCGTGATTACATTCTGGGATTCATTTTTTACAAGTACCTCAGCGAAAAGATGAGGTTATATGCCAATGAAATCCTAAAAGAGGATAAGATTTCCTATATGGATATCAAGGAAAATACGGAAACGGGTCAGCAATATCTCGAAGCCATTCGGGAAGAGTCGCTGGAAAAACTCGGTTACTTCCTCAAACCCTCGGAGTTATTCAGCCAGATTGCCAAACGTGGAAACGGCAACGGCAAATCCGAAAGCAATTTCATCATCGAAGACCTCGGTAATATCTTGACCAGTATCGAACAGAGCACAATGGGTACAGAAAGTGAGGAAGACTTTGACCATCTTTTCGAAGACCTCGACCTGAACAGCACCAAGCTGGGAAAAACCGTTGACCAAAAAAACGAGGTCATTGCTAAGGTGCTTTTGCATCTCAATAAAATCGATTTTCAAATCGAGAACAGCGAAACCGATGTGCTTGGCGATGCCTATGAATACCTCATCGCTCAGTTTGCCAGTGGTGCAGGGAAGAAGGCAGGTGAATTTTACACACCACAACAGGTTTCCAAGATTCTTTCACGTATTGTTACATTGGGTAAAACCCGTATAAAATCAGGTTATGACCCAACTGCTGGGTCAGGGTCTTTATTGCTACGATTAGCACGTGAAGCCGAAGTCCTTAACTTCTATGGTCAGGAACGCAACAGAACAACTTACAACCTGTGCAGGATGAACATGATATTACATGATGTCCATTTCACCAGATTCGATATCAAGCTCGAAGACACACTGGAGTACCCCCAACATAATAAACTCGATGCGGAAGCCGTGGTAGCAAATCCACCTTTCAGTGCCAAGTGGAGTGCCAGCCAGTTATTCATGACCGATGACCGATTTAGTGAATATGGAAAACTCGCACCGAGTTCCAAAGCGGATTACGCCTTCATACAGCACATGATTTATCATCTGGCAGAGAATGGTGTTATGGCGGTTGTTATGCCCCATGGAGTGCTTTTTAGAGGTGCAGCAGAGGGACACATCAGAAAGTACCTGATAGCGGAGAAAAACTATTTGGATGCCGTTATCGGTCTTCCAGCGAACATCTTTTATGGCACAAGCATACCGACCTGTATTCTGGTGTTTAAGAAGTGTCGTGAGCAACCCGATGATATCTTGTTTATCGATGCCAGCCAGCATTTCGAGAAGGTCAAGACCCAGAATTATCTCAGGGATTCGGATGTGGAACGTATCATTGAAACGTATGCGAAAAGAGAGACCATTAATAAGTACAGTTACGTAGCTGGTCTCGATGAGGTCAGGGAGAACGATTATAACCTGAATATCCCACGTTATGTAGACACATTCGAAGAAGAAGAACGGGTTGATATCAATGCCGTGGCAGATGAATTGAAGACCTTGGAAGCCGAAACGAAAGCAACCGATGAAGCCATTGCGGGTTACTGTAATGAGTTAAACATCCCAACACCGTTTTAATCCATGAGCGAGCCAAAAAACATACCTGAATTGCGGTTTCCTGAATTTAATGGAGATTGGTTAGAAAAAAGGCTGGAAGAATTATTTTCTGAGTTTAAAAGCGGATTTGGCATTACTTCAAAGAAAATAGATGAGAGTGGGACTTATCCAGTTTTTGGGGGCAATGGATTACGAGGTTTTACCAATAGTTTTACTCATGATGGATTCTATCTACTCATTGGACGTCAGGGTGCACTTTGTGGAAATGTAAATCGCTCTTTCGATAAAGCATATATTTCAGAGCATGCTATCGCTGGTAAAGCCAACGAAACTTCGGATACTGCATGGTTGGCTCAAAGATTGGAATATTACAATTTAAATCGATTATCAGAATCATCAGCACAACCGGGTTTGTCCGTAAATAAATTGTTGCGATTTAAAATAATTGTACCCACCAAATTCGAACAACAAAAAATCGCATCTTTTTTCACCGTCATTGACCAAAAGATTTCCCAGCTCGAACAAAAGAAAATCCTGCTGGAACAATATAAAAAAGGTGTGATGCAGATAATCTTCTCGCAGGAAATCAGGTTCAGGGATGAGAATGGGCAGGAGTTCCCGAAGTGGGAGAAGAAGAAATTCAATGAGGTTTACAGTTTCAAGACGACTAATTCTTTTTCACGAGATAATCTTAACTTTGAATCAGGTGAGGTTAGAAACATCCATTACGGTGATATCCATACGAAATATCCCACTCTATTAGACATTGCCCAACATGATGTACCCTATATTAATTCTGACATATCAAAAACAAAGATTAAGAAGGACTGCTATTGCATAATAAACGATTTAATATTTGCTGATGCATCTGAAGATGTACCAGATGTCGGGAAATGCATCGAAATAATAAACCTTAACGAAGAAAAGGTCTTAGCGGGACTACACACCATCTTAGCAAGACCTGATATATCGAAAATTGCCAATGGTTTCGGTGGCTACTTAATGGCATCCAATGGTATTCGTAAACAAATAATGAAAATCTCTCAAGGGTCAAAAGTAACGAGTATATCCAGTTCTCGACTCGGAGAAATTGAAATAGACTTACCTTGCCAAGAGGAACAATCTAACATAGCCAAGTTTCTTTCAGCCATCGATACAAAGATACTTAATACGCAACTCCAAATAGAAAATACCGAACTCTGGAAGAAAGGATTACTTCAAAAGATGTTCGTTTAAAATAATACTATAATGTACCGCATCAACAAATCCGCAAATAATGTAGTAAAGCTCGAACAGCGACTGTTTAAGGAACTGCATATCAAAGAACGGGAACACTTACAGGAATGGGTAGCCAAAAACCCTGAAATGTTGGGTGAGGAACTCCTGATAATACAGAAGGAATTCAGTGGCTTCAATGATACCAGTGAGCGTCTGGATTTGCTTGCAATCGATAAAGATGGTGTTTTGGTTATTATTGAGAACAAACTGGATGATACAGGCAGGAATGTGGTGTGGCAGGCGTTGAAATATACCTCGTATTGTTCAACGCTTAAAACCGACCAAATAATCAAGATGTATCAGGATTACCTTGATGGACAAGCGAATGGTGAGGACGCCAAAGAAAACCTGCTTGAGTTTTTAGAGAGAGAGGAAGAGGAATTGTTGTTAAATCGTAAAGACCAGAGAATCGTATTCATCGCAAACCATTATAGAAGGGAAGTCACATCTACGGTAATGTGGCTATTAAAACATGAAGTTCAAATCCAGTGTTTTAGAGCCATCCCCTACTCAATGGGAGAAGAACTGTTCCTACAAGTTGAACAAATAATTCCGTTGCCTGAAACCAAGGAATTCATGATTGATATTCAGGAGAAAGAAAAAGAAGAGAAAGAAAAGAGTAAAACCGTTGAAGAAACCGAATCTCATCTGGTGAAATTCTGGGGACTGCTGAAGCGAGACCTGCATGAACACAAACTCGATTTTCTGGAGAGAGTAAGTCCCAGACCAAGTTTTAGTATCGGTACATGGAAAGGGAATGGGAAATTTTCCTTCTGCATCGGCAGGACATCTTTTCGAGTCGAGTTATATTTTTCCAACGACCCAGATAAGGTTTTCTTCGATGCCATGTTGAATCACAAACAGGAACTGGAGAATAGATTTGATGGAGAAATCATTTGGGAACGCTTAGATAATAAGAAAGCATCACGAATTAAGCATGAGATGCCGAAATCAATAAAAGATAAATTAGAAGGTAGATTTAATGATGAAAAATACTGGGATGAGCTAATTGAGTGGTATCGGGATGCAATGGTAAGATTCTATAAATCTACTTTCCCTGTATGGGAAAAGGTTCAAAACGAGATATCCTAATGTCCCGACAACCCGAACTCATATTAGAAGAAAAACTGGTTCAGCAACTCACTGAACTCGGTTACGGGTTGATATACCTCAAGGACGAATCCGAGGTCGTTGCCAACCTAAAGACCCAGCTTGAAAAACACAATGAAATCAGGTTCAGTGATTCGGAGTTCGAAAGAGTTCTGAACATCCTGAACAAGGGTTCGGTATTTGAAAAAGCGAAGACTCTCAGAGCAAAACAACACATCATAAGAGACAACGGTGATAACCTGTATTTCGAATTCCTGAATACCGAACACTGGTGTCATAACCAGTATCAGGTAACGCATCAGGTCAGTGTTGAGGGCAGGTATAAGAACCGCTATGATGTAACGCTGCTGGTTAACGGCTTACCACTGGTTCAGATTGAGTTAAAACGGAGAGGTCTGGAACTCAAAGAAGCCTTTAATCAGATAAATCGTTATCAGCGACATAGTTTCGGGGCAAGTCATGGTTTGTTCCAGTACGTCCAGATATTCGTTATAAGCAATGGCGTAAACACCAAGTACTACGCAAATAACCGATACCAGTCATTCAAACAGACTTTTTACTGGACGGATGACCAGAACAAACGACTTACCAATATCCTGAACGGTTTCACATCTGAGTTTCTCGAACCCTGCCACGTCAGCAAGATGATATGTAAATACGTGGTGCTGAACGAGACCCAAAAGATACTCATGGTGCTGCGTCCCTATCAGTATTATGCCGTTGAAGCACTTGTTGACAGGGTGATGCATAGCAGAAAAAATGGCTATGTTTGGCATACCACGGGTTCTGGGAAGACCCTAACGAGCTTCAAAGCCTCTCAGGTCTTAATGGGAATGCCCAAGGTGCGAAAAATTTGCTTTGTGGTAGACAGGCGTGATTTAGATTACCAAACTAACAAGGAATTCAATTCATTCTCTAAGGGCAGTGTTGACGGAACCGATAACACCAAACAATTGGTGAAACAATTCGGTGATGACACCAAACTCATTGTCACCACCATCCAGAAACTAAACACGGCAATCAGCAAAAAACATCATCTCCAACACATGGAGAAGGTCAGGGATGAAAGAATCGTTTTCATCTTCGATGAGTGCCACCGCAGCCAGTTTGGCGAAACACATGGAAGGATAACAAAGTTTTTCCGCAATATCCAGATGTTCGGTTTCACTGGCACACCAATTTTTGCCGATAATGCCGTAAAAAACCTACAGGGCAAGAGAACCACAAAAGACCTGTTTGGTGAGTGTCTTCACAAATACGTTATTACCGATGCCATCAGGGATGAAAACGTGTTGAAGTTCAGTATAGAATATGTGGGGAAATACCGAGACAAGAAAAGCGCCAACGATATCGACATCAAGGTTGAGGCAATCGATGTCGAAGAACTTCTGGAATCAGATGAACGTATTGAAAAGATAGCGGATTACGTTCTGGCTTATCACAACAAGAAGACCCATAACAGGGCATTTACAGGCATGTTTGCCGTGAGCAGCATCAAGACCCTCATTAAGTACTACGAAGTCTTTAAACGCAAGAAAAACGAGGGCAAACACGACCTCAGAATAGCGACCATCTTTAGTTTCACACAGAACGAAGACGATGCCGATGCCGATGGTTTCATACCCGAAGAACTGCCAATGGCAGCCGAACCCGAACTCGGTTATGCGAATCAGCATACTCGTGAGCGACTCGATGAGTTCATTGCGGACTATAACCAGATGTTCGGAAGCGCATATAGCACGAAGGACAGCCAGAGTTTCTACAATTACTACAACGATATCAGTAAGAAAGTCAAAGAACGCAAGATTGACCTGCTGCTTGTCGTGAACATGTTCCTCACGGGATTCGATAGTCCTGCCCTGAATACACTCTACGTGGATAAGAATCTTAGGTATCACGGTTTGATTCAATCGTTTTCCCGAACCAATCGCATCATCAACGAACTCAAATCACAGGGAAATATCGTGGCTTTTCGCAACCTGAAGGCTGCCACCGATGAAGCCATTACCCTATTCAGCAACAAGGAAGCCATTGAGGAAATCATCATGAAACCCTATGATGATTACGTCAAAACATTTAATCAGGCTTACAAACACCTGTTAAGCCTGACTCCGACAGTAGGCAGTGTTGATGACCTCGAAACCGAAGACGATGAACTGGAGTTCATCAAGGCGTTTCGTGACCTGATGCGGGTCAGGAATATCTTGGCATCCTTCTCGGATTTCAACTGGGATGATGTGTATATGCAGGAGCAGGAATTCGAGGACTACAAATCCAAGTATCTCGACCTGCATGATAAGGTCAAGTCAAGCCATGACGCAGAAAAGGTCAGCATCCTGAATGACGTGGATTTCGAACTCGAATTGATTCACAGAGACGAAATCAACGTTAGCTACATCATCCAGCTACTCATAAAACTCAAGGCAAACCAGAAAAAGGAAGCCGAACAGGTCGAAAAGGAAATCCAGACTCTTTTGAACACCGAGACTCAGTTGCGCAGCAAGAAGGAACTCATCGAAAAATTCATACGGGATAACCTGCCAGTGATTGAGAATACCGATGATATCCCACAGGAATTCGAGAAGTTCTGGAACATAGAACAAGACGAGGCATTCCTGAAACTCGTTAATGACGAGAAACTCAGCAAGGAGCGAACACAGGCATTAATTGAACACTATCTCTATGCGGAAAAAGAACCACTGCGTGATGAGATACTCGATTTGCTGGAAGACGATAAACCGACATTGCTTAAACGCAAAACCACTGGTGACAGGATTCTGAACCGTATTGTGGATTTCGTTGATACATTTATTAATGGGGTCACAGGTAGCTAATATTCCAAATGACTGGGCACGGGAAGTCGGGAAACCAAGTTATAAATTGGATTTGCTCTCAGAATTATTAACGTGAGCGTGCAGACCGTGGATATAGTCAATGGTCTGCCAGAACTCAAATTTGACGTTTAATCGGTGTGTTAGGGCAAAGATTGGTCAACTTTAAAATGTTAAATCTACTGCATCGTAAGGTCTTCGTAAGCTGATGTATTTATTCGATAACCTGATTTTGGGAAACGCTTCTCTGATTAACTTTTGCCCCTCATCGATATTAATCGACATTGAATCACATTGTTCCCGCAGAGTGTTTTGAAAATTGATTCGGTATACCTTTTTTTCTCTGGCTTTCGCAATTTCAGAGTTCACGGAATAAATTAATCTATAGTGGTTTTCGCTGTTGTAATCAGAGACGTTGAGCTCAAAATAGAAATTAATCGATGGGAATTTTCCTCGAATAGTATCCACAATGAAATCCTCGTTGTGCCTGTATTTAGAAGGTAAACGCATGTCGCCTATAATGAAGCTAAAATAATCTTCATTGATTGTAAATGTCTTGTTATTAACCTTGTAGTAGTTTTCAATGCTATTTTCAATTATGTGTTTAGCAGTCGAAATCTCATGTCGATGTATCGCAGACAAATTGCTGCTTGTTTTTTTGGATGAGGCTTCTTCATCAACATGTATAATATCCTCTCTTATATAATTGAGTTCTCGCAATTTCTTAATCCCGATATTAATTGTTCGTCTGTGTACACTTAGTTTTTCTGCAAGAGACTGCTGCGGCAACTCGATGACCTCTGGTTTAGTAATGATGAGGTAAAGCAATTGAATTTCGGCATACGTCAATTCTTGGCTGATTTTCATAAAGTGTTTGAAAAATTCTTCTGCTGTTATAGTGCGCATAGCTGTGATATTGATATCACAATATACTTAATATTTTTACTTTCCCCAGCTAAAACTTCAAAATTATTTCCATCACTTTATATTTCATAATAATCAGTATAACAATTACATAAGATATACTGATGCTTTATTACATTTATTTTCGTATCGATAATTTGTAACCTATTTCTGTTAAATTCTGATAATAACGCAGAAACATTAAATATTTAAAAAATTGAAATCATGAATTATTATCACTTCACAAACGGATGCCAGCTGGCGAAAATCGTAAACGAAAGAATTATCAGGACTTCAAAGAGTTCTTTAGATGAAAAAGAAAAACCAGCAGCGTGGTTGACTAAAAGTCCCGAATGGGATGTAGCATGCAATGTTGAGATTGTGAAAAACACTAAGGAATTAGCCGTTGAACAAGATTATTTCTCCGATAAGGTCGAAACTAAAACTGCTACTAATGATTACATGAAAAAGGAAATCGGTATGTGCAGAATTCTAATCAATGAAAGCCTTCCAGTTATTTCATGGGCAAAGTTCAGATATGTAAGTGGTATCACATGGACTTCATATTATATCATTGACGAGAACTCAAGGCATACAAGTCCTGTAAACCAGTGGTATTGCAAGTTTGCTGGAATCCCAAGCAGATACTGGGAAGGTATTGAGATGTTTGTCGATGACCAATGGGTTAGATGGGATGAAAAAATGTCGATTCAGGATTTCGTTGACTTATGCTTGAGTTGCAACGGCAAGCAACCAAAGGAAGAAGAGTTAATCAATGGATTTCCCAAAATCCATGCTCAAAGCCAAATTGACTTCATAGAACACTATCACGATGAAATCAGGGAAGTCTGGGAAGCCAACAAAGACAAAAAGGGTTACATCGAGGTTTATGTTGCACCAAATTATAAACCGTTTCCATCGGGATTCGAGTTCATCGAGAAGCGGATAAAGAAATCCATTTTCAAACCCCTTATTGAATCAGAAACCGATACTTATGCTCTCGTTCACTTCTACTGGCAAGCAACATACACACAGTACAAAATGGCAGTTGCTCTTTAGATAGGAATGGATAACAGTAAACTGAACATGATGAAAAAGAAAAGCAGTATTGATAACGAATTCTTAGACCTTATCCTTTGTGCAATTGGCAACGCAATTATGTCAGGCGACACCGTAGTAGGTTTTAATGGCATACAATATTTCTGGGAAGATGTAGAGGGTCAGGATAGGTCAGGTGGTTATCTCATAAAGCACAGTGATTATCCCCATGAGAACGAACTTGAAGACATTGATAACAGTGAAGACACTGATGAATTTCAGAATTGGTTAACAGCAGAGTTATACTATCATGCCAATAAATGCTTGGCACATTTTGACGAACAGATTCGAAACAACTAAAAAACACGAGTTTTAACATGGGCTTCAACCGTACCCACCTATGGGTAAAAACCGGTACCACCTAAATATTCCCATCTTTAGGGGTTTGAAAAAGAAAGATCATGCCCCGTACATTTACTTGCCAACATTGTGGTAAAGTCACCACGAG
>JAIPBU010000027.1 GCA_021738535.1 Bacteroidales bacterium | reverse complement strand
CCCCTCTCCAAGCGGGGATATCTAATCTTTTCAAGCCTTTTAAATGAACATCTTGCTCTGAAAGCGGCTGCAAAAATAGACATCTTTTTTGAATAGCAAAAATATTGCAGAAGATTTATTGAAAAATATATGGAGAAGGCGAAGGTTAAGACGAAGGTTAAGGCGGAGGCTAAGGCTAAGGCGAAGGCGAAGGCGAAGGCGAAGGCGGAGGCTAAGGCTAAGGGGTTTTATGCTAGGAGGTTATTAGCTGCATATTTATTGGGTTTGAGTGAAATTGAATGAGCTTGAATGAGTTTGAGTGAAATTGAGTGAGTTTGAATGAGTTTGAGTGAAATTGAGTGAGTTTGAATGGGTTCAATATGCAGATAATTACATCCCTGCACAACTCACTTGTATCTTCCGTACTTGTTTCTTGTATCTTCCTCCCTGCTCCCTGCCCCCTGCTCCCTGCTCCCTGCTCCTCCGTAGCTTTAGCGAAGGAGGGATTCCATTAATCCATTAATCCATTATTCCATTATTCCATTATTCCATCATTGCTCGCTCCCACGGGCCACAATCACCAGCCGCTCGCGAGCTCGCCCCGAAGCCTCGGGGCTCGGTTCCATTATTCCATTAATATTAAATAACAACAAAAATTTTCATAATTAAAAGGCAGTAGCTATTTTTGGTAAAAATCAAATATTTTAATTATGAAAAAAAGTGTATTTAATACAATTATCGTTTTGTTGATGCTGTTCCTGCTAAACTTCTCTTCCAGTGCGCAGGTTAGCGTTGAAGATTACAAAAGGGCTGGCGGACTTCGGGCTAAATTCAGTGATAAAGTGTATTACGGTGCTGTAAGACCAGCATGGGCTGGTGAGACAAGTATATTTACATACAAAAACAATACTCCTGACGGTAACGAATATATACTGATTAATCCGGAAAAAGGATCAAGGAAACAGGCTTTCGACACTGAGAAGCTGGCAAAAAAAATGAGCAGGATCTCGGTTGAAGACATAGACGCAAGTGATCTGCCAATAAGCAGGGTATCATTTAATGAGGATCTAAAGAGCTTTACTTTTACCTGGAAAAATGTGGAATGGACCTGTAAACTGCCTTCCTACAAACTGGAAAGCGGAGAGAGACAGGAGAACCGGTGGAGACGAAACCGCGGATGGCCATGGGGCAGCAGGGATGAACTGTCTAATGATCCGGTTGAATCGCCGGATAAAAAATGGGAAGCTTTTATAAGGGATTACAACTTATTTGTAAGGAATAAGGAAACCAAAGATGAGTATAAACTAAGTAATGATGGCGGAATTGGTTTCTATTATTCTTCATTTGTTGAATGGTCACCTGACTCAAAGAAGATAATGGCTTACAGGGTCAAACCCGCTGAAAAACACATGATACATTATGTAGAGTCCTCTCCTGACAACCAGATACAGCCAAAACATCACTCGTATGAGTATACAAAACCAGGAGATGCATTGCCACAAAAATACCCACAGGTTTTCAATGTCATAACAAGAGAAAGAATTAAGGTTGACGAGTCCCTTATCCCCAATCAATATTCAGTTGGGAGGTTTGACTGGAGCCGGGACAGTAAAAGACTGACATATGAATACAACAAAAGAGGTCACCAGGTATACCAGGTTATAAGCATTGATGCTGAAACAGGAAAGCAGGATGTTATAGTGAACGAGGAATCAGAAACATTTATTGATTACAGTGGCAAAAGATACCGCTATAATGTCAGTGATGGAAAGGAAATCATCTGGGCATCCGAAAGAGACGGATGGAATCATCTTTATCTCTACGATGGTAAAACAGGCAGGTTAAAAAACCAGATAACGAAAGGCAACTGGGTAGTCAGAGATGTAGAGTACGTTGACACACTTAAGAGGCAGATAATATTTTCTGCAAGTGGACGACAAGAGGGAGACCCCTATTTTGAGCATTACTACCGGGTGAACTTCGATGGAACAGGCTTACGCAGATTAACAGATGGATACGGTAATCACAATGTTTATTTCTCCCCGGACAGGAAATATTTTGTAGACAGCTGGTCAACTGTAGAAGCTCCACCTACAGCCGTATTGAGAAAGACAGCAACAGGAGCAAAAGTAATGGACCTGGAAGAAGCAGATATAACAGCTCTGCAGGATGCCGGATGGCGGGCTCCTGAAGTATTTACAGCCAAAGGCAGGGATGGCAGTACTGACATATGGGGAATAATAATCAGGCCAACAGACTTTGATCCTGAGAAGAAATATCCTGTGATAGAGTATATTTATGCGGGTCCCCATTCAAGTTTTGTTCCAAAGTCATTCAGGTCCTACCTTGGAAATATGCATGCCCTTGCAGAACTTGGCTTTATCCTGGTTCAGGTTGATGGTATGGGTACATCTAACAGGTCAAAAGCATTTCACGATGTATGCTGGAAAAATATCAAGGACGCCGGATTCCCGGACAGGATATTATGGATGAAAGCAGCAGCAAATAAGTATCCTGAAATGGACATTTCCAGAGTAGGGATTTATGGAACTTCAGCAGGCGGACAAAACTCAACAGGTGCCCTTCTTTTTCATCCTGAATTTTATAAAGTGGGTGTTTCATCCTGTGGTTGTCATGATAACCGTATGGACAAAATCTGGTGGAATGAGCAATGGATGGGTTGGCCTGTAGGGCCCGAATATGCTGAATCATCCAATGTTGATAATGCACATAAGCTTAAAGGTAAGCTATTGCTGATCAATGGGGAGATGGATAATAATGTTGACCCGGCCAGCACAGTACAGGTTGTAGATGCATTAATAAAAGCAAATAAAGACTTCGAATATCTACTGGTTCCGGGCATGAAACACTCCAGCGGCGGAAGTTATGGCGAACATAAGCGCAGAGATTTCTTTGTAAAACACTTGCACGGTGTAGATCCTCCTGAGTGGAGTTTGTTTGAAGAGAAAGAATAAAGGAGTATATTTATAGCCTTATAGGCTAAGGCGCCCTCCTTCGCTAAAGCTTCGGAGGGCGGAGAAGGCTAAGGCTAAGGTGAAGGCTAAGGAGTGTATATGCACGGTAGGTTATTAGGTGCATATTAATTCAAGCTAAGGTTTAATATGGAAGGTATTACCTTATCACCCCCTACCTTGCCACCCCCGGACGGGGGTAAATAGAAATAAAATAGCCCCGATCACACCCGGGGATCAGGCCAGTGGGCGGGGTACCACCCTGTGATTGGCCAATGTGGTGGGCGTTTGTATCTTCCATGCTTGTATAATCACCCTGCCCCCACCCGGAAACTGGCCGGTGTAATGGGATCATATGGCTGAGGCGGACAGAGAATAAAGAGTAAGACAATTAAACGATTAAACAATAATAAAACATGCTAAAACTTGATTACATCAGATCTCAATTCCCGGGACTGAATACCGATTGGGTGCTTTTTGACAATGCCGGAGGATCACAGATAGCCAAACCCGTTGTTGACAGGATCAACGAGCACTTTTATACATCCAACGTTCAGCTTGACGGCTCATATCCTCAATCAGTACTGGCACAAGAAAGACATGACGAAGCACACATAAAGCTTGCTAAATGGCTAAATGCAGATGATCCAAAAGAATTGATAATGGGGTCATCAACATCATTACTGGTCAGGATACTTGCTGATAATTTCAGACGAATACTGAGGGACGGAGATGAGATAATTGTAACTAATTGTGACCATGAAGCCAATATAGGTGCCTGGAGAGATCTTGGTAATTATGGTTTTAAAATTAAAGAATGGAAGCTGAATCCTGACAGCATGCGCCTGGAGAAATCAGACCTGGAAGCATTACTCACAGACCGGACCAAAATTGTTGCATTTACTGCTGCATCAAATGTACTGGGAGGATTAAATCCCGTGAAAGATTTTACCAGGACGGCTCATAAATATGGTGCTCTTGTATGTGTTGATGCTGTTGCCTATATGCCTCACCGTATGATTGATGTAAAAGACACAGATGTAGATTTCTTTGTATTCAGTTTTTATAAAACTTACGGACCTCATTACGCAATGATGTATGGGAAACTGGACCTGCTTAATGCTCTCCCCGGATTCAATCACTTTTTTATAAATGATCCTCCATATAAATTCCAGCCGGGTAATTATAATTTCGAATTCTGTCATGGTCTTGGTGCGTTACCTGAGTACTTCCTCACCCTTGCCGAAAAACACGGTTATAACAAAGGTAGCGAAAGAGATAAATTCAGATTTGCATACTCACTGATTGAAAAACATGAAGAAGAACTTTCGAAAAAAGTGCTTGACTACCTTAATAACAGGAAAGATATCGTAATAATAGGTTCTCCGGATTCATCAGCAGACATCCGTGTTCCAACTATTTCATTTGTCCAGAAAAACAGGGACAGCAGGGAGATTACACTTAAAACCGATGAGCATAAAGTAGCAATAAGATGGGGGCACTTTTATGCATACAGACTTATCAAAGACCTGGGACTTCAAAAGCAGAACGGCGTAGTGCGTATCTCAATGGTTCACTACAACACTTTTGAAGAAGCTGACCTCCTGATAAATGCCCTCGAATATGCACTATAACACCAGTAATAAATATAGTCATTAACCATGCAAAGAAACAGGCAATACTAAACTAATCTGGCACCGGGCTTGTTATTGTACTGTGGACAGAAATGAAAATATTATTTTCTATGACGGCTATTGTGCTTTGTGCAACCGTCTTGTAAGATTTATTCTTAAAAATGACAGAGAAGGGATATTCATTTTTTCATCATTGCAATCAGATACCGCGGCAAAGATTATTCCCCGCAAGCAAATTGATGACAATAATACATTAGTCTTTAAAAAAGGTGATAAACTACTATACAGATCAGAAGCAGCTTTCAGCATTCTAAGAAAACTTGATACATTCTGGAGAGTCTTACTGGTATTTTCCTTTATGCCTGCAGGTTTTACAGATAGGATATATGACCTTATTGCTGCCACCAGGTACCATGTTTTCAAAAGGTACGATTCATGTCCCCTGCCTCCAAAAGCCTATAAGTCAAGGTTTCTCAACGCCACAGATGCCAAATAACATATTCTATAGCTCGATTATTACTAATAAATTCAATACATTAGCACAAAAGAATATTCCCTCACTCAAGATTAAACGTTATGAAAAAATCATTTTTTATTATTTTAAGTGTCATTGTTACACTATTCACCTCTGCTTGCACCCAATCCGAAAAGGAGGATGAGGGTAAGGCCAATCTCGCGATTATTGCAACTCCAAGCTCCTCTTCAGGTTACAGGACAGCTGATCAAATGGAAGTGCTTAACGATGGCCTGGTAACTGAAGATTCAGAAAACTTCAGAGACAGGGCATATATATTCTGGACAAGGCGCAGCACTGATGAACAATGGATTCAGTATGACTGGAAAAAGCCTGTATCAACCGATGAAATCCATCTTTTCTGGTTAAAGGACAGCGAAAGGATTTCAACACCATCATCATATACTATCAGTTATTTTGACGGTAATGATTATGTTCCTGTTAAAACATTGTCCCGGAACGATATTAAGGGCGGCATATTGGACACTATCACTATAGATCAGATTGAAACAAAAAGTATAAGACTTACCGTCAAATTAGAAGAAAGGCAGGCTGTAGGTTTACTCGAATGGAAGACCATATCATCAGACGAAACTAAAAAATATGCACCGCTTGTAAACGCAGGGATAGACAGGAGTGTTATGACCGGAGGGAAGACATATCTTCGGGGTAGTTATAAATCGATTGGAGATATAGATAGAATAAAATGGAAAAAGGAATCAGGCCCGGGCACAGTAAAATTTGCAGATAACAGGTCGCCTGAAACAACGGCCACATTTTCAAAACCCGGAAAATACAGTCTTTCACTCAAAGTAAAATCTGAGGGACTCTCCTCCTCATCTGCCCTGACTGTCAAAGTTCACAACCCACCTCAGGAAGAAAGGCTTAATGTTGTTTACACCAAGAAATACAAGATTGATAATCAATTAGTGAATTCAAGAGCAAAGGCAATAATTGTTAACTGGATACCGTGGTGTATTGATCAGATTAACAGGGATGACATTGAAAGAGGAAGCGGGGGTATTGACAATTTTATCGAAGCTGCCAAAGCTCTGAAAGGGGAGCCTTATGGAAAGCATAAGGGTTATGTATTCTCAAATGCATGGGTTCACCAGACCATTGAATCAATGTCTATAGCCCTGATGGTTGATCCACAGGGTGATAAAGAGATAATTGCTGCCCAGGAGAAGATGAAGAAAACTCTTGAAGAATGGATACCGGTAATACTATCGGCACAGGAACCTGACGGTTATCTTCAGACGGCATACACTCTCAGGGACACCAGTCGCTGGAAGGAAAGATGGTCAGACCGCAACAGGCATACACATGAAGGGTATGTAGCAGGTTATTTTATTGAATCAGCAATAAACCATTATACCCTTACAGAAGGAACTGACACACGCCTGTATGATGCGGCTAAGAAGCTGGCTGATTGCTGGGTAGACAATATTGGCCCGGAACCAGGTAAGCAGGAATGGTATGACGGTCACCAGGAGATGGAACAGGCACTGGTGCGTTTTGGCAGGTTTGTAAATGATATGGAAGGCAATGGAAAAGGAGATGACTATATTGACCTTGCGAAATTTCTCCTTGACAATCGTGGCGGAGGATCAGAATATGATCAGAGCCACATCCGCGTACAGGAACAATATGAGGCCGTGGGCCATGCAGTAAGAGCTGTTTACAACTATTCAGGGATGGCTGATGTAGCAGCAGAAACCGGTGATATGGACTACCAGAGTGCGGTAATGTCTCTATGGGACAATATGGTAAACAAAAAGTACTATGTTACAGGAGGAGTCGGAAGCGGAGAAACCTCTGAGGGATTTGGTCCTGATTATTCTTTAAGGCATAATGCATACTGCGAGTCCTGCTCAAGTTGCGGACTGATATTCTTTCAGTACAAGATGAACCTTGCTTACCATGATGCAAAATATGCTGATCTGTATGAGGAAACAATGTACAATGCTCTTATGGGTTCACTGGACACAGAAGGTAAGAACTTTTATTACACTAATCCACTTACCCAGAGAAATGAGAGATATTCATGGCATGTATGCCCCTGCTGTGTAGGAAACATTCCCAGGACGCTCTTGATGATTCCAACATGGACATATGTTAAGGATAAATCCGGGATTTATGTTAACCTGTTTATAGGCAGCACTATAAAGGTTGATAATATTAGCGGAACAGACGTAGAGATGGTACAGGAAACAAATTACCCCTGGGAAGGAAATGTTGATATTACAGTAAATCCTGAGGAGAGCAGGGAGTTCTCTGTTTTTGTCCGCATACCGGACAGAAATACAAGCGAATTATACACTGCTTCGCCTCAGGTTAGTGGATTAAACAATCTTGCTGTGAACGGAGAAGAAATTGATTATGAAGAAAGTAAAGGATATGCAGTAATAACAAGGAAATGGGAGAAAGGTGATAAAATTAGTTTTGAAGTACCACTTGAAGTCCAGGTTATTACTTCCGACGAAAAAGTTAAAGCCAACAGGGGCCTTGTTGCTCTCAGATACGGACCACTTGTATTTTCTGTTGAAAACACAGACCAGGAGGGAATAAGTGAAAAAGCTTTAGGAGATAAACCCCTCTCAACAGAATGGAGGGAAGATCTCATGGATGGAATTATTTCTTTAAAGGGCGAATGGGAAGATGGTTCACAACTTACAGCTATACCTTATTTTACCAGGAACAACAGGGATGTGCCTGATGAAAGAAAAGAAGACAGGGTTATTTCACGTGTATGGATTAATAAAGATCCAGAATAGTTAATGGTTTAGAAATAAACAAAACAGGATCATATTATAATCTATATTATGATCCTGTTTTTATTTAGCCTTGCAATTGTTTCTACAGCCTTCAGGAATTCCTGGTCCTCTGTAGCTTTATTAAAGAAATAATCAGCGCCAAGGCTAATTGCCCTTTCCTTTGCCTGCTCATTTATTGTGAATACAATAATCAATGGTTTATTATTTTCCTTTCTGATGCTTCTTAAAATCTCCAGTCCGTTTGCATCAGGCAGGCGCAGATCAAGAACCAGGATATCCGGTTTGCTTTTGTCTATTTTTTCCAGGGCGTCACTCCCCCTCAGTATCCATTCCGAGAAATCTATCCCGTCAATTGATGTCATGCTTTGCCTGATCCAGTCTCCTATGTCAAATGAATCTTCAATAAGCATTAATTTAAGATTTGAGTTGCCCATAACAAATTTTATATTTCATTATTAAAAGTTTTTGATTTCATACAGCTCTTAACAACTGAAAGAAAGTCTTCCCTGTTCACAGGCTTTGACAGGTACCTGTCTGCACCTGCTTCAATTGCATCCACCCCTTCTTTAGCCATTGTCATAGCGCTGACCACTATCAGTGGGACTTCAGGGTCAAAATTCTTAATTAACCTGGTAGCCTCTATTCCACTCATAACAGGCATTTTGATATCCATGATCACAAGGTCAATATTCTGATCATTTTTATATATCTCCACGGCAGCCTTCCCGTTTTCAGCTTCAATAACATTGTATTTCAACTTTTCGAGTAATGCATTGAAATATAACCTGTTGACAGGCTCATCATCTACAACAAGAATGGTATTGCGTATTTCGTTTTTTCGTTCTTTCATTTCATTTATTACATATTCTCCGACATGCATATCATTAATAATTTAATGTTGGCACAAAAATAGGACAGGGAGCAATATGTATCAATAAGAAAAATCCCTAATTATTATCAGGAATTTATTTAAGTGATTTTACATTTTAAATAAAACAGGAAGGCCATATTTTATTAATCAAGGCCGGTCAGACCCATACGTATTGCATATTTTGTAAGTTCAGGAATTGAATAAATATCCAGTTTTACCATTATGTTCTTCCGGTGCACATCAATTGTCTTTGAACTTAAGAAAAGTTTATCGCCTATCTCCTTTGCTGAAAATCCTTCAGCAAGTAATTGCAGTATTTCCCTTTCCCTGGATGACAAACGGGTTTTATCAGTTTTATTTTCGTAATCAACAAGTTCACCTATTACTACTGCAGAAATTTTTTCAGATATATATTTACGGTTTGCAATGACCGAGTCAATCGCCTTCAGTAATTCTTCTGAATCACAATCTTTGAGCAGATATCCATAGGCTCCTGCAGAGAACATTCCCCTGATAAACTGCCTGTCTGAATACATTGAAAGAGCAATGATTTTAATTTCATCATTTTTTTCCAGTATCTGCCGGGTTGCATCTATTCCGTTAAGGTCAGGCATTGAAACATCCATAAGTATTACATCGGGTTCAAATTCACCGGCCAGCTTTACTGCCTGCCGTCCGTTCTTTGCCTCTGCAACAACCTCATATGCCGGGGATGCTTCAATAACAGCTCTAAGTCCCTCCCTGAGAATCTTATGATCATCCGCTATAATAATCCTGGCCTTCATTAAAATAGTTTAGCTCAGGGGCAAAGAAAATCTCACAATTGTTCCCTTACCCTTTTCTGATTTTATATCTATTTCTCCTCCTATGTTTTCAATGCGTTGAATGACTGTAAAAAGACCGAATCCTGTTGATCGGAAACTATTTTTTTTGAGTGTAGATGTATCAAAACCACAGCCGTTGTCACTTATTACAATTAACAACTCTTTATTATCAGAATCCATTTTCACCTGCATTTCACTGGCACCTGAATGTTTAATGGTATTATAGAACAGCTCCTGGACAGTCCTGAAAACAAGTATAAGCTTATCCTCCTTCAAGTCCGGTCCCTTCTCCTTCAGGCTTGTTTCAATTTTTAAACCATGTTCCTTTTCTGTTTTATCTACCAGCCACCTGACAGCATCCTTAAGTCCAAGTTCATACAAAACAGGCGGGCTCAGGTTATAAGTAATATCCCTGGAGCTTTCAAGAGCATCATCCACATACTGAATTATCTTCCTTATCACTTGTT
Organism: Bacteroidales bacterium; assembly: GCA_021738535.1. Classification (GTDB taxonomy): domain Bacteria; phylum Bacteroidota; class Bacteroidia; order Bacteroidales; family VadinHA17; genus UBA9300. Next base: position 42,942 of record JAIPBU010000027.1, on the reverse strand, counting down.
TATTATCGTCCGGCAATTCCTCTTTAAGCAGGCCATTAAGTTTCATCCTTGATATAACCAGTGACTGGCTTAATGTATCGTGAATATTAGAAGCTATTTCCTTTCTTTGTCTTTCTTCAAGAAGGGTGAGCTCTGTTGTAAGATCCTGCAAAACATTTCTTTGGGTCTCTATTTCCTTCTCTTTCGCCATGGCATCAGTGATGTCTCTTGCAATGGCAAACATTCTCTTTTCTTCAACCCTGGGAAATGCATTCCATGAAAGATACCTGTATTCGCCGTTTTTTGTCCGGTACCGGTTAATATAGGCTATCAAGGGCATACCTTTGGGAATCATTTCTGAAGCTGACAATGTATCATCTTTATCATCAGGATGGACAAAATCAAGATATGGCTTTGCCAGTAATTCATTTTCAGTCCACCCCAGAGTTTTTTCCCAGGCAGGATTAACAGTTTTCAGGTATCCATCAAAGCCAGCAATACATATCATATCAATGGAATGATTAAAAATCATATTTTTATCTTCTGAAGCCTTATGCAGATCGGTGACATCAATAACCGTGGAAATCATAAGGTTTTGATCGAAAACAGGGATGTTCTTGGTATTAACTATCTTTTTATCACCGGATTTCTGAGTAACAACAATATCATTCCATTGCATCCTTCCGGGATCTCCGGATTGTATATCAGCGAATATTTTAGCTTCTAATTTTTGCCGGTACCCTTCAGCCGGGTAAACCCGCTCAAAGAATCTCTTAATATTTTCAAGGTCTTTTTCAGGCCATCCATATATTTCGGAGAATGTTTTGTTCATATAAATTGCATATCCTTCATCGATAAGATTTACCGCCACTCCAATAGGGATATTATCAAGTGCGGTTTCTGTAAACTTTTTTCTTTCCAGCAGTTCTTTATTTGTATTAATATAGCGATCCGAAAGTTCTTCATATTTCTTTTTCTCTGCTGTAACTTCCTCCAGAATACTGTTCTTTTGCTTTAGCTCACGAAAAATGAGATAAAATATAAGCAGGGATGTAAGAAGCACAAAAGCTACGCCTTTTATAGATTGCATTCTGCTTAATTCGGAAATCCTGTCATTGCTCTCAAGAAATTTGATTAGTATGCTGTCTGAGAATAAAATATAAGCCACACTTATAAACAGGTATATCAATGCAATCCTGGTTGCACCGCCATACTTATACCAATTTATTTTGTTAATCATAAACAGGGCTTATATTATAAAAACAAAGAATTTAATCTGTTGTTTTCAGGCACTTATGGCTATTCAACACTTAGTCTACCCGGTTTCCAGATCAATGAATTAATTGCATCTTTCGGTGGATTGGCCAGTTGCTTTTCTATTTCTGCCAGCTTTCGTTTTTTAAACGCCTTCCTGATTTTCTGCCGGTATTCGTCTTTCTGGTGCTTAAGAATAGGCTTATAATCTTCTTTCTTTAGTATCTTCTGCCCGCTCCATGGCTGATGCAGTACCTTTCTTTTTTTGAGGTCAACGGTAACAACAAGGCCGTCGATCACACAAACTTCACTAAAGTCGTCATATAATCCCACTAATATCCTGTCGCCGTTTCTGTATAAAGGTTTCACTTTCATCTGTGCTTACCATGAATTCATTTTTCCATTCCTGTTATCATCAAAAATAGTAAAAAATATTCAAAAAGTTCCTCTGAATACGGCATAAAGAGAGGAATAATAACAGCGAGCAAAAGATAAAGTTTAATAATTTTCCAGGCTTTTATCCAGTTCGCTCCTGCATTTGTTACAGAATCTCAGTTCTTTTTGATCAAGATCCTCCACATAGGTACTGGAGCGCATGATACAAGTTGGATTCAAACAATGAATAAGACCAAATGCATGACCCATTTCATGGACAATTACCTTTCTGAAACGTTCTTCCAGCAAACGGTTATCCGGGTCAAGTCCGTACAGCTCATTCCTGAGCCTGTGAATTGATGCAATACTTGTTTTCCCGTTAAGTTCAGATTGCCCGAAAATATATGTAAGAATAGGAATGTATAAGTCGACCCGCAGCAATCCCATTGTTTTCAACGCCAGGGGATCTGACACTTCTGCCACCTTTTTCAGTATATGGTTTGCATCATATTGCCGCCTGCCGGGGTCGTAAAAACTACTGATATCCAGGCTGCATTCCCTGATATCAAGTGGAAACCCGAAGAACAGCCTTAGGTCAGTGGCAATCTTGTCCATCAGACTGTTGTCGAAGTGACCACATGATATCAATATGATGTTTTTATCTTTCAATGCCGTAAAATATGATTATGTTTTGACCGGGGCAGATCAGACAGGGCTTATTCAATTTATTTTCTTAAGATCGTATTTTTTGATCTTGTTGTAAAGAGTTGCGCGGTCCACATCAAGAGCCTTTGCTGCCCTTGAAATATTCCATTTATATTTATCCAGCATTGAGATGATATGTTTTTTTTCCAGTTCATCAAGACTTTCCACTGAGCTGCTCATAACTTCCCTGCCCATAGGAAGATCTTTGAGTCTTATTTCTTTACCGTTTCCTATTACAATGGCCCTTTCTATCATATTTTCCAGTTCCCTGACATTGCCGGGAAATTCAAATTCCTGGAGATGTTTCAATGCTGCAGGTTCAACAGATATAAGGTCACGGCTCATTGACTTGCAATACTTTCTGATAAAATGATTGACAAGCAGTGGTATATCTTCAACTCTTTCACGCAGTGGAGGAATATTTATATTGACAACATTTAACCTGTAATAAAGATCCTCCCTGAAAGTTCCTTTCTCAACCATTCCTTTAAGATCACGGTTAGTAGCACAAATTACCCTGAAGTCAGATGTAATTTCCTTGTTCCCCCCTACCCTTACAAATGTTCTTGTTTCCAGGACCCTGAGCAGTTCAATCTGCATTTTCGGGGATATTGTACCAATCTCATCCAGGAAGATTGTCCCTCCGTCAGCCATTTCAAATCTTCCCTTCCTGTTAAATGTGGCACCTGTAAAAGCTCCCTTTTCATGCCCGAACAGTTCGCTCTCAAGAAGGCTTTCAGTCAGGGCACCGCAATGAACACTTATGAGCGGGAAATATTTACGTGGTGAATTTGCATGAATAGCCCTTGCAATAAGCTCCTTCCCTGTACCGCTTTCACCTGTTATTATTACTGATGAGCTCGACTGTGCAACGCTCTCTACCTCACTAAGAACTTTCTTCATACCTTCACTTTCGCCAATAAGATCATCAACATCTTCAAGGGTAGTTATCTTATCCTTGAGACTTTTGTTTTCAGCCCTGAGTGTCACATGTGAAGCAGCATTTCTGATCAAGTGTGAAAGATCATCGGGATCAAAAGGTTTTGTTACATAATCATAAGCACCATCTTTCAGGGCTTGCACTGCGGTATCAACAGAAGCAAAGGCGGTCATTATAATAAAGATAGGTTCTTTATTTAAGGCCTTTATCCTCCTGTGCATTTCCATACCATCCATTCCCGGCATTTTGATATCAGCGAGTATAATATCAAAATCTCTTGCTTCAAGCTTTAACAATGCTTCTTTTGCATTTTCGGCGCAATCGACTGCATAGCCATCGTCAATAAACCAGTTATAAAGGGAATCCCTTACTGATTCTTCATCATCGACCACCAAAATGGATACTTTCTTTTCGTCCATGATAATTAGTTTTATTCCCTGCTGAGGGGGTAGGTTATTGAAATAGTTGTGCCTTTACCCAGCTCAGATTCGATATCTATTTTTCCTTTATGATTCTGTATAATTCCGTGCACTATTGATAGTCCGAGTCCCAGTCCACTAGAGCCACTCTTTGTTGTATAAAAGGGTTCAAAGACGTGAGGAATATCCTGGGGAGCAATTCCGGTACCATTATCGGTAACCTCAAGCTTTATTGTATCTTCATCAGGATTATAGGTTCTGACCTTAATCTCCCCGTTTTCCTTTATTGCTTCGGTAGCATTTACCATAATGGCAAAGCAGGCCTGTTTTATCTGGTTGGTACTGCAAAAAATATGGTCGTCTTTTGCATCAAAATGCTTTGTCAGTTTAATGTCTGCTATCTTGGCAGAATGTGTAATAAGGCTGCATGTAGAATCCAGCACATCATGCAAATGCTTTATTTCAAAGTTTTCATGATCTTTCCTGGAAAAATCAAGGAGGCCTTTAACGATATCCCCACAACGTTTGGTCTCTGATTCAATAAATGACAGATGTTTAAGTATGGCATCTTTTTTAGAATGGTAAAATTCCGGCTTATTCAGAAGTTTCTGCACAAGCTTGGTGTAGACCAGTATTCCTGAAAGAGGATTGTTTATCTCATGTGCCACGGATGATGACAGTTTACCCAGCGAGGCAATACGCTCGACATGAATAAGTTCATTTTGGGCTTCCGAGAGTTCTTCTGTTTTTTTCTGTACTTTGTATTCCAGCTGATGTGACCAGTTTTGAAGTTCACTCGTAGCAGATTCAATATTATCCAGCATATTATTAAAAGCAAGAGATACTTTTCTCATGTCGTCAAGCAGGTTGGGTTTTATATCAAGCCTTATACTGTTATCACCCTGGGAAACAGCTTCACTTGCACTGATAATTGAGTTAAGCGGATCTTTGATTCTTTTCCTGGTAAATATTATCAGGAAGGTCAGCATAAATGCGGTTATGGCAATTGCAAGTATAAGAAAGTCGTTGGAAGAATCATCTACCGCTTTATCTATATTATCAAGAGGCAGCTTAATAATAAGAGAACCCAGTACCTCATCAGACTTTTCATGATAGTGGCAGGCAGCTGAATAGCAGGATTTCTCATTCAATATTGGTTTTCTTATTAACAATTGTCTGGAGTTTGTACTTCCGCTGAGATTGCCGCAATTCATTGAATCAGCTACAATCCTGTAAGCCTTCTCCCTTACCGGGAACATCTCTGAAAGATTATCATGACAATCCCGGCAATTGGGATCAACACTATTACCGGGATCAGCGGGCAGTGAGGTATAAGTAAGACTATCGCTGTCGTCATACATATTTACCTCGTCAATACCTGACATTGTACTGATAATATCAAGGGTTCTCTGCAACATTGCCTTATCATTCTCCAGCATACTGTAATACAGAGACCCCTCCACTATAGAACTAACATTATCGCCGCTTTGCCTGATTGATGCGTTAAAAAAGTCCTCGTAGATTGACCTGAATACAAGATTAAAAGCTATAAAAAGGATGATTAACGAACCGGCAATAATAAAAACCACACGTCCATATATAGTTGCCCTGAATCTTATATAGTTCTTCAGTATATTAAAATCAGGGATCCTTTTGAAAAAACCTTTAAAACCTGTACTCATTATTACAATCCTCTACACATGTATTAACGACCCAAAGTACAAAAAAGAAAGCAATAAAAATCTTAATGCCTGTATATTTACACCTTATCCTTCAGGAATAATCCCTCGAAATCTGTCCAGGCTTCTCCAGGCAAGGTAGAAAGTGGATATTGTACAAGTTCTCCACCCTCCTGCAAAACAATCTTTGATTCTTCAGGTGAATATTTACTCAGTGAACCTGCCACAAAGTCCTTAAGCCTGCTCAGTTCTTCCTCTGACCAATCTTTTGCTTTGTCCGCGGGCAAAGATAATTCTGTATCCTTATCCCAGTCATCCGGCTTCATGCTGTAAATCCAACCCTTACCATAAGGGTCATCGAGCAAAACACCGGGATTTTCTCTGAGTCGTTTATTGACACCCGTTACTTCCCCTGATATAGGGGAAGATATTTTCAAATGCTTACCTCCCTGGTTAACTTCAGCAATAAGGTCTCCCTTTTTCACTCTTTCGCCGGGCTTTCTGAAATTGTGCAATTCAATTTCACCGGTTATTTGTAAAAGAAGATCATTCAGGCCAATCCTTGCCTGACCTGCTTTCTTCATATTTGTCCACAGGTGATTCCTGAAATAATGAAAACCCTGGGGAATTCTTAGCACTTCAGGTGTAAGCGCCCCCAGTGCTTCGCGGTAAGCCTCTTTTACTTTAAGAGGCCTGTTTAATGCTCTCCAGAATGGTATTATCAGGATAAGAAAGGCAATAATAACCAGGTACTCTATTCCCTTGGTATCATAAATATTTGTATAACTAAATCCTTCCATAACAATATTAATTTTTGATTATTTTTTTGTCCATGAGGGTGATTCCCGTAAAACAGGCAAGCGGTTAATTACCCACCTGAATATCCATATTTCAATAAATATGACTGTAAGCGTCACAACAATTTCCTTCCATGTTGGATAATATTGATTTACAGCATCCCATCTAAAACCGATTACTGTTACATTCAACCTGTTTATAATTATTCCAACCATGGTAATAATAGATGCAATTTTTATCAGAAGTATGTTCCTGGTGCGATAACTATGGAAAAAAAGCACCATTGGAAGAAGTATAAATCCGAAAATCTCGATCATATACCAGTATCCCATCCGTGTATTAAGATATTCCCAGTTCTTTCCATGAACAAACGTAAGTATCTGGAGGAAGAAATAAACAAACATTGTTATTGTACAAATCCTGGCCAAACCGTGAACAATATCATGGTGGGATTTATGGTTCTTCCTGCTTATCTGGTCAGAAAACACTTTATAACTGATAGAACCTTCGAATATAACCATTGACAGGCCGGCAAAAATACTTGATACAAAGAATAATATAGGTATGAATTCTGAATACCAGAGCGGATGTATTTTTTCCTTAGCCATCAGGTAAAGAGCTCCCAATCCTGATTGATGCAAGGTGGAAAGTGTAATACCAAATATTACGGCTCCCAATGTCATCGCTGAAAGAATTTTGCGCGCTCTTTTTGCACCTATCCATTCTGCAATTGCCGGGGAGAATTCAATAAGCTGAGCCAGCATATAGAGCAGGAAGTGCCAGGCAACCAGAAAGAGCACAGAACTAACACCGAAATTATTACCGATAATAGGGTTGACCACATTCCACGGTTTGCCAAGGTCAAGCAAGAGTGCACCTGCATAGAAAACATAGGCAAGAAAACCATTAAGAACTGTAACCCTTACAATAGACTGGTATTTTTTCATATTCAGAATATATACCATGAAAGTTATTACGTAAGCACCGCCGGCAAAGGCAACACCTGTAACAACATCAAAACCTATCCACAATCCCCACGGGACCTCCTGGCTAAGATTTGTAACAGCCCCCAGTCCCTTTGCAAACCGGATAACAATAAGAATTATCCCCAGGATTATAACCGGTACGGATATAAGATTAAATGGGGTAAATACCCGTCCTTTGGGCTTTAGTTCAGATACAAGAAATTTCCATACCGGGCTGCGCCCGTTTTCTTTATTCAATACATAATCAGTATTACTCATTGTCTTCAGTTTTTGTTTTGTTACCCTTGGTTGCTTTATGTATCCCCAGCAGCATTGCCGGCCACAGTACAAATATTGAAGGAACGCTGTACAGGAAACCTTTGGTTAGTTCGGGATACGGCTTTTTCATGATAGCCGTATTAAATCCCAGTTCTTCAAAATCTACAGGTGAAAGATAGAGGTACCCTGTCCCTCCTGCTTCAAGTTCACCATAAATATGATCATTATACATTTCAGGACTCTCACTAATACGCTTTCTTGCTTCAGCCAGTAACTCCCTCCTGGTTCCAAATTTCAGTGCACCTGTAGGACATTCTGTAACACAAGCCGGCTTTTCACCTGCTTTTATCCTGTCGAAGCACATATCACATTTCTGAATATCTGGATTCGAACTGAAATATTCAAACTTTGGAACATCATATGGACATGATACCATGCAATAACGGCATCCCATACACTTTTTATCCCTCCAGATAACAGGACCCTCTTCTGTTTTATGCATGGCTTCTGTAAGACATGCAGAGGCACAGGCAGGTTGATTACAGTGCATACACTGATTTTTTACATAAACATCTCCTTTTGATGTATTGTAGAGATTAATTACCGATCGCCTGTTCTCATTGGCTTTTCTCTTTTTGCCAACTTCAGGAAAATCTTCAAAATCGGGTTCGGGTAATCCATGTTCAGTTGCACATGCCCACTCACAACCCTGGCATCCGATACAAAGATTTGAGTCGTAAAGAATGCCATAGAACTCTTTGACATTCTCCTTTTTTGGTGTGGCTGCATTCAGCTTTTTCCCGGCACCAATTGATACCCCGGTAATGCCCAATGCTTTAAGAAAATTTCGTCTGTTAATATCCATAGCCAGTAAGTATTTAGTTTGATTTGTTAATTACATTGATCCTTTACCCTTATCAATAAATCCTCTCTGGAATTCTTCCCAAACGGCAGGTCCGTAATCAGAAAGTAATTTATCCTTCAATTCACCTCCATCCTGCAATACAACCTGCACATACGAAACTTCATCCGCTTCTTTAGACAATGAAGAAATAAAATCTTTGAGCCTGGAGAATTCTGTTTTTATCCATTCCCTGTAAGAGTCAGCCATAAAATATTTCCGTGTTTCTTTAATCCAGTTATTGGGTTTAACGGTATAAAGCCAGCCCTCGGAATAAGGAGCAAGATTAATAAGGGATGAATTATTTATAATACTTTTGTTCACCTCAACTATTTCACCGGAAAGGGGAGAATAAATATCAAGTTGCTTACCATTCTGAACAAGGCTGATAATTACATCGCCACGTTTAACAGATTCTCCGGATACTTTCATTTTGACCTTTGTAAGATCTCCTGTCACATGCTGAAGAAAATCATCAATTCCAATCCTTACACTACCACTTTTCTCCATAAAGGCCCAGGTATGAGTCTTATCAAAATACAAACCTTCAGGAGTTTCGAGAGTATTATCGGCAAATCCACCTGGCCGGTTTTCAGGAGCTATTCTCTTCACATTCCTGCCTGCATTAAGCAATCTGATTACAACATAAATAAGAAGACCGCCGGCAAGGATGGCTGCAAACAGTAAAAATATCCTTGCTGTATTAATACCCGTGCTTTCATCTTCGACCACAGAAACCTGTTCTGCCGTAAGAGCCTGTATCTTTGGCTGTCTCTCCCCCGGCACAAGCTCGGAAAACCCGGCCTCAGAGATGTAAGCCTGGCCTCCGGCAAGGATCCACTGCAGAAAATCCTTCTCTTCCGGAGCAATAGGAGCTTTTGCGGATACTGTATGAATATTCCTGCAAAGTGCACCCGGGTATTTTCCAATCCACACCCCCCTGTTAAAGTCATTCAAACAACTATAAATATTTTCATTATGCTCGAGGATGCCATTTGCATTTATATCCACAGGCACTAGTTCAAGACCTTCTTTTATGCTGTTATTAGTATAATCAATTACTGCTGATAAACGGCAAAACCCAATGGCATATGGATCTCCTTTAATAGAACCGAGCAATTCATCACTATCAGATACCTGGGCAACATTCCCGGTCAGATTTTCAGCCTGAAGGAACTGGGCAAGGCAAAATTTCAGTGATTTATCACCAACACAGTAACAATTAACTTCAGCATCAGCGTCCGAGTCAAGTACCTTACCCCATGTAAGTTTACCTTCTTCAGTATAAACGCCTGAAAATTTTCCCGGCGAAATTCCCGTCTCATTAATCTCTTTCCTGAAAGGATTACGGGTACTTATAACAGGCACAATCACATCTCTTGCCACAACCATGCTCCAGAGACTCTTTCTGCCGGCTGAATGTAAATATTCTTCTGTTACAATTCCTATAACACCGTTATCGGTAAGACTTAAACCCTGCGGGTCGTCAATACCATGTGCATTTATTAACTCTCCAGGATGAGCTGCCGAGTATTCATCAACCCATTTATCAAGTAATCCTGATAATTCAGGGCTATATAATACATCTATTGTATCATTCCTGGCTCCTGAAGTCTTTCCCTCTGCGGAGGCAGTAAACACCAATACCAGTGCAACAACTGATATCAAACCGATCAAAGCAACTACTCTCTTCATAATAAATAATTTTTGATTTACATATTTTATGCGATAAACACACTGCCAATTATAATGCCAAAGCCTGTATCTTTCTGTTCTTCAATCCCTTAACCTAAGCAAGCCAGGTGAGTATGAATTATTTTGTGTTGTATTTTTCAACACTCAATGTATTGCAATGATGTGATATGGTTGATTATTATTGCTTTACAGTCTTTGTATATTTTTACTACACATGTGGTATTTTTCTACACACCCGGGATTGCAACAAAATAACTATAGTCATAAAGAATTAATTAGCTGCTTTATAAAGTAGTTCACGGAATATCCATAATTTTTAATTTCATCAATTATGGTCTTTTTCTTATATTGAAATCAATATAACATGGCTGAAAAATGAAAAAGACCACCAGGAGAGTTATTGCAATTGCAGCTTCATTTATTTTATTGCTTATCCTGTTACTGCTGATAACCTCATCTAAATACATCTATGCCATAAGACAAATGAAACCAGTGGAGACACGGGCATTAAACGACAGTGTTTACTGTATCAGGAACAAATATGTAAATGCCTGGGTTTTTGAAGTCTATCGTGGTTACATCATGATAGATGCCGGGATAAGTAAGAAGAAAATGAAGGAGGAATTGTCAAAGTTAGAGATAAATCCTGACGATATTCTGGCGGTAGTCCTTACACATTCCGATCCGGACCATTCTGGGGGACTTAATGCATTTGAGAATGCCAAGATTTTTTTGCATGAAGAAGAAGAACAAATGGTTAACGGTCAGACAGCAAGGTTTATCTTCAAATCTAAATGGAAATATGATGACTATAACCTGATAAGATCTGAAGAGATTCTCAACATCAATGTACTGCAGATAAAAGTAATACATACACCGGGGCACACCCCGGGATCCTGCTGCTTTATTATCAATGATGACTACCTTGTAAGCGGGGACAACCTTATATTTGAGAATGGCGTTTACAAACCTTTCTTCGATATTATCAACATGGACACTGAGACCCAGGTAAAATCACTGAAAAAACTCCCATCACCTGATAATTTTAAATATATACTTACCAGCCACACTGGTTTTAGCAACACAGATCAGTAATAAGTAAATACCTGCCTGCTTATTAATAAGCATTACGTTTCAATAAATTTTTGTCAGGTATGAAATACAGCAGACAAAAACTTGTGCCTTGTATCTTGTATCTTATATCTTTTTACTTTATACCATTATCTTTATAACTTTTACACATTTCATCATTTATTAAAGTTGAAAACAAATGAAACAGATCACCTCACTGGTATTGCTCTTATTACTTTTTACTGCATTTTCCACGGCCCAGGTATCAGAAGACAAACTTAGATCCATCGACAGCCTTTTCACACAATGGAACACACCCGATCATCCCGGTGGTACTGTCGGAATTTCCATAGATGGTGTTCCGGTGTTCAGAAATGCCTATGGTCTTGCCAGCCTGGAATATATGGTTCCCAACTCTTATGGAACACGATTTAATATTGCCTCTGTATCCAAACAGTTTACTGCTATGGGAATAGTAAAACTACACATGGAAGGTAAATTGTCAATTGATGATGACATACGAAAGCATTTGCCTGAACTACCAGATATAATGGGTCAAAAAGCAGGGGCTTCGTTAAAGAAATTGAATACTGGGCTTACACAGGCTCAGGAAATATTCATTCAACCGCCGCAGATCTTCTCAGATGGATGCGGTATTATTATTCGCCACCCGGAGGCTGGGAAAAGGAGTTTGAAATGATGCTTACCCTTGATCCTTTCAATGATGGAAAACCTCATAATTATGCCTTTGGGGTACGTATTGACGAATATAAAAATGAGAAAAAAATTTCGCACAGCGGATCAATTGGAGGTTATAGATCGTATGCTTGTACATATCCTGAACATGAGACTGAGGTTGTAATACTTACAAACTTCTCCTCCTCGGGCGTCGGTGGAAAAATAAATGTCATAAGCGATATACTTTTTGACAAACCTGAGACACAAACTCCTGAAATGAATTTCGAGAGGAAGGATGTTGACATGAAATCTATATCAGGTTTTTTTGGCACTTACAATATAGAGAATGTGGACACAAGGTATTTAGATATCTACTCTGAAGCGGATACTATTTTCAGTGAATTTACGGGAGGAAGAAAGACCAGGTTATATACAGCCAGTGACAGTATATTATTCAACAATACCCCTGGCATAAAAATTAGTCTTATTAATTCCAAACCGGAACAAATAAGAATTACTTACAACGGTGAAGTAAGAAAGGGAACCAAAACAATTAAGTACAGGCCAGAAATTAAAGACCTGATGCAAATAGCCGGAGAGTACTGGTCGCCCGAGCTTGAAACTCAGTACAGGTTTTATTTGAAAAAGGGTAAAATATACGGTTACCAGACCAGGCACGGTGAATTTGAGCTTGAATGCCTAAGAGAGAACATACTTATTTCAAAAAGCGGGAATATTAATAGGATTGAACTGGTCAGGAGAGGAAAGAAGGTTATTGGGATGAAAGTATCTAACAGCAGGGTTAGAAACCTGTTATTGGAAAAGAGATGAATCAAGAAAATTGTATTCCTTTCAATACTCATTCTTACATTCAATGGTGGTACTTCCCAAAAAACAAAAAAACCCGGGATAATTCCCCGGGCCATCTGCTCCTTTGTAGCGAGACCCGGAATTGAACCGGGGACCTCATGATTATGAATCATGCGCTCTAACCATCTGAGCTATCTCGCCGTCTGCCGGGAAGTACTCCTGCAGAGGCCATCTGCCCGACTTTTGCGGGTGCAAATATAATACATTGTTTGAATATATCAATACGGTTTTTTATTAATATTATTTTTTCTATATTGCAGGTAATGAAAAAATCCGGGCAAAATTACAATTGAATGAAATCACAATTTGAACTTGAATATACACTTAACAGCTCTCCCAAGGTCTTGTTTAACAGGCTTAGTACAGCCGAAGGCCTTGCTGAGTGGTTTGCAGACGACGTACATGTACAGGGCGATGATTATGTTTTTATCTGGGATGACACTGAACAAAGAGCAAAGCTTGTACAGATAAGGGAGAACAAGCACGTACGTTTTAAATGGATGGATCCTGAGGATGGTGACAGGTATTTTGAATTCAAGCTCAACATTGATGAACTGACCGGTGATGTGGCACTCCTGATAACTGATTTTGCAGAGGAAGACGAAAAAGAAGATGCCATATACCTCTGGGACACCCAGATAACAGAATTAAAGAGGGCCCTGGGAATTTAATCACTTTTTTTATTGTAACAACCTAAAACGTACGCACCTCTTTGCGGATTTATCATAACCGTTTGATGAGACTCTCTATACATACTGGGTTATTGTTTCTGAATGTTATAAATTGAATAAAATTTGTAGTTTTGAAGTTCTAACCAGGTTAGAAAGATGATAAAGAAATTAGACTGGCTGGTAATTAAGTCATTTATAGGTCCTCTTATACTTACATTTTTTATTGTACTGTTTGTATTCGTTCTGCAGTTCCTTTGGATGTATGTTGATGACCTGGCCGGCAAAGGACTGGAGCTTGATGTATTAGCAGAATTAATATTCCAGTTTTCACTGGGGTTCGTACCTCATGCACTGCCCCTTGCCATATTGCTCGCAGCCCTTATGACCTTTGGAAATATGGGTGAGAATTTTGAGCTTACAGCTGTTAAGTCATCAGGAATCTCACTGCAGAGACTTATGAGGCCATTAATAGTATTTATTGCCCTCCTTAGCATAGCTTCTTTCTTCTTTTCCAACAATGTTGTACCCTATGCCAACAGGAAAGCCAGGACCCTGATGTATGATATACAAATGAAAAGACCGGAGCTCAATATCCAGGCCGGTACTTTTTACAATGGGATTGAAGGTTTCAGCATTAAGATTGGTAAAAAAGATCCAATTACAAATAAGCTGGAAAAAATCCTGATCTACGATCACAGGGATTCTGAAGGAAATAAATCTCTTGTTATGGCCGATTCAGGATATATGAATATGACACCTGACGAATCGGGTTTAATTTTCACCCTTTACAACGGCCATGCCTATAATGACATAAAGGAAAAAGGGAGGTCAATCAGGAATAAAAAATATCCGTTCAGGTCAGATGAATTCAGCAAGCAAACACTGGTAATTGAGCTGAGTGGTTTTGATCTTGAAAGATCTGATCTCAGTTTGTTTAAATCAAACCAGACGATGCAGAATATGTCTCAGCTTCAATATTTTGTTGACTCTCTTGGCAAAAGATTAAACAGAAGACAAAATAACTATATTGAGGAATACACTTCTTCCAGGATTTACTCAAGGAGGAATTACAACAGAAACAAAGAAAAACAGGACACAGCAGAAACTGAATACCTGTTTTTTGATGCTGACAGCATTTACAGGTCTCTTAAACCCACGCAGCAGCAAATGGTAATTACCAATTCTCTGAACCAGGCCAGGTCTGGCTTACAATATATTAAAGAAAAAAGCAGCATTAGTTACAGTGAATATAAACACATACTGAAGTTTGAAGCAGAGTGGCATCGAAAAATTACACTCGCAGTAGCATGCCTTATCTTCTTTTTTATAGGAGCCCCTCTTGGTGCAATTATAAGGCGTGGGGGATTAGGAACACCCGTGGTAATCGCGGTTCTTTTCTTCGTAATATGGTATGTGCTTACTCTGTTTGGTGAGAAAGTAGCTAAAGAAGGAATTGCCCCTGTACCCCTGGGCATGTGGGAATCAACGGTAATACTCATGGGGGTGGGTATATTCCTGACATATAAGGCAACAACTGACTCAGCAATAATGAATAAGGAAACATACACCCATTTTCTCAGAAGAGTTGGTAAAAAATTCAGACTTGTCAAATCAAAAAGGGCAAATGAAAATTCTCATTGTAACTGATAAACCTCCATGGCCGGGGACAAGCGGTGGAGCACTTGCAGTAATGTCAGCAATTAAAGGATTACTTGAACATCAAGTTGAACTAAGCGTTGTTTATACTGTTACCGGAAAACATCCTGACAACAGGTTACGCAACCCGGAAGAAAGAACCATTGAAGCACAGATTATCCCGGTTAAAATAAATACAACTATTAATTTATTTAATCTTTTCCTGAACCTCTTGTTCTCAAGGCTCCCATATAACGTTAAACGTTTCAAAAAAAAGCAATTCAGCAAGCAATTAAAATCAATCTTCAGGAGAGAAAAATTTGATATAGTTCAGATTGAGGGAATAAACATGAGTGCATACATTGATTGCATAAGAAAAAATTCAAATAGTATCATAGCCATGCGCTCACATAATGTGGAACATGAAATATGGGAAAGACTGTCTGCCGGAGAGAAAAATGTATTCAGGAAATACTATTTACAGGTTCTTTCACAAAGGCTTAAAAACTATGAGCTTCAGACTATTAACAGCTGCGATTGCCATATTACATTAACTGAGAGAGATAAGGTGTATTTTGAAAATGCAGGTATCGATATACCCGGATTTACTTTCCCTTATGCAAGGTTTACTTCAGTCCCTGACCGATCAAAGGCTGATAGTAAAACAATCGGGTATATTGGCAGTCTTGACTGGAAACCCAACCAGGAGGGCATACAATGGTTTATCAACAAAGTATGGACTGCAGTTCACAAAGAGCACCCGGATCACCGCATGGTAATTGCCGGCAGGAATGCTCCTGACTGGTTAATTAACAAATTTAATAAACCGGGTATCGAATACCTGGGAGAAATAAACAATGCTGAAGCATTTATGAATAAGAGCTATACTCTTATTATACCTCTGCTCTCAGGCAGTGGTATCAGAGTAAGAGCTATCCAGGCTATGAGTATGGGGATACCAGTTGTTACAACAGCAAAAGGTATTGAAGGAATTAATGCCAGCCATGGCAAAGAATTACTGATAGCATCAACGGCCGGGGAGTATATCCAGCAGCTTTTCGGGATAATCATGGATGAAAAATTGTATAACAGCATTTCAGGGAATGCCAGGGCATTTATTAAAAAATATTATGACAATAAGAAGCTGTGTGGTGAAATGGTAGAATTCTATTCAAAAATTGCCCAATGACTCTAAAGATAATATTCTGGATATTGCTAATAATCCTGTTTTACACCTACTTAGGGTATCTTATCGTGCTTTTTGTTTTAAACGTTTTCAAAAATAATAATCATAAAGAAGAAACACCAGGTGAGTTTTTACCAGGAATAAGCATTCTGATACCTGCATATAATGAATTTGATTGTCTCAGGGCAAAAATTGATAATATCAAATCTCTAAATTATCCCGCTGACAAACTTGATATTATCTGGATTATTGACGGATCAGATGATGGTAGTTACGAATACCTGAAAGATCATACCGATCATACGATACTGCACCAGAGAGAAAGAGCAGGTAAAAGTGCAGCCATTAATATGGGCATGCAAAAGGTTAAAGAAGCATATACCATAATAACAGATGCTAACACAGCTCTCAATAAGGAGGCAGTAAGCAATGTAATTGATTGTTTCAAAGATTCGAAAACAGGTTGTGTGGCAGGAGAAAAAAGAATAAGTCAGTCAAATGGTAATAATACTGTTAGTTCCGGCGAAGGCATTTACTGGAGATATGAATCTCTGATAAAAAAGCTTGAGTCAGGACTAAAAACCACAATTGGTGGTGCAGGTGAATTACTGGCTATAAAAACTGATCTTTACAGAGAAATCGATAAGGACATTATTAATGATGATTTCTTCCTATCGTTAATGATTATCAGGCAGAAATATAGAATTAAGTATTGCCCGGGGGCTTATGCAACAGAGAGACCATCAGCTGATATAAAGGAAGAAATAAGACGCAAATCAAGAATTGCAGCAGGTGGAGTGCAGATAGTATTTAAACTTCCTGAATTCTTAAATATGTTCAAATACGGTTCATACAGTTTGCAGTACATATCACACAAAGTTTTAAGATGGACTCTGGCCCCGCTTGCATTTTTTATAATTCCATTTATCAACCTTTGTATCGTAATAAACAATGCATTCAGAGTTGATATATATTTAATCGTGCTTATTATTTCAATTCTTTTTATTTTACTCACTTTTATCGGGTTTGTAGCCGGAGGCTCAAGATCTTACACAAAGAATCTTATTTTACCCTACTATATTACTATGATGAATCTTTCAACACTTGTGGGCATTGCCAGGTTTCTGGGAAGAAAACAAAGCAGTAAGTGGGATAAATCAAAACGTATGACATAAGTCATACAAGGACTTATATCGATTTTGAAACTTTGTTAGGGAAATTACATTACAAATAATACTTTTGCACTGAAATTTACAGGAACAGCAATATACCATAATGAAAAATCAAGATACGTTAGAGAACCCCTTCAATACCATAGATGAAGCCATAGAAGAAATACGTAGCGGACGAATGGTTATCGTCGTTGATGATGAAGACAGGGAGAATGAAGGTGATTTTATTTGTGCCGCAGAGCTGACAACTCCGGAAATTGTTAATTTCATGGCAAAAAACGGCAGAGGGCTGATATGCGTTCCACTCCCCGAAGAGAGATGTGAAAAACTCGATCTTGAGTTGATGGTAGGCAAAAATACTTCTCCTCATGAAACCCCATTCACTGTTAGTGTGGATCTCATAAGCAAGCACACAACAACAGGCATTTCTGCACATGACAGGTGTCTTACCATAAATGCCCTGGTGGATAAGAACACCCAACCATCAGATCTTGGAAGACCAGGGCACATATTTCCATTAAAGGCGAAATCAAAAGGCGTTTTAAGAAGGGCCGGACATACTGAAGCTGCTGTTGATCTGACTCGACTTGCAGGGCTAAAGCCGGGAGGAACTCTTGTCGAAATAATGAACGATGATGGTACGATGGCAAGGCTCCCCGATCTGATTAAAATAGCAAAACAGTTCGATATAAAAATCATCTCTATAAGAGATCTCATTAGTTACAGGCTGAATAAAGAAAGTATACTTGAGGAAGGCGTAAAGGTTAACCTGCCAACTGAATTCGGGGACTTTGATTTTATTCCTTTCAGGCAAACCAGTACCGGACTGGAGCATGCAGCCCTGGTAAAAGGCAGCTGGACTAAAGACGACACAGTACTGGTAAGGGTCCATTCTTCATGCTTTACAGGTGATATTTTCGGTTCATTGAGATGCGACTGCGGGCCACAGCTTCATGAGGCTATGAAAATGGTTGATAATGAAGGAAAGGGAGCAGTTATTTACCTTAGCCAGGAAGGCAGGGGCATAGGACTCTTTAATAAAATTAAAACATATAAACTGCAGGAAGAGGGCAGGGATACAGTTGAAGCCAACCTGGAACTGGGATTTGGTGAAGATGAAAGAGATTATGGCATTGGAGCAAACATAATGAGAGAGCTTGGTCTTGGTAAAATAAAACTTATCTCCAACAACCCTGTTAAAAGAGCAGGTCTTGAAGGATACGGCATAGAGATAGTTGAAACAGTCAGTCTGGAAATAAGCCCGAATCCACACAATGAGTTTTACCTGCAAACAAAAGCAGATAAGATGGGACATGTCCTGAGTTGTTATAAACATCCGAAGGTCAAGCAGCAGAAATAACCCTAACAGGCCTTAATTGTCTAATAACAGGTGCATTTTATATCGCAGTTCTTTCATTTTTTATAATTTTGCGTTTGTAACATATAATACCGGATGAAAAGATCACGCATTATATTCATGGGGACTCCTGAGTTTGCAGTCCCGAGTCTTGGGACATTACTCATGAATAATTACGATATAGTTGGCGTGGTAAGTGTGCCTGACAAACAGGCAGGCAGAGGACTCAATAAACGAAGATCTGCCGTGGCTGAGTATGCTACTGACAACTACCTTAACCTCCTTCAGCCGGACAACCTGAAAGCACCCTCTTTTATTAAGCAGGTCACGGACTTGAAACCTGACATTATTGTTGTTGTTGCATTCAGAAAACTCCCTGCTGAGCTTTATTCAATACCTTCCTTAGGTACATTCAACCTTCATGCATCATTATTACCTCAATACAGGGGAGCAGCCCCGATAAACCATGCCATAATAAATGGTGAAAAAACTACAGGCCTGACTACTTTCTTAATTGATGACAAGATAGACACCGGGAATATTCTTTTCAGGAAGAAGGTTGGTATTTCTGCTGATGACAGTGCAGAGAACCTGCATGATAAACTTATGCGTGAGGGAGCCAAGCTTGTTGTAAAGACGGTTAAAGCACTTGAAAAGGGCAATTTCAGGACTACCGATCAGGAAAGCCTTATCGGGAAGGGAGAAAAACTGAAAAAAGCTCCCAAGATTTACAGCAATGATTGTTATATTCAATGGGATTTACCTGCCAGCCGGGTTTATAATTTTATCCGGGGTCTCTACCCCTACCCAGGGGCAAGAACGATTCTTAAAAAAGGAAATAACAAATATATTCTTAAAATTGGCCGCTGCAAATGTCTTAAAGGGCATAGCCACTTAAGTCCGGGAGAAATAGAAAGTGACGGGAAAAATTTTCTGCGTATAGGTACAGAAGGAATCAGTATTGAAATTGAAATGCTTCAAATAGAAGGTAAAAAAATGATGCCTGTGGCTGATTTCCTGCGAGGTTTTGATATCAGTAAGGCCATAATCTCTAAAGACCCTCAGGCTTAGTTTTCCGCAACCATATTTCTGTTCCCGGTGCAGGCTCAGTACCCACTTCCATCCTGTTCTTACGATAAAGAGCCTTTAGTTTTATACCGTAAAGCTGAGATATACTATACATTGTCTCCCCCTGCTTTGTAATATGAAAATCAAGACCCGGTTCAGCTTTATTCCTTTTAGGCTGAAGATACAAAACCTGCCCTGCCCTGATTTTAGCCTTCTCCTCCAATTCATTATACTTTTTCAACTCCCACTTCATCATTTCAAATTCATCTGAGATACTCCGGTATGTGTCGTCCTCCTCCACGATAATATATTGAATCCTGTTCCGCACCTTTATCCTGCTCTTTTTATTGATCACAAACTGTTCATTATCTTCAGCATTAACATGAGCTTCCTCATTGTTAACCCTTTCCTCATCATGTGTCACTGCAACCGGGAGGGAAAATGCTTTTCCTCTAATTACCAGCCGGTCATAGGCATCCAGATTATTATCCCGTATCATATCTATCAGCATTCTGGCATAGCGTGGATTTGTAGCATATCCGGCCCTTTTAAGTCCTCTGGCCCATGAGCTGTAATCATCAGGTTCGAGATCAAAAAGAAAAGCATACCTTGATCCGTTTAGAAGAAAATCGGAATGGTCACGGTAAGATTCACTTACCCGCCTGTAACTTCTGAAACATTCATTTCTCCTGTCATCATCATGGTATATTTTTTTACCCTTCCAGTCACTGTGGCATTTTATACCGAAATGATTATTTGCCTTTCGCGCCAGTCGACTTCTTCCATAATCGCTCTCAACTATTCCCTGTGCCAGGGTGATACTTGCGGGAATGCCTGTTCTTCTCATCTCCTGCATAGCCAGTTCAGCATACTCACTAACATACCTGCGTATATTATTATCAGTATGAACAGGAATTTCAACCTTTCCTGATCTTCTTAAAGAGCTACAGGATGTAATAAGCAATAGTGCAATTACAAGGGAAATAACATTACGCATAAATAATTTTTTGTTAAAATTATTAAAGCATGCCACAAATGAAAATATTTATTTATACAAGTAATTAACTACTTCTCACTATTTATTAAAAACATACATCCTTTGACCGGTATTATTAACTGATTAAAGACATTTTTTAGTATTTTGCAAATTAACAATCTTTATTTATGTCCAGATTGATACAACTTGAATTAAGAATCAGAGAATACAACGGTCCCGAAGAACTTAGTGACAGTGACCGGTATTTATTGACAATGGCCAAAGATGCGAGCAAAAATTCTCATTCACCCTATTCCGGTTTAGCTGTAGGAGCAGCCTTAATGCTGGATTCAGGAGAAATCATTACTGCTAATAACAGGGAAAATGCTGCTTTCCCGTCAGGCATTTGTGCTGAACATGCTGCAATTGCCTATGCAGGAGCTAACTATCCCGGGTCTGCAATAACAGATATAGCTGTTTGTGCCCACCGCAACAAAGATTTTACGAAAGAACCTGTTACCCCTTGCGGAAAGTGCAGACAGGTAATGGCAGAAGAAGAACATAAATCAGGCAAGAGAATCAGAGTAATCATGTTTGGCGAATCCAGGATTTACATTGCAGAAGACATAGAAAGTCTCCTGCCATTGCAATTCAAAAGCCTTTTACCCGGCTAGTAATCATCATTGATTATCATCTGGAACCCGGCACCATGTATGTTTTTTATTGATATATTGCTGTCACCGGCAAGGTACTTTCTCAGTTTGGTAATATACACATCCATACTCCTTGCAGTGAAATAATCATCCGAGCCCCAAATTGCTTTCAGGGCAGTCTCCCTGCTTAACAATGTATTAGAAGAATCAGCCAGCATCTCAAGGAGCTGAGCTTCCTTGGGAGATAATTTCCTTTCATCATCACCCATTTTCAGGCTTCTGATCGTGGGATCAAAGATATATTTACCGAGGATGATTTCTTCCTTTGCCTTATCAATCCCGGAGTTTCTGCCAATTATAGCTTTAATTTTTGCCAGCAGGATGTCTGTATCAAAAGGTTTGGTTATGTAGTCATCAGCCCCCAGTCCATAGCCATGGAGCACATCATCTTTAAGCTTCTTTGCGGTCAGAAAGATTAGAGGGATGGTTTTATCCAGAGCTCTAATTTCTGATGCCAATGAAAAACCATCAACATTAGGAAGCATAATATCCAGAATGCACAGGTCGTATTGTTCTTTCCTGAATTTATCCATAGCATATTTACCATCGTCAATCCAGTCAACAGAAAAATCATTTATCTCAAGGTATGATTTGAGTACTGAACCAAAACTCAGATCGTCTTCAACAAGCAAGATCTTCGAAATTTCACTCATAATAATTTTCATTTTGCGGTAAAAACACCTCAAAGGTTGTGCCTGATCCCACTTCACTGTATACTTTTATGTCTCCATTATGTGCACTTACAATGGCTTTAACATAACTCAGTCCTAGGCCAAAGCCTTTTACATTATGCACATTACCTTCAGGCTTCCTGTAAAAGCGATCAAAAATCCTGGTTTGCACAGCTCTGCTCATACCTACACCTTTATCTGCAACTGATACAACAAAATAGCCGTACCTGTTCACTGTACTTACCGTAATCTCAGGTTCTCCTATACTATACTTATTGGCATTATCAAGAAGATTATGCATAAGATTTGTGATATGTTCTCTGTCAGCATAAACAACAGAGTCACCTGCTTCAGGATAAAAGAATATGTTGCCATTTCGCCCTTCAACCTGTATCTCGACTGTCTCAATAGCTCTATTTATTACAGCGTGCATATCAATTTCGGAGAAGCTGAATTCCATTTCACTTTTATCGAGTGAAGATATTTGTAATATATTCTCAACCTGCTTATTCATCCTGGTGTTCTCTTTCTTGATCATACCGATAAAGTGCTTCACCTGATCGCTATCACTGATAATCCTCGGGTTATTTATTGTATCTGCGGCCAAGGAAATAGTTGCTATTGGTGTCTTAAACTCGTGGGTCATATTATTAATAAAATCAGATTTCATCTGTGACACTCTTTTCTGCCTCAGTATAAAGAAAATGCTTAGTGCAAATGTAATCAGTATAATCAGGCTAAACAGCATTGATCCTCCCAGAATCAGTGACATAGAAGAAAGTATATAATTTTTTTGTTCCGGAAAAAGCAGTGATATCCTGGTATTTCTGGGGATCAGTCGTTCGTTGAACAGGTCAACCTTGAATTTACTGTTCAGAAGCTTTGACTCAGATCCTTCCTTGTAGATACCATCCACTATTTCATTACCTTCAATAATAGCAAATTCAAAAGGTGTATTTATCCCTGCATTCCTGAGCTCATCATACAGTACTGATAGCACTTCGTCACTCCCGGCCCTTGAGTTCAACTCCCAATCATAAAGTTCTGATATCATTTTTTCTCCCATCCTCCGAAGATCTCTGGATTTTTGTTCCAGCCATGATCTTAACTGACCGGGATCAACATACCTTGCCTGGCCACTCACATTCTGGTTCAATGAATTGGGATCCCCGGCCAACATACTGTCATTCAGGCTATACTGCTGAAAATCACTTCTTACACTTAAATTACCACTTTCGTCATTTAAGCTGAACCAAAAATTTTGAGCCGCACCACTAATCCCCTGGTTCAATAGATAATCTGATATCAGTGGCACCCTGTCCGGATTAACGAAGGGGTACATATTCATTTCTTTAACTTCACTTTCAAACAATGAATCAGCCCTCATCATTTGGTTGTAAAAAGATAATTGTTTTGAATACTCCAGTTTTCTTGCTGAATTATGCAGACTATTAAACACGGAACGTGTAAACAGATCACTGCGAACCTTTACAGCATTATTTATCCATATAAGCTGCACAGTGATAATGCCAGCAAGCGATATCATCATCAATGCCACCAATCCTATTAATCTGCTTTTTTTCATACGTTTAAAATTTTTTGCACCAGAAACCTGCAAAAAATTATCATGGTCGTTTCATATTACAAAAATATAATTATAATATGAACAGAATGATATTTTAACTTTTCCTTAACTTGTTTTAACCCCGGTTTAACTGACTCAGGAATATATTATTATACATTTGTTAAGTGTAAGGCCGGCGGTTAAATCCCCGGGTTTAGGTTATAGAAGACATCCTTACCTCTGATATTTTCAGTTTCAATAAAGTGGCTGTTTTAGATAATAAAGCAGCCATTTTTTTACATCATCTCCCTTACTTTTAACCAGATATCGGATTCAGGAACAGGGGCAATAATCTCGATTTCATTCTTTCTTACCGGATGAACAAATTGAATTTTCCATGCATGCAATGAAATACTTCCGTCATTATTTGATCTTGAGAATCCATATTTCAAATCTCCTTTAATAGGACAACCTGCAGCTGCCAGCTGGCATCTTATCTGGTGATGCCTGCCTGTATGGAGATTAACTTCAAGGACATAGAAATTATCTGTTCTTAAAATAAGTTGATAGTCCAGGCTTGCTCTTTTACTACCCTTTACCTGTTTGTCATAAGCATATGACTTGTTTTGTCTTTCATTTTTTTTCAGGTAATTTATCAGCTCACCCTTTTCTGAAGGGGGGCGCTTTTTCACTATGGCGAGATATTTCTTACGGACATCCTTTTCCTGGAACATAAGGTTCAATCGTCCCAGCGCTTTCGATGTACGCGCAAAAACTATAACTCCACTGGCAGGCCTGTCTAATCTGTGAACGAGGCCCAGGAAAACGGCTCCCGGTTTATTATATTTTCTGGAAATATAGTCTTTAACGCGGTTAAGCAGTGTTTCATCCCCTGTATTGTCACCCTGTACAAGCTCACCACTTTTTTTATTTACAGCAATTATGTGATTGTCTTCAAACAATATATCCATAGATCCTATCAGTACTGCTCTTTATCATTTGGAAAATCCATTGATCTGACATCATTAATATAAGCCTGCACAGATCCTTTAATTTCCTGATAAAGGTTATGATACCTTCTAAGAAACCTCGGCGAGAATTCCTGGTTTATTCCCAGCATATCATGTATTACAAGAACCTGACCGTCCACCTTGTTTCCGGCTCCTATCCCAATTGCCGGTACAGTTAACTCATCAGCCACTTCTCCTGCCAGCTTTGCAGGGATTTTCTCAAGCACCAGAGCAAAAGCACCTTTCTCTTCGAGGAGCTTTGCATCCTCTTTGAGCCTGCGTGCCTCCTCATCTTCCTTCGCCCTTACAACATAAGTCCCGAACTTATGAATAGACTGGGGAGTTAAACCCAGATGACCCATAACCGGTATACCCGCCGACAAAATACGTTCAACCGATTCAACTATTTCCCTGCCCCCTTCCAGTTTCACAGCGTGGGCTCCTGTTTCCTTCATTATTCTGATTGCAGATGAAAGAGCTTCCATTGAGTTTCCCTGATAGGTACCGAAAGGAAGGTCGACAACAACAAGTGATCTTTTTGCAGCCCTCACAACTGAAGCTGCATGGTAAATCATATTATCCAGGGTTATGGGTAGTGTGGTTTCAAAGCCTGCCATTACGTTTGAAGCTGAATCCCCTACCAGAATAACATCTATTCCGGCCTGGTCAACAATAGACGCCATAGAATAATCATAGGAAGTAAGCATAGCTATCTTTTCTCCCTTTAGTTTCATTTCAGATAGCACATGGGTTGTAACTCTCTTAACACTTTTATGCACTGACATCTTGTTCAATATTAAAGTGATTAATACAGGGTAAAGCTACAAATTTGTTTTATAAAATATGATTACTGCAACTTATTAATGCAAATACTGCCTTTTTGTCATTACTGTTTTTGATTTTATACACACAATTTCATTGCCATGTGTCATATTAGCATAAAAACAGAACTGTATTATGATGGCATAATCATTGTTAAAATCATAGCGTAAATATGAAAACTTTAAAAAATAACTTATAAAATGGGAAAAATAATTGGCATAGACTTAGGTACAACTAACTCATGTGTTTCTGTAATGGAAGGTAATGAACCGGTTGTTATACCAAACAGTGAAGGTAAACGCACTACACCTTCTATTGTGGCCTTTATAGAAAATGGTGAGCGTAAGATTGGTGATCCTGCAAAACGTCAGGCCATAACAAATGCAGATAAAACAGTATACTCTATAAAAAGGTTTATGGGTGAATCTTTTGACAATGTTACAAAGGAAGTATCCCGTGTACCTTATAAAGTTGTAAAAGGAGACAATAATACACCAAGAGTTCAGATAGACGACAGGAAGTATTCTCCCCAGGAATTATCGGCTATGGTTCTTCAAAAGATGAAAAAGACTGCCGAAGATTATATTGGCCAGGAAGTAACAGAAGCAGTTATTACTGTTCCGGCTTATTTTAACGATTCTCAGCGCCAGGCCACTAAAGAGGCCGGTGAGATAGCAGGCTTGAAGGTAAAAAGGATAATTAACGAGCCCACTGCTGCTGCACTGGCATACGGATTGGATAAAAAGACTGAAGATTTGAAAGTAGCAGTCTTTGACCTCGGAGGAGGTACATTTGATATCTCGATTCTTGAGCTGGGTGACGGTGTATTTGAAGTAAAATCAACAAATGGCGACACTCATCTTGGTGGTGACGATTTTGACGAGTTAATTATTAACTGGCTTGCAGAAGAGTTCAAAAAAGATGAGGGTGTTGATCTGAAGAAGGATCCAATGGCAATGCAGAGGCTAAAAGAAGCAGCAGAAAAAGCCAAAATTGAGCTTTCCAGCTCAACAAGCACTGAGATCAATCTCCCTTATATAATGCCTGTTGATGGTGTTCCCAAGCATCTTGTAAAAACCCTTACAAGGTCACACTTTGAAAAGCTTACAGATTCATTGGTACAATCAGTTATTGGACCATGTGAAAAGGCTCTTAAAGATGCGGGAATGAGTTCATCTGATATAAACGAAGTTCTGCTCGTTGGAGGTTCAACACGTATTCCGGCCATACAGGAAGTTGTTAAGAAGTTTTTTGGCAAAGCACCCTCAAAGGGAGTAAATCCTGACGAGGTAGTAGCCATAGGGGCTGCTATACAGGGTGGTGTCCTGACAGGTGAAGTAAAAGATGTTCTCCTGCTTGATGTCACACCTCTGTCACTTGGTATTGAAACAATGGGAGGAGTAATGACCAAGCTGATTGAAGCCAATACCACAATACCTACAAAGAAAAATGAGACATTTACCACCGCTGCTGACAATCAACCCTCAGTAGAGATACATGTACTACAGGGCGAAAGGCCAATGGCAGCTGGTAACAAAACAATCGGAAGATTCCACCTTGATGGTATTCCACCCTCACCACGTGGAGTACCCCAGATTGAAGTTACTTTTGATATTGATGCAAACGGTATATTAAATGTTTCTGCAAAAGACAAAGGAACCGGTAAAGAGCAGAGTATCAGGATTGAAGCATCGTCAGGACTAAGCGAGGAGGATATAAAAAAGATGAGGGACGAGGCAAAAGCAAATGAGGAAGAGGACAAAAAAGCAAGAGAGAAAGTAGATAAATTAAATGCAGCTGACAGTCTTATATTCCAGACAGAGAAACAACTCAAGGAATACGGGGAAAAATTGCCTGCTGACAAAAAAGAGCCTATTGAGAAAACTTTGTCAGAATTAAAAGAAGCCCATAAGAACCAGGATGTTGAGGCTATTGACAAAGCAATGAACGACCTCAATACTCAGTGGCAGGCTGCCTCTGAAGACATATATAAATCAGCTCAGGCAGGCAACCAGCAAGAGGGAGAAGGCCCTCAGCAGGATGCCGGAGAAGGCAGTGATAACAAAAAAGGAGATGATGATGAAGTAACTGATGTTGACTTCGAAGAAGTAAAATAAAAAGCTCAAAACAGTCATTAAAAACACTCTGATCTTTTCAGAGTGTTTTTTTTTATTTATACCTTGTGAAGATTAATTATGAGACAGGCAATTCGACTTACATTAATTATTTTATTGGCATTTAGCTTTTCTCTTGCAGTAAATGCACAGGATGGTATTAATAAAACCGACAGTTACGGCAACAAGCAAGGTCAATGGATTAAGAAGTATCCTGACGGAAATATAATGTATGAAGGCTATTTCTCAGATAATAAGCCGGTAGGAATATTTAAAAGATATGATGAAGAAGGAAACCTTGTGTCTGTACTTGACTATGGTAAAGGAAATGATACAGTACATGCAGAATTTTATCATCCAAACGGATACATTGCAGGCAGGGGTAAATATCTGAATAAGAAAAAAACAGGTAAGTGGTTTTTCTACTCAGACTATATAGATGACAGGCTTTTAATGACCTGCTATTACAGGAACAACATAAAACACGGTAATCGTGTCAGATATCACTGGAATGGTGAAATTGCTGAAAAATTAAAATTCATAAATGGCACAAAAACAGGTAGCTGGTTGCAGTATTATAGTGACGGGACAAAAAGCCTGGAATCAAATTATACCAGAGGCATGCTTAACGGAGATTTTAATTCCTGGCATCCCAACGGAAGGAAAGAAATAACAGGTCAGTATAGTAATGATATAAGGAAAGGACAATGGTTTTTCTATAATAATGATGGTAGTCTTCGAAACAAGATAGTTTATATCAACGGTATTCCTAAGAACAATACGGAACTAATCAGAAAGGAAACGGAGTACCTTGACAGCCTTGAAAAAGAGGGAGGCAAAATCAAGGATCCCGGGATACATGGTATAATCAAATAAGACCCGGCTTTACCTTTTCTCAATAAGTCAATATTCCCAAGCTGAAGTACAGATAATGGAAGAACATAACGACAGGTATTCACTAAGCCAGCTACAGGACCTCATTAAAGAAGCCATAGAGCACAATTTATCAGGTTTCTACTGGGTAAGTGCTGAAATATCTGAACTGAAGTTAAATTATTCAGGCCACTGTTATATCGAACTTGTTGAAAAAACCGGTAATGACGATATAAAATCCAGGATAAGAGCCATAATCTGGTCTCAAAAAGCAAGAATGCTTCTACCCTATTTTGAATCATCAACAGGACAGGAGCTATCAGAAGGATTAAAAGTTCTGTTAAGGGTTAAAACCGTTTATCACAGGGTTTATGGTTTAAGTCTGAATGTTTATGATATTGACCCGGCATACACTCTTGGAGAGATGGCTATCCTGCGCAAAAAGATCATTTCCCGTCTTGAAACTGAGGGGGTAATAAACCTGAACAGGGAGCTCGCATTTCCTCTTTTGCCAAGAAATATTGCAGTCATCTCATCTGAGCTGGCCGCAGGTTACCAGGATTTTTACGAGACTCTTCTGAACAATGAATATGCTTATACTTACAATATTTCTCTATACAAATCAGTAATGCAGGGCAGAGAAACGGAGAAGTCAGTTTCAGGAGCTATAAGCAGGATTTTTGAGAGCGGGAAACAATATGATCTGATCGTAATAGTCAGAGGGGGTGGTTCCCAGGCTGACCTGAGCTGGTTCGACAACTACAATATTGCATTCCTCATCACCCAAATGCCTGTACCGGTAATAACCGGGATAGGCCACGAAAAGGATTTATCAGTTACTGATATGGTTGCCCATCAGGCATTCAAAACACCAACAGCAGTTGCAGAGTTTATAATAAGTCAAAGCCTGAGAACAGAAGAATACCTTGCTGTGCTGCAGGAATCAATAATCAGTAAAAGTCAGGACATGGTGCAAAAGGGCAGATCGCTTATAAACAGGGTTAGTGCAGACCTCTCTCCTCTTGTACGGAATTCTCTTAAGAAAAAACAGGCAGTACTCAACAAATCAGCACTGCGTTTATCCGGTAGTACCAGATCCTTCCTGGCCTACAAAAGATCAGTTTTGAGATCGTCACAATCTAACATCATTAACAGAACACTTAATTATGTAAAAGAAAAAAAAGAAAAAAAAGAAAACCTGTCGGGCCGCTTCAAACCCGGACTAAGAAGGTATACTGAACAAAAACATGCAGTTTTAAATAGTATTTCCAGATCAATTGATTATCTTAGACCCGAAAGAGTACTGAAAAGAGGATATTCTATTACTCTCTTTAACAACAAAACTGTCAGATCGTCGAAAGAAGTAAAACCTGGTTCCATTGTAAGCACCATATTAAATGAGGGTAAAATAATAAGCAAAGTATTTGACCTTAATAACAGAGAGGATGAAAAAGGTTAAAATATTATTTGCAGTTTTTTTACTGCTGCTGTCATGTGAAATGATACATTCACAAGACACATTCTTCCCTGCCTGTTATAAATATTATTCAAATGAGAATTATATAAACAGATTATTTGAAGAATATTACCAGGATGCAAGGAGCTATGTGTCGGATGGCCATATTGATAGCATTAAGCAGAGTTCAATGGAAATGAAAAGCCTCTCACTACATGACCACCCTGTATCATATGGCCTTCTTCAAACACAGGATGGAATAATCCATTACTTTAACAAAAACAACGGTGAGGCCATAAAGGAGTTTCTCAAAGCCCTGGACTTATATTCTGAAGGTCACTATTATAATGGAATAAATGTTCTGATGAATAATATCGCCATAATATTTGCACTGGTTGGGGACAATTTATCGGCTAAATCTTATATCGAGAGGGCTATTGAGCTTAACAGGGGCAGAAATCTGGCTTTTAACACTATTTTAAGTCTTAATCTTGCCCAGATGGAAATTACAATGGGTAATTATGCTACCGCACTGGACAATCTTAAGGAATTACTAAGGAATGAAGAAACCAATTACGAAAGAGTTTCACCACTTGCAATTATTGCTTCAATTATCAGTGCAAATAACAAGATGGGCAACAAGCAGGAAGCCTCTGAATGGATAAACAGGGGATATCTTGAGATGGATGAGTCTTTCTATAGTAATATTGACAGGTTAAGTTTTTTTACAGCAGTTATGGAGTATCACTTCATTAATGGTGATTATGAAAATGTTATTTCAATTGCGAAAAGACACAGCCTGGACGAACAATCCAACCTGCCTGACCAGCAGGATCACATGAAATACCTGTGCAGAGCTTACGCAGAACAGGGCGACCTTACAAATGCATGGAAATATGAAAATATACTCCAGGAACTTCACGACAATGAAACAATGGTTAACCGGGAAGAAATTATAGACCTCCTTATTGCAGAATATGAAGAAACAAGGAATATAAGAACAAGGGAAAATATTGAAAACCAAATAATTCTGAACAGGAATAAACAGGAAGCATCCCACAGACTAATGCTTCTGGCATTCATTGCCCTTGGCATATTTATTATTCTCTTTATTATACTACTTAGAATTAACAAATTAAGGGGAGAATACAAAGATGAACTTGAAAGAAAATCAGAAAAATCTGCCAGTATAAACAGGGAGCTGCAAAAAACAAACAAAGAGCTTGAAAAAGAGAATAAACTACTAGATACACTTACATCTGTTTTTGCACATGACCTGATTAATCCTTTCCAGGCTATACTGGGTTTCAGCCGGCTGATGGTTGACGATTACGAATCACTCTATAAAAACAGCATGAAAGAATACAGTAGCATGCTTGTAGAAACATCTCTTCAGCTTAATCAATTATTGACCAATCTGCAGAATATTTCAAGAATACAAGAGGGGAAGCAAAAACTCCATCCTGAATCACTCAA
This sequence comes from Bacteroidales bacterium, assembly GCA_021738535.1. Classification (GTDB taxonomy): domain Bacteria; phylum Bacteroidota; class Bacteroidia; order Bacteroidales; family VadinHA17; genus UBA9300. The sequence goes on along the minus strand of JAIPBU010000027.1, from coordinate 11,570 downwards.
CATAGCAGATTATGTCAATGAGGTGATCAAAATGTATAAACCACTGGCTGAAAGAAAGAACATTAATATTGTATGCAATATTGATAAAGCAGAAAAAGTGCCAATAAACCACGATGTGCTGAATTCTGTACTTAGCAATATAATCAATAATGCAATTAAATTCAGTGAAAATGACAGTGAAATCAGGATAAAAACATACAGGGAAGAAGGATTTATTAAGCTATCAGTTGAGGATGATGGCAAGGGGATGGATGATGCCACAAAGGAAAAAATCCTGGCAGGAAGCTTAATATCTTCCACTCCGGGGACAGGCAGTGAAAAAGGAAGCGGGCTCGGATTAACTATCTGCATAGAACTTCTGGAAATGAATAATGGCAAGCTGGAAATTAACAATAAACGTACAAGAGGTAGCACAGTAATAATGAAAATACCGGCAGATAATGCTTAGAAAGTTGAACATATTTTTACTTTCATTGCTTATTGTTTGCCCGCTAACCAGGGGTCAAAATGATAACAATCACTTTATTGACAGTATATCTGATCTGCCTGATACCACGAAGCTGAATTTATTGCATGAAAAAGCATTAAAAGAATTAAACAGTTCGCTTGTAACAAGCCTGGAATATGCAGAACAACACAGGAGGATTGCACATGCTATTAATAATATCGATGAACTTGCAAGAAACTGGCACCTGACCGGGAATCTTTATATGTCGGCCAATCTGACCACAGATGCAATGAACAACTACCAGGAGGCATACCATCTTTATGACAGCCTTGGGAATAATGATGGGGTAGCCTCCATACTTCATAACCTTGGACTGGTAAGTTACATTAATCAGGATACTGCAAAAACAATAGAATATTATACAAGGTCAGTGAATTTCAGAAAAGAGAATCTTTCCTCTACAAGAATCGCAGATGAACTGGTAACCCTGGGTGAAGCTTATCTTTCATTCAAAGACTATGATAACAGCAGGAAATATCTGGGGTCTGCACTTCAACATTATAATAAAGATGGAATAAAAAACTATAAAAGGAAATTTGATGTTTTTGCCTATCTTTTTGATGTCTGTATTGCAAATAAAATGAATAATTGTAAGCACTGGATTGATTCAATGCAAAAAGCAAATCAGAGCCTTAAATCAGAGATTTGCGACAATATGATAAAACTGAGACTCAGTAAATATTATTTATCTGTTGACAGCATGAATTTAAGTTCAAGCTATGCAGACAGCATAGATTTTTCCATGCTCTATAAAACTGAAGTAATAAGGCCATATAGTATCCTGAAGAGAATATCTGACAAGTACCTTGATTCTGATGATCATGTGAACGCGTTAATCTTCAGGCAAAAGTATAGGGATAAAGATGCCGGGTACGCTGACTGGCGTGTCCGGAAACTGGTAGCCGACTACAAAACCAGGCTGGGCATAAGAAAATCAGAAGAGGAAATTAAGTTACGCAATGAACAAAACCGGATTGTATTGCAAAAGATAAAAATAGAAAAGACTATTTCTCTTCTCATTTATCTTGCAATTGGCATTACCCTGATAATGATGGTATACATTCTTTACAATCTCTCCGGCATTAGCAATGCAAATAAGCAATTAGCCCTAAGAAACCGAAATCTGAAAGAGGCATATGAGAGATCTACCAGGTATAAGGAAAGAATACTTAATATCAGGGAAAATAAGAATATTTTCTTTACAATTGTATCTCTTAAACTCAAAGAACCATTCATAAAATTATCCTCCCGGTTATCAGATGTAAACGACTATCTTGCTACAAACAGCAAGGATCTCAGGCTAAAACGAATGATAACCAGTGTTTATAATGAAGCAAGTGAAATAGAAAAGGCCCTGAAAAGAGTTTTGCTGTGGTCAAAGCTCCAAAGAAACAAATATGAAATTGAAAGAGAACCAGTAAAACCCTATGACTACTTCCACGAGATTTTGCCTGAAATCCTTGGAAATGCACTTAAAAAAGACATAAAAATCAGGTTTGATGTTGACCCTGATCTGGAAATTGTTTTCGACAGAAGTTCACTCAAATCAATTTTAAAGATATTTACAGAGAACAGTGTTGAACACTCTCCACCCGGTTCGGATATTATTATCCGTGCACAAAAATCAAAGAAGGGTTCAATAATTTCTGTTACCGACTTCGGATCAGGAATACCCGCAAGTATTCAAAATAAGATATTTGAAATAAGCCGGCTGAAAGAAAATGAATCTTCAAATAAGACAATGAAACTGGGACTCGGATTATTGATTGCTACAACAATGGCTGAGAAGAATAACAGTGTATTAAGTTATGAGAGTAAAGAGAATGCAGGAACAACATTTTTTGTACACATAAAGAATAATTATGACAGAGAATAAACCAACTTTCAATAAAGCTGTAGAAGAACTTGAAAATATCCTTGAGGAAATAGAATCAGGAGAGATGGATGTGGACGAACTGGCAGGTAAAGTCAAAAGGGCCTCCGAGCTCCTAAAACTATGTCAGTCTAAACTAAGGGACACTGAAAAAGAAATTGACGGCATCATTGATAAGATGGAATAAAAAAAAATCAGGACCTTTCGCCCTGATTTTCCCTAATGTCCCTAAACCTAAATCCCAGAAAACAAACTACTGTTTTTCTATGGTACTACCTTTTATTAATTTTAACGAGATAAAGGTATTAATTGTTTCATTTTAGCTGATAAAAATATCACTATTTAACTTTTTTTTAATATTTAACCGTCTTTTTCCACTCCCAGTACATCCTTTATAGCCTTCTCGAATGTGTCTTTTGGAAGTGCACCCATTGCCATCTGTGGTTGCCCCTCTTTGGGAACAAATAATAGTGAAGGAATACTACGAATGCCAAAAATGCCGGCAAGCTCCTGCTCTGCTTCTGTATCTATCTTGTAAATATCCACAGAACCGTCATATTCCTCTGAAAGTTCTTCAAGTATAGGTGCTACCATTTTACAGGGCTGACACCAGTCAGCATAGAAGTCAATCATACAAGGTTTATCCCCTTCGAATTTCCAATCTTTGTTTTCTTCATAATTAAATACCTTTGTAAGGAAGGTTTCTTTTGTCAAATGCTCTACCATAATAATATTTTATTTTGTTTGCTTTATTAACGTCAAACATCATACCGTTGTTCAAACACAGTATAAAATGCAATATTTCAGGTAATAAATTGTAATTTTGTCATGTATTATGAACAAATCGTCATATCTACATATGAACAAGTATATTTCTGACAGTCTTTTCGACATTGTTTCAGATATTGCATATGAATCAGGAGTGAGAGCCTATGTTATTGGTGGATATGTAAGAGACTCCATACTAGGACGCAAAAACAGCAAAAAAGACATTGATGTAGTAGTAACAGGCAGTGGAATTACATTTGCAAAAAAGGTAGCGGCTGCAATTTCTCCAAAAATAAGGGTAAGCATATTCAAAAATTTTGGAACAGCCATGTTCGCGGTACAAGGGAAGGAGATTGAGTTTGTGGGTGCCCGAAAAGAATCATATGAACGGGGCTCACGTAAACCCTTTGTTGAGAATGGCAGCCTGGAGGATGACCAGAACCGACGTGATTTCACAATAAACGCGATGGCAATATCCCTTAACAGGGATGACTACGGAAAACTAATTGATCCGTTTAAGGGGATAAAAGATCTTAAAGAAAAGATAATAAGGACTCCGTGCGACCCCCTGCAAACGTTTTCAGACGACCCCTTAAGGATGATGAGGGCAATTAGGTTTTCAAGCCAGCTTGGTTTTAGAATACACAGGGAAACCTACAATTCTATTAAGCACAATCGTGATCGTATTTCGATAGTTTCCTTTGAACGCATCAGCGATGAAGTAAATAAGATACTGCTCAGCCATTCACCCTCAAGAGGTTTTATTATGTTAGCTGAAACAGGTTTACTTGATAAGATATTACCTGAGTTAACAAATATGAAAGGTATTGAGATCAAGGACAACAAAGGGCACAAAGACAATTTCTACCATACTCTCCAGGTACTTGATAATGTAAGGCAAAAATCTGATAATATCTGGTTATTATGGTCTGCCCTGCTGCACGATATAGCCAAACCTGTTACAAAAAAATATATTGAAGGATCGGGCTGGACATTTCACGGGCACGAATATGTCGGTTCAAAGATGGTTCCTTCAATATTCAGACGACTCAAGCTGCCACTCAATGAGAAGATGAGATATGTGCAAAAGCTTGTCAGTCTCCATCTTCGTCCTGTTACTCTTTCAAAAGAAACCGTAACAGATTCTGCTGTGAGGAGATTATTATTTGAAGCAGGTAATGACATAGATGATCTGATGATATTATGTGAGGCAGACATTACGTCAAAGAATGAACAAAAAGTCAGGCAGTATATTCAAAATTTCAGGCTCGTGAGGAAAAAACTGGAAGAGATTGAGGAAAAAGACAGAATAAGAAACTTCCAGCCTCCTGTTGATGGAAATGAGATAATCAGGCTCTTCGGACTTAAACCCGGCAAAGAAGTTGGTTTTCTGAAAGACAGTATTAAAGAAGCAATACTGGATGGTATCATCCCAAATGAATATGAAGCAGCACGGGATTACCTTATAAAGAAAGCAGCTGAGATTGGACTAAAACCCATAAAATAATTAATTTGCATCAAGGATTGCTACAACAGGAAGATGATCGCTAAATGCTCCCTGGTATTTATATCCCCACCAGTTGGATGCGGGTCTTTGCCCCTTGTATTTCAAGTCACTTGTTAAAAGAAATTTATTTCTAATTACTTTATAGCTTTCTTTCCTGTACTTCAGTCCCGTTTTTGAATAAAGGAGTTCGTCTGAGATAAGTATCTGGTCAAAAAGATACCAGGTCCCATGATATTTGTAGCTTCCGGATTCTGATTTACTTACATTTATAAATTCATTCCCTTTCCTTTCATCATGATCAGCCTTTGTGATTATTTTCAGTGATAATGAATTTGGTTCATCATTAAAGTCACCCATAATGAGGATTTTTGAATATCCCGGAAGGCTGTCAAGCTTGTCTTTTAAAAATGTTGCTACTTTGATTCTTCGTTTCTCCGAAGATATGACCCCTCCTCTTCTCGACGGCCAGTGACATATTACTACATGAAGGGTATCAGACCTAAATCGAAAGCTGCCATACAACAGGGCCCTGGTTTTCATGCTGTCTGAATGAATCGCCGGAGGGATCCACGATTCATAATTTAATAATTTAAGAACATCCGGCCGGTAAAGCATAGCGGTTGAAATGCCACGTTCATCAAGTCCTTCAGAAATAATATAAGAATAATTATCATATTTCAGTAATGACTTAGTGCATATATCTTTAAGAACATTTGTATTTTCTATCTCGCAAAGCCCTGTAATTGCAGGAGGCTCCATGCCGTTATTACACATAGAAATTGCTTTGAAGAAGTTATTTAACTTCTTATAGTATTTATAGGTATTCCATTTTCTTAAGGAAGACGGTAAGAATTCATTATCATCGAGTTTACTGTCAATAGTATCAAAAAAATTTTCAACATTATAAAAAGCTACTCCGATCTGGTCTGCCTCACCTGCCGGTGGACCCATTTCATGGGTGCCGGATGAAAGCCCAATAAACAATGAGGTAAGAAGTAATATTATTAAGTTATTTATTATCTGCATCTTCTCCTGGAATTCTTTCATAAGCGCCGATATCCGGTCCGGGGTCGGCTAATCGGCTATAACCTCTTATATCAAAAGGAACAATCTCAGCATAAACAATATCACCTGAATTGATCAGGGGAGAGAGGGTATCAGGACGGAAATCATATTCTGACCAGTCTGTAAAAAGAGGATCAGCATTGAATATAGTATTTTCATAGCTATATCCCACAGGGCTGGTATCTGTTACCAGGCAGTTTATAAGGCTCACAGGTATATCATTCCCGGTCAATGACTCTACTAATATTTCTGAATTATGCTGACCGCTTACCACAGAATTCGTAAAATCTGCATTTGACAAATTACCTGATATCAACCGTTCATTAAAATATACAAAATCACTTATGTACAGTGATGGGGTTATCCTGTTTGAATATTCCCACCTGTTGGCAAAACTACAATGATTAAAAGTATAACTCCCTCCTGCTACCAGGTAAGCACAATAGTAACCGCAATGAGCTATTAGAAGATTACCTGCCCTCACAGTAGCACCACTGGCAGATAGTCCACTAACCGACATATGACTGATGTTAACATTTTCCAGATCCACTTCCGGGGGGATGCCCTCATTTTGAACCTGACCAGCCACAATGCCTGTTACGGCATTAGTGATTACAGTATTCCTGAAATAATTATCTGTGCTGCCATTATTCAGCACTATACCCTGCCACTGGCCGGGTACATCCATATATGCCTTTTCGGTTCTATCAGATTTGAATACGACAGGGTTATCCAGAGTTCCATTTACTATAACAGTCCCTGCAACCACCATTTTAGCATTGCGGTGAAAAAATACATGAGAACCAGCAGCGATAGTCAGAACATGTCCTGTATCAATTATAGCTGACTCATAAACCAGGTACGGTTTTTCTCCAGCCCAGGTTTGTGTTTCCAGCACTTCATTATTAACAATAATGACATCCTGACCCCATGCAATTAAGTTTACATCGAAATAATTCCCTTTTAATCTGAATTCAATAGAATCCCGGACTAGCAGGGGATAATCCTCGTTAGTGGGATCTATCCTGGCATCCACAAAGATAAAAATACTGTCTCCCGGAGCAATTTCAATATCTTCAAATATTACGCCGGGTTCCCCGTCTACGTTAAGTCTGAAAGGAGAATTGCCAGCTCCTCCCAGTCCGATTTGATTAATCAGAATACTGGATTTACCGGGGTTTACTACTCTCAACTCTTTAGTTATGGTACCTATTTCCGTAAAAACAGTATCGAAGTTCAATGTATCAGCAGAAAAAGAAAGTCGTATATCTACCGGGTCCGCATATTTATCTTCACTGCAAGAAGCAATAGAAACTGTTACTGCAAATACAAGCAGGAGTAGTTTATTCATAATACGGGTACTACTATAAGATTCACTAGTACTGGTTTAGCCAGCGATATCGTCTTGCGTTATCTCCAAACTTTACAGCGAATGACAGTTCATGAGATCCAAAACTGTGTTTACGTATATCTGTAAGAGCAAAATCGAAGGCATAGGCAAAATAGAACCTGTCATAAGTAAACCCGAGAAGCATGATTAATGCATCCTGGGTACGGTAAGAAATTCCTGCCCAGTAATCTTCCCTGTAATAGACACGGGTTGTAAGGTCCATCTGGGAGGCCTTAAGCACCATATCTGATGTTTTTATCAGCGCCGATGGCTCCAGCATCCATTCATTACCAGAGATTGGTATCTTCATTCCACCTGTCAGGAAGAAGTGTCCCAGTTCAGTACGTGGGTTCTGAGCTGTATTCCCCAGAGTCAGTGTCCCCCTGAACAACTGTGTAGCAGAAAAACCAAGGTAATAATTATCGGTGGTATAACTAACACCAAAATTAAAGTCAGGAACATATACCACCCTGTCATAATTATTAAGAAACTCATCATCAATATCTGCAACAACTGCACCATCCAGATCGATGGCAAACTGGTAGAATGTGCCTGCCAGACCAAACGACAATTGAGACCGGTACCTTGTCATATTAATATGATACGCATATGCAGCCTGGAAGCCGGTTCGTCTTATGATACCATTCTGATCATTAAAAATATAACCACCTACCCCTACTCTTCCTCCCCTGGTAGGCCTGATAAGCTTTCTACGTACGCTTGTTGATCTCTGAATAAAACTGGTCTTGAGCAACCTTGTCTGAAAGCTAACTGCATATGTGCTGGGTGATGTTGGTATTCCAAGCCATTGTTCCCTGGCTGTCAGGTTCACCGATGTATATCCGTCATTACCCGCATAGGATGGATTGATCAAAAATCCATTCATTACATACTGGCTATACATAGGAACCTGCTGGGCATATGTGTTAATGCCCAGCAGAAATCCGGCAGTAATAATCAGTATTTTGTTTAAGTTTCTCATATTGACGCTGAAAAGTTAGGCAAATTTATCTAATTATTGTTATTGTTCCTGTTTTGGGTGTTGATCCGTCTCCCAGATCCAGTATATAATGATATGAATCAACCGGCAATGCTTTGCCTTTAAATGTTCCATCCCACTGATTCTCCTCAAGATTCTTAGCACTATATATCATCTTACCCCAACGGTTAAAGATTTTTATTTCTGCATCAGGATAAAGACTTATGTGCATGATCTTAAGAACATCATTCTTGCCGTCAACCACCCCTGGTGTTATTATTTCCGGCACCTCAACACAGTTCAGACCAATAACTCCAACTGGTATTAGGGCCTGGGTAGTACAGGAGTTAGCATCAGTTACATCAACTGAATAATCTCCTTCAGTTATTGCATTTCTGTCGGCAACCGTTTCTCCATCACTCCACAAAATTGTATATGGTGTTACACCGCCTGTTATGGTCAGGTCTATAGCTCCATCTTCAACGCCTGGACAGGATGCATCAGTCACATTATAATCAATAGTAAGTTCAGCCGGCTCACTAAGAGTTACATCATAAGTTTCTGTACATCCAGTATCGTCGGTAACAGTAAGTTCATAATTACCTCCCTGAAGGTCTGTTATATCTTCATCAGCAGACGCAAAGCCACCAGGTCCTTCCCAGCTCAGGGTGAGATTACCTGTTCCACCACTGACATCAACCTCGATAAAGCCATCTGTTGCACCATAGCAACTCACACCATAAGAGTTATAATCTGATGTACTGACAGGTGTTATAACTATTTCAGGTGGCTGAGTAATTGTTGTATCAAGAGTAAATACATTACAATTATTAGCATCCGTGAGGTTAAGAGAGTACTGTCCCGCAGAAAGATTACTGAGATCTTCTTCTGTTGATGAAAATCCACCAGGGCCTGTCCAGCTTATTGAGTATGGCTGGGTTCCACCTGTGATAGTAATACTTATTGCTGCGTCATCAGAACCATAGCAACTGTTATGGATAACTGTATCCAGGACAAATGTAAACTCATCAGGCTCGGTTATCGTTATGGTAGTATCTTTACCGCAAGCATTTGCATCTATAACTGAAATATTATGATCGCCGGCTGCCAGCCCGGTAAATTCGCCGGAAGCCTGGAATGCCCCGCCATCAATACTGTATTGATAAGGAGCTGTACCGGCATTTCCGCTAATTCTAAGTATACCATCATTCAATCCGTAACAACTGATATCTGAATGCTCATCTACAATAATACCTGGCAGTTCATTAATGACTATTATCTTATCATCGATATCATCTCCGCATGTACCAATGCCAGTAACTGTCATTGTAAGCGTAACAGTTCCTGCAGAAATATCTCCCGAACCAAATGTATATACAGGATTATCAATACCTTGATCATCAAAACTACCGTCTCCATCGCTGGTCCAGGCTACCGTTCCTCCACTTGATGAGGCATCTGTAATACTATATGATATCCCGGAAGCACAAACAGTATCATCAGCTCCTGCATCAGCAGCAGGTGCATCAAAAATATAAATCTTCATACTGTCAATCGCTGTACCACAACTACCATATCCTGATACCGTCAGCGTAAGTGTTACGGAGTCCGCATCACTTGCCCCAAGTGTATAAACAGGATTAATTACAGTGTTATCATCAAAAGTTCCATCACCTGAACTGGCCCATAAAAGAGTTCCATTCTCATAATCAGCAGTTGTAATAGCCACATCAGTTGCGGTATTACAGATATCTATATTGTCTCCGGCTTCTGCCTGCGGAGCATCATATATATATAGCTTCATAGTGTCTGATGCCGGTGTACATCCTGTTACAGGTGTAACATCCATGTACAATTTCACACTATCAGTATCGCCTGCACCCAGGGTATAAGCAGGATTGACAAGTGTAGGATCATCAAAGCTGCCATCACCCGTTGTTCCCCATAATACAGTTCCATTTACAACATTTGCAGCTGCGGGCGTGTAAGTGCCATCAGTTATACACATATCAGCATCCGGGCCTGCATCAGCAACAACAGTATTTGTGTCGCTGACAGTAACAACTGCTGTTCCTGTGGCAGAGTTACCGGCATCATCATAAGCCGTAACATTTACAGTATTACTGCCCAGCATACTACAATCAAATGTATCATTATCAAGAGTAACTGCCGTAATACCACAATTATCATCAGATGATACATCATCCCAGACAAAGGAGCTGTCAATAACTGCAATATTACCAGGACCTATGTAAACCGTAGTATCCACAGTGATAAGAACCGGATCGGTATCATCAATTACAATGACATCAGCATTGCAGGTGACTGAATTACCGGAACCATCGCTCACTGTTAGCACTACATTGGTAATACCACTGGTAATTATTGTACCGGCAACAGGAGATTGTGTAATTGTAATGCTGCCACTGCAATTATCTGTAGCAGTTACTTCTCCTGTAAGATCAGGGACTTCAGCCTCACAATCGGCATCTGAACTTACAGTACTATCGGCTGCACAGACTGTCATAACAGGTGCTTCATCATCAGTGACTGTTATGTCAAATGAGCATATTGATGTATTTCCACAATCATCAGTTGCAGTATACGTAACAGTAGTTACTCCAACCGGGAATATGCTTCCTGGTGTATGGCTGCCGCTGAAATCAGCAAGACTGCAGTTATCTGTTGCTGTGGGCTCAGTCCATAGAACCGCTGCATCGCAGCTGCCTGCATCAACAGGTACAGTAATATCTGAGGGGCAGCCTGATATAACAGGCTGAATGACATCTTCGATTGTTATAACCTGCACATAATCAACCGTATTACCACAATTATCTGCTATCCGGTAAGTCCTGGTTACCACTTCAGGACAACTGTTATTATCAGAAACCTCTGATAAAAGGGTAAAGCTTGAGGCATCTATGCCACAGTTGTCAGTGGCATTGCCGCCTGCTGCAGTAAACTCAGCATAATCAGCATAGGCCGGTTGCTCTGAAAGATCACATACAGCTGACAGGTCACCAGGAACTGCATCAAAGGTGGGTGCAGTATCATCATCTATTGTTATGGTCTGCACATAATCAACCGTATTACCACAATTATCCGCTATCTGGTAAGTCCTTGTTACCACTTCAGGACAACTGTTATTATCAGAAACCTCTGATAAAAGGGTAAAGCTTGATGCATCTATGCCACAGTTGTCAGTGGCATTGCCACCTGCTGCAGTAAACTCAGCATAATCAGCATAGGCCGGTTGCTCTGAAAGGTCACATACCGCTGACAGGTCACCAGGAATTGCATCAAAGGTGGGTGCAGTATCATCATCTATTGTTATGGTCTGCACATAATCAGCCGTATTACCACAATTATCTGCTATCCGGTAAGTCCTGGTTACCACTTCAGGACAACTGTTATTATCAGAAACCTCTGATAAAAGGGTAAAGCTTGAGGCATCTATGCCACAGTTGTCAGTGGCATTGC
>JAIPBU010000054.1 GCA_021738535.1 Bacteroidales bacterium | reverse complement strand
AAAATTAATTGCTCAATATGTTAACATTATAAACCAGTACGTCAAAGAACTTAATGTTGCTATTTAATTTGAAAAAATATTTAATAAAAAAAATGCATATTTACTTGTTTAGCCATATTGCTTTATCTCCGGGGGTGGGATTACATAACCACATAGTAATGCACCGGAGGTGCATAATAACAATAGCCCCGGTACCACCCGGGGGTCAATGGAATATTATTTTTCGCCGGTTAGCACCATATACCCCCAGCCTTGCAGATCAAGAGACACATCTGCCTCAATGGTCACATCCTGCCCGGTGAAATACCCGGACCATGTACCGTTTGCCTTGCTGCCCAGGGTGAATGATGCTGCTTCGTCGTCAAAATTAATTATTGTTGTAACGCTGTTATCGCCCAGGGTCCTTTTATAGGCGTACACATCATGATCGCCGCTGGCAATGATCCTTTCGAAACCGCCGCCATGTTTACCGTTATACAAGGCCGGGTTTTCCTCCTTCAGGGTATTCAGCATTGTATAAAAGTTACGCAGAGGTGAGTCCGTCCATTCTATGGGGTCGCGGTCAAAAAACCCGAGCCTTTTGTTCAGGCCTGCCTCCTGCCCGTTGTAAAGAAGCGGTGTACCGGGAATGGTATACATATACACTGCCATTGCCTTATGAGCATCGCCCAGTCTTTCTTCTATTGTTCCTGCCCATGAATTCTCATCATGATTGGTAATAAACCTGAGCCTGTAGGCATAATCCGGGAATTTTTCCAGGTCTTTCACCAGGGTATTATGCAGGTTTTCCACACCTGCCTCATCCTGTGCCACCTGGTTCACCAGGTGGTGCAGCTCCCATGAATAGTTCATGTCGAAGCCGTTATCAAAAAACTCCACCCTGTCTTCATTCTCGGCAAGCATAAGCACGGGCTTCACCTTCTCCATTTCCAGTCGTGCCTCCATCCAGAAATCGGCCGGCGTAACATGCGGGTGGTCCACCCTGAATCCGTCCACATCAGCTTCAGTGACCCAGAAGAGCAGTGCATCCATCATATAATCCTGCAGTCCTTCGCTGCTCCAGTCAAACTGTATAACATCGGTCCAGTCGTAAGGAGAAACGAATGCTCCCGTTGAATCTTTCACGTACCAGCCCGGGTGTTCCGCGGCGAGGGCATTATCCCACGAAGAATGGTTGGGTACCCAGTCCATCATCACGTGCATACCCGCCTCATGGATGCTGTTCACGAGTGATTTAAAATCATACATATCACCGAACTCGGGGTTTACATCTTTGAAGTCTTTAATTGAATAGTATGACCCCAGTGGTCCTTTGCGGTTTACCTCTCCTATAGGGTGGATGGGCATAAACCATATCACATCCACACCCAGGGCTGCCAGCTCGTCAACCTTATTTTCAACAGCTGCAAATGTACCCTCATCGGAGAATTGCCTGACATTTAGTTCATAGAGAACTGCATCGTGGCTCCACGCGGGGTTATCGTATGGCAGGCCTTCCTGTTCCGGTTCATTGTCGGCGGAATTACAGGCAGCCAGTATTATCACCGACAGTAAAACGAAGGATAATAAACTAAGCTTCTTCATATTATTATTTATTAGTTTTTGAATATTTCTTTTCCCGATCTTTTTATTTCTTTTTCAGTATCACGAACGACGATGCCGAGGTCTTTATCTGACCTGTTTTCAACAGTAACACCGTCTGCGGCCACGCTTACTTTCAACAGCCTGTTCCTGAACCTTATCATAAATGAATAGCTCTCCCATCCCGAAGGGATGACCGGGTTCAGGGTAAGCTTCTGGTTTCTTACCCTCAGCCCTGCAAATCCTTCAACTATGGAGAGCCATGTACCTGCCATACTTGTTATGTGCAATCCTTCCTTCACTTCCTTGTTGATATCATCAATATCGAGCCTTGCCGTCCTGAGGTACAGTTCATAGGCTTTTTCCGTTTTGCCTATACGGTTTGCCATGATTGAGTATATGCTGGGCGACAATGATGATTCGTGCACGGTGCGGGGTTCATAAAAGTCGAAGTTCCTTTTTATTGTTTCCGTATCATACTCATGCTCAAAAAAGTAGAGTCCCTGCAGCACATCGGCCTGCTTGATAAAGCATGAGCGGAGGATACGGTCCCATGACCAGTGCTGGTTAATGGGCCGTTCGGCCGGATCCAGTTCACCGGCACTTTGCTGCTCCTTATCCATGTAACCTTCCTGCTGCAGGAATATGCCCAGCTCATCATCTTCGGGGAAGAACAGTCTGCCCGCTATCTCCTTCCATCGTGCCGTTTCATCCTTCTCATTGAAGCCGGTCTTTTCTGCCAGCCGGCTGTAATTGCCGGGAGCCGTACGTTTAACATCTTCCAGGCATTCCAGGGTATAGCTGAGTGTCCAGCGGGCTATCTTATTGGTATACCAGTTATTGTTTACATTATTCTCATATTCGTTTGGACCGGTAACACCGAGGATCACGTACTGCTTTTTCTTCTCAGAGAAGTTGGCCCTCTGGCTCCAGAAGCGGGAGAGAGCAATCAGCACTTCAAGCCCGTATTCGGCCAGGTAGGCACGGTCGCCTGTATGGTTGATATAGTTGTATATAGCGTATGCAATGGCACCGTTCCTGTGTATCTCCTCGAAAGTAATTTCCCATTCGTTATGGCATTCCTCACCGTTCATGGTAACCATGGGGTAGAGGGCGGCGCCACCTGTAAATCCCAGCTTGGCTGCATTTTCTATGGCTTTTTCCAGGTGCCTGTATCGATAGAGCAGGAGATTCCTGGCTACGTGCAGGTCGGAGGTCATCAGGTAGAAGGGGAAGGCAAAAGCCTCGGTGTCCCAGTATGTTGATCCGCCGTACTTCTCGCCTGTAAATCCCTTGGGACCGATATTCAGTCTCTTATCATCTCCCGTGTAAGTCTGGTAGAGGTGATAGATATTAAATCGTATACCCTGCTGTGCGGCAGGATCTCCCTTGATAACTATATCGCTTTCATTCCATTTCTGTTGCCAGCTGTCCCTGTGCTTATTGAGCAGGGATTCATATCCCTCCGACAGGGCCTCGCCGGCTAAGGCAGCGGCACTGTGGCCTAAATTGTTCACATTATTATTTTCCGAGCTGAGGATGGCGGCATACTTGTACACGGTATACTCATCACCCGCTTTCGCATCGATATCGACACTGTGGGCAACATACTTTTCACTGTTCCGGATCAGGGGTTTTGTTTGCAGCTTTTTGCCCTGCTTGATGATCTCGTAATCGCAGGCAAAGGCAACGCTGAAATTTGTCTTGCGGGTAGTGGTTACCAGCACAAGTGAATCTTCACCGGCCTTCCTTCCTGTCTCATCCCAGAATATCTCGTCATAATTGGCATCCTCGTTCACTATGTTACCGTCAATATAGGGCGTGATATTCAGCTTTGCACTGTGCTCCGGGAGGCTGATAGAGTATTCTATTGCTCCCAGCTCATGATTGGCCATACTGATAAAGCGCCGGGTGTCCACCTTCACCTTAATACCGTTCTGCATCTTCACGGTGAAGGAGCGTGAGAGCAGTCCTTCCTTCATATTGAGCTCACGGGTGAACGAGAATATTTCGCACTTTGCCAGGTCAAGGTCTTCATCATCAACTTTTATGTCGATACCTATCCAGTTGGGTGAATTAAGCACCTTGGCAAAGTATTCGGGATATCCGTTTTTCCACCACCCCACGCGTGTTTTGTCAGGGTAGTAAATCCCTGCGATATAACTGCCTCTGAGGGAGTCGCCGCTGAACTTTTCCTCGAAATTTGCCCTTTGTCCCATGTGGCCATTACCGAGTGAAAAGATGCTTTCAGAAGCACGGTTAATTTTCTCATTAAAACCCTCTTCGGTTATTTTCCATTCATCAATACGATAGTTGCGATCCATAAATTCTAAACCTTCTCTGGTTAATATTTTGTTTAATTGCCCCCTGTTTGCTGGTTCATTCGATGGTGTCTTTTACGAATAATATCAGTATGGCCGCGATAAGCAGCGATATGCCGCCTGCCATAAGTGCATATATTGCTTCCCCGTTGAAAAGTGATTTGACCATGAAGCCGAGGATTGTGGCGGCGAGTATCTGCGGTATCACGATAAAAAAGTTGAATATGCCCATGTATACGCCCATCTTGTTGCTTGGCAATGAGCCTGTTAGTATGGCGTAAGGCATTGCCAGTATGCTGGCCCAGGCCATTCCTATTCCGGTCATTGACCAGATGAGGTGCTGCGGGTTATTGATAATAAAAACGGACAGCAATCCCAGTGCGCCGACCACCAGTGATATTGAGTGAGTTATTTTCCTGTTGAAGATTTTTGCGAGCCGGGGGAGTACTACAAGGCCGAAGCCGGCTGCAAAGAGGTTATACCAGCCGAACATGCCGCTTACCAGGTTGGCGCCCTCATTGTAGAGCTCGGAGGTAGTGTCCGAGGTGCCGTATATACGTGATGTTACGGCAGCGGTGGTATATATCCACAGTGAGAAGAGGGCAAACCATGAAAAGAACTGGACCACGGCGAGCTCAGCCATTGTCCTTGGCATGCGGTAGAGGTCGGTGATAATTGATACCAGTCCCGAGCGTTTCCTGCCGCTGTTTATCAGCCATGCACTGGAGAGCTGCAGCAGGCCGAAGACAGAAAAGCCGCCGGCAAGGATATACAGTTCCTTGTGAAGATTGAAGGAGATGACGGGAATGGCTAATACAATACCCGCCAGTGTCCATATTATACCCCTTCGTATATATTTTGGAAGAGCATCAACACTTTCTGTTTCTGCAGGCCTGTCTTCTTTAGGGCTGCGATCAAAATTTTCCAGCTCTTCGGGCGTATATTCCTTAGTTGTGAATACTGTATATACAACGGCCAGCAGGAACACTATACCACCCAGGTAAAAAGAATATTTTACCGTGTCGGGTATCTGTCCCTCGGGCGCCGTATTGGAAATATTAAACCAGTTGGTGAGTATGTATGGCAGCCATGAGGCCACGAAGGCGCCTATGCCTATAAAAAAGCTCTGCATGGTAAAGCCCAGTGTGCGTTGCCGGTCGGGCAGCATGTCGCCTACAAAAGCCCTGAAGGGCTCCATGGAGATGTTGATGGATGCATCCATTATCCATAGCATGCCCACTGCCATCCACAGGGCAGGGGAGTTGGGCATCAGTATTAAAGCGACAGATGCCAGTATGGCGCCTGTGAGGAAGAAGGGACGGCGCCTGCCCAGCCTTGTCCACGTGTTGTCACTCATGTGACCAATGATGGGTTGTATTATCAGCCCTGTCACCGGTGCGGCTATCCATAATATGGGTATTCTGTCTATTTCAGCACCGAGGGTCTGGAATATACGGCTCACATTACCGTTCTGCAGGGCAAAGCCAAACTGAATGCCCAGGAAGCCGAAGCTCATGTTCCATATCTGCCAGAAGCTCAGCCTGGGTTTCATTTTTACCTTCTCACTCATATATTATTGGTTTTTCTTTAATACTGTCTGTCCTTATATCAAAAATACATAAAAAAACATAGTATATTTCATTTAAAATCAGCGCAATAACATGTTTTTAGTCATGTTGTGCCGGTGGCTTATGTTTCAAACGTTTTCGGTGGGTTGCTGTTTTTTTGTGAGCGGCCATATTTAGAACGGTTCTAAATAATATTTAGTTCTGATGGTTGTGTGATTTCTTTGCTCTGGCATTTTTGATTATATTGGGATGGTTGAGGGGGTTGAGGGGTTTAGGGGGTTTAGTGGTTTAGGGGGTTTAGTGGTTTAGTGGTTTAGGGGGTTTAGGGGGTTTAGTGGTTTAGTGGTTTAGGGGTTTAGGGGTTTTGGATGTTTAATTAAAAATACGGGAGAAGATGAGTGATAAGTATATTCTTGCTTTGGATCAGGGGACTACGGGGTCGCGGGCCATATTATTCAACAGGGAGGGGCAGATTGTCAGTGAGTCCCGGAAGGAATTTACCCAGATATATGTTAAGCCAGGGTGGGTTGAGCATGACCCGATGGAGTTATGGTCGAGCCAGCTGTCGGTTATATCGGCTGTCACTGCCCGTTCGGGCATAGAGGGCCGGGATATTGTGGCTGTGGGCATTACCAATCAGCGGGAGACCACTATTATATGGGACAGGAAGACGGGTGAGCCGGTATACAATGCCATTGTCTGGCAGGACAGGCGTACGGCTGCTGCCTGTGAGAAGCTGGAGAAGGATGGGTATGGCAATATGATACAGAAGCGCACGGGTTTGATACCGGATGCTTATTTTTCAGCCACCAAGATAGCGTGGATACTAAACAGTGTACGGGGGCTGCGGTCGCGTGCTTCTGCCGGTGAACTGTGTTTCGGGACTGTTGACAGCTGGTTGTTGTGGAAGCTTACCGGGGGAGTAAACGGGGGCATTCACGCCACTGACATAACTAATGCATCGCGCACGATGCTTTATAATATACATACGCTTGAGTGGGATGAAGAATTGCTGAAGCTGTTCAATATACCTCTTTCTTTGATGCCTGAGGTAAAGACCTGCTCAGAGGTATATGGCATGACAGACTCTACAGTGACAGGTTTCCGTGCTCCCCTCTCCGGTGTGGCGGGGGACCAGCAGGCTTCTCTTTTCGGTCATCTCTGCATTAATGAAGGCATGGTAAAGAATACCTATGGCACCGGCTGTTTCATGATAGTCAACACCGGCGACAAGCCTGTTGCTTCGTCAAACAGGCTGCTGACCACCATTGCCTGGCAGCTGGGTGATGAGCTTGTTTACGCGTTGGAGGGATCGGTATTTATTGCCGGTGCAGCCATACAGTGGTTGCGTGACGGTCTTGGTATAATAAAGGATGCTCCCTCGAGCGAGGAGCTGGCCCTGGGTGTTGAGGACAACGGTGGTGTATATTTTGTTCCTGCCTTATCGGGACTGGGTGCTCCCTGGTGGGATCCTTATGCCAGGGGTACAATAACGGGTATTACGCGGGGCACCACCTCCGGTCATTTTGCCAGGGCGGCACTTGAGAGCATTGCCCTGCAGGTACGTGATGTACTTAAGGCCATGGAGAAAGATTACGGTCGCGGTTTTTCAGAGCTGCGTGTTGATGGAGGGGCTTCGTCCAATAACCTGCTGATGCAATTCCAGTCGGATATACTTGGTATGGAGGTAGTGCGGCCGGCTGTTATGGAAACTACGGCCCTTGGTGCTGCTTACCTGGCCGGGCTTGCTGTTGGTTTCTGGGACAGTATTGAAGAGCTCAAAAAGCAATGGACGGCTGAGCGTTTCTTCAGTCCTTCGATGAGTGATGATAAGGTGCAGGAGCATATTGCCGGCTGGCAAAAAGCTCTTGCAATGGCCAGATCTTAATGTCAATGCTATACTATTCCGGCATGAACAAATCTTAAATCTTAAATCTTCAATCTTCTATTCACAGTCCCACCGTCTCTTCTCTCATATCCTTTGCATAATCCTTAATATCCCTCAGTGTTTCGGTGGTGATGGTCATATCGCTGCCGCTGGCTTTAAGAACCTGTTTATCGCGGTCAATCACAAGATCATTTTTCTTGAAATATATATCGAATTTATCGAAATACTTTTTGAGGAATTTCAGCTTTTTGGTGTAATAGACAACAACAGGGTCATCGTAATAATTCTTAAGGAAGCTAAGAAGTGTATTGAGTGTATATTTTTGCTCTGCAATTCTCTGCACCACTTCTGCATCCGGATTTTCCACATCGAGCAGCAGGTCGGTTGAGATATATAGAGCTTCTATCCAGCCACCCAGCACTATCAGTCCGGCCGTGCTCTCCCTGCCGTCTTTTTCGAGGTGATTTTCGATTCTCTTATATGCTTTATTGACGATATTGAGCACTGAGTCGGAATCCGCCATGTTACTTTCTATCTTTTCCATAGGGCCGGTAAGGTATTCCGGGGGTATACTGAGGCGCCTGCTAAGTTTCTTCACTGCTCTGAGGTACCTGATCATTTCGCCGTTCATGTCAAACATCTTGAGGTAGCTCAGATCAACGCCATAGATACCCAGGTTAAGGGCTGCTTTTGAAGCACTCAGATAGTCATCGGCTTTGTTTTCGGGATTAAGCATGTCCGTATCATAGGAAGTATCCAGCCTGTCAAATATCTGTGTTATCTCAACGGGTGTAAGCAGGCCGTAAAAGATCTCACGTTTTGCATCGCCGGCTTTTGCCTTAGCGCTGTCCGCTTCATATGTAGAGAATGTAGTTTCAGGAATGATTTCCTTTTGCTTTTGCTGCCTGCAGGATAATGCTGCAAGAGCGAGGAGTAATGTGATTGCGGTTAATCTGAATACTTTATCCATGATATATAATTGTTATCTAATTTTCACAAGATACTAAAAACACTCTAATGGCGCAATAAGTCAATAAGTTCACTCAGTTGCTCCTTGCCTTTCTGAAGACGATATTAACCATCGATCTGAAGAAATACCTTACATCGGTTCTTACCGGGTGCTTATCGTAAGCATCCAGGTATCTTTTTTCTGACTCTTGTATCTCTTCCAGGTTTGCTGGCATATCGAAATAAAAAGGGGGGATCAGCCCTGGTTTATATTTAATTCGTTTTTCTTTTATATCCTTATTATAGAGATCGAAATACTGCCTGCTCAGGGGTCTTACGCCCACCAGCTTCATATTTCCCTTAAAGCAGTTAAGCAGCATTGGCAGTTCATCAAGCCACACTTTGCGTGAAAAGGCACCCCAGGAAGTTATCCTGAAATCATTTTTAAACTTGCCCCCGCTTTCCAGTTTGTGAATTTCATACACATAGTCCTGTATATATTCCGAGTAAGGGTGCATTGTACGGAGCTTATAGACCTTTATCATTTTTCCGTCCCTGCCCACCCTGGGAAGGGCAATCAGCAGTCCGTAGCTTTTACCGTAAATATCGAGCGGATTCCCGTTTTTGCGTCCTTCAATATAAAGGTAGCCGTTAATAAAAGACTCTTCGCTGATGGTGAAGCCTGCGCGTACCATTCGTCCCAGTGCTTCGGCTCTTGACATAACAACATTCCTGCCCTTTGTAAGCGAAAGGTATATCCATTTGGTAAGCCTGATTTTCGGGAATACCCTCTTTACCAGGAAGTCGCCTGTATAATATATATAATTAAGCAGGGGAGGGTATTTTTTCAGCAGTCTTCTTTTCCTCAGGTTTTTAGTCTCCACGCAGCACATGAAATGGCTTGCGTGATCAAGCTTACTGTTAACTGCATCCAGGAAATGATCCAGGTCTTTGATATCGTTTATCCTCTTGAGGTTGATGATATAGCTGTACTTGTTGTCCGGAAGAGATGCTATATTAAACTTTGTTGTTGTGGATACTATACGGGATTTACCGTTAAGTTTCCCTTTTGCAATATTGAGTATCCCGGTTGATATATCTTCACCACATTCCTGGATAAGAGCGTGTCTTATGTCTTCATTAACCGACCTGTATGCTTCATCGCACACTTTTTTGGTGTCTGTTTCTCCCACCATCTCTTCCTCGGTCAGTTTTTTGATGGTCTCGTAATCGCTGCGCGGCTGGTAGTCCTGTATGGATGCTTTCTGCATGGCCACGAAGATGGTACCCATGATCAGTTCAAAGACTGTTGCCAGTGCCACTGTTCCAAACATGATAAAGCGTGAATGTCCGCCCAGCCTGAGGGCTATAATGAGCAGTGCTGCTATGGAGATGGATACCAGGTTGGTGACAATTGTCCGGGTGAACATCGAGCGCAGGTTGGTAACCTTACCCCTGTGCATCTTGCCCCCTGCCAGCGATACAATTATCCACATCGCTGCCAGTATAATGAAGAAGTCCATATGGGTGGGCAGGTAATGGCTTTTGCTGGCCGGCTTTATCCATACCATAACCAGGAAGGATACCGCCAGTATTATAATATCCATCAGCACAGTCAATACCCGGAACGACCGTTTCTGCATCTTCATTCAGGTTTTAGGGCATGTACAAATTTAATCTATTTTAAGACTTTTGTGCAATGATAATAGTTGCATGACAGATAAATTCTGCCGGCTGCATGTTGAATATGGAATATTGGATTAATGGAACCGAGCCCCGAGACTTCGGGGCGAGCTCGCGAGCGGCTGGTGATTGTGGCCCGTGGGAGCGAGCATTGATGGAATAATGGGTAGGTATGATAGTAAAATATATTATGCATACTGCTTGTTAAGGATTCCCAATAATCCACCATTCCAATAATCCATTATTCCATTTTAAAATAGAAGTTCCCTTCTAAGGATGTAGATTCCCACGGCACCTGGCGCCCATTTGAATTCTCGCGCACCCAGGTGCGTACCTTCTGGAACATTTCCAGGATAGACAGGTCGGGATTATCGATGTATTCAAGCAGGGCGGTTGTAAATAGCCCGTTACGACCACTGCCGTCGGCTGCCGTTGATCCGGGTGAGGTGGCATACGAGATAAGCGACCCGGCAGGGGCAGTCATAAATGCCAGTCCCATCCCCTGCGTAGACCGGCGCCAGCTGCGTTCAAAGGGGTTGTCGCGACAGGCATCAAGGATAATGATATTGGTAGTGCTTCCTGCATCTTCCATCTTAGCCAGCAATCGTCCTGCATTAACACAGTCGTATTCAACATCATTCTCCGATTGCAGGTTGGCATCAACAGGGATAAGGTAGTTGTTACCTTTTACCTGTATGCCGTGACCGGCATAGTAAAACAGGCCTATGTCATAGTTATTCAGTCGCAGCCCGAAATCATCTATTGCTTTTTTAAAATTCTTTTGATCCAGGTTATTAAAGAGCATTACATCGAAGCCCAGGTTCTTAAGCCTGTTAGCTATATCATTGGCGTCATTCTCCGGGTTGGATAATATTCCCCCGTTAGCATAGATACCATTGCCTATAACCAGGGCCAGCCTTTTCTGCGACAGGACTTCTGATGCTTTTAACTCATTGCTTACGGCCTTTATTGTGGCCTGCTCAATTACCTCTTCCCTGCCGGTCAGTGTTTCACTGCCGGCATCTGCAACAGTACTGCTTATTTCGATTCCCCTGCCGGCCGAGCTCCATACCCTGGTATCATTGGCTCCCATAAGAGGACCGTTCATACAGCCACTGGCCAGCATGCTGCCGTCCGGGGAGAAGTCGAGGGCAAGCACCGACTTTTCATGGGCCTGCCAGCTCATTACAGCTTTGCAGGAAGGGACCTGCCAGATATTTATGTTATTGTCGGCTCCCCCGCTTGCAAGATATTTGCCTGAAGGGTGAAAAGCAAGAGTATAAGTGGCACCGCTGTGTGCCTCCCATGAATGAAGGGTTTCTCCGTTTTGAGTATCAATAAGCTTCACCTCACCACTGGTTGATGCAACAGCCAGGTACCTGCTGTCGGCCGAAAAAACCACATCGGATACTGCTCGCTTTCTCATCTTAATTGTCTGGAAGATCTCTTTTTTCTTTACATCATAAACAAGAGCTATATCACCCCTGGTGCCTATGGCAAGTAATTCACCCGAATCGGACCAGTCAAGGGTTGATGGCTTGAGCCGGCCCAGCTTATGTGAAGACAGCTTTTCCCCTGAAGGGATATCATAAAATACAATATTACCATTTGTACGAGCGTAAACCAGTGTCTTATTATCGGGGGCCAGGGCTGCAGCAATCATGTTAAGTGCCCTTACTTTAGATACCGGTCTGCGTGCCTGCAGGTCAAAAATCTCTATCCTTCCCTGCTTGGCCATAACCATATACCTGCCATCATTGCTTATATCGGCCTGCAGTATAAGATTGGCAGTATACTGGTCAGTGACGGAGGTAGCACTGAATACCTCGGAACCGTTATCCATATTGTAGATCTTCATAAACCCGCCGGCTACCAGGTAGCGGCTGTCAGGCGTAAAAAGAACTGTTCGTGCAGGCTGGTTGTTATCTCCAAGGTCATATTTCTGTGCTGCAGCGCAGGATGAATAAAGAATGACCAACAGTATTGTAAGTAATCTCTTCATAGCAGGATGTTTGGCTTAAACAAAAATAGCATTTTTATGCAATATCAATATTTGGCCATAAAAGATTAATGCGTATTTTTATTAAAAATAAACCTGCATATCAGATGAAAAGAACCACTGCCCTTATTGTTATTCTGCTTGCCGCTTTCACCGTCACTGCCCAGGATTTTGAGTTCAGGCTGCGCGGAGGAGTGAATTTTCAACGATCACAGTCGCCCGACAGCGAATTTTCTTTCCTGCCGCACATAGGTGCAATGGCAGGAGTAAGGATATCCACATTTGGTGTTTACGGTGAAGTGCTTTACTCGGTGCATGATAACCAGAACTGGGTTAGTGAAGCTGCTTATATAGTACCTGCCGCACTGGTGCGCTTTTACGGCTTCAGGAATATTTACGCGGAAGGGGGACTGAGCTATAACATGCTGGCTGATGACCAGGCCGACGGTGCCATGGTGGAGTTTCCCGATGGAGAGATTGGCTACTTCGCGGGCCTGGGTTATATGTTTAAAAAACTGGAGATAGGACTCAGGTCAACAAATCCCCTGACAAGTATCCAGATAAATGCCTCATACCGTTTCTGAAGATTATATGTCTGAAAAAGAATTACTCCCGGTAATCAACGAGGAAGGTGAATTTATAAGGCTGGCACCACGGAACGAGTGCCATAACGGTAAAAGCATGCTTCTGCACCCCGTGGTACATCTGCATATTATTAATGACAGGGGAGAGATATTCCTGCAGAAGAGGTCGGTGACCAAGGATATACAGCCGGGCAAATGGGATACCTCGGTGGGCGGACATGTAGACCCGGGTGAATCAGTTGAGGAAGCCCTCAGGCGTGAAGCAATGGAGGAGGCCGGTATTGACGATCTGCACTATGAATTCATAGAAAAGTATATATGGCAATCGGATCGCGAAAGGGAGATGGTGCACTCGTTTTATACCCGGCGCTCTAATGAGCCGGAAACAGATCCCGGTGAAATAGATGAGGGCAGGTTCTGGAGTCGCAGCGAAATTGAGGAAGCACTGGATTCAGGAACATTCACCCCGAATTTTGAATACGAGTACAGGCAAGTACTTAAGGCCTGCTTAATTTGAGAAATTTTTGTTAATTTTGCCTGGGTATGTGGAAATGGATTACTGGAATGATGGATTGATGGTATTGATGAGGAGTAGTGATAGCAAAATATAAGCAGCATTATGCAGGTTAAGAACCCCCAATAATCCAACATTCCAATATTCCACTATTCCATAAAAAGGGGGGTGTTAGCTCAGTTGGTTTAGAGCACTTGCTTGACAGGCAAGGGGTCGGCAGTTCGAATCTGCCACATCCCACAAGTAATCTGCCGGATGCAGGGCTTAAGCCCTGCGGTTTTTATCCCCCATCCTTATTTAACAATAAATATATTTTACTTACAGCCGTGAGAGTCTATTACAGGAAAGTAATTAAAAAAAGTTGATTATATTAGGTTTATATTATAAACTACCTTATATTCGAAGTGAAATTAATAATTAAACTAAATAAGGAAATACTTTAAAAATGGAAAATTCAAATTTAACACCGGAACAAAGTCTGCTGTTGATATCAAGAACAATAGAACAGACTAAGGAACGATTCAGGGAATTTGGCGGCGTTTTTATATTTTGGGGCACTCTGACATTCATTGTATTTGGAAGCCAGCTTATACTTTCATTACTGGAATTATATAAATACACCATACTACCGGTTTATTTATTTCCATTGGGAGGTATTTTTACAGGCATCTGGGCCTGGAAAGAAAATAAAAGGCACAACGTGCCCAAAACCATTATCGGCAGCATTTTACAGAACTTTGGCTGGATAATCGGAATCAATCTTATGATAATGGGTTTTTTCTTCTGGGATAAACTTGGTGAAGCAGCAGGACCGGTTTTTTTAATTTTATTTGCCCAGATAATTATCGTTAGTGGATTGTCTACAAAGTTCAGACCTCTTATCATTGGAGGTGCATTGCTTAATTTGATTGGACTCGGGTCTTTCCTTATAGATAGTAATTATCATGGAATCAGTATGATGTTGGGAGCTGTAGTAGGGTTTATAATACCAGGAATATTACTTAATTATACCAGAAGAAAAGAAAATGTTTAACGATTTAGATCCCATACTACACTCGCAACTGCGTTTATCGATTGTTTCCATATTGATGTCGGTGCAGGAAGCTAACTATAAATTCATCAAGGATGAGACTAAGGCTACATCGGGTAACCTAAGTATACAGATTAAAAAACTGCAGGAAGCAGGCTATATCAAGGTAAAAAAATCCTTTAAGAACAACTATCCGAATACTTCTCTTTCCATTACCAGAAAAGGGATTGAAGCATTTGATAATTATGTTAAAAATTTGAAAAATTATCTCGACCCCCAATAGACCTTTTATCTGATACGGCCCCCCTGGTATGAATTTTAAGTACTTCCTGTTCCAATTAATTTTTCTCCTTGTTGATTGATTGGAAGCATTGGGGCTGATGCAACAGTGAAGGTTTCAGTACTGGCAGATGATCCACCCCCTGTTGATAAAGCAATATGGCTAAACAAGTAAATATGCATTTTTTTTATTAAATATTTTTTCAAATTAAATAGCAACATTAAGTTCTTTGACGTACTGGTTTATAATGTTAACATATTGAGCAATTAATTTTAAAGATAAGTTG
>JAIPBU010000053.1 GCA_021738535.1 Bacteroidales bacterium | reverse complement strand
TCTTCAGGGAAACACCAGCTTCATTAATCAAAGCTGGTGTTTACCCTGAAGAATTGCTTGAATTAAACGAATCTAATATCTTTGAATCATCAGTAGTAAAAACAAAGGAAATTAGTCCAGTTTTATAGGGATTAGTACAAACCTTTTTACTTTTTACTTTTGTCTTTTGTCTTTTGTCTTCCTCCCCACTACCTGGCCCCTCGCTAGATTTGCCCACCGGGCAAATCATTAACGCTCGGTCCTCTTTTGTCTTTTGTCCTTAGCCTTAGCCTTAGCCTCAGCCTCAGCCTAAAGCAACATCCCCCCCCTAATCAAAAAATGAAATACCTACATTTAATATTTTAATAATTAACTTTGTTTTTATTTTCTTGTTATAATACCATGGATGATCATATACCTGAAGAAATAAGGGAGATATACAATAAGGTACTGGAGGGAAAAAGAATAAGCCCGGATGAAGGACTAGAATTATTTCAATCCTCCAGGCTTGGACTCCTGGCTTACATGGCTGATTCGGTGAGGAGAAAAAAGAACGGGCTTCTCACTTATTTTAACCGTAACTTTCACATTGAGCCTACAAATATATGCATACATAATTGTGCCTTCTGTTCATACCGCAAACCTGCAGGCAGTGCTGATGCATGGAACCATTCGCCTGAAGAAATACTTGATATTGTTAAAAGTTTTGATGACAAACCCGTTACCGAAGTGCATATTGTTGGTGGTGTACA
Source organism: Bacteroidales bacterium (assembly GCA_021738535.1). Lineage (GTDB taxonomy): Bacteria > Bacteroidota > Bacteroidia > Bacteroidales > VadinHA17 > UBA9300. The sequence goes on along the minus strand of JAIPBU010000053.1, from coordinate 14,863 downwards.
TCCCGACCATGATATTGATTATTATGGCAGCATCCTTCAAAAAATCAAAGAACACAGACCAGAACTTCATATTAAAGCATTCTCAGCTGTTGAACTTGATAATATAATTAAAAAATCAGGCTTTCCACCTGCAAAAGGATTGCAAGCCCTTAAAAGATACGGCCTTGACTCCATTCCCGGAGGAGGGGCTGAAATATTTGATGAAGACTTGCGCTCTGTTATCTGCCCGGATAAAACATCATCAGAGCGATGGCTGGAAATACATGAAGAAGCCCATAAGGTGGGGATTCCCTCAAATGCCACCATACTCTACGGGCATATGGAAAAATATGAACACAGGATAGATCACCTGGAGAGACTAAGGAAACTGCAGGACAAAACAGGAGGTTTTAATTCATTTATCCCTCTTAAGTTCAGGATGGAAAATAACAAGATGAAAAAATACGGTGAGGTTAGTATTATTGAAGACATGAAGAATTATGCCGTTTCCAGGATCTATCTTGATAATTTCCCCCACATAAAAGCTTACTGGCCTGCACTTGGCAGGGAATCAACCAGCCTGGCACTGTCATTTGGCGTTGATGATGTAGACGGCACAATTGATGACACAACAAAGATATATTCAATGGCAGGAGCCGAGGACCAGAACCCATCAATGACCACGGAAAATATATGTAAGCTTATCAGGGATGCCGGTTACAGCCCGGTGGAGAGAGACACACTTTATAATGTCGTCAAACAATGGTAACGGTATAACTCTTTCCATTATTCCAATTAAACCATATAATTTTATCTTTGTCCCAACGTTACTCTAATAATAAAGCGATATTATGAGCTTAAAAAAATTCCTGGTCAGCAAGGATTTCTTCAGGAACCTGGGCCTGGCTATAATCATTGCAGCTATTATCCTGGCCCTCACCCTGCTATGGCTTAGTATATATACCAGGCACGGTCAGTCCAGGCCGGTACCTGATCTTTACGGTTTATCCATTAAAGAAGCCAGGAAGGTTGTTACGGAAAACAAGATGAGGTTTGAAGTCATCGATTCAGTCTATACTAATATAGTACCAAGGGGCTATGTTGTTGAGCAAAATCCGGAGACAGGCTTCAAGGTTAAGAAGAACAGGCGTATTATGGTAACCATCAATGCCTTCAACCCGGAAATGGTAGAAATGCCCAATCTCCTTGAATTATCAAAAAGACAGGCTCTTGCCCTTATTGAAAGTTCAGGACTGGAGATAGGCAAGCTTAAATACAAGCCCGACCTTGCCATTGACTATGTGCTTGAGCAACATTATCATGGCAAGCCGGTAGAGCCGGGCGACAGTATACAAAAAGGGTCGGTGATTGATCTTGTCCTTGGTAAGGGACTTAGCAACAGGAGAACACCTGTACCTGACCTTATTGGGATGAACATTGAGGATACAAGAGACAGGATACTGGCCTCTTCCTTAAATATTGGCACCTTTACATTTGACAATACAATTGAAAGCGGGGAGGATTCATTAAATGCCTTTGTATTCAAGCAAAATCCATCTTTTTCAGAGGATGCCAGCCTCCAGCTGGGGTCTTCAGTATATGTATGGTTCACTACTGACTCAATGAAAATGCCGGTAGATTCAACACTTATAACAAATCCTGACAGCCTGTTACTTAACAACAGGGAAGAGTTTTAATATTATGCAAGGAAAGAAATGCAGATATCTGTTCATCCTGGTCCCATTCCTGCTTTCACAGGTCTTGAATGGGCAGGAGATTGTTACAGGCCTGCTATCCAATCCTGTGATCAGGGATTTCAGGAATAATCAATCATTTACGAAGGGAGCACCTATAAATGACACTCTTGAGCTTCCGTTTTTCGAAGATTTCACCAACAAAGGTCCTTTCCCTTCTCCTGAGAGATGGTCTGATCAGCATGTATATATTAACAATAATTATCCTGTAAACCAGGTCAGCCGGGGTGTAGCCACCCTTGATGCACTTGACTCAGCAGGACTCTTATATGAAAATGCAGGTGGTTTTATTTTTGAAGCCGACCATCTTACATCAGCGCCCATAAACCTCAACCTTGACCCTTCTGAAGATATATACCTCAGTTTTTTTTACCAGCCCCGTGGTATAGGTGATGCTCCTGAAGAAGCTGACAGCCTGGTATTGCAATTCTATTCAGTCACTGATGATCAGTGGCAACATATCTGGAAGGCAAACGGATCAGACCTTCATAATTTCAAAGCTGTTAATATTAAAATCGACAAACCCGCTTACCTTCAAAAAGGCTTCCGGTTCAGGTTCGTTAACTATGCCAGTATAAGCTCAACACTCAGCGATCCCGCAATGGCAGGAAATGCAGACCACTGGCATGTAGATTATATTTACCTTGATAAAAACAGGATTGCAGCGGATACAATCCCGGTTGATGTAGCCTTTACTCTACCGCTCAGGTCGGTACTCAACACCTACGAATCAATGCCCTGGCAACAGTTCAGGCAGGTATTCCTGTCGGAGATGGGATCATTTATTAATATAAACTACAGGAATAATGACGAGGTTACCAGGAATGTCACAAGAAATTTCATAATAAGGGATCTTTATAATAATACCGATGTACATTCCTTTACTGCAGGGGCAACAAATATTGATCCGGGTCAGTGGGTATCATACGACGCAAATCTTATTTACACATTTGATTCCGGGGATACAGACTCTGCTATGTTCAGGGTCAGATCAGTACTGATAACCGATGAGTTTGACAGAAAAATTAACGATACCATCGACTATTACCAGGTGTTTAATAATTATTTTGCCTATGACGACGGAACGGCAGAGAGTGGCTATGGTATAAACGGGCAGGGAGCATCAAATGCAATGGTATCAACCCGTTTCAGAACTTATGAAACAGACACTTTGAGAGCTGTAATGCTGGCCTTCAATGACAGTTACCAATTATCAAACCGGCGCTATTTCAATATTGCTGTATGGACAGACAACAATGGTATGCCGGGAGAACTTATCTATGAACAGGAAGCTATGGTTGATCCAGGTAATGAAATCAATTCTTTCAAAACAATCGTTTTAAATGACCCCGTTGAAATAGAAGAATATTTTCATGTTGGATGGACTCAGCAATCGGAAACTTTTCTGAATGTAAGCCTGGACATGAACACGCCTCCCGAAGGCAGAAGACACTATTACCTGAACGGCTCATGGAATGAATCCGAAGTTCCGGGCTCGGTTATGATAAGACCGCTTATTGGTGACAAAATACTTGCCTCCGGAATTACTGATATTAAGAATAATCAACCGGCAGGTCTGAAAATCTGGCCGAATCCGGTTGAAAGTATCCTGTATATTGACACAAATGAATATCAGCAGTACAGGAATCTGAATATCATTATTTATGATAACAGCGGAAGAAAAATTATGAGCCTTGAAAGCAAAGACAGCATTGATGTATCACGCCTGCCCCAGGGTATATATACACTGCATATCAGTTCGGGAAATATGGTACTGGCCTATGGCAGGTTTATCAGAATGTAACTACCATGAGTTTTACAGAAGAAAATACTGATAATACTGAACTATTCGAGCATCATCGTATTGTTGCAGATGCAGGTCAGGGTGCCCTGAGAATAGATAAATTTCTTTTTAACCGGCTTGATAATACCTCACGCACTCGCATAAAAAATGCCGCAATAGCCGGCAATATTGTTGTAAATGATCAAACTGTAAAACCCAATTACAAAGTAAGGCCCGGGGACGTAATAAAGGTTTTGCTTGCACACCCTCCCCGTGAAACTGATCTTCTGCCTGAAGAAATACCACTCGATATTATTTATGAAGACGATTCATTGCTTATTGTAAACAAAGAACCAGGCATGGTTGTCCATCCGGGAGTTGGAAATTATTCAGGAACGCTGGTAAACGGGTTGATGTACTACTTAAGGGAGCTGCCTCTTTTCAGGAGTGGCGAGATGCGACCTGGTCTGGTCCACCGTATAGATAAAAATACCAGCGGATTGCTTGTAATTGCAAAAACGGAATATGCTCTCAACAACCTGGGCAGGCAGTTTTTCGATCACACCAGCGGTCGTAAATACACTGCCATAGTCTGGGGTAATCCCGGAGAAAAGGGTACTATAACCGGTAATATAGGACGAAACCCGAAAAATCGTAAAATAATGCATGTGTTTCCTGACGGAAGTGAAGGCAAACCTGCCCTTACTCATTTCAGGCTTATAGAGGACCTTTCTTATGTAACAGTAATTGAATGCGAGCTTGAAACAGGAAGGACACACCAGATAAGGGCACATATGAATTTCATTAATCATCCTCTTTTCAATGATCCTGAATACGGAGGAGATAAGATACTCAGGGGAACCACATTCACTAAGTATCAGCAATTTATTAAGAACTGCTTTAACATACTTCCAAGACAGGCATTGCATGCCCGTTACCTGTCATTTGATCATCCTGATACAGGCAGGAGGATGGAATTTGAATCTGATCTGCCGGATGATATGCAGGAGCTTATTGACAAATGGAGGAAATACACTTCGGGCAGGAGAGAGGAAGAAATTTAAATTAGGAATATACAGCAAAGCAGTGCCGGAGTTCGTACTCACCAGGGATTAATATGGAGGCAAAATTGTTATATTTGAAACTCAATAAACCGGTTTTCGATGAAAAACATAGCAATACTTGCAGGAGGGAACTCGTCAGAATTTGATATCTCCGTTAAAAGTGCAGGAGCAGTTAATATAGCACTGTCCGGCAGATACAACACCTACCTGGTAATGATCAAAGGGATTGACTGGTACTGGGAAGACCCTTCGGGCATGGCTCATGCTATTAATAAAAACAACTTTACCCTTCCTCTTGATAATAAAGTCATTAGTTTTGACGCTGTTTTTATTGCCATACACGGCACCCCGGGAGAGAACGGACTGCTCCAGGGATACCTTGAACTTATGAATATCCCTTTTACAGGATGCAGCACTTATACTTCAGCCCTGACATTTAATAAGAATGCCACTAAGTCATTCCTCAGGGATTTTTCAGTAAAAATGGCTGATTCCATTATGATGGACCGATCATCCATACCTGGTCCTGATTACCTGGTTAACAAGCTTGGGCTGCCAATGTTCATTAAACCAAATGAGAGCGGATCCAGCTTCGGTGTAACAAAAGTCACTACCGTTGAAGATATTATTCCTGCCATTGAACATGCCCTTACAGAAAGTTCCCACATCCTTGCAGAAAGATTTATTGACGGCACTGAAGTTGCATGCGGAGTAGTAAAAACCCAGGAAGAAACAACTGTTCTGCCGGTAACTGAAATAGTCAGCAAAAACGATTTTTTCGACTTTGAGGCTAAATATGACCCGTCAAAGGCTGATGAAATAACTCCCGGGCGATTCCCGGATCATATCACCGCCGCCATACAGAAGGCCTCCGCAGAAATTGCAGGATTCCTTGGTTGCATGGGCCTGGTAAGGATTGATTTTATTATCGAGAATGAAGAACCCGTTTTTATTGAAGTAAATACCATCCCCGGTATTACAGAAGAAAGTATAGTTCCCAAGCAAATGAAAGAATACGGCATTTTGCCGGGCGACCTCTATTCAAAACTGTTAGAGGATGCTATTAGCAGGAAGAAATGAATTATTAAACAGGTCCGCATGATTAGCGGACCCGTTTATATCTGTATATTCAACTATTTATCAGTTTTCAGCTCCTGCATGCTTACCTCGCCTTCAAACCTGTAAGAATCAATAGGATCACATGTACATACAAGGTTTCTGTCGCCATAACCATTATCAACCCTGGCAACAGCTGTCCAGAACTTATTGTCAGATAATCCCTCCACCGGGTAAGCAGCCTTTTCACGGCTGTATTTATGTTCCCATTTATCTGTAACTACCATAGGAGCGGTATGGGGAGAATTATGGAGAACGTTATCCTCCTTATCTGCCTTACCTTCTTTTATCTCCTGTATTTCATTGTAAATGGATTTCATGGCTTTAATAAAGCGGTCAAGCTCAGATAATGGTTCACTCTCAGTAGGTTCAACCATCAGTGTTCCGTGAACCGGGAATGATAAAGTCGGAGCATGGAAACCATAATCCATCAGGCGTTTTGCAATATCTTCCTCAGATACTCCTGCTTCGCCTTTGAATTTACGACAATCGATAATCATCTCATGCCCTACCCTGTCATTTTTGCCTTTATAAAGCACATCAAAGCTTCCCTTAAGTGATGAAGCCAGGTAATTAGCATTAAGAATGGCCATTTTTGTTGATTTAACCAGTCCCTCATTCCCAAGCATAAATATGTATGCATGTGAGATTGTGAGTATAGATGTTGATCCGTAAGGAGCAGCTGCAATAGCAGTGGTGCCTTCCTTGCCGCCTGTATTCACCAGGCTGTGTGTTGGCAGGTAGTCTGCCAGGTGAGATGCAACACCTATCGGACCCATACCCGGTCCGCCACCTCCGTGAGGTATTGCAAAGGTCTTATGCAGGTTGAGATGACACACATCCGCGCCAATTTTACCCGGGGTAGATATACCCACCATTGCATTCATATTGGCGCCATCCATATAAACCTGTCCGCCATTTTTGTGTATTATCTCATTCATTTCCATAATTGCCTCTTCGAAGACACCATGGGTAGATGGATAGGTGATCATGAAAGCTGCCAGTTTATCTTTATACTTTTCAGCTTTTTCCCTGAGATCGGCAACATCAACATTCCCGTTATCATCACATTCCACTACAACTACTTTCATTCCGGCCATAACACCGCTGGCAGGGTTAGTACCATGGGCAGAGGAAGGTATCAGCACTATATCCCTGTGACCTTCTCCCCTCTTAATATGATACTGTCTTATTACCATCAAGCCTGCATATTCACCTGCTGCACCGCTGTTTGGCTGAAAAGACACAGCATCAAAACCCGTGATCTTCCTGAGTGCATCACCCAACTCATCCATCAGCTTATGATAACCTTTAGCCTGGTCTTCCGCCACGAAAGGATGTATATTTCCATATTCGGGCCAGCTTAGGGGGAACATAGATGTTGCGGGGTTCAGTTTCATTGTACATGACCCCAGGGGAATCATGCTGTATGCAAGCGAAATGTCTCTTCCTTCAAGCATCTTAAGGTAACGCATCATGTCTGTCTCACTGTGATACCTGTTGAATGCCTCCTGCTGCAGAAAATCTGACTTACGAATGAATTTGTCATCGATACAAACTGATTCACATATCGAAGTTACTTTAGCAGCCTTTTTACCTGCTGCTTCTGCAAATATTTCTAAAAGTGTATTAATCTCATCAAGTGTTGTTATCTCATCAAGGCTCAGCATCACCTTATCCCTGTAAAAGAAATTCAGGTTAATTTCTTTAGCCAGGCATAATTTTTCCAGGTCAGAGGACTGTACTCCCTCAGGTAACCTCACATCCAGTGTATCAAAAAACTGCTTATTTGCTATTTTATAACCAAGCTTTTCAAGTTCTTCTTTCAGTGTACATGTGCTGCCATGTATATGCATGGCTATCCTTTTCAAACCTTCGGGACCATGGTACTGTGCATACATTCCGCTCATATTGGCAAGCAGTGCCTGGGCAGTACAGATATTCGATGTGGCTCTTTCTCTTTTAATATGCTGTTCCCTTGTTTGCAGGGCCATCCTGAGTGCTGGTTTACCATTGGCATCAACTGAAACACCAATAATTCTTCCGGGCATACTGCGTTTAAGCGACTCGCGTGATGCAAAGAAACCGGCATGAGGACCACCATATCCCATGGGAAGGCCAAAGCGCTGATTAACGCCAAAAGCAATATCTGCCCCCCATTCACCGGGAGGAGTAAGCATTACAAGGCTCATAAGATCCGTACCTGCGGCTACAAGTGCTTTTACCTCATGTACCCTGTCAACAAAGCTCTTGTAATCGCGTATATCACCATCTGATGATGGATATTGAATAATTGCACCAAAGAAGGAATCATCTATTTCCTGCTCTTTGAAATCGCCCATAACAAGCTCTATTCCCAGTGGCTCAGCACGTGTTAGAATTACATCAAGCGTTTGCGGGAATATACTCTCATCAACAAAAAGTTTTTTGACACCTGCCTTTACAGCTGAGCGAGGGCGGGCATTATACATCATAATCATAGCCTCAGACCCTGCAGTTGCTTCATCAAGCAGTGAGGCATTGGCCAGCTCAAGAGCAGTTAATTCACTTACCATTGTCTGATAATTAAGCAAAGCCTCAAGCCGTCCCTGCGATATCTCGGCCTGGTAGGGTGTATAGGAAGTATACCAGCCGGGATTTTCCAGGACATTGCGGATAATAACTGACAGGGAAGCTGTGCCATAATAGCCCATTCCGATGAATGAACGATATTGCTTATTCTCAGCTCCCATTTTTCGAATATGATTCAGATATTCAAATTCACTCATAGCCTCGGGTAAGTCAAGCGACTTGTCCTCAATTATTGATGAAGGAACTGTCTCATTGATAAAATTATCCAGTGAGTCAGAACCTACAGTTTTCAGCATACTGTCAATCTCGCTGTCCCTGGGACCTATATGCCTGTTAACGAATTTATCAAAAGCCATATGTTTAATTATTTATATTTATTATTTATTAATTATTATTTGCGATATTCTATTGTTTTCTGACTTTTACTTACTATTATTTTCAAGCTGACATCATTATGTAATTGAAATAGATCAATTTAAGTAAGCGTGAAGATAATATAAATGCATCATTTAAGAAACGGATTATTCATTTTTTCATAACCCACTGAAGTCTCCGGACCGTGACCGGGACAAACCCTTGTATCATCGGGAAGACTCAATAAATTCTCTTTAATACTACTGATCAGCATATCATAATCACCTCCCGGCAAATCAGTCCTGCCAATGCCTTCTGAAAAAAGTGCATCACCTGACAAAACAAAGCCTGCTTCTTCACTGTAATATGCAATACTGCCGGCAGTATGACCCGGGACGGAGATACAACGCAGTTTAATATCTCCTTCCATGACTGTTTGCCCGCCTGTAATGTATTCCCCCGGCTCAGGTGGTTCAGGCATGCTCAGTCCAAACATCTCAGCATGCAGGGGGGCAGACATCAGGTTAGGTTTTTCCTTTTCATCAGCCCGGGTTTTAAGACCATATTCCTCCAGGACAAAATGATTGCCAAAGATATGATCAAGGTGAAGATGAGTATTTAGCAACATTACCGGCTTCAGGTTATTTTCATCCAGGAAACTCTTTAGCCTTTCAAATTCGTCCCTGCTATAGCACCCGCAATCTACAATTGCCGCATTTCCATCATTATCTGAGATAATGTATGTATTTACCTCTATAGGAGAAAAAACTAATTTATCTACTCTCATCTGTCATTTATTTATCATTCACCGTTCCTCTTAACATTGGAACAAAAACGAACATGCCATGGTTCGTTTTTTCATATTCACCCGTTTCACTTTTAGATATCCTGGTCATCACCTGGTTTCCTGATTGGCCAACAGGAGCAACAAGGCAACCTCCGGGCTTTAACTGTTCCAGCAGGTTTTCAGGTATTTCACCTGTAGCAGCAGTAATAAGTATTGCATTATAGGGACCATACTGTGGTTTGCCCTCATGACCGTCACCAAAAAAGAAATGTATGTCATAGTCCAGTTTATGCAGGGTCTTCTGTGCTTTTTGGAATAATTCCTTCTGCCTTTCAATTGAATATACTCTTGCTCCCATCTCGGCAAGTATTGCTGCCTGGTACCCTGAACCGGTACCTATCTCAAGAACTTTGTCTCTTTTTTTTACCTGCAAAAGCTCAGTCTGGAATGCAACGGTATATGGTTGAGAAATAGTCTGCCCTGCAGATATGGGGAATGCCTTGTCCTGGTAAGCATGATGCAAAAATGCATTGTCCATAAATACATGCCTGGGGACCTTATTCATAGCCTCGAGCACTGCCTCATCCTTAATGCCTTTGCCCCGTAGTTTCTCAATTAATTTTTTCCTTTTCCCCTTTGCCAGGAAAGAATCCAGTTCAGATACCATCATTTTGTTTTATATCACACAAAAATAATAAAAGAGGACATACCAGCATCAATAATACATCTTAAAGGGGAAATTATGAAATAAAGCTATATGTTCAATAATATTTTAGATATTTGGAAGTTTTAATCTTGAGCCAAGCCTGTAAAATGTAATGAATAAAACACTCCTGAGAATAAGCTATATGATCAGCGACCTGCTGACATCGGCAATTGCCTGGTCAGCCTTCTTTTTTTTCAGGAAAATGGTTATCGAAAAAAAATTATTTGGCTCACAACTGGATATCGGTCCTGACACAAAGCTTTATATCGGGCTAGTTGCCATTCCTTTGTTCTGGTTTATATTACACTATATTTCCGGTTTTTACACTCATCCCTTAAAGAAGTCAAGACTCACGGACCTGGGCCAGACTTTTGCAATAACCCTGCTTGGCAGTATTGTCCTGTTTTTTGCACTCATCCTTGACGATGTAATCAGCCGCTATACCAACTACTATCTTTCTTTCGCAGTATTGTTTTCGCTGCAGTTCATATTAACTTATATTCCACGATTCTTTATTACCACGTCAACCGTAAAAAGAGTACACAAAGGGAAGATTGGTTTTAACACCATAATTATTGGTTGTAATGGCAGGGCAACTGATATTTACAGGAAGATCACAGGTCAGAAGGAACTCACGGGAAATCGCTTTGTGGGTTATGTGACAGTCAGGGATGCGGCTAAATGCGAACTAAACGAGTATTTACCTGAACTGGGTAAGATTGAAGATCTTAATGAAATTGTCAGCCTGCATAAGGCCGAGGAAGTTATCATAGCAATTGAACCGGGGGAAAATAATATTATTGGCAGAATACTGAATATCCTGAATAACCATAACCTGGTGGTAAAGGCTATTCCCGGGATGCATGACATCCTGCTTGGAAGAATTAGAACCAGTGCCATATTTGGCACACCGCTTATACTGCTTAACCCTGATCCCTTACCGGTATGGCAGCGGAACATCAAGCAGCTACTGGATTATTTCCTTTCCTTAATTGCCTTTATTCTATTGCTCCCGCTAACAGCTCTGCTCTCTGTCCTGATCAAGCTTTCGGGACCGGGACCGGTAATATACAGGCAAAAGAGAATAGGAAGGCATGGAAAACCATTTACGCTTTATAAATTCAGGTCGATGCATGCAGGTGCTGAAGAAGACGGACCCCGGCTATCATCTGAAAATGACAAAAGAATAACCCCGATTGGTAGTTTCATGAGAAAACACAGGCTTGACGAGATACCCAACTTTATTAATGTAATGAAAGGCGATATGTCGATAGTCGGACCACGCCCTGAGAGAGAATATTACATGAAAAAAATAATAGAAAAGGCTCCGCGCTATAAATTGTTACTGAAGATTAAACCGGGTATCACCTCGTGGGGACAGGTCAAATTCGGCTATGCCACCAGTATTGACGAAATGGTAGAACGCCTTGATTATGACCTCCTCTACCTTGATAATATGTCACTCTACGTGGACCTCAAGATAATTATCTACACAACACTAATCATTTTCAGGGGGAGGGGTGTTTAAGACCTTATTCTTTCATAGTGTCAGACTTATATCATGCAGGATACTATCCAGCCTGTCTGCCAGTACTAATGCGTCAGTTTTACTGAAGGGAATAGGCGGACGTATTTTCAGAACATTATCATACACACCATCAGTACCAATCAGTACCTTCATATCCCTTAGTCTTTCTTTAACAAAGGCAGCTTCCTCCGTTGCAGGTTCAAGTGTATTACTGTCTCTTACCAGTTCGATACCGATAAAGAGCCCTGAGCCACGTACATCACCTATTAACCCGTACTTTTCTTTTAATAATCCTAATTCCCGGATCAGTATATTGCCGGTTTCTGATGCATGCTGCATGTATTTATTATCCAGGACAATTTCAAGAACCTTATGCCCTGCCACTACTGAAACCGTATTACCACCAAAAGTGCTGAAAAACTCCATGCCTGTATCGAAAGCATCGGCAATCTCAGCTGTTGTTACAACGGCAGCCAGCGGGTGACCATTACCTATGGGTTTACCAAGGACCACAATATCAGGAACCACTTCCTGTTCTTCGTAAGCATAAAATGAGCTGCCCATACGACCGAAAGCTGTCTGCACCTCATCGGCAATACATAAACCGCCAGCATTTCTTACATGCCTGTATACCTCCTCCAGGTAACCCCCGGGAGGAATTATCTGCCCTCCCACACTGGGACAGGTTTCTGCGATAAATGCTGCAGGAGCATTACCGGCTGTATCAAGGGCATTAATTATATCATTTACATAAGCTGCATATTTCTTACCTGCCTCCCCATCTGCATATTTATATTTCCCCCTGTAGCAATCAGGCACGGGAGCAGTGTGAACCCATGGGGGTGCTCCGCTCCCACCGCGACCATTATGTTTATAAGGTGAAATATCAATAAGTGTATTTGTATTACCATGATAAGCATCATCCAGTACAATCACATCTTTCCTGCCTGTATAATTAAAAGCCAGTCGCAGGGCCAGCTCATTGGCCTCACTGGCCGAGTTCATGAAGAAACACTTATCAAGCCTGGTGTCGAAAGTGCCCAGCAGCAATTCAGCATATTCCGCCATCCTGTCATTAAGATACCTGGTATTTGTATTCAATATACCCATCTGAGCAAAGACTGCATCCCGTACCTCCGGGTTAGAATGACCTATATGAGGCACGTTATTATAAGCATCAAGATATTTCTGCCCTTCACTGTCGAAAAGAAACTGTTGCCATCCCCTGCTTATCTTAACAGGTCTTTTATAAGAAATACTGAGAGCATTTGAAAAATATCGTTCCCGCTGTTTAAGTGTTTCATCGATTGTTAGTCTCCGGCCAAAACATACTGGCAGGATATTCAGGATAAGGTTTGGATCAGGTGAAAACAGTTCCCATAAATGACTCTGCCATGGCTTACAAACACCCGGATAGTCCTTATCGAACCCTGCAAAATGATTAATAACCTGGAAATGCAGGTGCGGGCTCCAACCCCCGTTTTCACCAGGCTTACCAATAGCGGCAAATGCTTCACCCTTTTTGATCCTGGCGCCATGGTGCAAGTCTTTGATTGAGCTACCTGAAAGGTGTCCATACAGAGTATAGAATACTCCTGATTCTTCTAAAACGTGTTTAAGGATTATCATATTCCCGTAATCCAGTTTCCCGGGATTATATCCGAATATATGAACCTCAGAATCCAGAGGGGCATATACCGGTGCTCCGGCAGGTGCAAAAATGTCTATTCCAAGATGAACCGACCGGTCCTGGTTTTCAGTAAATGCTTCTTTTTGAAAAACAGGTGATGAGTATAATATCCTTGGCTCCAAATATTGCCCGATTCCATATTGCCTGCCGGAGGACAATAGAAGGTCATTAATTTTATCACCCAGGTTTTCAGGACTGTTCAATGCCGGATCACCTTCTATAATCATGCTTTCAGTCCCCAGGTCAAGTACAAGGCAGTTTTCCGTACCCAGTTTTTCCCCCATAAGAGGGAATGATTCACTCCCGGCAGTTTTTACAGCCTGTTCCAGGTCTGCCAGGCCTTTTACGGGGCACATCCCACAAACCGACCTGAAAGCACTTTCTGCAAATAGGGGATGTATATTTTCCAGGGCCGCTATACTATTTCTGATGGCCTCCTGGCTTATAAGCAGGTATTCATCGCCGGGTCTTTCCTTTTTTTGCCCGGCTGCCATACAAATGCTGATAACCAGTCTCATTTTTGCCATGGTAAAAAGAACAGCCAGCTCATCTTCTTTTAAACTAAATGATTGTGTGTATCCTTCCAGGAAAGTGACAGCAGCCTGCAGTGGATCATCCTCCTCCAGCATAAGGTAAGCCATTGCCACGGCAGCATCAGCAACGGTGTAACTGTATAGCATATCTCCGAAATCAATAAAACCGGCTATTCGTGGCTTGCCTTTATCCGGGCCTGATTTTGAACTAATTATTATGTTATGGTCATTAAGATCATTATGTACCAGGCTCTTCCTTAGCTTGCCGGCCCGGGGTAATAAAATACTCCTGTACTCTTCTAAAGTATTATCCACAAACCCCAGAGCAACATCATCATCAATTAGCCCCCTGAGGTCAGAAACAACATCCTCAAAAATTGCCAGATCCCATTTAAAATTCCTTTTGAACCTGTCATCATAATATTTAACAAGTATACTATCAAGTGTGCCGGCTTTTTTTCCAAAGTCAAGAATCAGTTCGTGGTTTTTAGCATTCAATAAACCCATCGTACAACCCTGCAGGTATGTCACGAGACGTGCTATATACTTCTGACCGCCTTCCCCGGAAATGGCGGATTCAATATTGCCGCTTTTATCCCGGATCAACTCAGGTACCAGCCCGGTTTTACTGTTCAAAAAGGCAAGGAGTTCAGCCTGTGCTGAAACAAAAGACTCATCTTCATCAGGGTTAATAACCTTCAACACATACTTAATTCCCTCTTCTGCTTCCAGCAGGAAATTCTGGTCACGCTCACCGTCAAGTTCCTGCGAAATAACGCTAATACCATAATTCTCTTCTGCATAATAATTTATCTCACTACAGGTAAATCCCGGTTTTTTATTCAGCATAACTTTTTATTGGTGCCCACCCCTAAGAAACTAGACTAAAAGTACTAAAATAAATTGTACTTTTATGTTAATGGTTAAACATCATCACAAACGGACAGCGCAGGAAAAAGAGAAGATCCTGCTGGACATTCAGAGGCTTGGAGTCGCTA
>JAIPBU010000052.1 GCA_021738535.1 Bacteroidales bacterium | reverse complement strand
AGCGACTCCAAGCCTCTGAATGTCCAGCAGGATCTTCTCTTTTTCCTGCGCTGTCCGTTTGTGATGATGTTTAACCATTAACATAAAAGTACAATTTATTTTAGTACTTTTAGTCTAGTTTCTTAGGGGTGGGCACCAGATCAATCCAGAAGGGATTACCTTAACACCCCCGGGGGTGAATAGAAATAGCCCCGGTACCACCCGGGGATTGGACGGTGTGGCGGGTGTACCACCCGGTGAACGATTTGAATGTTTATTTTATTTCCTGCAATCCCGGATAAGAACAATAAAGTTTTTTCTTATGAGTTTATATAATGTGTAACAAACTATGCATTGGACACGTATTACAACCATAACAACTAATTTTAAACAATCCAATAATAATAATATTATGAAAAACTATCTTGTTTCAAGTAAATTAATTGCACTGGCCTTAATTATTTCTATAGGAATTTTAAACAGTTCATGCGACAAGGAAAATGAGGATGAAAAGCCGGATCTTCCACCTGTTGAAAGCCTTGTAATGGACTTTTCCGATTTTGATACCAATCCTGCACGGGACAAGGGAATAGTTACAACATATAATAATTTTGTCTATTCTTTCCTGACAGTCTCTTTCTGGAGTTCAATCTCGGGCGGATCAATTGCATTGCCCGTTGCTGCATATTCTTACATGCTTGATAAAGAAGCCGAATATATAGGGGACAATACATGGCAATGGGAATACCAGTTTACCTATGAGCAAAGTAGTATAACAGCCACCCTCACTGCAGAACGCATTGATAACGAGCAATTTTCAATGGAAATGGTAATTAAGGGGCCGAATACGCCGGAATCCGGTTTCAAGTGGTTCGATGGTGTAGTAAGATATGATCATACTGCTGCATCATGGAATGTTTATGTCTATGAGGATGATTCTTCGGTAAAACTTCTTGAAGTAAGCTGGACCAAAGATTATGAGGCAGAGACTTCTTCACTTACCTACACTTATGTTTATCCCGGTCAGAATGAAACTGGAAGTTATATAACGCTTGGTAAAGACCCCTCGCTGGATTACAATGCATGGTATACAATAAGCCTTTCCAGCGGAATGGTGGAAATACAGTGGGACTCAGAAACGAAAGCAGGCAGGGTGAAGAGTGAAAGTCACTTTGAGGATACCAACTGGCATTGCTGGAACGGTGAACTTCAGGATATTACGTGTCCTGCGCTTTAAGCTTACTACTATACACTTATTGGTATAACATAAAAAAATATGGCAAAGAAATGGGCTATGCTTCCGGCCAGTACCATTAGATGCCATACGAGGTGTGCATGCTTAAATTTTGCCGTACGGTAAAATATAATTCCGA
The DNA here is from genome assembly GCA_021738535.1 of Bacteroidales bacterium. GTDB lineage: Bacteria > Bacteroidota > Bacteroidia > Bacteroidales > VadinHA17 > UBA9300. The sequence continues at coordinate 14,702 of JAIPBU010000052.1, read as the reverse complement.
AGGAATAGCATGCACCTCCAATAAATATCCATATCAGTCCCATCGCAGGCAGTGCTTTCACAAGAGGCACTATGGCTATAAGCAGCATCCATCCCATGGCAACATATAGTATAATATCTATTAGTTTAGCTCCTGCTTCAACCCTGTTTGGTTTTACCACTTTCATTATTATTCCTGTGATGGCCATTGACCACTGAAGGCCAAACAGCACCCACCCCATTGGTCCGTGCAATGCAACAAGTGCAAGCGGGGTATATGTACCTGCAATTAATAAAAAAATGGCTGCCTGGTCAATTACAAAAAATATTTGCTTCAGCCTTCCTGCCGGTAATCCATGGGCTACAGCTGATGAAAAATATAGCAATACCATTGTTGATCCGAATATTGCCGTGCTTACCACATGCCATGCATTTCCTTTAATAGCTGAGGCCACTATCATAAGCGTAAGACCCGCACTGGCCAGAATTGCACCTACGAAATGAGACAGCCAGTTAGCCGTTTCTTCCTGCTTTGTAAACCTTCCGATTAAATCAGCCATAGTATAGATTTTATGAGTCAAAAATAGACTTTTAAACCAGATCAGTAAATAAGTCTAAAAACTGATTTTCCGCATTCTCAGACTCAGTGGTGTGACTTCAAGATACTCATCATCCTTAATATGTTCCATAGCCTCTTCCAGAGAAAACTTCACTGCCGGTGCTATCTTTACGTTCTCATCTGAACCGGAGGCACGCATATTGGTAAGTTTCTTACCTTTAGTAATATTTATCCCAAGGTCACCCGTCCTGGTGGATTCACCAATTACCTGTCCCCTGTAGACCTTTGCACCCGGGTCAACAAAAAATCTGCCCCTGTCCTGCAGTTTATCGATCGAATAAGCACTGGCCTGACCTTCATCTATTGCAACAAGCGATCCGTTTTTAGTCTCATCCATCTCTCCCTTGTAAAGACCGTAGCCCCTGAAACGGTGGGTCATAGTTGCCTCGCCGGCAGTAGCTGTCAGGATGTTGTTTCTTAACCCTATAAGTCCCCTGGCGGGTATATCAAATTCAAGGTGTTGCATATCGCCTCTTGGCTCCATAACAAGGAGATCTCCTTTAGACTTTGTCACCAGCTCTATAGCCTTCCCGGAGTACTGGTCGGGAACATCTATAACAAGTGTTTCAAAAGGCTCATTCTTCCTGCCATCCACTTCCTTATATATTACCTGCGGCTTACCCAGCTGGAATTCATAGCCTTCCCTCCTCATTGTTTCAACGAGTATCGAAAGATGCAGTAAGCCCCTTCCGTATACATTGAATCGATCTTCATAGCCGGTTTCTTCAACACGCAGCGCAAGGTTCTTTTCTGTTTCTTTCATTAGCCTGTCGCGTAAATGCCTCGATGTTACATACTTTCCTTCTTTTCCGAAGAATGGTGAATTATTAATGGTGAAAAGCATGCTCATTGTAGGTTCATCCACAGAAATTCTTGGCAATGGTTCAGGTTTTTCAATATCAGCAAGCGTATCTCCTATCTCAAAATCCTCAAGTCCTACTATTGCACAAATATCACCACTTCTGACTTTCCCGGTTTTTTCCTTACCCAGGCCAATGAACTCAAACAGTTCCTTTATCCTGACTTTTTTCCGTCCGTCGTTTCGCTTACAAAGAATATAGTCAGTGCCCTCATGAATGTCACCCCTGAATACCCTTCCGATAGCTATCCTGCCAACATAACTTGAGTAATCCAGTGACGCAATCTGCATCTGTGGAGTCCCTTCCCTGTATGGAGCCTCAGGTATCTCTTTAAGGATAACATCAAGCAGGGGTATGATATTCTCGGTCTTTTTCTTCCAGTCAAGGCTCATCCAGCCCTCCTTTGATGAACCGAAAACAGTTTCAAACTCAAGCTGTTCCTCTGCTGCATCCAGGTTATACATCAGGTCAAATATATCCTGCTGTACATTATCAGGCTTGCAGTTGGGCTTATCTATTTTATTTATCACAACAATGGGCTTCAGACCAAGCTGAACAGCCTTGCCAAGCACAAACCTCGTCTGTGGCATGGGTCCTTCAAATGCATCCACAAGCAGCAAAACACCATCGGCCATTTTGAGTACCCTTTCAACCTCACCTCCAAAATCGGCATGACCGGGAGTATCAATTATATTGATCTTTACATCCCTGTAGCTTACCGATACATTCTTTGATAATATGGTTATTCCCCTTTCCCTTTCCAGGTCATTATTGTCAAGTATAAGGTCTTTTGAATCTGAGTGGGAATCAAGTGTTTTACATTCCTGTATTATCCTGTCAACCAGCGTTGTTTTACCATGGTCGACATGAGCAATTATTGCAATATTTCGTATTGATTTCATCATTTTTTAAATTAGTGCGCAAAGGTACGATTAATTAATGGATTGTTGGATTATTGGATAGATGCTTTTCCTTTTTACTTTTTACTTTTTACTTTTTACTTTTTCCTTTTTACTTTTTACTTTTGTCTTTTGTCTTTAGCCTTTAGTCTTTCATGAATATTTCAACCTTCAAAAACCTCCTTATCATCGCCGGTACCGGGCGTAACAGTGGCAAAACGACCCTTGCCTGCATGGTGATTAATAAATTCAGTAATCAAAATCCTGTTGCCGTAAAGATCAGTCCGCATTTTCATGAGCCAGCCGAGGAACTGGAAGAAATATACTCAGGAAATAATTACAGGATATACCGGGAAACAGGCACAAAAGGGAATAAGGATACAGCACGCATGCTCCGTGCGGGGGCAGTGCAGGCAATATATGTCCAGGTTAATGATGAGTATGTGGCTGAAGCCTTCGGCAAAGCAGTAGAAAAGCTGCCTGCCGGCATACCCCTGGTATGTGAGTCTCCTGCACTGGGCAGGCATATTCAACCCGGCATGCTTTTTATAGCCGATAACAAAAGCATAGAGATAAAAAAAGATCTTAGCTCCCTGCTCAGGAAGCCGGACCGCACCTTCTTCCCTCTCACCGGTGAAACGGATATCAGCAACCTGGCTTTTTCATCAGGTACCTGGACTCTCAGGTAACTCCGGGTCTTTCTTTTGTTTCAGCTTATCCAGGTCATGCTTCATCCTGGCAACAGTGTTTATCAGTTCTTTCTCAGGAATAACGGGCTCGGGCAACTCGGCACTAATATAATGCGTGAACTTCCATATCTCCCTTACCTCGCTTACCCTGACACTGAAAGGATCATAAACAGGATTGAGAGAATAAAGAAACAACCTGCCTTCTTCCCTGATCCTGTTCTCCACGATCTTGAACATTATACCGTCATCCATGGTAAAGATAATATAGGCCTTACCGTCAGATATTTCATACCAGTCCTGCACATATTCACCGGTAACCCATGAACCATCAGGTATGGGAAGCATGGAGTCGCCTTTCAGCTGAAAAGTACGGTATTTCCTGTTTGATGAAAGAAATGGCATCCTGAAAACGGGCAGCTCACTTATAAATTCAGGATCGGCATATCCTGTCAGATAACCGGCCTTTGCCTTTTCAGGTACAAGCTCAATATTCTCAGTGTTCTCATCATCAACAGTGGTTGCCAGCACCCTCATGTTACTGCCGCTGAGATATGCATCAAAACCTCTTTCCAGTTCACCCATCTGGCTTTCAGTGAGACTGGCAAGGTCCATCTTCAGCAATGTGTCTACCGCTATCTCAAAATATTTTGAGAATGCAACAAGCATATCAATGCCGGGTTCAGCAACACTGTTCTCATACCCGCTGAGCGTAGAGCGCTTAAGCCCCAGCGCCGATGCCACATCATCCTGGGTCCTGCCCTTTCGCTTACGAAGAAACTTGATGTTTTTTGCAAAATTCATATTCAATGATTATATTATAGTCACATATTTGATTAATTTCTAATCAAAGATATGATAAAGAAAGATAAAATGCAAAAAAAAAAGGATTGTTGGAACCGAGCAGGGCGAGCTTGCTGAATGCAAGTGAGTCCTGCGAGCTCGCGAGCGGCTGGTGATTGTGGCCCGTGGGAGCGAGCATTGATGGATTGATGGATTAATGGAAAGAACAATACTACACATGGATCTCGACACCTTCTTCGTGTCGGTTGAGCGACTGAAGAACAGCAGGCTGAACGGCCTGCCTGTTATCATTGGCGGCATGTCTGACCGGGGAGTGGTGGCAGGATGCAGCTACGAGGCTCGTCGCTACGGGGTAAGCTCGGCCATGCCCATGAAGATGGCCCGGCAGCTCTGCCCTGATGCCGTGTTTATACGGGGCGACATGGAATCCTATTCGAATTATTCACGGACAGTGACCGATATAATTGCTGAAAAAGCCCCGGCCTATGAAAAAGCCTCGGTGGATGAACATTATATTGACATGACAGGAATGGACAGGTTCTACAGTACCGGTAAATGGGCCGGTGAGCTTAGGCAAAGGGTAATAAAAGAAACGGGGCTTCCCCTCTCGCTGGGACTATCGGTCAATAAAACAGTATCAAAGATAGCCACCGGCGAGGCCAAGCCCAACGGTGAAAGACATGTTGAACAGTCCCTGGTAAACCCTTTTCTCGACCCCCTGTCCATTCGCAAAATACCCATGGTGGGTAAGAAAAGCTATCACCTGCTGCGCTCAATGGGCATATCCCGTATCTATACCCTGAGGCAGATACCTGCCGATATGATGACCAGTGTGATGGGTAAAAACGGTATGGATGTATGGAAAAAGGCCAACGGGATAGATCACAGTCCCGTCGTAAGCTACTCGGAACAAAAATCTATTAGCACGGAAAGCACTTTTGACAGGGATACAACTGACCTGGTCCGACTGAAACAGATACTGGCCTCCATGGTCGAAAAAATAGCATGGCAGATGCGCAGGCAGGAGAAACTGACCTCGTGCATAACGGTCAAGATAAGGTATTCCAACTACGACACCCACAGCCTGCAGAAAAGGATACCCTATACATCATTCGACCATGTACTCATAGATGATGCAAAAGAATTATTCACTAGGTTGTATAAAAGAAGAATGCTGATAAGGCTTATAGGCGTACGCTTCAGTCACCTCGTAAGAGGAGTGCAGCAACTGAATATGTTCGAGGACACACCGGAGATGGTCAGCCTCTACATGGCAATGGACAATCTCAGGAGACGTTTCGGACGAAATGCGGTACAAAGAGCCTGCGGGGTAGATGCGGCATGCCTGCCGCATCAGGGATACAAGCATAGAGGTGAGAGGTGAGAGGTGAGCGAAAAACAAAGACATAAGATGCATTTTTATAGATAATTGCAGATGCGGCATGCCTGCCGCATCAGAGAGGAGAGCTAGCATATGTACATCTGCCATACATACTACAGCCTGCGCTACGGCGTGCTGTCAATAGAAGAACTGATAGCAACAGCAAAAAGCATGGGTATACAAAGCCTGGTACTGGCTGATATAAACAACAGTACCGGTATGCCCTATTTTGTGAAAGATTGCGAAAAGGCAGGAATAAAGCCTGTGGCAGGGATTGAGTTCAGAGATAAAGGAAAATACCTGTATACCGGCATAGCAAGAAATAACGAGGGATTCAGGGAACTGAACGAGTTCCTTTCACATCATAATATTACCAAAACATCCCTGCCCTTTCCCGCACCCCGCTTCAACCAGGCCTATATACTGTACTCCATGAACAATATGCCCGACAGGAAGCTGAAGGAGAATGAAAGAATAAATATCAGGGCAACAGAGGTAAACAGCCTGCTTAGCAGGATGAAGAAACTGGATGAGTATAAGCTGACGGGCTTTCACAGTGTAAGTTTCAAAGATAAAGCAGGATGGGAAATACATAAAAACCTGAGGGCAATTGATCATAACACACTTATTGACCACCTGGAACCCGCACAATTCGCTGATAAACACGAATATTTCATTGATAATGATATACTTAATAGTGTCTACTCCGACTACCCCTTTATCATCGAAAACAGTAAACACCTGCTGGATGACTGCCATATAAGCTTTAATGACAACACCCCGAGAAATAAACAGGTATTTTCTGCAAGCAGGTATGACGACAAGCTGCTGCTTGAGAAACTGGCATGGGACGGCATGCAGTACAGGTACGGTAATAACAATAACACAGCCAGGGAAAGGATAAAGCATGAACTTGAAATTATAGATAAACTGGGCTTTTCCGCATATTTCCTTATTACATGGGACATAATAAGATACTCGATGGCCAGGGGTTTTTATCATGTGGGACGCGGTAGCGGTGCAAATTCCATAGTTGCTTATTGCCTCATGATCACTAATGTTGACCCTATCGACCTGAACCTTTACTTTGAGAGGTTTATCAACCCCAAAAGGAGCACTCCGCCCGATTTTGACATCGACTATTCATGGAAAGACAGGGACGAGGTAACAGACTATATCTTCAAGAGGTACGGTTATCACCACACTGCACTGCTGGGCACCATGAGCACCTTTAAAGGCAAATCGATAATCAGGGAGCTCGGGAAGGTATACGGTCTGCCCAAAGAAGAAATAGACAGCCTGATTGACAACCCGGGCGATAAAAACAATCATAGCAGTCTGAGCGCTAAGATATTCCGCCTGGGCAGCAGGATAGCCGACTTTCCCAATTTGAGAAGCATACATGCAGGAGGAATACTGGTTTCAGAAAATCCCATCACTTGTTATACTGCTCTGGACATGCCGCCGAAGGGATTTCCTACCACGCAGTGGGATATGTACGTTGCAGAAGAGCTGGGCTACGAGAAGATTGACATACTCAGCCAGAGAGGGATAGGCCATATTAAAGAAAGTGCTGATATAATAAGGGAGAACAGGGGCATTGATGTTGATGTACATGCAATACAGAAGTTTAAAAACGACGGCAAGGTAAAAAAATATCTTGCCGGGGGAGAGACAAAGGGTTGCTTTTATATTGAGAGTCCGGCCATGCGCGGTCTGCTGCAGAAGCTTAATTGCAGCGACTACCCCACCCTTGTGGCTGCCAGCTCGGTGATCCGCCCGGGTGTTGCCCGTTCCGGAATGATGAAGCAGTATATTCACAGGTTCCATAATCCCGATGGCTTCAGCTACCTGCACCCGGTAATGAAGGAACAGCTGAGCGAGACCTACGGTGTTATGGTATACCAGGAAGATGTGCTGAAGATATGCCATCACTTTGCCGGGCTTGATCTTTCTGATGCTGACACCCTCCGCAGGGCCATGAGCGGCAAGTACAGGTCTAAATCGGAAATAAGAAAAATCACAAACCGCTTCTTTGAAAACTGCCGCAAAAAGGGGTATCCTGATGAGATTACCAAAGAAGTATGGAGGCAGATTGAATCATTTGCAGGTTACTCATTCTCAAAAGCCCACTCCGCATCCTATGCCGTTGAGAGCTTGCAGAGCCTGTACCTGAAAGCCCATTTTCCCCTGGAATTCATAGTGGCGGTAATAAACAATTTCGGGGGATTCTACCGTACATGGGTATATGCCCACGAGGCGCTGAGGTACAAGGCGGGACTGCATCCGCCATGTGTCAACAACAGCAGGTATATGACCGGGATTAAGGACAAGGATATCTACCTGGGGTTTATACACATACAGAACCTCGACAGATCCGTTGCCACGATAATTGAGAAGATAAGAGATAAAGAAGGTCTTTTTACGGGATTAAGCGATTTTGTCAACAGGGTAAGGCCGGGACTGGAACAGTTAATACTGCTTATTCGCACGGGAGCCCTGCGTTTTACCGGTAAAACAAAAGCTGAGCTGCTGTGGGAAGCACATATGCTGCTTAACAGCAGGAAAACGGAGAAGTCGCGTACACTTTTTGATGCACCCTCAAAAGAATATAAGCTTCCCGATCTCGACAGGAACAGGATTGAAGATGCCTATGACGAGATAGAGCTTCTTGGTTTCCCTGTAAGCATCAACTGGTTTGGCCTGGTGAAATCATCCTTCCGGGGCGATATCAGCGCAAACGACATGAAAAGGATGAATGGTCACAGGATAAGGATGGTGGGGCACCTTGTAACCGTTAAGTACATAAAGACAGTTAACAGGCAATGGATGAACTTCGGTTGTTTCATTGATCATAAAGGGCAGTTCTTTGATACGGTGCACTTTTCAGATTCACTGGCAAAATACCCATTCCGTGGCAGCGGCACCTACCTTATGCTGGGAAAAGTAACAGAAGATTTTGGTTTTCACCAGCTGGAAGTGGAAAAGATGGCAAAGCTGGCAGTAAAACCGGATCCGAGGTATTGATAATCTGAGACTAAGGGACTGAGGGACTGAGAGACTAAAGGACTTAGATAATCAGAAAACCAGGGACTTAAGGGAACTGACAATAAACCTACTCCTAGCCATATGGTCTGAAAAAATTTTGAAAAAAAAAAAAAAAGGATTTATATTTAGAGAGTCATTATCTGAAATACTTTAATACTGTTTAGAGAATCTGTGCAAATTATAACTAATGTGTGGTAATGCTTTTGAGTGTGCAGTGCTATAAAAAATAAGAATTGACTATAAAGTGCTGGCATTATAGTCTACTGTTTATAATAAATGATGTTTTAAAAATATTAGTTCCTGCAAGGAGAAATACTTAACTCTATAACATGAAAAATCTTGAGGTTTTCATCAATCCTGCTTCTAACTGTAATGCAATTTACATAATTGCCAGGAATGGACACAAAGTCATTGATCTTGATAAGATTATCTTATGCAAAGCCGATAGAAATTACACAAAGATATTACACACTGATTGCGGTGCTCAGATTATCTTGCCAAAGTCATTATGTGTTATAGAGAGCGTGTTGAAGGATTATCATTTTTTACGTTGCAGCTCGTCATATATAATTAATTTAAACAGACCCGGATCCTTCAATAGATATTTGCGAATTATATATTTAGCCGGACATAATATTTCAGTACCCAGAAAAAGATGTAGTAAGGTTTTTCCTATATTAACTGCCTTTGGATTCAGGGAAGAATTAAGACGCTTTGGATAACTTACTTGTCCTTTGGATAACTAATTGAATATATTAATAGCTTATTGACATCTATGATAACTATTTGCCAGTTAAATGGTTGCTTAGTTAATTAGCCTATGCCAAATTTGTTTAGTCAATTCTGTATTGATGAAACAAATTATTAATTTAAATCAAAACGCACTATGAAAAAGAATCTATGTTTTGGATTTTGGAGGTTCAATTGCATTGTCTTTTTGAGTCTTCTCCTTTTGTTCATGTCTTCTTGTCAAAAAGAAGAGCATGAAGCAAATCTTCCTATTAACGAAAATGAGGGTATTGTATTTCATGAAGGTCGATTAATCTTCAAAGATGTAGAGACTTTTATGGCTCACCAAAAGTGGCTCTCTGAGAATCAGAATAATCAACATTTAATCACTGAGAGAAATATGGCTCTAGGTTTTAAATCCATGTCTGAATATTACCTTGATGGCATAAAGCTGGAGGAAAACGACCCAAAATTTGCAGATTATGTAACGAACTACCCAAACATCTTTAATAAGGAGATATATGACAATTCGACACTCTATGTTATGCCTCATTCAATTATCTTATGTTATGTTGTTAACGAGGACGGAATCTTCCAGGTTGGAGACCAGATTTATAGAATTGTGCAAAATTACATTTACCGAACCGGAGATGAATCTAAAATAGAAACGCTTTTACTCCCAAAAGATCAAATCCCAACCAAGGATATAGAAATTTCAAAAACTCGCCCCGAACTAGAAACTAAAAGTGATCTTGCCCAGAGAACCGAGTATTTTACTAACGATAATAGGTTTAGGATAGTTAGTTCAGTAATGGAATACACAATTACTGATCAATATCTGGGGACAGCCTGGTGGTATGATATAAGGACTAATCCTCAGAAAAGAACGTTAGGGCTTTGGTTCACTGCGCAGTTAAGTACTAAGTCAGCAAATGATGATGGTTATTGGTATTTCCCAGGCGAAGGGGTTCAATACCAAATTGATGCTGGGTATGATGCAGGAACTGGCGTGACACAAAAGAATATTGTCACTTGTGGGGGGAGTCCAATAGACTTGAACGATAGTTATTGCCAGGCCTATAGTCGCGGCAGACTAATTGATGGATATACACAATACATTTATATAGAATGGGATAATGCACTTTCTGGCTCTCCATCATCTTCCACTAGAAAGGTAACATACCTAAGCGATCCGTATTAGAATTTCCCCAAAAAAAGAAACAGCGTTTAAGATAAATATAGTAATTTTAAACGCTGTTTGCTAATATTTATAATTATTATGAAAAGGATAATAATTCTATCGACTAGTATTCTTTTTCTGCTTTTGATCAATGCATTTCCCCAGGTTGTGGAAGAGTCATCCATCTATAGAAACCAGGTTGGTATTCAGTTTAATCCAAAAATTAATGAACGGTTGTTAAGCACTGGAGGTTTTGGTCTGATTGAGACTGTTTCTTCCGTACGGTACGGTTATAGAATTACCAAAAACCTCACCTCAGGTTTTGAATTAGTCTGCAGATTCCCAATTCTTACAAATTCATCTTATCGAGAACAGTCCGAATTATTCAACTATTTTGTTTATAGAATTGGTATTGTTACAAGATATTCCTTTTTGACAGAAAAAAGATTCCAGGTATTTGCTGAAGTGTCTCCCTACTTTTCGCACGCCTATAAGGAAGTCTGGAGTTCTGCAGACCCAATTCCATATAGGAATGAAGAATTCGGATGCTATGCTGCACCCGGTGTAACTTTATACTCGAAAAGCAGAAGAGTCAGCTTCGATCTATACTCCGAATTCTCTATTACAGGCCATACTATGCTTTCCTATAAAGTCAACTTTAATTTCTAATGTATTATTATCATAAAATTATCATTCTCTTTGCTATTCTTATTTCACTTGCGTCATGCACGAAAGAGATTGATATAGAATTGCCGGATGAAACCCCGAAAATTGTCGTTAACAGCTTTTTTACCGACAATTCCCGGATAAAAGTCCATTTATCAAAAAGCATTGGAGTACTGGAAAATACTTTTCCCGAATGCACTGATGCAACAGTAATAATAAGTGAGAATAACATTATTATTGATACAATGTACATGGAATCCGGATATTACTGTTCGCACATAACAGCGGAACAAAATAAAAAATATTCATTAAAGGTCATTGTACCTGATATTGACACCGCTTTCTGTGAAGATATCATCCCAGAAAAAACGATCCTTCAAAGCGTTGTCTATACTGATTCAGTGTTAATAAATCAGGATGGAAATATAATTAATGAAATCAGGCTTGATTTTCAGGATTTTACCGGCCCGGACTTTTATGAAATAGAACTGGCAGGAATTGATACTGCCAGAAATGATAATATACCCGTCAGTAGTCAAAATCAAAATGTACCAATATGGTTTGACAAAAACTCTGACCCTGTAATAACCTCAACCGGGCTTCTTGATTATAATCCAAGAACTCTGATTTTCACAGATAAATTGTTTGACGGGGAACATTGCTCGGTGAGAGTTTACTTTTATACTCAATGGTACCGCGATTATAACCTGAAAATCATTTTAAGGTCAGTTTCTGAATCTTACTATAAATACAGGGAAAAGCAATTTGCCTATTTGTTCAGCCTTGATCATGATATATTCAGCGGTATGAGCGAGCCAGTTAAGCTGTATTCAAATATTACAGGTGGTTATGGGATTTTTGCAGGCTATTCGTCAGATGAAAAAGTAATAACCGTACCAATAAACCAATAAAATGATAAAGAGGATATTTATATTTTTGTCTGTTTTTGTATTGGTTACTAAAGGGTATTCTCAAAATATCTCAATCAGCGGTTATGTTACAGATGCAGCATCAGGTGAGATAATTACAGGAGCCACTGTAACTACTGAAGATTATTCAAATTATGCAATTTCTAATAGTTATGGTTATTATGTTCTGAATCTTAATCCATCAGAAGATTCGGTTAAAATGCAGGCCTCTTTTGTTGGCTACTCGCCTTCATCCTTTGTCGTAATACCAACTCAGAACCAAAAGATTGACATTGCATTAGAAAGCATGAATATCATTGACGAGGTGCTGGTAGTTGGAGAAAAAACAACTACATATGGGAAGAGGAAGGAGATGAGTGTTGTTTCTTTGCCCGTTTCAAAAGTTACTATTATGCCATCTCTTGGAGGAGAATCTGATTTATTAAAATCATTTCAGCTTATGCCTGGTATCCAGTCGGGGAACGAGGCGTCCAGTGGCTTATATGTCAGAGGAGGAAACCCTGATCAGAACCTGATGGTTATTGATGATGTTCCTGTTTATTATGTTAATCATCTAGGCGGATTTGTTTCAACCTTTAATACCGATGCAATAAACAGCGTGAAGCTTGTAAAAGGTGGTTTCCCCGCTCACTATGGAAGCAGGTTATCCTCGGTTGTGGATATTAAAATGAAAGAAGGAAATATGAAGGAATTCCACGGAAACCTGATGATCGGAATGATTGCCTCCAAAATAATGGTTGAAGGTCCGGTAAAAAAGGATACCACCTCATATATGTTTTCGGCACGGAGATTCATGTATGATTTAATCACACGACCGTTAACAAAGTTAACCTCATTTAATGGAACTTCGATCGGATACAGTTTTTATGATCTGAATGCGAAAATAAACCATATTATATCGCCAAAAGACAGGCTATATCTAAGCTTCTATTCGGGCGGGGATAAGGTATTGTCTAAACAAAAAACTCAAACAGATTTAAATAAGATGAATATTGAATGGGGAAATATACTTGGTTCTTTCAGATGGAATCATGTTTATGGAAGCAAGCTTTTTTCAAATTTCACCTTATATTCAACCAGGTACCGACTTGCAAATGATTTCGTAAGTACATATACTTACAACAACACTAAGGAAGAAACAAGTGCATCATACTGGTCCGGGATTGTTGACCTGTCAATAAAAGCTGATTTCGATTATTTTGTTAATCAGAATTATAAAATGAAATTTGGAGGCACTACTGTCTTTCATCATTTTAATCCTAATACGACAACATACAAGTCATCCGAAAACAGTGCTGCAATTGATACTTGTTTGGGAAGTAAAAAACAGAATGGTTTTGAGAATGCTGTTTATCTTGAAAATGAGATTTCAATCGGCACCAGCTTATTTACAAATTTCGGTTTCAGGGTCACCAATTATCAGATACCGGAGAGGAATTTTGCATCAATTGAACCACGATTTCTTACAACCCTCCTGATTGGAGAGAATACCCTTCTGAAAGCTTCATATTCTTCAATGAATCAATACATTCATTTACTTACCGGATCAAGTCCGGATATGCAGAACGATATCTGGGTTCCCGTAACTGAAACTATTGCCCCTTCGCTTTCAAAACAATATGCCCTCGGTATGGAAAAAACCTGGAGGAATGGTAGGTATGAACTTAGCCTGGAGGGTTATTATAAAACAATGAATAATCTCATAACTTACAAAGATGGAGTGGCAACACTCGCATCAGCTTCCGACTGGCAAACCCAGGTCGAAACTAATGGTAAAGGTAAATCTTATGGTCTGGAATTTCTTCTTCAGAAGACTAAAGGTTCGGCAACAGGCTGGATAGCATATACATATTCAAAAACAACCCGCCAGTTTGAGAATAAAAATAATGGGAAACCATATCCCTTTAAGTATGACAGGACACATGATATAAGCATTGTCTATCTTCAGAAAATAAATGAAAAGATTCAACTCTCTGCGACATGGGTTTATGGAACCGGCAACCCTTATACCATTGCATCTGCTAAATTTAGAATGATAGGGCCAAAAGATAATATGATTAATCCAGACTATTTAACTCATGGACAGGTATATAATGACCTGAACTCATACAGGATGCGGGCTTACCATAAACTTGATGTTGGAATCAGTTTTAATAAATCTGTTAAATGGGGTGAAAGGACCTGGAGCATAAATATTTACAATTTGTATAACCGTCAGAATCCATATTTTTATTACCTTGATACAAGCTATAAATTTGACCAGCAAGGGAGAATTATCCCAGAAGCAACCGAAACTGTTTTAAAACAACAAAGTTACTTCCCCATTATTCCCTCTTTCAGTTATAGTTTGAGATTTTAAATATTAAAACCTTCCTGCATTAGCATAAAGAACGCCACCTGCTTACCGACTACTAATCAGACCGCTTTTCGTTAAATGCAATACAAATATTTTTAAAATAACTGATATACTCCGGTTGTAGCAATACCCGTTCAGGGGCAGCGGCACCTACCTTATGCTGGGAAAAGTAACAGAAGATTTTGGTTTTCACCAGCTGGAAGTGGAAAAGATGGCAAAGCTGGCAGTAAAACCGGATCCGAGGTATTGAGAACCTGGGGCTAAGGGACTGAGAGACTAAAGGACTTAGATAATCAGAAAACCAGGGACTTAAGGGAACTGACAATAAACCTACTCCTAGCCATATGGCCTGAAAAAATTTTGAAAAAAAAAAAAAAAGGTTTACATTGATAAAAATCAGAGTTTCATAATATTTAACGGATAAGGATTTTAGATGAACAAGTCTAATGTATTTCTCTTGTATATTATTCTGATAATATCTTTTCATTTTCAATCTATATATAGTCAAAATGAGCTGGAAATTGTTGGAACTGTTTATGACATAGAAGCTATGGTTCCATTGCAGTA
>JAIPBU010000026.1 GCA_021738535.1 Bacteroidales bacterium | reverse complement strand
TTTCCTTTTAGCTTCTTCCTTAGAAATATGTCCTTCTAAAATCTCCCGAACTACATCTCTTTTAAATGATTCCGTGTAATGATTATATCCTTTCATAAGTTTACTTTTTGTGTAAACCTATTTTAGGACAAGACACCCTTCGTCACTTAGTCACTTAGTCACTTAGTCGCTTAGTCACTTCGTCACTTAGTCACTTAGTCACTTAGTCTCCATATAAGACAGTGCTCTCTTTAGCTTCTGCTCCATAGAAAGGTGTCCGTCAAGCCAGTGAATACTGACGCCACGCCTTTCCATGCCCCTGAACCATGTCATTTGCCGCTTTGCAAATTGATGAATGGCTGTCTCAAGCCTTGTTTTCATATCACTATAAGTCAGCTCCCCCTGCAAGTAGAACGTAATAAACTTGTACTCCAGACCGTAATAAATTAGATCATCAGCAGGAATTCCCTCAACTAACAGTTTCTCAACTTCCTCCACCATCCCCTGCGATAACCTTTCTTCAAGTCGTTTACTGATCCGTTCACGGCGGGCATCCCTGTCATACCGGATGCCAAGTATAAGAGCATTTATCGACGGAAACCGGTCATGCTCCGGCTCGTTTTTAAGATAATAGTCTTCAATTTCAATAGCCCTGACAGCCCTTTTAACAGTATCCACATCAGTCTTATTATGCAGACTTTTATACTCTTTCAGTATCCCGGCAAGTTCTTCCAGGGACAAACCTGACAACCGGTCTCTCAGAGCCTGGTTTACAGGCACTTTTATTAAACTGTACCCTCTTAATATACTGTCAAGATACATCCCTGAACCTCCGCAAACAATGGGTGTAAGATTATCTTCCTTCATTTTCGAATATACCTCAAGAAAGTCTTTCTGGTATTCATAAACATTGTATTTATACCCGGGATCAACAATATCTATTATATGAACAGGTATTTTTTCTCCATCTACGATATAATCATCATAGTCTTTCCCGGTACCTATATTCATTCTCCGGTATACCTGTCTTGAGTCAGCACTGATAATCTCCGAGCCCATAATTGCTGCCAGCCTGGCAGCAAAACCTGTTTTCCCCGAGGCAGTAGGTCCTGTTACTACAATAATGTCATATCCACGAGTTTCTTTCACGGTTTTCATTTCCTAAAAATAATTAATTTTGTAGCTCTCAAAAAATATGCCCGGATGACAGATTCAATGATGACATATTCACTATCCCCGTTTTTTATAACCCTTTTATCACCAGGCTGATACCTGAGCTTGATCTGATTAATATTTTTGGTATATATGTAGGGTATATTATGTTTTGCGGGCTTCGTGTATATGAAAAAATTTCAGGACAGGCATTAATAAGATACTTTATTGTAGCTTTGTTCACTGTAATTGTGTTTTATTTTGGCATCAGCTGGATAATAAACTCCCTTATTGAAGGAGTATATTTCGCACTTACGGGAAGCTTATGAAGAAGGAAAGTAAACATAACATTGTCATTAAAAACAAGAAGGCATCCCATGATTATCTTTTTATAGACACCTATATTACCGGCATCCAGTTAATGGGTACGGAAATTAAGTCTATAAGAGCAGGGAAGGCTAGTCTTGTCGATTCCTACTGCAGGTTCAGAAACGGTGAATTATTTGTCACGGGCATGAATATATCAGAGTATTACTGGGGCAATATCAATAACCATGAACCCAGGAGGGAAAGGAAACTCTTGCTGCACCGCAAAGAACTAAGGAAGCTGGAACGTAAAGTTAAAGAGAGTGGCCTTACGATTATTATGACCAGGTTATTCCTTAACGACAGGGGGCTCGCGAAAGCTGAGATTGCACTGGCCAAGGGGAAACGGGAATATGACCGGCGCGAGACATTAAAGCGCAAGGATGCCCAGAGGGAGATAGACAGGAAACTAAAATTTTAATTACTCCGTTAAGGTTCGTGCCAGGCTTACTGATATCTGCTCATCGCCCCTGTAGGCAACTATGAAGGCATCTTTCAGTTCAATCTTTTTAAGTGATTCAAGGTAGGCAGATGCGCCATGGTAATCATCAAAATGTCCGCTCTGGTATTTATACACACTGCCTGTTTTCAGTATGGTGATATCATGTTTAAAAGAGCATCCCGTTCTGCTTTCCAGTTCACTCCTGCTCAACCGCTCAGATGAAACAGCAACCTGTACCCGGAATTCAACCTCAGGTTTGCTGGTTACAGCAGGATTATCACTAACAGGCTCTTCTTTCACATCAACAATACTGATATCTTCCACGATTTCTTCAACAGGTGCATTTCTGTTAAGCCTTATTAGCCGTGAGCTGATTTCTTGTCTCTCCCTGCTGTCTCCTTCAACTACATAATCCAGCATACCTCTTAAATTGAATGACCCGGATAGTGAGCGGTCAGCCATAGCAAAATAGCTAATCCTGATGGTATCTCTATCAGGCAATTTAACCCACACAAAATTAACCTGGTTCCTGTCCCAGTAGAAATCGGCACCACTGGTATTTCCCTTTTTTACTGTAAATCCCCTCGGCAGATCCTGGTAAAAACGGGCAAAACCGTCAATATTAGCATTAACAATTTCAACTTTTACCGGTATATATTTACCCGGAGGCCACTCATCCTGGGTAATAACACGGATATAGCTATCCTGTGCAAAGGTGTTAAAGGAGAAAACAATAAAAAATAAAACAATAAAAGATTTCATAGTAACTAGAAATTCGGGCTGAGCATATATTTAGAGTAGAATGAATCGATAAGTTCAACAGCTTCTGATGCAGTTTCTGCCACATTAAAAAGCTCAAGGTCCTCAGGTGAAATATTTTTTTCTGCCAGCATGGTTTCCTTAATCCATTTAACCAGTCCCTGCCAGTAATCTTTACCTACCATAATAATAGGGAACCGGCCAATTTTCTTTGTCTGTATAAGAGTAATTGCTTCAAACAGTTCATCAAAAGTTCCGAACCCGCCGGGCAATACGATAAAACCCTGGGAGTATTTCATAAACATAACTTTCCGGACAAAGAAATGGTCAAATGTAATTAGTTTATCCGGGTCGATATACTTATTCGCTTTTTGTTCAAAGGGAAGGTCAATATTTATACCGACAGATTTACCCTTCCCCCTTGCAGCACCTTTGTTGGCAGCTTCCATTATGCCGGGCCCTCCTCCTGTTATAACACCATATCCTTTACCGGTGAGCAAGTATGCAATTTCCTCTGCAACATTATAATACCTGTTGTCTGCACTTGTTCGGGCGGATCCAAAAACAGAGACGCAGGGACCAATTCTTGCTAATTTTTCAAAACCTTCAACAAATTCAGCAATAATCTTAAATACTCTCCATGAATCCATGGTATGTATCTCATTCCAGGTCTTATTTTCAAATGCCTCACTGACAAGATCTTTTGATTTTCTCATAATTCTTAAAAATAGTAATAATATTTGTAATCGGAATAAGGCTGCAGTCCGGGTTAACTGCTCTCCAGTAATTTCAATTCATCTTTCAGATAACTCCCTGTATAACTTGTTTCTTCCATAGCAAGATCTTCCGGGGTCCCGGTAAAAATTATTTCTCCACCCTTCCTTCCTCCTTCTAATCCCATATCAATAATAAAATCTGCCATTTTTATAACATCGAGGTTATGTTCTATTACCATGACGGTATTACCCCTTTCAACCAGTTTATTCAGCACACAGAGCAACACCCTGACATCTTCAAAATGCAATCCTGTAGTAGGTTCATCCAGTATGTAAAGTGTTTTCCCGGTATCTTTTCTTGCCAGTTCAGCAGCAAGTTTAACCCTCTGAGATTCACCTCCCGACAGCGTAGTTGAAGGCTGGCCAAGTCTGATATACCCCAGGCCCACATCCTGAAGTGTTTTTAACTTTTTATAGATGGAAGGAATATTCTCAAAAAAATCAACCGATGTATTGATAGTCATCTCAAGTACATCACTTATTGATTTTCCTTTATATTTTACTTCCAGTGTTTCCCTGTTATATCTTCTGCCGTTACATTCATTGCATAGCACATGTACATCCGGTAAAAAATTCATCTCTATGGTTTTCAACCCTGCCCCCTGGCAACTTTCACAACGTCCACCCTTCACGTTAAATGAAAATCTGCTGGCACTGAATCCACGAATTTTTGCCTCAGTTGTTTGTTCGAAAAGCTTTCTAATATCTGTAAATACCCCTGTATATGTAGCAGGATTAGACCTTGGAGTACGACCAATGGGACTTTGATCCACCTCAATTACCTTATCAATATTCTTACTTCCGGCTATTTCATCATACGGCAGTGATGATTTCCCTGACCGGTGCAGTCTTGATGCAAGTGCAGGATGCAATGTCTGATTAATCAAAGACGATTTTCCACTACCGGAAACCCCGGTAACACAAATAAATACTCCAAGCGGGAATGAGAGATCGACATTTTTAAGATTATGCCCTCTTGCACCTTTAATAGTCAGCAGACTGCCGTTACCTTTTCTCCTGCTGTCAGGCACACTTATTGTTTTCTTGCCTGACAGGTAAGAACCTGTGAGGGTTTCTGACTTACTTATCTTTGAAGGAGGACCTTCAGCTACAAGATATCCTCCCTTACGTCCTGCAAACGGTCCCATATCCACAATATGATCCGCAGACATCACCATTTCGCGGTCGTGTTCAACCACTATAACTGAGTTTCCACTGTCACGTAACTGTTTCAGGGATTCTATAAGTCTCCTGTTATCTCTCTGGTGCAGGCCTATACTGGGTTCATCAAGAATATATAGCACATTCATCAGGCGTGAACCTATCTGTGTAGCCAGTCTAATTCTCTGGCTTTCACCTCCTGAGAGTGTCCGGGCTCCCCTGTTAAGTGACAGGTAATCCAGTCCAACATTGAGAAGAAAACCAATCCTGGAACTTATTTCCTTAATAATTTCATGTGCTATCTTCTTTTGTCTTTCTGACAAACGCGATTCCAGTCCATCAATAAAGCTTGCCAGTTCATTAATATCCATAGACGCAAGTTCTCCGATATCCTTGCCTCCTATTTTAAAATACCTTGCTTCCTTCTTCAGTCTTGTGCCCTCGCAATCAGGACAGGCCTTGTAATAAATATAATTAGGTTTTCTATTACCTGCCCTGCCAGTCCTGCCGCTTTTACCGTTTGCTGCTATTGATTCCTGGTTCCCGATATAGTTGATTACACCTTCAAAAGTCAGGAAGTAATTGGAAGTAAGACCCAGTGGTGTGTTCGAAAGTTTTAAGACCTCATCTGACCCGTATAATACAGTATCCATAGCCTCTTCCGGGATATTCCTTATTGGTGTATCCAGTGTAAAACCATATTTATCGGCAATTGCTTCCAGTTGCCAGAATATCCACATATTACGGTACCTGCCGAGAGGTTCAATACCTCCTTTCTTAATGCTCAGTTTATCATCCGGTATAATTTTCTTCACATCTACTTCGCTGATTACACCAAGCCCGTTGCAGGTGGGACATGCACCCTGGGGTGAGTTAAATGAAAAACTGTGAGGAGCCGGTTCATTATAAGAAATGCCACTTGAGGGGCACATAAGGTATCTGCTGAAATAAGCCGGATCGTTGCTGTCGGCATCGAGTATCATCATAACCCCTTCACCCTGGTCAAGGGCAAAGAGGACCGAATCACTCAATCTTTTATCATCAACCCCGGAAGGGATAAATTTATCAACAACGATTTCAATATAATGTGTTTTATAACGATCCAGTTTCATCCCGGGCTGCAATTCCCGTAATTGATTATTAATCCTGACATTAAGGAAGCCCTTCCGCCTCAATTGCTCAAATAATTCCTTATAATGCCCCTTTCTTCCCTTTACTACCGGTGCCAGGAAATAAACTCTCCTGTCTTTATACTTCTCCTTAACCAGGCTTAATATCTGTTCATCAGTATAACGGACCATCTTCTCACCTGTAACATAAGAATAGGCATCAGCTGCCCTGGCATAGAGTAACCTGAGATAGTCATATATCTCCGTTATGGTTCCTACCGTGGACCTTGGATTTTTATTTGTTGTTTTCTGTTCAATTGAAATGACCGGACTGAGACCTGTTATCTTATCCACATCAGGTCTTTCCATTCCGCCCAGGAACTGACGTGCATATGCTGAAAATGTTTCAAGGTAGCGCCTCTGACCTTCTGCGTAAATGGTATCAAAAGCAAGAGAAGATTTACCACTCCCACTCAGGCCGGTTATAACAACGAGTTTATCCCTGGGAATCTTAACATCAATATTCTTAAGATTATGAACTCTTGCACCGTTGACAAAAATACGATCTTCGTATATCTTATCCTTTTTCTTCACCGATAATCAATTAATAGCCACCCTGGTAATTATAAACTCCTGTGCGCGTTCCTTCGGGAGGTACTTTAATTTCATAAGTCTGTCCGTCCCGGTTATGAAGATATGGTTGTCTCAGCCATGGGTTAAGGGCTTTCAGCATTTTATAATTAGTTTCAAAGTGTTTGGCAAAATCAGCAAAACTGGAAACTGCCGTATCAATACTTACGGTTACATAGTCAAGCGGAGGATAGAGATGATCATCAGGTATATTAAATCCATATTTTTCCTGGTTTTGAAAAATTGTCTTGAAAGCAAGAATTCTGAATATATATCTTGAAGTTTCTTCAGGAAGCAGCAGGTCGTAGTAATTATCCTGCCCCTGAATATCAATTAACCTGTCAACTCCTCTTGACCCCCTGTTATATGAAGCTGCCACCATAGTCCAGCTACCATATTTGTCATATGATTTAAGAAAGTACTTACAGGCTGCCTCTGTCGACTTCTCCAGGTGATATCGTTCATCCACCTCCCGGTTAATCTCAAGACCGTATTCCCTTGCAGTTGCTGTCAGGAACTGCCAGTATCCTCTTGCCCCTGCGGGAGAAACAGCATTTGTAAGGTTGCTTTCGGCAACAGCAAGGTATTTAAAATCTTCCGGAATATTATAACTCTCAAGAATGGGTTCAATAACAGGAAAATAACGGTGCGACCTCTTAATGAGCAGAAGTGTTGAAGAATGGAAATAAGCATTTGAATTCAATTCCCTGTCGAGTGATTCACGTGTATCATAGTTCTCAAGTGGGACTCTTTCACCAGCAAAATAGAGCGTGTCAGGCAGGTCATAGGAAACTACCTGTTGTCCTTCAGTAAATGAGCTGTGATCATTTCCGGCGCTTATTTCTTTATTCCCATTAATAAGACTTATTAATAATATCAGTACTGAAAATATTCCTATTCCTCCAAGTATTCTTCCGGGCCATCTGCTTTTCATGTCTAAACCTTGTAATTAAAAATTATTATTTCTGTTATTGTGATTCCGTTGCAGGATAATCATTATATAATAAACAGATTTGCAAAGTTAATGTTTTGCAGGCAAATTTTACTATATAATAAGACTGTTGAAAAAGATTTGTCAGAACCTGAAGTGCATACCTGAGAAGACACCAAAAGTGTAAGGGTTGCCTGAACCAAGATCACCTCCGCTATTAAGGAAATAACGCAGCTGGGGTTCCAGGTTAAATGTCAGTTTTTCATTCAGATCATATTCCATACTTAATCCAAGGGAGCTTGAGAATATCAGGTTTTCAAGACCTTCAGTCGTTCCCAGCAGGATACTGGAGCCTTCATCTCCAATTGCCCATGCATTATTGGCAATAAGGAAGTTATATGACATCCCCCCCAATACATTGAAATCCATTTTACCATCAATGATCTTATACTTTAGCAAAAGAGGTATTTCCAGGTATTCAAAGCTCTGTTTTAGCTGGCTTCCAAAAGGTATAAGGTCTGATTTCAGAGGATCAAAGTTATCATAAAGAGAATAATCATTTATCCTGCTTGATGCTATATCAGCAAGATAAACATCGTTATTTGTGGAGTTAACGGTTCCTGAGCTCGTATTAACACCGAATATGGTTCCGCTTTTGGAGCTGGCAAAGGCACTGAAGCCTGAATAGGATGCAACTCCTTCAACCTTCCTGCTGAGAGAGGAATAAAAGAAACCTGATTGTATACTCAGCCTCCCTGTCATTTTATAGCTTACACTGAATCCTCCGCTGTAAGAAAGAATGGCAGATTCATTATTCACACCGGTGGGACTAACCCCCTGTAAGCCGGAATTTGAAGAAAGATATGTCGGTGATATCATGGCTCCGAAACGCCATTTACGTTCTTTAGCTGTTTCTTCTGCCTGGGCAACAGGACTAAGGCCTGATGCAATAAATGCGGGCTGCCTGGTCTTCAGTTTAACATTTTCATCATATTCTGCAAAACCGGAAAGGCTGCTGGCGGGCTTTTGAGTATCATCCAGTTTTACACCGCTGTTATAATTGATCAGGAAAGGTGTATCATCAGTAATATCTTCATCAGATACTTCGGTATTTCTGGTAATGCCAACTGCCTGGTCTTCATCCTGGTCAGTTTCTGCTAATTCAGCGGTTCTGACATTAAGACCAATATAACCGGCGTCAAAAAGGTCAGACATATCATTACCGTCACCTGATGCCAGCTGGTTCCTGCTTCCTGTCTCGGGAAGGCTTGTAAACATGTAGGCCATCATACCCAGTGAGACAAGTATTGCTAATCCAGCAGCTATCCTGAAAAGAATAATCCTGTTTGCCCTTTTTCCTGCTGCAGGTTTTATATTCTCCCATACTGATTCCGGTGGCAGAACTTCAATATCTTTCAGTCCTTCCCTGAACAATACATCAATATGTGATTCATTCTTAACCATTCATTCTCTTCTTTATTCCAAGGTGCTTTTCCACTTTCTTCTGAAGGATGGCTCTTGCTCTGGAAAGATTCGATTTTGATGTTCCCTGAGAGATACCAAGCATAGCTGATATTTCTTTATGGCTATATCCTTCAATGGCATAAAGGTTAAACACCATTCGGTATTTTGGTGGCAGCTCCATAATAAAATTCAGAAGATCTTCTGACTCCATTGTTTCAAAATCATCAGCTTCCATCCCGGGCAGAGTATTATTCATATACCCCGGGTCATCCACCTTATTAAGGTAATACCTGTTACGGTGTCTTTCAAGAGCCGTATTAACCACAATACGTCTCATCCAGCCTTCAAAAGAACCCTTGCCGTGGAATGATTGCAGGCTGGTAAAAATTTTAATAAAGCTTTCCTGAAGAACATCCCTTGCCTCGTCATAAGAACCTGAATACTGCAGACTCACTCCGTACAGTTTTGAAGAGTATCTTCTGTAGAGTAGTTCCTGGTCCCTTTTGTTTCCTGCAAGGCAGCCTTTCAGTATTTTCTTTAATTCCGGCAAAATATTCCTCTTTGGGATTTAAATATATGAATATTTTGCCTTAAAATGAAAACTTAAAGCCTGCGCCACATCCAAAATATAGATGCAAAAGAGTTAAATTAGGTTGCGTTGGGATAAATTGTTTATAAATGAATAACCTCATCATAGGCTGCAGCTGCAGCTTCCATGACAGCTTCTGACATAGTTGGATGAGGATGCACTGATTTAATTATTTCACGGCCTGTTGTTTCTAGCTTGCGGGCAGTCACCAGCTCTGCTATCATTTCAGTTACTCCTGAACCTATCATATGTGCTCCCAGCAATTCACCGTATTTAGCATCAAAGATCAATTTCACGAAACCTTCCTTTGCCCCTTCTGCTGCAGCCTTGCCACTTGCAGTAAACGGGAATTTACCGATCTTTAATTCATAGCCCTTTTCTTTTGCTTCTTCCTCAGTGTATCCCACAGAAGCAACCTCAGGTGAAGTATAAGTACATGCAGGAATATTATTGTAATCGAGTGCTTCAACCTCTTCACCGGCAATTTTCTCAACACAAATAATGCCTTCTGCAGATGCTACATGAGCCAGTGCCGGACCATGAACTATATCGCCTATTGCATATATACCTTCAGCGCTGGTCCTGTAATAATCATCAACAACTATTTTCCCTTTCTCGGTCTTAATATCATTTTCTTCCAGCCCTATATTTTCAACATTGGTTGCCACACCTACTGCTGAAAGCACTACATCAGCCTCTATCTCCTGTATGCCTTTTTTGGTTTTTACCGTAGCCACACATTTATCCCCTGATGTATCAACAGCCTCAACACTGGATCCTGTAAGGACT
Organism: Bacteroidales bacterium; assembly: GCA_021738535.1. GTDB lineage: Bacteria > Bacteroidota > Bacteroidia > Bacteroidales > VadinHA17 > UBA9300. The sequence goes on along the minus strand of JAIPBU010000026.1, from coordinate 46,458 downwards.
TTCATCCCGGACTTTTTAAATGAGCGCTCGAGCTGACGAGAAACTTCCTTATCTTCATTAGGGACAACAGAGGGCAGGAACTCAACCAGTGTAACTTTGGTCCCAATTGCATTATAAAAATATGCAAACTCACTTCCTATTGCACCTGATCCTATAACTATCATTGATTCAGGCTTCTTACTGAGTGTCATTGCCTCACGGTAGCCAATAACCTTTTTGCCATCCTGCTTTACATCAGGCAATTCACGTGACCTGGCCCCGGTTGCAAGTATTATATGATCTGCCTTGTATACTTGTTTTTCTCCCTCACTTTCAACCTCGACAACACCCTTTGTCTTAATTCTTCCGTAACCCATAATGTGGTCTATCTTATTCTTCTTAAACAGGTATTTTACACCTTTGCTCATACCTTCAGCAACAGACCTGCTTCGCTCAACCATCTTGCCTAATTCCGCAAGCGGCTCACCATCAACACTTATACCATATTCCTCAGCATGCTTAAGAAAATTAAAAACCTTGGCGCTTTTCAATAAAGATTTTGTAGGTATACAACCCCAGTTAAGGCATACTCCTCCCGGTTCTTCTTTTTCTACTACCGCCACTTTCATTTTCAGTTGAGCTGCTCTGATTGCAGCCACATAACCTCCCGGTCCTGATCCAATAATTATTACGTCGTAATCCATAATTTCGTGCTATATGTTTATTATTCTAAAATAATACTAATTCTCCATTACTTTTGGTAATTGAATAACAGGAAAATTTCTAAAAATTAAATTATCAATTGCCTATCATCAATTATCAGTAATTTCATGTTATTTTACTATCTCTTCTTCCTGCTATATTCAGTCCCCTGCTTATCAGCCACAACAACACAAGTGTAAAAATAATTGTTGCACCGGTAGGGATATTCATGTACCATGAAGCCGCCAGGCCTGAAAGCATTCCCAGGAAACCGGCAATAACAGATATTATTATCATATTTTTAAAATCTCTTGTATATAGTAACGCAATATTGGGTGGAATTGTTAAAAGCGAAAGGACAAGTACAACACCTGCTATACGTATATTCAGTACAATTACAAGGGATGAAAGAACAATAAGGATATACTTATACAGTGTGACCCCGGAAGAAAAAGTACGGGCATACCCTTCATCAAAAGCAATGTAAAGAATTAACCTGTAATACCTCAGGAAAAAGACTATAAGTACGACAGCCAGTACAGCCAGGGCTACAAGGTCTCCTGCCTTAATTGTGAGTATACTGCCAAAGAGATAAGACATCAGGTCAGGGGTATATCCGGGTGTCAGGTAAACAAATATAATTCCAACAGCCATACCGAAAGCCCAAAGAAAGCCAATAGCAGAATCCTCGCTAACCTTATGTTTTGAAGCCATGTATTGTATCCCGAGAGCTGACAGAATACCGAAACAAGCTGCGCCCAGGACAGGATTGATGCCAAAAAAATATGCTATACCTATGCCTCCAAAACTAGAATGTGTTACCCCTCCAGACAGGAAGACCATTTTTTTTGAGACAATATAAGAACCGGCTATTCCGGCAGTGATGCTGCCAAACACAACTGCCAGGAAACTGTGAAATAAGAAATCGTATTCCAGAAGAGCTTTTAGCATATCAATGGTTTTTTAGTACGGTATGCGGGACATCTCCATGAGCAATAAGCTGTATAGGGCAGTCATATGCTTTTAGCTGTCCTGTGGTTATCCTGCCGGAATCATGAAAATGAAGCTTGCGGTTAACACAGGCAAAGCTCTTCACAAAAGCAGATATAGTACCAACATCATGAGAAACCATAAGGATAGTCATTTCCCTGTTCAGTTCCTTAAGTTTATCATAAAAACCCTGTTCAAAGCTGGTGTCGACAAAATTACCCGGTTCATCCAGGAGCAGCAACTTAGGTGAGCCTACCAGGGCCCTGCTCAGGTATACGCGCTGCAATTCACCACCCGAAAGCATATTCAGGGTTTTATTCCGAAGGTGATAAATACCAAGATCTTTCAGGGTCTCCTCTGCCTTTTCCTTATCATTCCTGTCCATCCTGGCTGTATCCTTTTTTAACATCATTAAGCCGGAAAGGACAACATCCAGTACCGAAACAGGGAAGTTGCCATCACCCTCGGCCATCTGGGGCAGGTAACCTATCTTCTTTGGAGTTATCTTTTCCCTGTTAAATATTATATCTCCTGAAACAGGCTTCACCAGTCCAAGAATGATTTTCAAAAGAGTCGTTTTTCCTCCTCCGTTAGGACCAATGACCCCAATAAAATCGCCTTCCCTGATCGTGAAGTTTACATTATTAAGCACCACAGCCCCGTTATAGGAAGCAGAAATATTCTTTAATTCAATTAGGCTGTCCATATATCCTTATTTTTCTCCTGCAATGTATTCAGCTATTTCACTGACCGAATTAACCCAGTTACTGCTAAGCGGATCAATAACTATTGCTTCAGCGCCTATTTCGCGGGCTATCAGGTCAGCATTAGTCCTGTCAAACTCACGCTGAACAAATATTGCATCAATCTGCCTTTCCCTCCCCTTATCAATCAGTCTTTTTAATTCCGATGGTGAAGGCTCCTTGCCTTCCATTTCAACCGGTATCTGCTCCAGGCCATAGTCCCTGGCCAGATAAGTTAAGGAAGGATGAAAAATCATAAATGCTTCCGCTCCGCTTTGCTCGATTAATGAACTCACATATTTATCTGTATGCGTAATTATACTGTCGAGCCGAAGATAATTATCATTGAAAACTTCTTTTCTTTCAGGGTTGTTGCTGATAAGAAAATCTCTTATATCCCTTGCTATTATCGCTGCAGCCGCCGGTGAAACCCAGAAATGCGGGTCAACGCCCGTATAGTGAATAATATCACCATGCCTGTGGCTGTCAGCTGCAATCAAGTCCTGGTTGTCAGAAAGCTTCAAGGTCTTTACCCCCGGGTTAGCTTTTATAAGCCGGTCTATCCAGGCCATCTCAAAACCGAGATATCCATTTATAACCAGCATGTCAGAGTTGCTCATTGACCTTACTACAGATGGTGGGGGCTCATAAGTAGCAGGGCTGGCACCGGAAGGTACTATTATATTTACTTCATAAGCAGAGCCGGCAATCTCCTTTACAAAAAAACTAAAGGGCTCAATGCTAACAGTAATAACCTCCTTATCTGAACTAAGGCCGGAATTAGTACATCCGCTCATTAGTAAAAAAATAAGAAATGCAAAAGATAGATTTTTCATCTTAATAGATTTATATCACAAATTTAATATATAACAATACAATCCGGCAATAGTTGGATATGAATGTTGTATAAACTATTTTTGATATTTCAATTTATCAAAATTATATGATAAAGATGAGTACTGCCGGTGAGACAATCGTCTCACTGCTGGAAAACGATAAAAACTGCATTGTCTTCCTTCACAATACCAAGCATGAAGAAACTGCAAAAATGATCATGTGTGAAGGTTTTCTTTTTGAAGAGCAACTTACATATTCATGCGACAGGGTTAATCCAATGGACCTTGTGGAGATAAATTATTTCCTGGTTGAAAGGAAGGAATACGGTAAATTCACAGTAGTCATACAAATCAGCAGAGATCTCTTTAATAAGCTGAATATGGCCGCCGAAGCAGCTGACATTACAATTGAGGACCTTCTTACAATATCAAAACCTGTACTGAGCGATAATGACGAATATATTTACAAACTTGATCCTCACTTTATAAAAGGATATTTTGACATTAAGACAGGGAAATTCAGATCCAACAAAAAATTTAATCCTGACTACAAAACGAAGGCATACACTGAGGTCCTAAAACAACTGGAGCGGCGGGAATAAATAAACCTGAAACTCACAGGCAGAAAACAATCATTCTCAAGAGAAGATTGTAGAAGTTTTATAATAGTATAAATGTTAATTTATCTTAATAGGACATTCCGGGGTAAAAATTTTAAGCATAAACTTACTACATTGCATTTCTAAAAATTAAACATAGTATCTTCGTCAGAACCAAGCATGAATTTTCATCATTGGGCTTTGGCCTGCAAAATGATCCGGATTTATACTGGTTCCTGAATATTTAAATGATTTACCAAATAGAAATCAAAAATTTCAAACAGATGAAAGTTATAATTAACACACTGATTGCCTGTTGCCTGTCAATTTTAGCACCCAGCCTGACTAGTAATGCACAAACGGGTTATCACAGTCATAATGACATTATTAATAAACTGGACAATCTTGCCGCCAGTAACCCAGGCACCTGTGAGCTGGATGTAATTGGCAAAAGTTATTCAGGAAAAGATATCTGTGTACTGACAATCGGAACAGGCAAGCATAATAACAAGCCAGGGATGGCAATAATAGGAGGCATTGATGGCAGGTACCCTTTAAGCAGGGAAATTGCACTCGGTTTTGCTGAAAAACTATTGTCAGATCAGGGCAGTGAGAAATATAAAGAACTTTTAAACGACATTACTTTTTACATAATTCCCGATGCCAGTCCTGATGCATCCGGAGGTCTCTTTTCCGATCCGGCGTATGAAAGAATGGTAAACGGAAACATTACTGATAATGACCGCGACTTTCAAAATGATGAGGATCCTTATGAGGATCTCAATGGTGATGGTTTAATAACCTTGATGAGAGTAAAGGATCCCCGCGGCGACCATATTGCTGATCCTGCCGACGAAAGGCTGATGAAAAAAGCAGATTTGTCAAAAGGTGAAACAGGAAGTTGGTTTGTATATACTGAAGGCATTGACAATGATAAAGATGACAAGTTCAATGAAGACGGTCCCGGTGGAGTAAACTTCAACCACAACTTTAGTTTCGAATACGAGGAATTCGGCAAGTATGCCGGCATACATGCAGTCTCTGAATCAGAGACCAGGGCAATTGCAGATTTTCTTTATGACCACTTCAACATTTACTCTGTTTTTTCATTTGGCCCCCAGGACAACCTTGGTAAATCATTCAAGGCAAATAACAGGCCTGAAGGCCGGGGCGGAAGAGGATCAAGGATAATAAGAAATATCTATAAGGAAGACCAGTTGCTGAATGAATTGCTGTCAGAAAAATATCATGATATTACAGCATATAAAGGTAGTCCGGGCTTCGCACGCGAGCCAGGCAATTTTATGGAATGGGCCTATTATCATTATGGCAGGTACAGCTACTCTACTCCCGGCTGGTGGTATGAATCCGATAACGGTAAAAGAGATGAATCCTCATTTATGGAATACGCCGATAATAATAATTACAATGATGTTTTTGCTGAATGGCAGGAAATAGAACATCCTGATTTCCCCGGAGAAAAGGTTGAGGTTGGAGGATTAAAGCCCTTCAAAATGCTTAACCCTCCGGAAAGCATTTTAGAGAGTGTAGTTGAAAAAAATTGTGACTTCCTGATTGAAGCTGCAGGATTGCACCCCGAAATCGAATTAATAAACTTAAGAGCTGAAAAAACCGGAAAAGACATTGCCAGGATCACGGTTAACATCCATAATAAAGGTGTATTTGCAACATCATGCAAACACGGAGAAAGAAGTAAATGGAACAAAAAGATAAGGATTGAGATCCGGTCAGATTCTGATTTTACACTGATAAGCGGTAAAAAGATCTATTTCATTGACAGGATTCCGGGTGATGGTTCAGAAGAATACAGCTGGCTAATATCAGGTAAGGGGAACTTTACTATTTCTGCAGGTGCTGCCCACACAAATAATGCAACAATTAGTTTTAACATCAAGTAAGCAAATAAACCCTAAATATTATGCAAAAGATAATCAGCCTAATTCTAGCGATACCGGTATTAATGATAAGTCTGATGGCCTATGGCCAGGAGGATGAAAGGTTTTTCAAAGCGGCCGGGACACCGGCTAACCCGAAAGTGGAGGTCAGCTGGAATAAATATTACACCTACCAGGGTATAGACGATATTTGCAATAAACTGGCAAATGCCTATCCTGATCTTGTTAAGCTTGAGTCGGCCGGAAAATCATACGAGGGACGTGACATCCTTGTTTTGACCGTCAGTAATTTTAATAATGAAGAGCCGGACAACAAACCGGGTTATTATATAGATGGTAATATTCATTCCAATGAGATCCAGGGCACTGAAATGGCTCTGTATGCGGCATGGTACCTGGCTGAAATGTATGCTGATAATGATTTTATAAGGGAATTACTCGATGATAAGGTATTTTATATAATACCTACTATTAACCCGGATGCACGTGAGGACTTCATGCATGAGGCCAATACGGCCAGCTCACCCCGGTCCGGAATGGTGCCACGGGACGATGATCGTGACGGACTGGTTGATGAAGATGGTTTTGATGATATTAATAACGACGGTATTATATCAATGATGAGACGTAAAAACCCTTTCGGGAACTACAGGTCTGATCCGGAAAATCCCGGTAACATGGTAAGAGTAGAGGGTGATACAAATGGTGAATACGAGATTCTGGGATATGAAGGTGTTGATAATGATGGTGACGGAAGCGTTAACGAAGACCGGCAGGGCTACTATGATCCTAACAGGGACTGGGGTTATAACTGGCAACCCGATTATGTCCAGAGGGGAGCTGACAAATATCCTTTCAGTTTTCCCGAGAATGAAGCTGTACGCGATTTCAGCCTTGGACACATGAATATAGCAGGTGCACAGAGTTATCACAATTCAGGAGGCATGATACTCAGAGGCCCTACCGTTGAAGGAGGTGGTTCAGAGGTTTACAGCAGGGAAGATGAGACTGTAATTAACACTATTGGCAAGCTGGGCGAGAAAATCATACCCGGCTACAGGTTCCTGACAATATGGAAGGATATGTATTCTGTATATGGAGGGGAGCTGGACTGGTGGTATGGTGCACTGGGAGCTTATGTTTACTCCAACGAACTGTGGACAAGTTACCTTATGTTCAATGACACTGAGAACAGGGACAGGTACGAATTCAACAAGCTCCTGCTTTTCAAGGATGCTCTTATACCATGGAAGGAATATGATCACCCCGTTTACGGGAAAATTGAAATAGGGGGGTTCGATAAAAACTTTGGCAGGCTGCATCCTGGCTTCCTTCTTGAGTCAGATGCACACAGGAATACAGCCTTTTGTATTTATCATGCTTACCAGACACCGAAACTGGAAATAAGGGATATAAAAGTTAAAAAACTTAATAATTCGCTCAGGCAGGTAACTGCAAGCATAGCCAATACCCGGCTGATGCCCACACACTCCGGGCAGAACCTGAAATACAATATTGATCCTCCCGATTATATAAGTATTAAGGGAGGTGAAGTAGTTGCCGGGATGACAGTACTGGATGAAGATAATAATGTATGCGAGGAGCAAACAAAAAATCCCGGCCGCATTGAAGTAGAAAACATACCGGGTCATAGTACGGTAAAGGTAAGGTGGATAATTAAAGGAGGAAAAGAATATACGGTAAGCGTTGAGAGTGTTAAAGGAGGAAGAGCCTCAAAAAAAAGCTCAGAATAAAAAAAGGCTCCGTTGCCAGGAGCCTTAATAAAAGTGGTCAGGTATATAATCAATAGCTCTTCAATGAGAGCCTGAAGTTACCAGTGGCATCTTTAGCATTAACCTGAAATAACCAGACACCCGTTTTTGATCCGTTATCGTCTTCAATATTGAAAGACTTGGACCAGTTTATCGATCCATATTCATCAATTAATACTTCTGTGTACACTTCCCCTGATGGCATCGCAATAATAATTCTTATTTCTCCTTCCCTGCACATTCCTGAAACCTGAATAGATGCACGTTTTGCATCCTCCTCAATCTCAAACGCCAGGTCTTTACTAAAAGTAGCCTCCCTTACATTATTTGAATACTGCAGGCTACTCGAGATATTGGATCCCCCATAGAAAAAGACCTCCGGATCAGAACCGGCAAAAACATATCCCTTCATTTCGGGCTTCACACTTTCATATGACTCCCTTGCTTCTCTCACTGCTCTTTTCAGTTCGTCAGAGTGTATGATAACTCTCTCTCTCTCTTTCCCTGCCTCCTCCAGCTTCTTTATCATTTCCTGTTCCTTAGCCTCCTGCCTCTTAATAATCTCTTCCTTTTTCTTCTCCTCTTCACCCTTTTGACCATAAAGTGTCCCGGGGGCCATAAGAAAAACTATGGCCAGCATTGATAATATGTATAATTTCCTTTTCATGACTATTATATTAATTGGTATCACATTTCAAAAATAAGTACAAAAACAAAGGGTAATTGTTAACAGCGGGTTAAAGTAGGGTTAAAGACAATATTACTCATATTTAATTATATAAATTTGGTCAATATTTCATAAGAGCATGTGGAAACTAAAGATAGTATTACCTGTATTGGCTGCACTGGTTATATTCCTGTTTGCCCAGGTATACCTCGTAAGACAGGTCTGGATGCAGAAAGATGAAGTTTTTTCATTACGCTACAGGTCTGAATCTAAAGAAGCTATTGAACAAATGGCTGTTCATGACCCATATAACGGCTTTAAAAAAGCTTACTGGGTTATTGATGATGTGTCAGGACTATACCTGGAAAGAAGCAGAAACCTTGCTAATGCACCGGACTCATCAATTTTTGCCAAAAATTTAAGGGATAGCTTTACAAGTATATTGTCTGAAGACCAATTGCTTACAGAACATCTTGGGAAACATTTCCGGAAACTCGGGCTTGAGAGCAGGATAAAATCAAAAATATATGTAAACTACATTGATCTTATTGATGTCCAGGAGAAAATAAATGTGTTCAGAGCATCTGACGAGATGCTCAGAAAGCAAAGCTCACAAAAAAGCATCCCCGTCTATACATTTACAAGTGAAGGAAACAACTACAAAATATCATTTGATTATTATATAGATGTGGCCAACAAGGAAGCAATAATGATCAAAGAACTGAGCCTTACTCTTATATTCTCATTCATCAGTTTTGTTATTATCATTGTAATCTTCATCGGCACATTAAAAAATTACATGGAAGAGAAAAGGCTATCAAACCTGAAGACTGATTTTATTAATAATATGACCCATGAGTTAAAGACCCCTCTTTCTACAATTACAGTAGCTGCAAAGACCCTGAGACATAAAACAGTTATCAGTAGCCCGGAAAAGATAAAGGATACGTCCAGAATGATAAGCAAGCAATCTGTACAGCTTAATGAACTTATTAACCTGATACTGGAAATAAGCATGTGGGAAAGAACCCAGTTTGAACTGGACCGGAAAGTCACAGACATGGAAAGTGTAATAAGAGAAATTAGTGATAATTTCATAAATGGTTGCGGCAGCAAATGCCGGTATACAGATAATATTGATCTTAAAGGCGTTAAAGCAGAAATTGACCTGCTGTATTTTACCACGATGATAAATAACTTACTTAACAATGCCCTTAAATACTCCGGTAAAGATCCTGAAGTATCATTGCAGGCATACCCCCGCAATAATTACCTGGTAATAAAGGTTAAAGACAATGGAGTTGGTATAAGCAGGTCTGACCAGAAGAATATTTTTGATAAATTTTACAGGGTTAGTACAGGTAATATACACAAGGCAAAAGGGCTGGGACTGGGACTCTACTATGTAAAAAAAATTGCAGAAGAGCATGGGGGATTCGTTGATGTAAGCAGCAAAAAAGGAAAAGGCAGCGTCTTTATAGTAAATATACCGCTAAATAATTAACCAGAGCCATGAAAATATTAATAGCCGAGGACGATATTGATTTTGGTAATATCCTCAGTCAATACGTTTCAATAAACGGATATGAGGTTTCTCTTGCCCGCGATGGCAGGGAGGCATGGGAAAAATATAACGGGAGTAAACCTGATATTTGTGTACTTGATGTAATGATGCCCGAAATGGATGGCTTTACCCTTGCTGAAAAAATCAGGCAGAAGGATAAGGACCTCCCGTTTATTTTTTTAACGGCCAGGACCCTCAAAGAGGACATAGTCAAAGGTCTTAAGATGGGAGCAGATGATTATATTACCAAACCATTCGACCCGGAGGTGCTGATCCTCAGGCTCAATAATATACTTAAAAGAGTATATTCTAGCGTAAATGACGAATACACCATTTCAACAACCACATTAAGGTTCAATACTCTTGAACTGGATTCTTGTGGCAAAGAAGAAAAGCTAACCTTAAAAGAAGCCCAGTTACTTCGCTACCTGATGGTAAACAAAGGCAAAATCCTCAGGCGTGATGACATACTAAAGGAAGTATGGGGTGAAGATGACTACTTCCTGGGTCGCAGCATGGATGTCTTCATCAGCCGGCTAAGGAAATATCTTGCACCTGATCACGGTATAGATCTCAGGACCATCCGCGGCACAGGCTTCATACTTGAGGAAACAAAGAGTGTTTAGTAACCTAACTCATAGTCCTTTTCCGTAGCAGGTACACCTTCTTTCATCCATTTTGGCATAGGCTCTCCCTTCAGATAATGTGCAAAAAACTGGGATAACCTTATTTGAAAATCCTTTTTATTCTTCAGCTTCTGCGGCCAGTGTGGTTCGCCTGTGTAATTAAGCATCCATACAGGTTTTTGAAGACGCCTGAGAGCAATAAAGTATTCAATGCCCTGGTACCACGGTACATGCCCGTCTTTATCATTGTGCATAATCAGGATGGGCGTAGTAACCTTATCCATTGTAAACAGAGGAGAGTTCTCAATATATCTCAAAGGCATCTCCCAGATACTACCGCCAATCCTGCTCTGAGTATGTTCATACTGAAATGAACGGTTGAGGCCTGTCCACCATCTTATACCTCCGTAAGCGCTGAACATATTTACAACCGGTGCACCGGATTCAATTGCTGCAAACATATCGGTGCGTGTTGCCAGGTAGGCAACCTGGTATCCTCCCCAGCTATGCCCTTGTGCCCCTATACGTTCAGGATCAATAAATCCTTCGCCAACAAGTGCAGTTACTCCGGGCATAACACAGTTATAGGCACTCTCCCCTGGATAGCCATCCTCATAGTAAACATCCGGATTGAATACTACGTATCCGTTACTTGTGTAATAATGATAATCTATAGTAGACCTGTGAAGCTCCGGGGTCCTGTGATTAAATAAACCCTGTGAAGATTTTTCATAGAAGTTTACTATCATGGGATATTTCTTCCCGGGATCAAAGTTCTCCGGTTTATACAATAATCCTTCCAGCTTTTTGCCGTCGAGAGATGTCCATGAATATATTTCAGGTGATCCTGAAAGGAACTCTTTATGCTGCGGGTTTGCATCGCTTATCCTGGTGCTTTTCCTGAAGCTCAGGTCAGAGACAAGTATGTCAGGGAATAAATTGAATGTTTCCTTTGTATATATTACCCTATCAGAGTTTTCCGCTTTCAAAGGACGTGAAAGATCAAATTTTCCTCCCAGTAACAACTCCGGCACGTTTGATCTGCGGGCAGACCAGCTGTAATAACCCGTTTCCCTGCTTACTTCATCTTTAGCCCTGAGATATTGCAAGTCTTTTTCATTGATAAAATCCTCATCCCTGTCAAAGTTGATTAACCTGTAACTTATTTTATTCTCCCTTCCATTAATTGTCATATTAACAGGTTCATAACGATTTTCAGGATTAACTTTCCATATATCATACCTGTCATAAACAAGAAGGGCTTCATCATCTTCAAACCAGCCTGCTGAACCGTAAGGATATGCATAATTCGGAACATCATTAAGTTCATTCTCGGCACGAATAACCTCAGGGTTTGTCAGCCTGTACTCCTCTTCCGTGTTAATACTATATGAGTAATATGAATAGTCCGGGTAGTTAAACCATACAATATAATTACCTGCCGGTGATGGATAAACGCTGGCACGAATATCTTTTTTCAGCATTTGCCTTTCTCCAGTAACAATATTCAGCAGGTAGACATCGTAATGCCTGGGACTTCCCTCCCACATAGACTGCAAGCGGTACGGTATGTCAGAAAGCAGAAGAACATAATCCGAATCACCCTTATCCAGCAGTCGTGAATCAGGGATCTTTTCTGTCTCTATCCTTACTGCTTCATCCCGTTTAATATCATATACCGTCCTGTAAGTTCTTTTAAGTTCCCTGTCTTTCTGTATCACCTGAACTGTATGCAATACACCTTCCTCTCCGTGCCAGATATCCACATCCGGGTATTCTTCATCCAGGATTGTGCTGTCACGTTCAGGCCTTGTTCGGGCTATCCCAAAAAAGACACGCCTGCCGTTATCTGAAAAAGACACATTCCCGTTTTCACTAACAAGCCAGTTTTCGGAAAGCATTTCATCATTGTAACTAAATACTTCTTCAGCTACACTGCCATCCCATAGGTATAAAGAATAAGCAGGATCGTCATTATTCCCGTTATCAAGGAGGAAAGCAATCTTATCAGCATCCCCGGTTAAAGCAATTTGCTTAAATGTATTTGTACTCAGCTTTAGGGGTTCCAGCGTTTCTTCCTTAATGTCAAACAGGTATAAGCCCGCCTCAAAGTCATCGTTATTGCCCGTTGAAGTGAAAACAAGCTTTTCGCTCTCTTCGGCTAAAAAATATTCCTTTACAAAGGGCCAGCTATGCTGTTTGCCTGTATTAAGATTACGCAGATGCAATTCAAAACCATTCTTGCCGGATTCTTTTTTCACATCTCCATCACCTTCTTCCCCATCTTCACTATTTTCAACGTCGCCATTCCCGGCATTAAGCTGATAAACAATATAAGAACTCCATTTATCAGGTATTTTATAGTTTTTAAAATCTTTTATTGAATCCACAGCACCTGAATTAATGCTATAAACTGCAAGAATGTCAGACGGCATATCTTCCTTCTTGGTTTTAGCAAGCTTCAGCTGACGAACATGCTCATATTCCGGCTGTATTGTAAATATGAAGTAGTCTGAATCTCCGCTTATGTTTATATCGGTACCACATTCTGATTCAAATAACCTGTCTCCCTTATAATTGCAGAGAAAAACCTTTGAGTTACCCCTCCATGGTTCTGTTTTATACGCAACATATTCCCCGTCGTCAGAGATTATCTTTTCTGTAATGCGGTTCCAGGATTCAATATCGTCATGTGTCAAGACTTTCTTCTGGGAATGCACCTGGGTTATAGAGCTTAACAGAAAAATTAACAGGAGTAAAAAAATATTTGACTTCTTCATTGCTAGTAGGATTTATTATTGAAGGATATTAATTACTGTTACATATTCACAAATATATAACCTTATTTTAAATGAAAGAGGGAAAGCATTGACTGCTTTCCCTCATCCAAATATATTTTATAGCAGGTTTATTCACCCAGGATCTCAGCAACTTTCTTTCTGAGATCATCACCTCTGACATTCTTAGCAATAATAGTGCCTTCAGAATCAAGCAGGAAATTTGAAGGTATTGAACTTACGGCATATAATTGTGCCGCCTCGTTATTCCAATAGTTCAGATCTGAAACCTGTGTCCACACAAGGCCGTCAGCCTCAACGGCTTCCAGCCAGTCCTCCTTTTCCCTGTCAAGTGAAACACCGAATACATCGAAGCCTTTATCATGGAATTCATTATATACAGCAACCACGTTGGGATTTTCTCTCCTGCAGGGACCACACCATGCTGCCCAGAAATCAAGGAGAAGAAGGTCAGGCCCAAGTACATCTGAGAGACTTACGGGATTTCCATCCGGATCGTTCTGGGTAAAATCAGGTGCTTTTTTGCCAATTGCAACTTTCTTAAGCTTCTCAACCCTTTCATTCAGGTCAATAATAATCTTTGTTTCCATAAGCTTGGGATCGAGATTGTCAATAAAAGACTCAATCTCTTCGCCGCTCATGCTATAGGCAACTGATCTTAGTATTTCAGGACTGCAGTAGGAAGCAGGATTTTCCTTAATAAAATTGAGGTTGTACTCCTGTATCTCATCAAAAACAGCTTCTCTCTGAGAATTCAGTTCCGCTGCTTTTTCTTCATCCCCGGCTTGCTGAGCATCCCTGGACTGCTGGAACAGGCTTCTGTTACGCTCGTAGTATGGCTCAAGCCCTTCGTTATAAGCAGAATACTCATCATGACTCACTGAACCTTCAACTTCTCCAGCAAAAAGGGAATCAGCATAAGTTTTAATTGTAAGCTCATTATTCTCAAGGAAAAACATCATATATCCGCGTACACCATCCACCGAAAGATAATAACTGGAAGGATAATCAACTGATCCTCCTTCTATCTCGAAATTCTCATCATTAATTTGAGCAGAGTCAATTTTTACAAATTTTCCTGATTCTCTTTTCTGCAGATAGACGGTTCCATCGTTAACGCCTTCTATGCTACCTTTAATGTTATAAATATCCTGTGAATTACAGCTGAATAACAACACGGTAACTAAAGAAAGAAAGACTAATTTTTTCATCTTGGGTATTTTTAGTAAGCCCCAAAGAAAGTAAAAATAAATTAATCCCCGGCCTTTCCGAAATATTTATTTAGCATCTCTGCAGCTGCTGAATATGATGTTATTTTGCCTTCAAGCACCTGTTTCTCCTCCAGTTTCATTTGTTTTGATATTTCCGGGTTATTATAGAAAGATGCTTTCAGACTTTGCATTATGGTATCATGCATACGGTATACGGATTGTTTCTTTCTTTTTTCCTCGAAGTAACCGTTTTTTGTAGTATGATCTATCTGCTCATTTATAGTAGACCATATCTCATTTATCCCTTTCACTTCCAATGAGCTGCAGGTAAGAACCCTTGGCTTCCATCCTGAAGGATTAGCAGGGAATAATGTAAGGGCATTCTGAAATTCTGTTTTTGTCATTTCTGCCCTGTGCACATTATTGCCGTCTGCCTTATTGATAATTATTGCATCGGCCATCTCCATTATTCCTCTCTTTATGCCCTGTAATTCGTCGCCCGCCCCGGATATCATCAGTAATAAAAAAAAGTCCACCATTGAGTGCACAAGAGTTTCTGACTGTCCTACTCCTACCGTCTCAACAAATATAGTATTGAAGCCCGCTGCCTCGCACAGAATTATTGACTCCCTTGTTTTCCTGGCAACACCCCCCAGCGAACCTGCAGATGGAGAAGGTCTTATAAAGGCAAGGCTGTCTCCTGCCAGTGTTTCCATTCGGGTTTTGTCTCCCAGTATGCTCCCATGCGATTTTTCACTGCTGGGATCAATTGCAAGAACAGCCAGCTTACGATTCATGGCCGTGATTTTCTTCCCAAGGGTTTCGATAAAAGTGCTCTTACCAGCCCCGGGTACACCGGTAATCCCTATCCTTATTGAGTCCCTGCTGTGAGGCAGGCATTTCTCAATTATTTGCTGTGCCAGGTCAAAATGTTCTTTCCTGTTACTCTCTACCAGGGTAATTGCACGACTGAGTATGCTTATATTACCATCCAGGATACCCTCAACATATTCATCAATTGAAAATTGTCTTCTCTTCTTTCTTGTCTTTCCGCTTAACGCTGGATTTACCGAAGGTGGAGACTCTACACCTCTATTCACGGAAAGTGAAGACTGATCCTTCTTTTTTCTGTCCTTATCCTCCATTAATAATATTAATTCACAAGAACGGTTCCGCTCACAACCAGGCTCACCTGGCTCTTTTCAGGATCATTTGTAATTACGGTTATTACTTTGTGTTGCTTCCCCTTTCTTGCTCCTGCACTGAACACTGCTTTTATTGTACTGGATTCCCCGGGTTCAATGGTTGTATTGGAAGGAGTTACTGATGTACAGCCACATGATGATCTCACCTTCCTTATGATAAGATCACTTTTACCCGAATTTCTGAATTTAAACTCAATATCCGCCTTCTCTCTCTGTTTTATCTCTCCAAAATCGTAGCGTGTTGATTCCAGGTCAAAAACGGGTGCATTTTCCAGTTCTTCCTTTGACCATGAACTGAAATCTTCAACCAGGTTGGCTGAAACCACGAAATAGGTATTCTTTAATGTTTCACCATTTACCACTACTCTCAGCAAGTCATTGGAATAACCCCAGTCATCTTTTTTTGATGCATCATAAGTACCCTGGATAGTTCCTTTCTCGCCCGGTTCAAGCGTTGCAGGTTTTGTTTTTATGTCGATGTGAGCAGGTACTCTTTCAAAATCAACGGCTGCCGGCTTATCAGAAGTGTTTATAAACTCCATGACCTTGATCTTCTTTTTACCCCTTTCGATATTTGTAAAGGCCAGGTGATTGCTCTTGAACCTTACGTCGCCAGCCTTAAAACGATAAAGTTCCTCCACGCTAAGTTCCCTTGGTATAACATCACCTTCAATAACGAGAACGTGAACAGCTGGCTGGGTATTGGTATATACCGTGACGGTTTTCTTAAACCTGTTAGGCCTGTTCCTGGGATTATAGGTTACGGCAACAAACCCTTCAGCCCCTGGTTCTATGGGATGCTTTGTCCATTCAGGTGTAGTACATCCACAGGATGCCACAACCTTGTTTATAATAAGAGGTGATGATCCGGTATTACTAAAAGTAAATTTATGTGTCTGTGGACCGGCTTCCTCCTTGAATCGTCCAAAATTATGCTTCTTTGTATCAAATTCAATCCCTGCACTATTCTGGCCAAATACTGTGCATGATATAATCAAACCTATGATAATGAAATATAATCTCTTCATCGCTGGATTTTTTTTCGTTTTTACTTAAATCAAATTTTAGACCAAAATTAAAACCAAAGTGTTGCACCTGTTGTTATACACCCTTGATAATAATATTACCGGATCAAAATTAATAAAGTTTGTAGTTTTTCGCTATTTATTGATAACATATTATCTTAGCTGTAGCAATAACACCGGTCTTTTGGAATAAAATTTGAGGACATTTATCACTGCCAACAAAGCTATAATTTGAAATTAAAGATCCGACATATAATCCTTACCCTATTATTCTCCGCATTCGCCCTTACGGCTAAGAGCCAGTTTTACAACGGCTTGCAGATGTCGTTCGGTAAGAACAGGGTTCAACATTATGATTTTTACTGGTTTTATTACAGGTATGACTATTTCGATGTATACTTTAATGAATATGGAAAAGAACTGGCTCAGTATACAGCTAAAGTTGCAAGTGAAAAGATGGCCGAGATAGAAGACTATTTCGATTACATGCTGGAAAAAAGACTCATCTTTATTACATATAACCTTCGCGGCGAACAGAAGCAAACTAACATTGGCCTCGTAACAGGAAGAGATGATTACAATATTGGTGGTTTCAACAGGACCATCAAGAATAAAGTAATGCTCTATTATGAAGGTGATCATGAATCCTATGACCAGCAAATATCTGCTGCAATAACCGAGGTAATGATAAATGAGATGCTCTATGATGCTGACAGGAAAGACAGGGTTTCAGGCTCCTCCCAAATAAAGTTACCTGACTGGTATCTTAAGGGACTCATTAATTACATTGCCAAAGGATGGGACTATGAAACTGACAACAGGGTAAGGGACGGCATCATGTCAGGTGAGTACAAAAAATTAAACTTCCTGGAATATGATGATGCTGTATATGCGGGACATTCATTCTGGCGTTATATTGCCAAAACATACGGAGATCCTATAATTCCGAATGTAGTTTACCTGACAAAAATCTATAAAAATGTGGATGACGGCCTTTTGTATGTGCTGGGCATGAAACTAAAAGATCTTCAGAAAGAATGGTATGAATATTACAGGGACTACTATGAAAAGCTTGAAAATGATGAGCCCGTAAATGAACCTTCTGAACTTATTCATGAGACTAAGAAACGAAGAATACTTCAGGATGTCAGTGTGAGTCCTGATGAAAGATATATAGCATATATAACATATAACTGGGGTAAAAGAAAAATATGGGTTCATGATACTCAAACAGGTAAGAGGGAAAAGATAATAAGCCTTGAGCCGAAGTATGAGCAGATCACTGATGCCAGTTATCCTGTTATTGACTGGCACCCAAACGGACGCATACTAACATTCATCAATGAAGAGAAGGGAGACCTTAAACTCTATTTTCACCGCATCTCAAGCGGAGAAACCGAAAGCCGCAACCTTCTGTATTTTGACAAAGTACTTGATTTTAACTATTCTCCCAACGGAAACAGGCTCGTAATGTCTGCCGTAAAAGATGGCCTTACAGATATTTATGTGCACACTATAGCCTCAGGCACAAATGAACAAATTACGAGGGATGTGGCAGATGACCTGAATCCCAGGTATATCAGGTCAGAAGAAGACATGATTATATTCTCTTCCAACAGGATAAATGATACCCTTGATCTTCCTTTTGATCCCATTGCTGAAACAGGACTGACTTATGATCTTTTTACCTATGATCTGAAAAAGGATAATAAAGTTGCGAAGAGACTGGCTGAAGGGAAGTATGTTGAGAGTCTTCAGCCTGCATCATTAAATAAAAGAAATATACTTTACCTTGGCGATTACACGGGTACAATAAATAAATACCTTGCAAAATATGACAGTACAATAAGTTATATCGATACCACAGCACACTACAGGTATTTTATTAATTCTCAGCCCGTAAGTAATTATAACAGGAACATTATAAAACATGATTATGCCGGCGACAGAATTGCAGAGATTAAATACAGGGATGGCAATTATCAGCTGCTTTCCGGTTCGGTATCCGAACAAAAGCCAATACCTGAAAGCCGGCTGCAGGTTTCACCCTACAGAGTGGAACGCAGCGAAATGTTACATGAGGCTGACAGCCTGGAGAAACTCAAACAGGAGTTAATAGAACTGGACAGGAGAAGAAGAGATACCCTAAGCAAGCCTCTTTATGAATACTATTCCACCGATGAACCTATTGATTTTAATTATTACATTTTTGAAAAAGAGAAAGAGAATTATTATGAGCAGCAGTGGCGTAAGGATTATATGGACATTGAGCTTGATACAGGAAAATTTACATTCCCGCAGGTAAGAATATATGAAACATCATTCTACAATAATTATATTGCCAACCAGATAGATTTCAGTTTCCTGAACCAGTCATACCAGGCATACAGCGGCGGGGCTCCGTATTTTAACCCGGGTTTTAACATGCTCACGCAGATAGGGGCAGTTGATCTGTTCGAGGATTATAAAATAACCGGAGGATTCAGGTTTGCAGGTAATTTTGACAGCAATGAGTATCTTATAAGTATAGAGAACCTGAAAGGAGATTTCGACAAACAATTTGTCTTTCACAGGCAAGCTCTCAGCAGCTATAATGATAGTGCCTATTTTAAAATCCACAGTCATAATATTTATTTTACTCTGGCAAAACCATTTAACCCCGTGCTGGCTCTAAAAGGAACGGCCAGCTTTCGGAACGACAGGTATGTAGCACTTTCAACAGATATATCAACACTAAGAAGCGATGCTGTGTACAGGAACTGGGCCGGGCTGAAGGGCGAACTGGTTTATGATAATACCAGGTACAGGGGAACAAACATATATTTTGGGACCCGGTTTAAGATATTCGGTGAATATTATCGTGATATACAAAGAAAAAAATCCGACATGTTTGTTGTTGGAGCCGACTTCAGGCATTATCTGAGGATACACCGTGACCTCATATGGGCAAACAGATTTGCGGCCAGTTCCTCCTTCGGGCCAACAAAACTCTTATACTACCTGGGTGGCGTGGATAACTGGATGGGATTTATCTTTAATGATATACCTATGTTTGACCAGTCTATACCGGTGGATCCTACAGCAAATTATGGCTTTCATACTCTCGCCACCAACATGAGAGGCTTCAGCCAGAATATTCGTAATGGCAATAGTTTTGCATTGATTAACAGCGAGATAAGATGGCCGGTATTTAGATATTTAGCCGGCAGACCCCTGAAATCAAAAATACTGAATGATTTCCAGGTTGTACTCTTCGGCGATATTGGTACGGCATGGAGTGGCTTACATCCATGGTCAGGTGAAAATAGCTGGGACAGGGAAACTATTGAAACCGGCTCAGTGAAAATTACTCTTGATACCAACAGAGACCCAATTGTGGGTGGCTTTGGTTTTGGTCTCAGGGCTAACCTGTTCGGGTACTTTGTGAGAGCCGACTGGGCATGGGGTGTTGAAAACTCAATAATATTACCAAATATCTTTTATCTTTCTTTCAGCCTCGATTTTTAGCCTTTTATACCCTCAAAACATGAACAGATTAGCAGAGATAATCAAACACAGGGCAAATGAAATATTTAATGAAACGATAGACCTGAGAAGACATCTGCATATGTACCCTGAATTGTCTTACATGGAAAAGGAAACATCTCTCTTTATTGCCCGATATTTAAAAAAACACAAAATAAAGTATTCAGGGAATCTTGCCGGATATGGACTGATTGCTACTATTGAAGGCAGAAAAAAAGGAAACAAAGTAATAGCTTTGAGGGCAGAACTTGACGCCCTGCCCCTGCCGGAAGAAAGCGGACTTGATTATTCAAGTCGGAACAAAGGCCTGATGCATGCATGCGGGCATGATGCACACATGGCTATGCTCATGTCAACGGCAAAAGTAATAAATGATTTAAGAGATGAGTTTGGAGGTACTATTGCTTTTATCTTCCAGCCTGCAGAGGAACTTGCACCCGGTGGTGCAATTAAACTAATGAAAACCCCGGAGTTCCTGGAACTCAACCCTGATCTTATTATTGCACAGCACGTCCTTCCGGAGCTCGAGTCAGGAAAAACCGGATTCAGGGAAGGTATCTATATGGCCTCCAGTGATGAGTTACATATAAATATCAAAGGAACAGGAGGACATGCTGCGTTGCCGTCAAATAGTACCGACCAGGTACTGGCCGGGTCTGAACTCGTTGTTGAACTAAAGAAACTGCCTCAGCAATATTACCCTGAGAAACCTATAGTCATTGGGATAGGCCGTTTTATTGCTGAAGGAGCAACCAACATAATACCTGAGAAAGCAGAGATCAAAGGCACACTCAGAACCTTTGATGAAAATATAAGGAAAGAAATGCACAGGCGCATTAATGACACCTGCTCCAGGATATCAGGCAAATACCATACAGGTATAGATCTTCATATTCCCGGCGGTTATCCTGTACTTGTAAATAATGAGAATTTTACCAGGGCTTCAGTATTGCTGGCTAAAGAGATCAATGGAGATAATAATGTAGTTGCACTTGAAACAAGGATGAGCTCTGAAGATTTTGCACATTATTCCGGAAGCTATCCCTCTGTTTTTTACCGGCTGGGAATAGCAGCCGGGAAAGAAGGCAGGAAGGGACTGCATTCACCGGGTTTTACTTTAGATGAAAAAGCCCTGGAGACTGGGGTCAGAACATTGACATACCTCGCTTTGAGCTTTACCAACTGATTCGCAATATTTTCTTCGAAAACCAGCATTTAGTTTTTGTAATTAAAAAATATAGGTAATTTTGTATCGTCATACAATTGAATCAATAATTAAAAATAATTAAAATGGCTTACGTTATTACAGATGATTGTACTGCTTGTGGTACTTGCATAGATGAATGCCCGGTTGAAGCAATTTCTGAGGGTGATATCTATAAAATAGACGCTGAATTATGCACAGATTGTGGTGCATGTGCTGATGTATGCCCTGTTGAGGCAATACACCCGGCAGACTGATTACAGGCAGTGATAAAATGGAAAAAGGCCGGTAATTACCGGCCTTTTTTATTTCCCAGGATTATACCTGGCTTTCTCCAGGAAACCTTTATAATTATTATCATTCATCAGTGCAGGTAAGCTGACATCCCTGTTTCGCATCATATAGGATTCAACAATACGGAAGCCCAGCCACAGGCTGGCACGACCGGGTGATTCGCGTGTGAAATAAGTTGTGAAAGGAGCCTCCCCCGTCAGCTTTCTTATCAACATCTTATCCTTGCTGAAAAGCATATCATGCTCAATGAGATATTCCCACATCCTGTATTCATTATTGTGGCAGAATTCCATCTGCCCGGCAGTAAACCCAAATATAAGAGAGTCAGGCATATCATATAACATACTCTTTGTGAAATAATACAGCTTGCCCTCATATATGATGTTTGAAAGCAGGTTGTCATTTCTCACCTGCTTATCCCTGGGCCACGAAGCCTTTGCCCACGCGTAAAATGCATCAGGCACAATTCTTCCGGGCACCATCTTTTTGGTTAAATAATTATATATGCCCAGCTCCCGGTAGTACCTGCTGCCGCTGCCGAGATACCGATCGAGTCCGATAGACAGGCTTGAATCCCCCACAATTATGCTGTTGTTGAATCCAGAAATAAAACTGTAGATACCAGGAATAAGTGAATCCGGAAAATGATAACTATACCGTCCCCATCCCTTCTCCATATCCTGTTCATAAGCTGACAGGTCCGGGTATTTCTCCATCACCTTCTGATAAACATCATAATTAACCCTGTCCGTAACAAAATCCCGTATTACTTCATAAGATGTAGTGTCACCCAGGTTACCTGCATCTATTACCCAGGCAAATAACTGTAAAAAATTACCATACCTGGTATTAAGACTGTCTTTCAAATCAGTCAAGCGGGCAGGATCTGTTTCAAACAAATCTTTTTCAAGCCGCTTTATCTCAATGTCAGGTTCAGTATATTTCTCATTAATCCTGTAGTGCTTCCCGGATCTGTCAGTACATGACAGGACAAATAAGAATGCCGTTGATATTATTAAGAAATTTACTCTGTTTCTCATCTTCCTCCATTTCAATTATCGTAAAACAAAATTATTGCTTTTTTTCGATGTTCAAAGACGGAGATCCTTGCAGTTGAATGATTAATAATTCTTATTTTCGCATTATTCATTACTGTATTTTAACCGTAGCCTTATTAAATTATGATTACAAAAAAGATAGAAAGATATTTCCAGGGTAAATTCCTCTTATTAATCCCTTTGTTATTAATCAACCTCAACCTGTCATCCCAGGGTGTTCAGTTCGGACTCTATGCAGAACCCCTGGTTAGCTGGTTCTCATCCGACACCGAACTTACTGTTAATGACGGAGCCAGACCCGGTTTTTCATTCGGACTGGCTTTGGATGCATATTTTGCCCCGAATTATGCATTCTCCACAGGAATTAATATTACAAATGCATCAGGAAGGTTAAATTATAATGATACCCTGCAAATAAAATTCAAAAATTCTGAAACAGACCTTTATCCTGGTCAGAATATCGTCTATAAAATACAGTACCTGTGCGTGCCGCTGGGCATTAAACTAAAAACAAATCAAATAGGATACATGACATTCTTTGCTAATACTGGAATGAAGCCCAAGATTGTCATTGGAGGGAAAGGAAACATACCCGCCCTGGATATTGAAAATGAGAGCCTTACTGAAGAATTAAGGTTTTTTAACCTTGGCTATCATATAGGAGCCGGGATGGAATATTCACTGGGAGGTAAAACAGCCATTGTGATTGGATTGGATTACGAGGACAATTTCCTTGATATCACCAAAGACCGTGAAGGTCAGCCGGGAGATAAGATAAGGCATCACATTATACGATTCAGGTTGGGTTTAAATTTTTAATATTCAGTGTCAATGAAAATTACACTTGCTCAATTAAATTACCACGTTGGAAACTTTGACAGGAACAGCCGGCTTATAATAGATACCATAAACCAGGCTGAAAACGAAGGATCCGATCTTGTAGTATTCTCTGAATTATCTCTTACCGGTTATCCTCCACATGATCTGCTTGAATACCGTGAATTCATTGACAATTGCAATCGTTACCTGGAAATAATCGCAGGCCATTGCCTTAGCACAGGAGCCATAGTTGGGGCCCCGGCCATTAACATGGGAGAAAGCGGGAAGAAGCTTTTCAATGCAGCATGGTTCCTGACAGATGGAAAAATAAAGGATGTTTGCTTTAAAAGCTTGCTGCCCACCTATGACATTTTTGATGAATACAGGTACTTTGAACCATCAACTGATTTCAATATAATTGAATTTAAAGGTAAAAAACTGGCTGTCACAATCTGTGAAGACCTCTGGGATGAACAGGATTTTGATCATGATTTTGCCAGCTCAAGGATGTACTCAATATCGCCCATGGAGGAACTGGCAAAACTGCATCCCGATCTTATTATCAACATATCAGCATCCCCATTTGCCTATACAAGAACAGAGAGTAAGAAAGAAATTTTTACAGCAAAAGCGAAAAGCTACAGGCTGCCCCTGATAATGGTAAACCAGGTAGGAGCAAATACAGACCTGATATTCGAAGGGAACTCAATGGTTGTTGGTCCCAATGGTAACATAATAAGTTTATTCCCCGACTTCAGGGAACATACAGAGAGTTTTGAACTTGATAATATAATTGCAGGTGATAATAACTCTTTTAATAAAGCAGGTAAGATATCAATGATCCACGATGCCCTGGTACTGGGAGTGAAGGACTATTTTGATAAAATGGAATTCAACTCTGCAATTGTAGGTCTCTCAGGAGGTATTGACTCTGCTCTCTGTCTCTGCATTGCCTCAGAAGCCCTGGGACCGTCCAGGGTAAGAGCACTGCTGATGCCCTCAATGTATTCCAGCAGGCATAGTGTGAATGATGCGGTAGAATTATGCAATAACCTTAAGGTAAGCTATGACATAATAAATATCGAAGATGACTTCAGGAGTATTGAAAGTTCACTTTCGGGCATTATGAAAGACATGCCCGCTGACACTACTGAAGAGAATATACAGGCAAGGATAAGATGTATATTGCTTATGGCCGTTTCAAACAAATTCGGTAATATCCTCCTAAATACATCAAATAAGAGCGAAACAGCTGTTGGCTACAGCACTCTCTACGGTGATATGGCAGGAAGCTTATCTGTACTGGGCGATGTTTACAAAACTGATATATACAGGCTCGCCAGGCATATTAATAAAAAAAGTGAAATTATCCCCATAAATATCATTAATAAAGCTCCCTCAGCTGAGTTAAGCCCGGGACAAAAAGACTCGGACTCCCTGCCGGACTATGATGTACTGGACTCAATTCTTTACCAGTATATCGAGCAACAAAAACCTGTAAGAGATATCAAAGGAGAAAAGGTAAGCCAGGAATTAGTGCACAGGATAATCGATATGATAAACAAGAATGAGTATAAAAGATTCCAGGCCCCTCCTATACTGAGAATATCCAATAAAGCATTCGGCCATGGAAGAAGAATGCCCCTTGTTGCTGCCTGGTGATTATTATTAAGACTCATTCCGGATAAGCCGTTTTGTTGAAATGTTTCATATACTTTTTTCAAGCGCACAGATCCTATGTTCTAAAACATAAGAGTTAATATATTGGATTTGTGAATTTTACAACACTCTGTTAATGAATGTGTTAAAAAATGTTAATTTGGCTTTTGTAACAAACTTTTGTTATTTTTGTATATGTTCTGTAACATAAATACCAAATGAAGACTACAATATACAAGAATCACTACATCCAGAGTTGCATTGAAAGTCCGGGTTCCATTTTCAAGAATTCAAAAACACAGGAGAGGGAGGTGCTGATACGCAATCATTCGTATGCACATTACCGTAAAGGAGAAATTATTTTTAAGGAAGGTGAACGTCCCCCCGGACTTATAAGCCTTGCTGTTGGAAAGGTAAAGATATTCAAGGAAGGAGTTGGCGGTCGTGAACAAATATTACGACTGGTCAAGCCGGCAAGCCTGCTTGGTTTCAGAGCACTTTTTGCCGGTAATGCCTATTCAGCATCTGCAATTGCAATTGAGGATTCCACGATATGCATAGTTGAGAAGGGAGCATTTTTCGGACTGGTTAAGGAGAGTCCAGAGCTATCCATAAAGATAATCAAAATGCTTTCGGTGGAACTGGGTTTCTCAAACAACAGGACTGTCTCATTGACACAAAAGCATATACGTGGACGGCTGGCTGAGTCGCTGCTCGTTTTAAAAGAAACTTACGGTCTTGAAAAAGACGGCAAAACTATCAGGGCTTATCTTTCAAGGGAGGATATTGCCAATCTATCGAACATGACCACTTCAAATGCCATAAGGACACTTTCAACTTTTGCATCTGAAAAGGTAATATCAATTGATGGCAGGAAAATCAGGATTCTTGATCCACGAAGACTTGACAGGATAAGTACTATGGGTTAGCTATTCGTACAGAAATATCCTTTTTACCCTGGGTGGGATACCCGTAAGAATTTCATAAGGTATGGTTTTACATACCCCGGCAACTTCTTCCTGTTTTCGTCATTGGGACACCCAAAGCGGATTTCATATGATTTTGGCGACCAGGTTTTGCTCGTCTGTCCACTCAAACGGAATGGTTTCCCACTGATCGGTCTCCGGGATTTTGATTTTAAGGGTATACATGGTTTTGGTTAGTTCAGCTACTCTTACCGGACTCAAGGGGATTTTCTCTACGATGAGTCTTCGCTCTACCTCCTTATAGATCGTATACGCAGCAAATGAAATACAAATGTGAGCTTCGATCCTGTGGGCATTCCTGTGATATATGGGACGGATCCTCAAATCTGTCTTTGAGATCCGGAAGGCCTTCTCAATATGCCACAACTGGTTGTAGTTTTCAATGACGTTTTTTGTCGAGAGTCTGGTGTTGGTCAGGTATCCCTTCAGTCCGTCCCATTTGTTATCTGCATCAAACTTGTCATAATCGATCTGGATATTGATATCTCCCTCCAAACGCAAATACTTGTTATAACCGCGGTTGTTAATATGGCTCTTGGTAAGTTTCCCTTTGTTCAAGTTCTTTTCCAAGCGTTTGAGGCCTCGTTCGCGATTCTTTCTGTCCTTGTGGGCCCGCTTATCACTATAGCTGACAATCAGGCGCAAATCATCATGTATCTTCAGTACCGCGGAGTCACCATCCGATAAGGACAAAGCAAGGATTTGCTCTTTGATCTTTTCACTTTCATTTTTTAGCCTGGCGCCAAGAATGAACTCGTATTGCTTTGAGCGAAGATCCCGAATGTTCGGAGCAGATAATAATCCGGCATCTGCAATGACAATCGGTCTGGAAAGATCAAATCGTTGTTGAAAATGCTCCAGTACCGGTATCAATGTGTGCCCTTCATACTGGTTTCTCTCAAATAACTCGTATCCGATGGGATAGCCATTGGGCCCCACCAGCAAGCCCAGAAGAATCTGAGGGTTCTGTGGTTTGCCATCCTTGGAAAAGCCGGTGATCCGCAGATCATCCTCATCCGAGGCTTCAAAATACAAAGTGGTCATGTCGTAGAAAACCACAGAGATCTTGCCTCCAAGTACAGATTTTGTGTATTCAAATGTAATTTGTTCTATCTGCTCTTTCAAGCTACTTTGGAGGGTATCCATAAAGCGATACACCCGGCTAACATCAATCGATACGCCTTTGTAACGCTCCAGATAATCCACTGTCTTAAGCTTGCTGCCTGGTGCAATTAAGCGTGTGATCACCAGGTGGCGGAACAGTTCTTCTTTTATCTCCCCAAATCCAATATCATCAAAGATCTTCCCAAACACCTTCTCAGGACCATCTACCTGTACCTGGCTGGTCTTGACCTTCCGGAGATGCTGAACAAACTCTCTTGTGCTTGCACTCCGAAAATCAATACTCGTTTGTCCAATCAAGGTTGGGATGATAGCATAGGCTTTTTTGAGCAAATAGGCAATCTCATCTGGATCCGATGATGATCCAACTGTCTTGGCTACGCGGTAGCTTCCACTACTCTTATCGATAATCTGGATGCTTACCGTGCCACTCTTGTTCTTTTTCTCCCGGACAAACACCCATGCAAGATAGCGGGACACCCTAAATTAACAAAATTAAAGATTTATGATATTGGTATTCTACTAGTTGAAAATTTAGCCCAAGAGGGATGACGAAAACAGGAGTACTATGGGTTAGCTATTCGTACAGAAATATCCTTTTTACCCTGGGTGGGATACCCGTAAGAATTTCATAAGGTATGGTTTTACATACCCCGGCAACTTCTTCTATGGAAATATTATCACCGAAAATCTCCACTTTATCACCGGGTCTGAGATCTGTATTGCTTATATCAACCATACACATATCCATGCAGACATTCCCCACTATCGGCAAAAACTGACCATTAGCAAACACCCTGCCTCTCCCCTTCCCCATGAGCCTTTTTAAGCCATCAGCATATCCCGCAGGCAGTATTGCTATCTTTCTTTTCGTATCAGATACATCAGACAGGCCATAACCAATACCTTCGCCGGCGGGTATTGTTTTTACCTGTGATATCCTCGTAAAGAATGATGCCACGGTCTTCAGCTTAACCTCCTCCGTGGCGGAAACACCATATAGTCCAATCCCTGTCCTTACCATGTCGAACTGGTACTTTGGAAATCTCAGCACACCTGCGGAGTTAAGGATATGTCTCAGGAATGATTGTTTTGTATTTTGTTCCAATTGACTGCTCATTGTCAGGTAAGTGCAAACCTGCTTCTGTGTATAATCATCCATAGTACGGTCATCAGCAGCGGCGAGGTGTGAAAAAACCGAGGCTATCCTGACGCAGGGATTATCATTCAGTATATTACATAATTCATTAAGATCTTCCTGCATGAAGCCCAGCCTGTGCATCCCCGTATCCAGTTTAATATGCACAGGATATCTCTCTATACCATTTCTTTTCAGCTCAGAAATAAACTCATTCAGTATCCTTATACTGTGTATCTCGGGTTCCAGGTCATATTCAATCACAGACCTCAGCGAATCAATATCAGGACTCATTACCATAATTCGCTTGCTTATACCGTACTTCCGGAGGTCTATCCCTTCACCGGTGTATGCAACAGCCAGGTAATCGACTCCGTTATAAGCAAGCCATTCTGATATCTCACCCGGTCCTGCTCCGTATGCAAAAGCCTTAACCATAGCCATAATGGCAGTGTTCTTATCAAGATATGACCGGAATGTATTAAGGTTAAAAAGCAGTGATGCAAGGTTTACATCAAGCCTTGTCTGATGTGTCTTCAACTCCAGCAGCCTTCCTATTCTTTCAAACTCAAATTGCCGGGCACCCTTTAATAATATTGCTTCATTTCTGAATAGGGGCTCCCGGAACCCGCTGACGAATTCGTCCGTGGATTCATAAAACGAAACAGTGTCAACTTCAAAGAAATTCCTGTAACTGTTAAGATCTTTCCCAATGGCAATAAGCCTGTTTACACCTGCCTTTTTAATTCCTGTGGCAACTTCACTGTAGAGCCTCTCTTTGTTTTGTCTTCCCTGCAGGAAATCAGAAAGAATAAGTGTCATTTTCCTGCCTGCTATCGCCCTGAGATGGTCCAGTGCTATCTGCAATGATCCCGGATCTGAATTATAAAAATCTTCAAGTAAAAGGCAATTGTTAATCCCTTCTTTCTGCTCCATTCTCATTGCAACGGGAGAAAGACTCTTAAGACCTTCCCGTATCATCTGCTGCTTCCAGCCTGAGCTGAGCAGGCAGGCAATCACTGTTGACAGGTTATCAAGTGAAGCGGAATCACTGAAGCCGGTTGTAAAACTAAAATTATTGCCCCGAAAGGAAACTTCAAGGTTCATATTTTCCCCTGTTGCCACCGGTTTAATAACTACATCTGCACTGCCATTATTAACTGACCAGGTAAAAAGGTTCTTTGAACCCAGGTTTGAATCACCAATAATATTATTATGTATATCTGCCTTATCCAGAGGGTATATTATGGTATCAACATGCCTGAAAAGCTTAAGCTTCTCTTTGACCTTCTGATCAATCCCGGGAAAATTCTCCTGGTGGGCTTCTCCAATATGCGTAAAGATCCCGGTATGCGGTCTTATTATTCTTTCAAGTCTTTCTATCTCACCGGGTTTTGACATTCCTGCTTCAATAACTGCAGTACTGTATGCCGGTGATAATTTCCACAATGAAAGAGGAACTCCTACCTGTGAATTATAGCTCCTCGGGCTTCTGTACACGGTCTCCTTCTTTCCAAGTATGTCAGACAACCATTCCTTAACAATTGTTTTTCCATTACTTCCGGTTATGGAAATAACATTTCCCTCATACAGATCCCTTTTCCACCCTGCAAGTTTCTGAAGGGCATCCAGGGTATTATCGGCTCTGACAAAGGAAGCATCACTGTATTTGTCAGTTTCGTTGACGGGATAATCAGCATCAACAAGAAATGAGCGCAGGCCGGCTGAATACATTTCCCCGATATAATCATGACCGTCATTCTTTGAGCCTCTTAAAGCAATAAACATGCCGCTGCGGGAGATACCTGCAGCCTTCCTGCTGTCAATCAGCAACTCCCCTACCTCCCTGTCGGGGTCGCCGCTCAATCCTGAACGGCTTACTTCAGCAATTCTTCCAACAGTAATTCTCACTTATCAGTCTCCCCTTCACTTATTTTATTAAAACAATTACGGCACAGAGGTTTATAGGTATCCTGCTCACCCAGCAGAACAACCTTCCTTTCTTCCGCTTTACGGTAAGAATAATTAGCCAGGTTGCCACACTCAACACATATAGCATGTACCTTGCTTACATACTCAGCAATTGCCATAATCGCCGGCATTGGTCCGAAAGGTTCCCTGCTGTAATCCATATCAAGCCCTGCAACAATTACCCTTGTACCCCTGTCGGCAAGTTCATTGCATACTTCCACTACTGAATCATCAAAAAACTGGGCCTCATCAATACCAACTACCTCAACATCACCTGCAAGAAGCATAATCATGGAAGCATTCTCCACGGGTGTTGAAGTAATGGTCCTTTCATCATGAGACACAACAAGCGTGTCTGAATACCTGTTTTCCATAGCAGGCTTGAAGATCTCTACCTTAAGACCGGCAATCTTTGCTCGCTTTAAACGCCTGATCAATTCCTCTGTTTTCCCTGAAAACATTGATCCGGCAATAACCTCTATTGATCCACGTTTATTTACATGATCAACGCTATTCTCCAGAAAATGCATCAATTACAATTATTTATGAAGCCCGGATAATTTATCTAACGACAAATAATCTTACCTTTGCAAGGTAAAGAAAAATGACTTTAAATAAAACCGTTTTTATGGATCTGAAATCAGCCATAAATATTATCCTGAAGGATCTGGATGAAGCCGAAGCACTTATCAACGATCTAAAAACGAAACCTGATTTTCCTGAGCTCCAGATTGAGCTTGCCAGGTCAAAGTGTAAGAGCGCCGGCGACCTGATCAGGCTTATCGGGGAACTTGTTGGGGAGGAGAAGGATGAGGCAGAGGCTAAGGCTAAGGCGGAGGAGAAGGCTAAGGATGAGGAGAAGGCTGAGGCTGAGGCTAAGGCTGAGGATGAGGTGAAGGATGAGGATGAGGATGACGTGAAGAATGAGGCGGAGGCGGAGGCTAAGGCGGAGGAGAAGGCAAAGGCTGAGGCTAAGGAGAAGGCGAAGGCTAAGGCTGAGGAGAAGGCTGAGGCTAAGGTGAAGGATGAAGCTGAGGAGAAGGTGGAAAAAGAAGTTGAGCATATCGTTGCTGACAGGTTTGCTCACCTGTCAAGCCGTATTAATGAAAAGGTAGGTGAAAAGAAGAAGACAGAAGGAAAAACACGAACAATACCAGTAAATGACCTGAACAAAGCCATTGGTATTAACGACAGGTTTTATTTCATAAGGGAGTTGTTTAATGGTAATCATGAACGCTACCGGGAACTTGTTGACAGTCTCAACCTTGTACAATCAATGGAAGAAGCACTGGAGATAATGAATAGCATGCTTGGAGAAATGGCAGGATCTGAACCTGCAATAACCCTGCTTGAACTGGTTGAAAGGAAACTTTCTGCTAAAGAGAAATGAGTAAATTATATATTATTCCCACCCCTATAGGTAACCTTGGTGATATAACCATCAGGGCACTGGAGATTCTGAAAAAAGCAGATCTCATACTTGCGGAGGACACGCGCAAATCTGCTGTACTTCTGAAGCATTATGACATAGAAACACCGTTGCAGTCGCATCATAAGTTCAATGAACATGCGCGCTCAGAGGCTGTTTGCCTTCAGATTAGCAGGGGAAAACAAACGGCTTTGATCACTGATGCCGGGACTCCCGGGATTTCTGACCCCGGGTTCCTCCTTGTACGAACATGCATAGAAAAAGGAATAGAAGTAGAGACCTTGCCGGGGGCAACAGCCTTTATTCCTGCACTTATAAATTCAGCCCTGCCGTCTGACAGGTTTTGCTTTGAAGGATTCCTGCCCCAGAAAAAGGGCCGCATGAAAAAGATCAGGCAGCTTGCCGAAGAGGAAAGAACAATGGTATTTTACGAATCTCCTTACAGGATTAAAAAACTGGTTGATCAGCTGATAGAAATACTTGGCAGCAACAGGCATGCCTCAATATCGAGGGAACTGACAAAGGTATATGAAGAAACTTTACGGGGCAGCCTTGAAGAATTGGCAGAAAAATTGAAGGATATTACTCCAAAGGGAGAATTTGTACTCGTTGTTTCCGGTAAAAATAAGAAAAGCGGGTCCTGAAACAGAAAAACCACGGGAAATTTGAGCTAAAGATTTTAAAGAATGGAAAAGACAATACTTTCAATATTAATCCTTTTACTATCAATACTGAACACTCACTCACAAAGCCTTAAAGGTCTGATAAAAAACAGCGAGGGTGAACCGGTAAGATTTGCTACGGTTTATGTAAATGAACTAAAGCATGGTACAACAGCTAATATAAAAGGTGAATATGAAATAAAACTTGAGCCCGGTGAATACACGGTTTTTTACCAGAGCCTTGGATATAACCCTGTCATTAAAACATTAACAGTAGGCAATTCAGACATTGAGATGAATGTAACACTGAATATCCAGTACTATCAAATACCTGAAGTAAGGGTAAATGCATCAGGAGAAGATCCTGCTTACCGGATAATGAGAAAAGCCATAGGGATGGCCCCCTATCATCTTAACAGGGTTAAGCATTACCAGGCAGAAATTTATATTAAGGGCAGTGTGCTTATAAACAAAATACCCCGTCTTGTAAAACGCAATCTGAAGGCCAATGCAGGTGATATAGAGATAAAAGAGGGCGAAAGCTACCTTATAGAGTCCCTGAACAGGATAGAGTTTGATGCCCCTGATTATTATAAACAAACTGTAATAGCTCAACAAAGCACATTCCCTGATACACAACAATCAGATATTTCACCAATGGACGTAGTCAGGGCAAGCTTTTACCAGCCTGTACTGGCAGATATTGCCATCAGCCCGCTGTCGCCCAATGCAATGTCTCATTACAGGTTCAGCTATGAAGGATCAACACCACAGGGGAAGTATGTAATAAACAAAATTAAAGTAATACCTAAGAGGAAAAGCCAGCAGGTTTTTGAAGGAGTAATTTATATAATTGAAGATTTGTGGTGCCTTCACAGTCTTGAGCTCACCAATAATAATCTTGCAGGATCCATAAATATTCAGCAGGTCTATACACCTGTCGAAGATGATATATGGATGCCTGTAAGTCATAATTTTGATGTCAAAGTTGACATTATGGGAGTTGATGCAGATGGCACTTACGGAAGTGCGGTAACCTATGACGAGGTTATTCCCAATGATGAGCTTCCCAAACCTGAAGAACTGGCACTTAATCCAACTGCGGAGCAACAAATACTCGAAGAACAGAGAAAGTCCTCGGAGAAACAGGAGAAAATCGAGGAGATACTGAAAAAAGAAGAGTTGAATAACAGGGATATGTCCAGGTTATCCAGGTTAATGGAGAAAGAAGCTGCTGAATCCTCTGACAAAAAAGAGGACCTGGAGATAACAAATAACAGGACTGTCACAGTTAAAGAAGATGCTGCTAAAAAAAGCAGTGAATTCTGGGCAGAGATGCGACCAATACCTCTGTCCAGTGAAGAAAAAGAAAGTGTAAGGGTAAGCGACAGCCTGAAGGTGGAAGCTGGTATCTTAGCGCCTGGGAGCAGAAACGATAGTCTTAGCAGCAGCAATGGAGGCAAAAAAAGAAGTGCTTTCGTCAAAACAGTAAATGATATTTTTCTCGGTGAAACATGGTACAGTGAAAACCGGAAAAACAGGTTCAGAACGAGCGGACTGGTAAATCCGGACAAATTTGGATTTAATCCGGTGGACGGATTCAAATATGGGGTGGATTTTAATTATTTCCATGCCGCAGATTCGGGAATAACATTTAATATAACACCGGAGGTTGGTTATGATTTTGCCAAACAGAGGCTGAGCTGGAGAGCAAGTGGGCTTATCACCTACAACCATATGAATCAATCAAGGATAATCTTCTGGATGGGAAGGGAAAGCCGGGATTTTACAAACTCAGCCGGTATTAGTCCTTTTATTAATATGACAAGCTCTCTCCTGCTGAAAGATAACTATATGAGGCTTTACGACAGTCGTTACTTCACCATAAGGCAGAGATCTGAATATTTTAATGGTTTTTATGTGCAGTTCCGGTATTCATATGACGACAGGCGACTGCAAACAAATAATACCCGGTTTTCATTATTCAGGAAAGATGAGTTGTACGCTGAAAACATACCTGATAACCCTTACCTGGGTACTCCGGGCGATACCGGGGCACAATACCTGCTTACCGATCATGTGAATCACCGCTTTTCAACAGTCATTTCATACATACCAAGGCAAAGATACAGGTTAACTAACGGTAAAAAATCCCCGGCCGGATCAGACTATCCCACTTTTAAGATCTATTATGATCATGGGATAAACATCAGGGAAGGTAAGCAATATGATCATTTTGATCATATACAGTTTGAAGCCAACCAGTCTGAACCTGTAGGTGCTTTCGGTGAATACTCATGGAGGATAAGGATTGGGGGATTCCTGAAAAAGGATAAATTGCAGTTCCAGGATTTTAATCATTTTAACACCCAGTCGCTTCCCTTCCTGATAAGAAATCACGAGGATGCTTTTATGCTCCCGCATTATTATTCCCTGGCTACACCTGAACACTACATTGAGGCCCATGCCAGGTACACCACACCTTATCTGCTTATTAAACTGCTTCCTTTCCTTAGCAATACGCTTATGAGGGAGAATATTAGTCTTGCCTACCTGTACAGCCCCGCGACAAGTCATTATTATGAACTGGGCTATAGCCTGAGTGAAGTATTTCTTGTTGGCAGAATAGGAGTTTTTGCAGGATTCAGGGATCTCAGTTATTCTTCAGCCGGAGTGAGGTTTACATTTATTTTCAACTAATTACTCTGCCAGCTCATCTTCCCTGAACTTATCGGGCATTTCTTTTTTAGCCTTGATACCCAGATCCTTCAGGTTACCAACACGGTTGATAAGGTTGCCCCTGCCGGTAAGTTTCTTTATGGTATCATCATACTGTTTGTGCGTTTCATCTATCTTCTTACCAAGCTTTTCAAGCCTTTCCAGCAATAGTACAAAATCATCATAGAGTGCACCCCCCTGACGAGCTATTTCCATCACATTCCTGCTCTGGTATTCCTGCTTCCATATACTCTCTATCATTTTTAAGGCAGCAATAAGATTAGTCGGACTGATAAGCAGTACTCTTTTTTCATAGGAATCTGACCATAACCTTTCATCTGACTGCAAAGCAAGGAAGTAGGCAGGCTCAACAGGCATGAACATCATTACGAAATCAACAGTATCAAGCTTATATTCATCCTGGTAATCCTTGGAAGAAAGCTTGTTAAGGTGAGCCCTTACCGACTGTATGTGGGCTTTTTTACCCTTCTCCCTTCCCTCTTCGCTTTCAGCATTTATATACTCTTCATACCCAATAAGAGATACTTTTGAGTCAATTATTATACTCCTGTTGCCGGGATACTTAACAATTATATCGGGTTGCAGACGTGCTCCCTCACTGGAAGTATATGACTCCTGGACAAAAAACTCCCTTCCTTTTACAAGCCCTGATTTCTCCAGTATGCTTTCAAGTATCATTTCACCCCAGTTGCCCCGTGCCTTTGAATCGCCTTTGAGTGCTTTGGTAAGAGCATTCGCCTCATCGCTTATCCTGGTATTAAGCTTTTCCAGGTCAGCTATCCTGGTCATCAGTGATGCCCTGTCTTTACTGCTTTCAATACGTGTTTTTTCAACCTTATCCTTGAATTCCCTGATATTCTCGTTAAACGGCTTTAGTATGTTGTCCAGTTTCTCTGAATTTTCACGAGTAAACTTCCGGCTTTTCTCTTCCATTATTTCCTCAGCCATCAGGCGAAATTCATTCTTCATCTTTTCCTGGATTTCCTCCAGTTCCCTCTTCTGGTTTTGCAGTTTCTCCCCCAGTGATTCTATGTTTGCATCTCGCGAAGCAACAAGCCCGGTTAGTTTGCGTATTTCTGCTTCTCTCTCAGCAATATCATTCCTGTAATCAGCAATGTTTTTCTTAAGATCATTGATCTGAATGGATTCAACGCTGCGTGCTGCCTTCCTCCTGCTATTTACTATAACGAGAAGGAGTGTTACACCGACTGTTAGTCCTGCGACAAAAAATATGATATTCTCCAGCATAATTTAAATATAAGTTACTACCGGCATAATCCCGGCAAAAAGTTAAAAAACTGAACAAGCTCTTTACTATGGAAAATCATTACCGGGCCCGCTTTCAGCAATATCATTATTCATTTTTGAACCCACGGTAAAGGAATCAGACATTGCTCCCTGGTCAAGTGCATCATAGTCAAGATCATCCACATCAATAAACTGGGCCCTTTCCTCCCTGAATCTTAAGAATACATCATCAACAGGGCCATTCCTGTTTTTTGCCAGGATTATTTCGGCTATCCCTTTTGAT
This sequence comes from Bacteroidales bacterium, assembly GCA_021738535.1. Taxonomy (GTDB): domain Bacteria; phylum Bacteroidota; class Bacteroidia; order Bacteroidales; family VadinHA17; genus UBA9300. Next base: position 9,688 of record JAIPBU010000026.1, on the reverse strand, counting down.
GACACCTCATTGTCATCAATGTCAAGGGTGGTAAAACCGTACTTTTCAGGCCTGTGAATAAAAATCACCATATCAGCATCCTGCTCAATAGCACCTGATTCACGCAGGTCAGACAGCTGAGGCCTCTTGTTCCCGCCCCTGACTTCAACAGACCTGTTCAACTGGCTCAGTGCAATAATCGGAATATTCAGTTCCTTCGAAATACTCTTTAGCGAACGCGATATATTTGACACTTCCTGCTCCCTGCTACCGGCATCACTCGGACCTGTCATTAGCTGGAGATAATCAACAATAGCTATATCCAGTTTATTCTGAGCCGACAACCTGCGGCATTTTGCCCTTAACTCAAATACAGATATTGCAGGTGTATCATCAATAAAAATACTGGCATCTTCAAGGGCTTTGATCTTTGTCTCCAGCTGCTTCCACTCGTCTTCTTTTAACCTGCCATTCTTAATCCTTTCTGAAGGTAATTCCGTTTCAGCAACTATCAGCCTGTTGACAAGCTGTACCGCTGACATCTCAAGTGAAAACACTGCAACGGCCTTTTTATGATCTATTGACATATTACGGGCCATCGAAAGGGCAAAAGCGGTTTTTCCCATTGATGGCCTGGCGGCTATAATTACGAGATCAGATCTTTGCCATCCTGATGTAAGCCGGTCCAGTTTAGTAAATCCCGATGGAACACCAACAAGCGAGTCTTCCCTGTTACTTGCTTCCTCAATCTCATGTATGGCCTCTTTCAAAACAGCATTTATAGGAGCTACTTCACGCTTAATATTGCCCTCGGCTATCTGGAACAACTCGTTCTCAGAAAAATCAAGCAATTCATTCACATCGTTGGAGTCATCATATGCCCGCCCCTGGATCTCGGCAGTAACCCTTATAAGCTCTCTCTGTATAAACTTCTGTGCTACTATCCTGGCATGAAATTCTACGTGTGCTGCAGATACAACTTTTGAAGTTAGTTGTGTGAGATACACGGGACCACCAACCCTGTCCAGTTCATTCAATGACCTTAGTTCTTCGGTAACCGTATACAGATCAACCGGCAGCTCCCTGGTATTCAATGAAAGTATAGCCTGGTAAATAACCTGGTGTACATCCTTGTAAAAACTTTCAGGCTTCAGGATGTCAAGAACAGTTATTATTGCCTCTTTCTCAAGCATGATTGCTCCCAGGACAGCCTCTTCCATGTCGATTGCCTGGGGCGGAACCCGTCCAATGTCTGGAAAAGCATTTACAGCATTTCCCTTTCCGGATTTTTTATCAGCCATATATCACTGTTTATCTGTTATTTAGAAATTTATGCAAGTCGCTTTAAATCCAGCTTCAAAGTTAGAAAATAGATAGTATAACTCTGAATACAACATTAATTATTACAAACATTTGTTGTTGATATCTTGTTGAAAGGAAACATGAATCTCCGTAAACAGAAAAGGACAGGGAATATACCTGTTTACCGGATAAAGCCTTAGCAATAATAAAATGAATTTTTGTATTTTGCAGGAAATTTCTGAGGAACCTGCATATGACAATATTCCCGAACGCAAAAATTAATATTGGCCTGAACATAATAGCAAAAAGGGACGATGATTATCATAATATTGAATCGGTTTTTTATCCTGTGCCATTAAGAGATGCACTTGAATTTGTTGTTCTTAAAGAAAGGAAGCAAGGGGATGAGATGAAAATCACCGGCCTGGAACTGGAATGCGGAAAAGAAGAAAACCTGGTTATTAAAGCGGTGAATCTGCTGAGAGGCGAATATAACATCCCTCCGCTTAAAATTCATTTACATAAAGTTATCCCGGACGGATCCGGACTGGGAGGAGGTTCATCAGATGCTGCATTTATGCTGAAATACATCAACAGGTATTTTAAGCTGGGCATAAGCAACGACAGGTTGAAAGGCTATGCTCTTGAACTTGGTAGCGACTGTGTATTTTTCATAGACAATAAACCGGCAATTGCCGGTGGCAGGGGAGAGAAATTAATAAATATCAATCTTGATTTAAGCAATAAATATTTACTTATAGTTCACCCCCGTATCAGGACAAGCACTGCTGAAGCTTACAGCCTGGCTGTTCCATCACCATGGGACGTGCCTCTGAGCTCACTAATCAAAGAGCCGGTTGCGGAATGGCATAAACTAATCAGGAATGATTTTCAGAAACAGGTATCCGGAAGACATGCTGTTATTGGAGAGATTATTGAAAAAATATACAATGATGGTGCCCTATATTGCTCCATGAGCGGCAGCGGATCATCAGTATACGGAATCTTCAATCACAAACCAGGATTATCGCATTACTCACCATACTGGGTATGGCAGGGAATAATGGAGTAAATAGTTCTAATCCGGTTTAAATTCCATCAGAAGGGATCCCTTTGGCACCTTCTTCCCAATCTCAACACTTATCCTGCTTACTGTTCCGCTAACAGGACTCTTCAACCTGTTCTTCATCTTCATTGCTTCCAGTACCAGTAACTCGTCACCTTTTTTTATCTCTTGCCCTTCTTCCACCAGTAATTCAACAACAGTGCCAGGGATAAAACTGTACAGTTTACTCTTGTCAGCCGGTTTATATGGCTCTTTGTTCTTAAATGCAGGGTTCAGTCTTGTCAGGTAAACTGAACTGTTAATATTTAGCTTTTCAAGTTTATTATCCTTCTTTTCCATTGGTTGACTTCTTTTTACAAGGGGTTCTAGAATGGTGGTATACCATGTTTCTTGGATGGAAGGAACACGGATTTATTATCAGATAATTCAATTGCATGAATTAACAACTTCCTTGTTTCACCCGGCTCTATTACCGCATCCACATAACCTTTTGCTGCTGCAACATAAGGATTTGCAAACTTCGTTTTGTACTCTTCAACTTTCTCTTTCCTTGTTGCATCAGGGTCATCGGAAGCATTTATCTCTTTCCTGAAAATAATATTGGCAGCCCCCTCGGGTCCCATAACGGCAATTTCAGCACTTGGCCATGCAAATACAAAATCCGCCCTGAGGTGACGTGAGCCCATAGCAATATAACCACCACCGTAAGCTTTGCGCAGGATAAGAGTAATCTTTGGCACAGTAGCTTCACTGTAAGCATATAGCACCTTTGCCCCATGGCGTATAACACCGGCATGCTCCTGGTCAACACCGGGAAGGTATCCCGGAAGATCCACAAAAGTAATTATGGGAATACTGAAAGCATCACAGTACCTGATAAAACGTGCCGCCTTGTCAGATGAATCGACATCAAGTACACCTGCCATCTCAAGCGGTTGATTGGCAACAAAACCTACGGTACAGCCATTGATCCTGCCAAAACCGATGACCATATTCTTTGCCCAGCGCTTCTGTATCTCGAAAAACTCCGACCTGTCAGTCACTGACCTGATAACATCTTTTACATCATAAGGGAGTTTGGGATCATCAGGCACAATATCTTCAATTTTACATTCCGTGCGGGGTTCTTCTGCTTTGAAACATTTTGCCTTTTGCTGGTTATTCCATGGTATATAACTTACCAGTTCTTTTATTTTAGCAAAACACTCATCTTCACTTTCCGCATAAAAATGAGCATTTCCCGTAACCTCACTATGCACTTTTGCTCCACCAAGATCTTCCATTGATATCTCCTCCCCTAAAACGGTTTTAATCACTTCAGGACCTGTAATGAACATCTTGGAAATATTCTGTACCACAAAAACAAAATCAGTTAATGCCGGTGAATAAACTGCGCCACCTGCACAGGGTCCGAGGATCACAGATATCTGGGGTATGACCCCGCTTGATAAAGTATTTCGAAAAAATATTTCACCATAACCTGCCAGTGAATTAACACCCTCCTGTATGCGGGCCCCGCCTGAATCATTAATCCCTATCAGGGGTATCCTCATCTTAAGAGCATGGTCCATTATCTTGGTTATCTTTCGCGAATGCATAAGTCCCAGCGAACCTCCCGCAACAGTAAAATCCTGTGCAAAAATGGCTATCGGGGCTCCCTCAATTGTACCGGTACCAATAATAACACCATCACTGGGAAGGCTCTTCTTATCCATATCAAAGTCGCGCGCTTCATGCTCAACGAACATGTCGTATTCACTAAATGAACCCTCATCAAGTAAGATCATTATCCTCTCCCTGGCAGTGCCTTTACCCATCGCTTTCTGCTTCTCTATTGCCTTATCTCCACCACCCTGGATTATCTTTTTTCTCCTTTCCTGGAGTTCACGGATTTTTTGGTCTAATGGCATAACTTGTCTGTTTAAAAATCTTATTAGTAAATAATTAACCTAAATCGGACTTTCCTTAAGGCTACAACATTAATAAATTCATATGAATTAAAGAAGAATAAATATCAATATTTTTCGACCCTCTGTTCATTGTCGGGAAAAACGATTTATTAAGAATTTGGCTATTGGGCACTTGAGATTTATGATATTTCGACCGTGTTTTATTTTGGTGCTCTGCGGTAAAGCATTATGGCAATACTGAGGTAAACAAGATTTGGAAGCCACATGGCCAGCATAGGGTTTAAACTACCTTTAAGCGAAAACTGGGTAGCAAACTGCATGAAAAATATATATGAAAAACTGAGAGCCAGCCCGAATCCAATCTGCATACCTATTCCCCCCCTCACTTTTTTTGAAGAAAGCGAAACTCCGATAAGGGTAAGAATAAAGACTGAGAAAGGATTTGCTATGCGTTTATGTTTTTCATTCAGGCAAAGCTTTATTTCTTCTGAACCCTGTAATTTTAGAACATCAATATAATCATTCAATTCAAAGAGGTTCATTGTAACAACAAAATCATCCCCCCGCTGAAAATCCTCGGGGCTGATTGTAAGAGCAGTATCAATACGCAAGCCTGTTCTTATTTCCTCCTTTCCGTCCACGATATCCCTTATCACATAATTCCTGGCACTCCATTTATTTATAGTTGAATCCCATTTAACATGTGTTGCCATCAGTTTGGATTCAAGTTCACCCTCATCATTAAATCTTTCAAGGCTGAACTCAGTGCCTATCTGTGCGGAGGTGCGGTATGACTCCATGAAAGCATATATATTTGGATACACCTGCCTGTGTATGTTTCTTGTCATGAAATGTCTTGACCTTGACCTGTAATATTTGTCCTCGAATTCAATTCTTTCCTTGCTTGAATGAGGAATAACAAAATTAGTAAGCAGGAAGGTAATAACAGCAATAACCAGCGATGAATAGAAATATGGCAACATCATCCTCCTGAAACTTACACCATTACTGAGAATTGCAATTATCTCAGTATTGTAAGCCATTTTCGAGGTAAAAAATATTACAGATATGAATGTAAAAAGCGGTGAAAAAAGAGTTGCAAAATAAGGAACAAAATTAAGATAGTAATCAAAAATAATAGCCCTGAGAGGGGCCTCTTTCTCAAGAAAATCATCGATTTTTTCAGAAAAGTCAAAAATGATTGCAACACCCATTATAAGCACCAGGGCCAGGAAGAAAGTCCCCAGGAATTTCTTTATAATATAAACATCCAGTGTTTTTCTTTCAAGCTTCATCATATCCTGTTTGAGAGTGCTGGAATCATTTTATTCTTCCACTCGCGGAATATTCCTTTTTCGATTTTTTTCTGTGCTTCACCCACCAGCCACAAATAAAAGGCCAAATTGTGAATGCTTGCTATCTGTGCTCCCAGCAACTCACCGGAAATGACCAGGTGGCGAAGATAAGCTTTTGTGAAATATGTACTGACACCGGAAGGTGCATTTTTATCAATGGGGGTAAAATCATTCGCCCACTTTTTATTTTTTATATTAATTATTCCTTCTGCCGTAAAGAGCATTCCATTTCGCCCGTTCCTGGTTGGCATAACGCAATCAAACATGTCAACTCCAAGATCTATCGACTCCAGGATGTTTACGGGTGTCCCCACACCCATTAAATAACGTGGCTTGTCCCGTGGCAGTATTTCATTTACAATACTTATCATCTCATACATCAGGTCAGCGGGCTCTCCCACTGATAAACCGCCTATTGCATTACCGGGCATACCTGCTCCGGCTATATATTCAGCGGATTGCTTCCTCAGGTCCTTAAACGTACCGCCCTGTACTATGGGGAATAACATCTGCTTATGCCCATAAAGTGCTTCCGTTCCATTAAAACGGCTTACTCCCCTGTCGAGCCACCTGTGTGTAAGACCCATCGATTCAGCAGCATAATTGTATTCACATGGATATGGAGGGCATTCATCAAAGGCCATAATAATATCAGCTCCTATAACCCTCTGGATATCGATAACCGATTCAGGAGAGAATGTATGAGGTGAGCCGTCAATATGTGAACGGAAAAGAGCTCCCTCTTCGCTTAATTTCCTGTTAGCGGCAAGTGAAAAGACCTGGTAACCACCACTGTCTGTAAGCAAGGCCCTGTCCCAGTTCATAAACCTGTGCAGACCCCCGGCTTCCTTCATAATCTCAACCCCCGGTCGCAGGTAAAGATGGTAGGTATTGCCCAGTATAATGTCAGCATTTACCTCTTGTTTCAGATCCCTCTGGAGAATACCCTTAACGGTTCCGGCCGTACCCACCGGCATAAAAACCGGGGTTTTTATTTTCCCGTGCCCGGTATGAAGAACACCCGTTCTTGCACCCGTATCAGGATTAGTTTTTTGAACCTCAAACACCTTTATATTGATTATTAGTGATCCGGCAAAGTTAGTGCTTAGATCCAGTCTTTGAAAATTGCATTAAAAAAAAGAGTCATAATAAACAAATCACTTTGAAGGATTGACTAAACTTATTAATATTGCCGCAATAAATAAATGCAGATGTTTGAGCTTCCTGATAAACCATTGGATATAATTTTTCTTGCAGCATTTTGGCTGTCAGCATTGTTGCAGCTGTTCTTTTATTATTTCTTCTATTTAAGACCCGGGTTGTACCGTCACAAGAGAAACAAAAGAAAGGCAGAACCCGTTTCCGTTATCATATGTGCACGCAATGAAGCTGAGAATCTCAGGTCATTCCTGCCTTCGGTAATGGAACAGGATTATCATGATTATGAAGTGATTGTTGTAAATGACTGTTCCGATGACGACACCGAGGATGTGCTTGAGCAGTTTGCAAAACAACATGCAAATCTGCGGGTTACAACAATCCACAAAGAATCCAGCTTAAGACACAGCAAAAAGATGGCCCTTTTTATAGGTATAAAAGCTGCATCAAATGATCTCCTCCTGCTCACCGATGCCGACTGCCAGCCTGTATCCGGAGACTGGATAAGTCATTTTGCTTCTTCATTCACGAAAAAAACCGACTTTGTTCTTGGGTATGGAGCTTATCTTAAAGAAAAAGGTCTGCTAAACAAATATATACGCTATGACTCAATGTTCATTGCAATGCAGTATACCGGCATGGCTATGGCAGGAGTACCCTATATGGGGGTAGGACGCAACCTTGCGTACAGGAAATCAGTATTTATGAAAAACAAGGGTTTTGGTCCTCACCTTAACCTCCAGTCAGGTGATGACGACCTCTTTGTGAATGCACTGGCCGGAAAAGATAATACCAGGATAAACCTGGCCCCGGACTCTTTTACACGATCAATTCCGGCATATACATGGAAAGCTTTTGTCAAACAAAAGACAAGGCATACTTCCACATCATCCCATTACCGGACTGCAACAAAAATACTGCTCCTGCTTGAGCCACTATCCAGAGTACTGTTTTATACCATGCTTGTATTGCTTTTAACAATATCAAAGTTATACCTGCTGGCAGGAATTCCCGGCGGGATTGTATTGCTGAGTAAAATAATAATTACAGCTCTTGCCGGGAAGAATTTGAACGAAAGAGATTTATTAGTATTTTCGTTCATATTTGATTTGGTATCACCATTTCTGAATATGTACTTCTTATTGAAAGTTGCATTTAACAGACACCAGTACTACGAATGGAAATAAAACCTGATCTTTCGGAAAAAGCCAGGAATGATCTGAAGCTTGTAAACATGGCCGTTGAGGGTGATGAGAAAGCTTTTGCCGAACTTATGAACAGGTACCGCGACTCAATTTATTACATGCTGCTTAAAATGGTGAATAATCCAAGCGATGCAGATGACCTTACTATTGAAGCTTTTGGCAAAGCATTCAAAAACATACATTTATATACTCCAAGATACGCATTCAGTACATGGCTTTTTAAAATAGCAACCAACAATTGCATTGATTTTATCAGGAAGAAAAAATCATCTCCCTCAGCTTTTGAACAGCAACAGGAAGAACATGAAGACCCCGCATCTAACCTGCAGTCAGACATGCCGGGCCCCGAGGAGGAGATGATGAAGAAACAAAAGATCAAACACCTGGCCGGTGTTGTTAAGCAACTAAAGCCTAAGTACCGCAGGCTAATTGAACTCAGGTATTTTAAAGAATATTCTTATGAAGAAATATCAAATGAGCTGGACCTGCCCCTGGGTACAGTAAAAGCCCAGATATTCAGGGCAAAGGAACTACTTTCCAATATTATTAATAAGACACAGAAATATTAGTGCATAGCTTACTAGACAAATACTTCAGTCTTTTAAACCCGGAAATAAAAGAAAAACTGTTCGCTCTTGAAGAAGCATATTCGTTCTGGAACAGTAAAGTTAACCTTGTGTCAAGACGCGATATGGACAATTTTTTCCTTCATCACATTATTCACTCCCTGAGCCTTCTTAAATTTATTGAACCCGGCAATGGCACAAGGATACTTGATGCCGGCACAGGGGGCGGATTACCCGGTATACCACTGGCAATTGCCCTTCCTTCCTGTTCATTTACCCTTGTTGATTCAACAAGAAAAAAAATCAGGGTTGTCGAAAGTATTATAAAAGACCTCAGTATTGCAAATGCATCTGCAAAATGGTCAAGGGTGGAAGAGCTTGATCCCGGTTATAATATAATTGTCAGCCGTGCCGTTGCTCCTTTTCCTGATATAGTCAAATGGACACGCAAACTACTGGTCCAGGATAAAAACACAGGTATTACATCCGGAATCTTCAGCCTTAAGGGAGGAAATCTTTCAACCGAACTGTCAGAATTACCATCATGCCGTACCTATGAATTAAAAGACGTTTTAGAAGAAGATTATTTCAAAGAGAAAAAAATAGTCTGGCTGCCTTTTTCAACAATCCAATAATCCAACAATCCATACATATCTTTCTTTTGCATTTCAAATATTATAATTATCTTTGCAGCTCAATAAAAGCATAATAATTTTTGAAAGCAGCATAAAATGAAAAGAACATTTCAGCCTTCGAGAAGAAAAAGATCCAACAAGCACGGGTTCAGGGAAAGAATGTCCACTGCAAACGGGCAAAAAGTATTGGCAAGGCGCCGTGCAAAAGGAAGAAAGAAACTAAGTGTTTCCGATGAACCAAAACATAAAAGGTAAATTTTAACCTCCCACCTTACTTAAAAAGTGCTTTGCTGCTGGTAAAGCACTTTTTTATTTTATGTAAAGCCCGGGAGAGACTAAGGGACGAAGCGACTAAGCGATTACACCAATACAACCTGGTGCCCACCCCTAAGAAACTAGACTAAAAGTACTAAAATAAATTGTACTTTTATGTTAATGGTTAAACATCATCACAAACGGACAGCGCAGGAAAAAGAGAAGATCCTGCTGGACATTCAGAGGCTTGGAGTCGC
>JAIPBU010000025.1 GCA_021738535.1 Bacteroidales bacterium | reverse complement strand
GTATTAGTAGGGGCTTCGGCCCCTGCTTTTTTTAACAAAATCTAAAGTTATTAACACTGGAAAAGGGCGCCCCATTTTTGCCTGAAAAAAAATAATATGGTAGACTTATGAGACAGCCCCAATAGAAATAGCCCCGGTACCACCCGGGGATCAGGCCAGTGGGCGGGGGTCACACCCGGGGATTGGCCGGTGGGCGGGTGTCACACCCGGGGATTGGCCGGTGGGCTGGGTCACACCCGGGGATCAGGCCAGTGGGCGGGGGTACCACCTTGCATCTCCCAATATGCAGATAATTACCTCCCTGCACAACCCACTTGTATCTTCCGTACTTGTATCTTGTATCTTCTAATTAATCCATTGCTCCTAAATTAGGTATAAATAGGTATTTACTAATCAGACCAATTACCTAATTTTGTGCCAAAATAAATTTAAAACAGTTAATATCGTGGATATTTTTGAAAAGATAAGTTCAGATAAAGGTTCACTGGGTCAATACCAGGATGATGCACATGGTTATTTCACTTTTCCAAAGCTTGAAGGTGAGATTTCTCCAAGAATGAAATTCATGGGTCGTGAAGTACTTACATGGAGTCTCAATAATTATCTCGGTCTTGCCAATAATCCTGAAGTAAGAAAAGTTGATAAAGAAGCATGTGAGCAATATGGCCTGGCTTATCCCATGGGAGCAAGGATGATGTCAGGACAGACAGCAATGCATGAAAAATTTGAGTCAATGGCAGCTGATTTTGTCGGTAAAGAAGCTGCATACCTGCTGAATTACGGCTACATGGGAATGACATCAATCATAGATGCCCTGGTTGACAGAAGAGACATAATTGTTTATGATTCTGAATCGCACGCATGTATCCTTGATGGCCTGAGAATGCACATGGGAAAAAGGTTTGTTTTTCCTCATAATGATATAGAGAACTGCGACAAGCAGCTAAAGCGTGCCACTAAACTGGCAGAGCAAACAGGTGGTGGTATACTTGTGATAACTGAAGGAGTCTTCGGTATGGCAGGAGACCTTGGCAAACTTGATGAAATTGCTGCTCTTAAAAAGAAATATGATTTCAGGCTACTGGTTGACGATGCTCACGGTTTTGGCACAATGGGCAAAACAGGTGCAGGCACTGGCGAACACTTTGGAGTTCAGGATGAAATCGATGTATATTTTGCCACCTTCGCAAAATCTATGGCCGGTATTGGTGGATTTGTTGCCAGCTCAAAAGATGTGGTTAACTTCCTGATGTACAACATGAGGTCACAGATCTTTGCCAAATCATTGCCAATGGCCATGACAATTGGTGCAATCAAGAGACTGGAAATGCTTAGATCAATGCCTGAGTTCAAGGAAAACCTGTGGAAAATAGTTCACGCCCTTCAATCAGGACTTAAGGAAGCAGGACTTAACCTTGGTAAAACAGAATCACCTGTAACCCCGGTATTCCTTGAAGGAGGTGTTCCGGAAGCATCCCAGGTAACACATGACCTGAGGGTTAATTACGGAATTTTCTGTTCCATCGTAGTTTACCCTGTTGTTCCTAAAGGAACTATTATGCTTCGCCTTATTCCAACCGCAGTACATACACTGGAAGACGTTGAGTATACTGTTAAAGCATTCAGGGAAGTAGCTGAAAAACTAAAGAAAAATGCCTACCCGAAAGAAATACCTGATTTCAGGGCAGCTGTTGAAGCATAGAGGGGTTATTTCTATTCAACCACATCCGTGGGTGTGAAGGTATGAAAAGCCAGATGCGCAAAACCCTGGGCATCTACAAATTCCATAAACAAGCACCTAACTGAAACACAGGCATCACCCACTTGTATCTTCTGTACTTGAATCTTGTATCTTGTATCTTCCTACCCCCCCTGCCCTTTCCTGTTTTCCATTTTTTACCTATTTTTACCCCCGGATATGACGGACAGTAAAAGAAAGCAGGATATTATAAACAGGGGCATCGACCGCAGGAGCTTCATTAAATGGTCATCGTTGCTGACCGGTACGCTACTGGGTCCAGGTGTTATGGTTTCCTGTGACGGAAACAACTCTCCAACAGCTTCGTCCTCAGCAGGAGAAAAAATAATAAGAACGGGCTGTCCCGCTCATAACTGCGGTGGAAAATGCCTCCTGAAAGTACATGTAAAGGATGGAATCATCACCCGCATAGAGACGGATGACAGGCAGGGTGATTCCATTGCAGACCCTCAGCTCAGAGCATGCCTCAGGGGCAGGTCGTACAGAAAGAGGCAATACCATCCTGACAGGCTGAAATATCCCCTGCTCAGAACAGGTGAAAGAGGTGAAGCTAAATTCAAAAAAATAAGCTGGGATGAAGCTTATGACATAATGCACCGGGAGATATCAGCTGTAATCAGCAGGTACGGAAACTCTGCCATACATGTTCCCTACGGAACGGGATCATATACCAACACCAACGGAAGATGGCCCGCAGCAAGGCTGATGAACATGCTTGGAGGTTACCTGGGATATTACAACAGCTACAGCTGGGCATGTACCAACATAGCCACTCCAACAATGTTCGGCACCCTTGCATCAGGCAACCAGAGGCAGGACTGGATGAACAGTCGCTACATCCTTATGTGGGGCTGGAATCCTGCCGAGATGAAGGATGGTACCAATAGTGATTACTTCATCCGGAAAGCACGTGAGAACGGGGCACGCGTTGTCTGCATTGACCCCAGGATGACCCCGAGTGCCGTAGCCCTGGCAGATGAATGGATAGCAATACGCCCGGGTACAGACGTTGCAATGATGAGTGCAATGGCGTGGGTCATTATTACCGAGGGCCTTGAGGATAATGAATTTATTCAAAAGTGTTGTTCCGGTTACGACAGCAGCACCATGCCTGAGGGCTTTGAGGATGAAGAAGCATACAAGGATTACATACTGGGTAGCAGTGACGGAATACCCAAGACCCCTGAATGGGCTGAAAAAATAACCGCCGTACCATCCGCAACTATCAAAAGGATAGCCAGGGAATACGCTACCACCTCCCCTGCTGTACTTTACCAGGGGTATGGCATGCAGAGACGGGCTTACGGTGAACAGGTAGTAAGAGCAGGGGCCACGCTGGCTGCTATTACAGGGAATATAGGTATCCCCGGGGGATGGGCCAGCGGGCTTGCAGGACAGGCCGGCGGAGGTCCCTTCTGGACAGTTTTTCCATCAGGAAAAAACCCGGTAAAAGCCCGTATACCAGTTTACCTGTGGACCGAGGCGGTAATGAAAGGAACTGAAATGGGCCCTGAGCATGGTATCCGGGGAGCTGATAGCCTTGACAATAACATAAAGTTAATATGGTCTGTAGCAAGCAATATACTTGTAAACCAGCATGGTAATATAAACAGGACGGTTGAAATATTAAAAGACCCTGATCTTCTCGACTTTATTATAGTACAGGATAATTTCCTTACCCCATCAGCAAAGTATGCCGACCTGGTGCTGCCGGCATGTACCCAGTTTGAAACATGGGGAATTGAAGACGGATGGAAATACGGTGAGGAAGTCTTCCTTACTCCCCAAATAGTGGAACCCCCGTTTGAAACGAAAAGTGATTACAGCATATGTGCCGGGCTGGCAGAAAGGTTTGGTATATACGACAAATTCACGGAAGGGGGAAGAACCGAGAAAGACTGGGTAGCATGGTTCGTGGATGAGATATACAGAAAAACAAGGTTCTCGGACATGCCTCCATTTCGCAAATTTGCAGCTTCAAATGCCGGAGTTTATACCAAACCCGTCAATAAGCCCAGGGTGGCATTCACTGATTTTGTAAAAGATCCTGAGAACAAGCCCTTGAATACACCATCAGGCAAAATAGAGATCTTTTCAACTGAACTTCATAATGCCGGGCAGCCGGATGAAGTGCCTGCAGTACCCAAATATATCAGAGAGTGGGATAATCCCTTCGATGAGAAGGCTGACAAATATCCATTACAGGCCATGGGGCACCATTATAACCCCAGGGTACATTCAACACATCACAATAACGAGTGGACAATGAACGCCTTCCCGCAGAGAGTCTTCATTAATCCCATTGATGCCAGAAATAGAAATATTAAAAACGGTGATGAAGTACTGATATGGAATGAGAGGGGAAGGATGAGATTAAAATGCAGGATAACACGTAAGATGATGCCGGGGGTAGTAGATATACCCCAGGGTGCCTGGTATGACCCCGATGAAGATGGGATTGACAGGGGCGGAAATGTGAATATACTGACATCTGAGAGGTGGACACCATTTGCAAGGGGGAATGCCCAGCACACAATAATGGTAAATATGAGGAAAGCCTGATGAGAAGATACGGATTCTATATTGATACAGCACATTGCTCAGGATGTAAAACCTGCCAGATTGCCTGCCAGGACAAAAACGACCTGTACCCTGAGCTGATATGGAGGAAGGTGCTCGATATTGAAGGCGGTGAATGGGAAGAAGATGAAGAAACCTATAAGAATTATCCTTTCGCCTATCATCTTTCCATCTCATGCAATCATTGCAGTGAGCCCCTCTGTGTGCATGCCTGTCCTACTCAGGCTATGCATGTCACTGATATTGGTTCAGTTGGCATTGATGAAAGCAAATGCATTGGTTGTGGTTATTGTACCTGGGCCTGTCCCTATGATGCTCCCAGGTTAAACAAAAAAACCGGGAGGATGTCCAAATGCGATATGTGCTACGATAAAGTAATAAATAATGAAAATCCCATATGCGTGGATTCGTGCCCGATGCGTGCCCTGGATTTCGGTTATCTTGATGACCTGGAAGCAAGATACGGGGATAAGAAGTCAATATTTCCGCTTGTTGCTGAGGACCTTACCGGTCCGTCCATGGTAATTAATCCGCACCGCGACAGTGAAAAGGCCGGCGAGGGTAATTCTGAAATAGCAAACAGGGAGGAGTTATAATGGAGAAATATAACCTGTCACTCGTTCTTTTTACCTGGCTCACGCAGGCCTCTGTCGGGCTTCTGATACTTAGATCAATATACGTGAGGCAGTCGCAGAACGATAAAATAAAAACCTACATTACGGGACACTTTATGCTGACTTCAGCATTTATTATGCTGGTGGCAGGACTGATACTGTCCTTTACCCACCTTCATTATCCCGCCCATGCCTATAATGCCATTAATAACCTTGGCAGCAGCTGGATGAGCAGGGAAATAATTGCTGAGACGATATTGCTTTTCACGGTGCTGGTGTGGTATATAGTTAACAGAATGCGCATAAGACAGATCCCTGTAGTTATTCCTGAAACAATTGCTATTGTAAGTGGCATTGTGCTGGTATACTTTATGATCAGAACCTATATGCTCCCGTCTATACCCGAGCTTCACAATCCATCCTTTCCTGTATCATTCATTATTACTCCCGTTTTGGGCGGAGCAGCATTTGTATTCTTTTTTATCAGGAAAAAAGAACCGGCTTATGCTGAGCGGTTCAGGCTAATTGCTTCAATTGCTTTCGTACTTTCATTTATCAACCACCTTCTGTTCCTGTTTCTCAGCAATTCTTACCTTTTAGATTCACCTGTCACATTTGTGTATATTGCCGGTATTATTTTATTAATAGTTAGATATTACCCGGTATTAAAGAACAAAACCGGAATTTCAGATGTTATATTTCTGAGCCTTGCAATTGTTTGCGATTTACTTTTCAGGGTATTAACATTAACATTCACAAATCCGGGTATATGACAGAAGGATCATCTGGAAACGAAAATAATTTCTTTGCAGCTTACAATTTATTACTATCATTTGCAGGTAGCTTTATTCTTCACGAACCAAAGTCAGGATGCATAAGCGACCTTATTGAGATGGATCTTTTCCAAAAGCTCCCTGTTGACAGTGACAACCCTAAGTTTCTTATGGCCTCAGGCTACCTGAGAAAAATAAATCCTGACCGACCTCTTGATTACGATGAAATAATAAATGACCACCTTGAACTTTTTGGCAATAAAGGCAAAACGCTTGCCCCTCCTTACGGATCAGTCTACATGTCAGCGGATAGTATTATCAACGACACAACCAGTCTTGAAGTCAGAAAGATTTATTATGCCTACGGATGGAAATCAGACCTGCAAGGCAAGGTACCGGATGACCATCTTGGTATTGAGCTCCAGTTTATTAACCTTCTCCTGGATAAATATCCGCGCCTGGAAGATGACATCTGCAGGAATGAAGTTAAAAAGGATCTGAAAAAATTCATCAGGCTTTATATATCTCCCTGGATATACAGTTGGAATAAAGATCTGCAAAAGAATGCTGAAAGCGATTTTTACAAGGGATTGGGTTATCTTATAGTATCATCTGTTGAGGATATTCTGTCATACCTGGAATAAAGTATCGCGTGGCCTGATTTTTGAGGCAGAAAATCATTTAATAATAAACTCTCTTAAGAATGAAAAAAACAATCATCCTGTTACTGTTTATTGCAGTAATGCTGCCTGCCCGCGGTCAATCAGCTGATGCGGAAGAAGATCTCAAATTTGGAATAGGAGCTGCTGCCGGGTTCTCAACCGGCTACGGGCTTTCGTTCAGGTACTGGCCTTCGGACTGGGGCATACAGTTGACTACTGCTCCATACTACATGAAAGATGATGCCCAGGTTAGCTTTGGAGCAACAGCTTTGCGTACCATTAAGGATGACGGCAGGATCAAACTGTTCTTATACTGGGGTAACCATATTCTATATGAGCGCTATTCATATTATTATGATCCTTCAAATAATGAAGTCAATAAGAATACATCATGGATATCAGGCATTGGTCCCGGCTTTGAATTTACAATACTTGACAAGGTAAGTTTTAACCTTATGTTCGGTATTGCCACTTATACGGATGGTGACTTTATGATAAACATGACGGGTGAAACAGGACTGTATTATAAATTCTGATAAGCCCAGCCATATCAAAAGTTAGGGTTAAGAAAATTCTCAATCGCAGCCATTATATACTCAGACCAACCTGTAGCGATATTTTTATAATCCGAATCAGGGATATTGGTATGTTCCACCGTTACCTGGGTCCGACCAAAATCACGGACCAGTATAATTGTAGCTATTGACCTTTCTATTTGCTCACCGAAAAACCATTCCTGCACAAGCTTCTTGTTTTTCTCGGCTTCAATAATCATTCCCTCAATATCACCTTCCCAAAGAGAAAACAATGATCCCGGTTGTGTACTCATTTCAGCCGGGTAGCCGGACCATATTTCAATTGTTACAGCGTTTGTAAGGGAGGCATAAATATCCTCGGCCCCGGCATTTATTGAATAAGTTTTTTTGAATGTTTTCATCTTTGCTATTCTCGGTTATACTTACTTTCTCTTGTTAAAAATCCAAGTTAATGTAATTTGATTAAATTTTATCACTAATCCATCTAAATCATTGCCTGTAGTACCAATTTCATAAACTCAGACTCAAATTTATAAAAGATTCATTAGGTTTGTATTATCCATTAAACAGAAAATAAAATGAGAAGATTATCAACTATAGTCCTGCTGTTTTTTGCTGCATCATTGTGTATTAATGCTCAAAAAGATATTCCCGAAGAAATCACGATTATTTATTACAACACCGGTGGTTTGTTCGACACTAATGATAATAAGGCAGCTGCAGATGACGAGTACCTTCCGGGTAGTAACAAAGCATGGGACGGGAAAAGGTATGAAGAAAAGGTGAGTGCAGTGGCGAAGAACCTGGCTTTTTCTACAGGCTCAAAAAGGCCTGCCGTTATTGGCCTGGCCGGGATAGAAAACAAAAAAGTCATCAATGATATTTTAAGTGAAAGGCGCCTGAGGAGAGCCGATTATAATATATACATAATCGATAAACCAGGAACAAACATAGCCCTGCTTTTTAATAAGGATATTTCAGGGCCGGGAGAAATGAGTAATATTATAATTGATACGACATTTATCCCGGATAGAGATCAGGACTCTTACGGGATCATTTATGTAAAAGCTGATATCAGGGGACCTGGATCATGCCATTTCTTCCTGAATTACTGGCCGGGCATGGAAAACAGAAGGATGGCTCCTGAGAACTACCGGATGGGAGCTGCTATTGCCCTAAGGAAAAAAATTGACGAGATACTGAATTTTGAAAGAAATGCAAGGATCATCATTATGGGGACATTCTTCGATGAGCCTACCCAGAGGAGCCTGTACTCGGTATTGAATGCCGGCAATAAGAGAAGAAACATAAGCAACAGGGATCTTTACAACCTGTATTATGACAGGCATAATATTGATGGACTCGGGACCACGCGGATAAACGGAATGTGGCAGATGTGGGACCAGATTATATTGTCTTCCTCCCTGGTTAACAGCTCAAGGGACTGGTATTGCGACTATGCATCAGGCGGAATATTTTTCCCGGATGATGTAGAAGAAGATATTAACAGGCTTGGCAATACCTATAATGGTGATGAGTACACGGGAAAGACATCAGCTCATCTGCCGGTTTTTTGCATACTGAAAAAGAAAGAGTAATAAATGAATTATAAATTAGTCTCTGACTACGTTCCCACAGGTGATCAACCCGAGGCAATCCGGCAACTTCTGGCGGGACTTGAGGGGGGTGTACCCTTCCAGACACTTCTCGGTGTAACAGGCAGTGGTAAAACATTTACCATAGCAAATGTTATTGAGAAGCTCAACAGGCCTGTACTGGTATTGAGTCACAATAAAACCCTGGCAGCACAGCTCTATGGAGAATTCAAACAGTTTTTTCCGGAAAATGCAGTAGAATATTTCGTTTCATACTACGATTATTATCAGCCTGAAGCCTACCTGCCTGTTACGGATACATATATTGAGAAAGATCTGTCCATTAATGATGAGATAGAGAAGCTCAGGCTAAGCACTACTTCATCCCTCCTTTCAGGCCGCAGGGATGTTATCGTTGTATCTTCAGTGTCCTGCCTCTACGGAATTGGCAACCCGGAAGACTTCCACAGTAATACTGTTCATATTAAGCAGGGTAATGAGTTTGGAAGGAACCTTTTCCTGAGAAAGCTGGTTGACAGCCTGTATGCACGGAATGAGATAGAGTTCAAAAGAGGAACATTCAGGGTTAAAGGAGATACAGTGGATATATTCCCGGCTTACACGGACATTGCACTAAGGGTAATATTCTGGGGCGACGAGATTGATGAAATCGAAACATTTGATCCCCTGACGGGAGAGACAATAGAAAAAGCCGGTGAATATGTTATATACCCGGCTAATATATTTGTAACCACCAGGCAAAGAATAAACCAGGCTATACACCAGATACAGGAAGACCTTGTAAAACAATCTGAATATTACAGGGAAATAGGCAAACAGCCTGAAGCCCGGAGACTGGAACAGCGTGTTTCATATGATCTTGAGATGATAAAGGAATTAGGCTATTGCAGCGGGATTGAAAACTACTCGAGGTATTTTGACGGGCGCAAACCGGGAACCCGCCCTTTCTGTCTGCTCGATTATTTCCCTGACGACTTTATCACCGTCATTGACGAAAGCCATGTAAGCATGCCACAGATCAGGGCCATGTACGGAGGTGATCACTCAAGGAAACAGACTCTTGTTGATTTTGGTTTCAGATTGCCTGCAGCTCTTGATAACAGGCCTCTCAAACTGGAAGAGTTTGAATCACTGATTAACCAGGTTGTTTTTGTAAGTGCCACCCCGGCCGATTATGAGCTCGAAAAAAGTGAAGGGGTATTTGTTGACCAGGTAATAAGACCTACCGGCCTGCTTGATCCCCCTGTAGAAGTGAGGCCGAGTATGAACCAGGTGGACGACCTGATGGATGAGATAAAGCAACGTGCAGGGATAAATGAACGAACCCTTGTAACTACTCTTACAAAGAGGATGGCCGAGGAATTGAACGATTATTTGGGTAAATTCGATATAAAATCAAGGTATATACATTCTGACATAGACACTCTTGAGCGGGTTGAGATAATGGAGGGACTACGCTCCGGGGAATTTGATGTGCTTGTGGGAGTGAACCTTCTTAGGGAAGGGCTTGACCTTCCTGAGGTATCACTTGTTGCGGTGCTGGATGCGGATAAAGAAGGCTTTTTACGTTCTGCCCGTTCGCTTACACAGACTGCCGGGAGAGCTGCCCGGAACCTGAACGGAAGGGTTATCATGTATGCAGATAAGATTACGGGCAGTATGCAGATGACCATTGATGAAACAAACAGGCGCAGGGAGAAACAAATGGCATATAATGAAGAAAAGGGCATTACTCCCACGCAGATAGTTAAAGCCAGTGGCTCAATAATAAAGGAGTTACAGAGGAAGGGTGTTGAGTCCAGGGCTTACATTGAACCTGATAAGCCTGATATTGCAGCAGATCCTGTAGTAAAATATATGTCAGCTGAAGCCCTTGAAAAGGCTATTAAGAAAGCCCGTAAATCAATGGAAAAAGCAGCCGCTAAGCTCGATTTCATTGAAGCCGCCCGCTTTCGTGATGAGCTGTCAGAGCTGGAGGCAATGCTACGAAAGAAAAGATAATACTGTTTAAATACCCTATTGTTCTCCCAGCCACCTTTCGGCATCAATTGCGGCCTTGCAACCACTTCCTGCTGCAGTAACAGCCTGCCTGTATATTGGGTCCTGCAGATCACCACATGCAAATACACCGGGTATATTTGTTTTAGATGTTCCGGGTTTGGTTTTCACATAGCCAACATCATCCGTTTCCAGGAAATCTTTAAACTCATCTGAATTAGGTTTATGGCCTATTGCCAGGAAGAATCCGTCAATGTTAATCCTGACTTCCTCCTCATTCTCCTCACCTTTATTCTTTACCAGCACTGCTCCTTCAACACCATCTTTGCCAAACAGATCAACAGCCTGGTGCTTCCAGAGTATTTCAATATTTTCAGTGTTAAACACTCTTTCCTGCATGGCTTTGGATGCACGGAATACATCCCTTCTAACAATCATATATACCTTTTTGGCAAGTCCTGCCAGGTAGGTTGCTTCCTCACATGCGGTATCGCCTCCTCCAACTACAGCAACATCCTTACCCCTGTAAAAGAAACCATCACATGTAGCGCAGGCTGAAACACCCATGCCTGCATATTTGGTTTCCGCTTCTAGTCCAAGGTATTTAGCAGTAGCACCCGTTGCAAGTATGACAGTTTCAGCTTCTATGATCTTCTTGTCATCTATTATCACCTTATGAGGCTTCCCGGAAAAATCCACCTTGGTGGCCATACCCATACGTACATCAGTACCGAAGCGCTCCGCCTGCTTTTTGAAATCTTCCATCATCTCAGGTCCGGTAACTCCCTCCGGGTAACCCGGGTAATTATCTACATCTGTGGTTGTTGTAAGCTGGCCTCCCATCTCCATCCCTGTATACATAACGGGATTAAGATTGGCCCTTGCAGCATAGATGGCTGCAGTGTAACCGGCAGGTCCTGACCCTATAATCAGGCATTTTACCTTCTCTTTATCTGTTGAGTCACCACTGGCTGACTCATTATCATTAATATTCATTGATTTAATTGGCTCCATATTATTATGTTTTATTTTCGGATGCAAAATTATAAAATTTACACGAAGGATATATAATGACTTTATCGATATGTTTACCTGCTGCGCCTTATCATAATTATATTGTCATAATTGACGGCAAGTGTTGATCCCTCACCGATGCTTAGCTCATCATTCACAGGTGGCTGTGATAAGATATCAAGGGATTTAAGAAATGCATTCTGATCTTCCTGCTCCTGGAATCTGAGACTCAGAACCTCTTCGTCCTGGCTTTTAACTATTAGCCCTGTGTATCCCTGAGCATTTGCAAGGATATCATACCATTCATAGGCTCCGTTTGAGAGGCCTAATTCGCCCTTGATCAGCGTACTTTCAATAATCTCCCCCTTAAAAGGAATACCATGAAGGAAATCGCTTACGGTGAATGATCTTTCATGAATCTGATCAACCAGTGTACTGGCTATTTTAGTACTATGCATTCCGGCTTCACTGCTGCCTGAGGGATTTATTATACTTACATAATATGGTCCTTTGCAGAACTGCAGCTGGTAAGGGGTCTGACATGAATAATCATCAATATGATTCGAGGTATCACATTTAAAAACCGAAACCGAATAGATACCGAAGGCTGCTTCCGGATCATTCATTCTGTAAACTTCCACCTTGTATTCAGAGTCGTCAATCATTACCTCACTAACCACCAGCCTGTCAAATCCATATTCGAGGTATAACTCGGCGCCACCGTTCATATAACCAAAGAGGGATTCGGTAGTAAATGTTTTTTCCGGTTTTTTCAGGACATTTTCAATATTATCTTCTTCCAGGTATGGAAAATCCTCCGGGATCTGGGCAAGGGTAGAGAAAGAAAGTAAGGTAGCTAATATGATAGTAATATGTTTCATGTCTTAAAATGTATAGTTATAATTCCGATTTTCTGGCCTTTTAGCCCAGCAGTTAGGTTCGGAACCTCCGAATTCATGACGATCGATCATTCTTAATGTATCATCACGTTACTGTCAGACTGCTGGACCTATAGGATCACAATAAGAGATGAATAACATAGTTTATTATTAACTAAAGTTCCACAGTTAATCATTATCGACATATAATTAGATATATTTAGATTATATATATTCTTTATATTATTGCTTATCAGGTTTTTGCTGTTTCCATTTTCAGTTAAGCAACATTTTTGATATTACTATTACTCTGAAGCAGCCGATTGATAACTTCAAAGGCTCTTTCATCATTTAATATCCTTTCCACTATTTCTGCTGCATCCAGCCCATCGAACACTATTTCTACCAATGTAACGAGTTCTATAAAAATGCCCCAAAGCCTCTCATTATGTTTTAGCTCTATAATACCTTCCCTAAGATCTTTAAAGAGCGGACCCGGGAATGAGTCCCTTTCTCTCGCTATTTTTTTTGTATTGCTTTCTGTATTCCTTCTTCTTTAAACCAAAGGGTTTAGTTGCATTCTTTCCTCTTTCATGATGAAGAGAAAAATCAAAAGGAATAAAAGATATACCATCCCAATAACCCATAGTAAGAAGCTTAAAACCAAGAATACTCTTTTGTAAAGCATGATCCCATATCCTTGATACTTTTTCGATGCTCATACCTGTTTTCTTTAGAGTACTATCATCAAAGACAAGGCATCTAGGATTTGTATTATTACTTTCTTCACAACTTGCTACAAGCCGTATGAACTTCTTGGAGAACATCCACAGTATCATCCTCCAACAAATACTCTGGTTGTTTTTCAACCGACAAAACGTGTCTTTTTGAGCTTCAAAATGCTTAGATAAGACACTACCGGTAAAGGAATGAACAGTGTGTAATCCTAGAAAAGGAAGACAGATTAAACAGGAAAAAATAGATTCAAAACTGTATCCTCTAAGTTTCAAAGGATTTAAACTCTTGCTTAAAGCCGAAAATGAAAAACATTTCAAAGAACCTAAAATATAATCGGGTTCTAACCACCTTGGGGTAAAACCGTTTTTTAATTCTGAGATCTTATAAATATCTTTACTCTGCAGCATGGTTGTTTGTGTTTGGAAACTTTGTTAATATACTCACAAGCAGCACATTAACCAAACAATCTTGCTGCTTTTTTACTCTATATCTAATTAGTTTTCAACATTTAAGAGAACTACGAAACTAGAGTTATTAATATAAAGGAAATAGTTAAAATAGCTTAAATCATGATATCTGTTTACTTGTTTGTCTGCATGGTTATCCATTAATATTTAATGCATTGATAGTTTAGTCAATAATCTTCCTTATTTCTCTTAAACATCTCTCTGATATTCTCACCTTAATACTATCCTTCAACAATATCTCCCTGGATTTGATCAACACTTCTTCAATATAATGTAAGTTGATAATGTATGATTTATGACATCTATAAAGTATTTTATTACAGAAATTTTTTTGTAAATAAGCAAGATTGCACAGCACCCTTACAGGCTTATCTTTCTCTTTCGTATGGACGATACAGTTATTACCCTCAGCTTTTATCATAATAATTTCATTGTAATCAAGAAACCTTATTCCGAAAGGTGATCTCAGCCTTATAGGTTTTATTGTTTCATCCATATATACCATCTTCTAATATCTTATTACAATTTTTTACGATATAATCGCGAAGAGTGACATTTTTTAAAAGTAATAAACCTATTACTTTTTCCTCATATATTTTCCTGCAATCAAAAATATCAGAACAGTCTTTATGCAAGATATGAAAAAAAGGAAAAAAGTACAAATATAATTTTAACCTTTAGGGGATTAGTAGATTATGAATCTTATTGTTCGACAGTTCTATTTTCTGGAAGTATTAATTTAATTACTAACAGGAAAAAGGTTTTTAACCGCATTAATATATTCTTCATTAAGGATTGACTGATTCAGGGAATAAAGGAAAAAACAATTGATAGTTAAATCATCATCCATTATAAAAAAACAAGGTGGTTGCAAATAAAGATCATCAACATAAAGCTGTTCCTCTGATGTAATATTAAATACGATAAACCTATCGTTGAGTCTCTTACTCAAATAAATGGCTTCATTTTCGTTTTTATACTTAGTTAGTATGATAATATTCTTTCCCCCTATTACACTTCCAATTCTAACAATCTCATTTAATGCCTGTGTTATACAACTTTCACAAGAGTTCTCATTGAAGCTCAAAAATAGTTTTGGACTGTTTTTAATATAATAACGTAAAGAGTCGATTATGGATTTTTTGCCAGAGAAAGTTTTATTCTCAAACTTAAAATACGTTATTTGAGAATTGATTACACAGTTCAGATTTGAGCTGGCAATTATTTCCTTAGATACACAATTTCTATATTGCATACTTTTTTGCTTTAACTTGTAGAAGTATATTAAATTTAAGATTATTGAACAGACCAGAAAAGCAGCGAATATTTTTTTCATTTTACCTAAATCTGCATCTTGTTACTACTTGGAAAATATGATTTGATAGTAAAATCAAAAGGTTTATTAATAAGTTCAAAGATTTAAGAAAAACAATTTGACAATAAGCTATTTTAGTGAGTACCTGATTATTATAGGATTATCTGAGGGTTGAATAGAATCGATAAAATGTCTCAATCTCTGTACCTCAGGATTCCTTGAGTCAAATGAGTTGGATTTTTCTAAAAGCTCTTTTTGTTTTATCAAGTCATAAGGATAAATATATGTGAAAAAATTGCTTCTATCAATTGCAACAGGCTTTCCAAAGAGACCAAAATCAATGTCATTAACAGGTGTACCGACATCTAATTCATTAGTTTTTTTATTATAAATCGCTGTAAAAGTACCAATTCCTGTAACCTGGTATTGGAAAAACAGAATCTTCCCATTTTCAAAAATATTATGTATTCCTAATGCATAGTTACTATTATTTATTTTATTCATTAACATAATACTTGCATTTGAAATTTCTTCCCTTGTTCCTTTGATGGATTCTGCATAAACTTCTAAAAGCTCATCAGGTAAACTATAATTGCTAAATCGGATATTGAACTTTTGAATACATTTTTCACTGGTTATTTGATATATGTGATTATCAAAAGGGACTGTGACATTAAATCCACTCTCACTCTTGCTAAACAGGTTGTTATCAACTAACTTTAAATGTTTTAACCCCGAAATTGGCAAAAAGCATTTCAGCACATTGTTAGAAGAATCAGCAATATAGATGTTATATGATCCTTTTCCTGCGTATCCATCATTAGGGTAATTACAGGTATAATATATATATAAGTCGGAATCTAATTTGCCAAATTTCTTCATGTGTAGATCCATTGGCCATTCTGAAAGGAACCGACCATTTGAAGCCAACACCATTAACTTTCTGTTACCATTGTCCCACAACTCAATGTTACCATTAACAGAGTCAATTATGAAATCAGCAATATTCAAATACTCGCCGGGTCCCCTGCCTATATTCAGTGTTTCAAAATTATACTTACCTGTGTTATCATACACAACAATTTTATTAGTTTTTGAATCAAGGATGATTATCTTAGTACCATAAAAAACAACTTTATCAATTTTCCCTACTACATTATCATAATTATTTCCCAGAGGCAAGTACTTTATTCCCGATACATAATCTGACATTTTGATCTCGTTAGATACATCAGTATGAACCACTAAATCTATACTTTCATCATTAGAACGTTTTTTTTGATTTGTACATGAGATCGAAAAAATGATTATAAGAATTATTGGAGTATAAAAATTATTCATGAATGCTAAATTATTATTCTGTAGGAATATAATAAGACAATTGCATAAACGTGATAGTCTCCAGAAATCACATCAATGCTTTGACTATCTAAATGTTAAATTGTATGACAGAATCAAATTACAAAAATTCTTGATCGAAGTCTTTATTCGCATAGGGGCTGGTTGCTGACGCTACAGTACTCACCATCCAGAACACATCTGTATAGATAGGATTGGGTTGCATCGCACCAACGATAAACAAAATCACAATTGGTACATACCAGTCCTTGTGGGGGATCATCAGAGGATAAAATATTAATCGCTCCAAATGCCATCACGCAAGTAAGTATACAAGTAATGAATAATTTCTTTGAGAGTAAATGTTTCATAGCACTGATTGTTTTGGGATTAGACATAATTTGTTTATTTGTAAACAAACTTACTATTAAAAAGTATCTATGTCAATACCCTGAAAAGCAGTAATGTATGAAATCATTGATATAAGGTTTTATATCGAGAAAATAAACTATAAACCCTTTAATTTTTCGACTTTTATGATTTTATATCTTTTAGAATAATCCGCCGGGCTTTAAGATAATTTTACTTCCCCTGCATATGGCAAAAATCCCATTTCCTTCATGAATATTACCGTTAAGATATACCGGTTCTGAAAAGGGATCATCTGACACCCTTTCATAAGTGTATAGGCTCCTTTCAAACAAAAATAGCTCTTCCGGTATAGCAATCAGGTTTATAGTCAAGGATCTGAAAAAATAATATACACAACGTGAATCGGAATATTGAATGCATATTGTCATTCTACAGTTGTTATCCTGAATTTCATTTCCATCAATAAAATAAGCATAAACGGGAGATTCCTCAATATTAATGTGGCTTTCATCTTCAATACAAACAGACCGCAACATTTTCAACCCATGCAGTATTGCATAAAAACCAGGGTAATTGGAAGAATCTGATATTTGATTATCAATGACTTAGATCCTTCGCTTTGCTCAGGATGACAAAAATGCGGACTTATGAGACAACCCCAAATTTTAGTGCTGAATATCTACACTTTACCCTCTTTTTTAAAAGGGCCGACCGTATAGAATTGATCCGGTGGATCAATTTAGGGAGGAGCCAGAATGAGCAGAGGGGTATCCCGGCCGTTTCGACGTTTAAAAGTGAATTGGGGGGTGGTTAAATCACATTTGAGACAGCCTCTACTTGTATCTTAAGATATATTTATCTCGTTTACCTCAATCATTTCACTCCTGCTTATGCCTAATTCGAGGCTCTCTGCAATATCGAGAAAGGCTGATGCACGTGGATTATCTTCTTTTTGAATACCTTCTTCTATCCTCTTCGCCACAACAATCTCATGGGCTATCCTGTCTATGGCAACAGGATCAGTACCGGCCATGATAGTGTTGTAATTGCAAAAGAACTGAGGGTTGGCACCGGGACCGCCGTTGAAGCAACCTTTCAGTCCGTCAACTATATTTAGTACAACCTTATCTCTGAGCGGTGCAAAGGCACAAACATGGGCACATGTCTCTCCCCACAGCTTAGCATGCAGCCTTCCGGTATTGGTTACAGAACCATATGCCAGGTTTTTCATGGCATTGGTAACTGTTGCTCCTGCATTTTTAAGTATGGGAACATTGATGATCTTATCAACTTCCTTAGTAACTATCTTAGAGAAATAAGAATACTTACCGCCGTTTACCATGTAAGGGATGGTATATTCATCATACTCCCCTTCAACATCAGCCCAGTAATACCAGTCTTTATCGATCATCTTTTCACCATACAGCTTACCGTCAGCATCATAAAATGATCCTTCCTCATCTTTTTGCTCAGTTCCCATTACCTTTATCCCGGGGTAATTCTCTTCCGTGTAACCGGTTTCATGTAATTGCATCAGGCGCCTGTCCCAGATAATTATATCGTTACGATCTATACCACTTTCTTCAAGCTGCTTAATTATTGATCTTGTAACGGCATGACTGGTTGTAAGTGTTTTTCCTGCAACCGGGTTTACTTTCAAACCAATTTTCTCTCCCGGCGAAACAAACTTCCTCCATGCTTTTTTCAACCTTTTTTCACCGGTAAGGTCCAGCATGGCTTTTTCAATCATCAGGTATGCCTGATCCTCAATTATTTGATTATCTTTTATAGCACTACTGCTAATAACCCTGGATACCTTACCCGGGTATTTTCCGGGCATTGAATTTTTATTCCTGGGCACTTCAGAAGCATCCGCAATATTTGTATCCGGCTTTTTATTGTCCTGCACCGCTGGAACTCCAGGGGCTGCAGCAGCAGGTGCTCCTGCCACTACAAGGCTACCCGTTCCCAGTACTTTAAAAAATCTGCGTCGTGAAAAAGGTGTTTTTGACATGGTTAGTTTTTTTAATTACCCGGTAAAAATAACAAAAATTAGAATACCAGGTTACTCGCAATCATCTCCTTAAGCAGAATACTCTGACCGTCTTCTCTCGTAATGTCTTTTCGCGGTTTTTCCAAGAAATTGAGTATTAATAAAACTGTTGAGACAGCAGATAAGAATAAAATTATGTATAGTAACCTTTTCATGACTATTTCCAGTAATATTTTATAATTACCGGGTTATCTTCAAGGCTCACTGAGTTAAAAATCTCCTTATTCTTTTCATCCAGATAATCCTCCCTAATTATAAACTGAATATTCCTCGGTTCAACAATTGCATAAATCCCCTGATCAAAAAAATCAAATAACCCTGGGAAAACGGTAAGCTCCCTGAATTTTTTAATTATCCTGATATCACCAGTTCTTTCATTGAGTAATACAGTGTGCCAGACCTTATCAAATATATACCTGAAAATGATGAGTGAATCGTTTCTGACAAAATTCTCAAATGCATAAGCATAATCACTTGTAAGCAAATAGTTTACATAAAATTGCAGAGCCCGGTCTTCAGGCCAACTCTCATACTTTAACTGATGATTGCCGAAATCAAAAGAAATATCACGAACCAGCTTATCTTTCGTTACCTTGTAGACAATGCTGTTTACAGCATCAAAAAAAAATAAATTGCCATTATTGAAATAGAAGGGTGATCGATTCGGTGAAATCACTTGAGTCCCTTTAATAAATTCATCGGTGTGATATTCCCTACTAAATATACTGTCAGTAATGCGATCAAAAAAGACAATCTGCTTATCTTCAAATAATGAAAACAATATAGTAGTATCGTTAGAGTAATTAGCTATAAAATGAGCTGATTTATAATCTGCTGGCAGCTTACTATTGCCAATTTCTCTGCCAAGATCATCCACTACCAGAATTTCACCCCTGGGATTTAGCAGCTCTAACTCCCCTGTAAAAGGATTAACAACAAAATCCTCAAGAAGGGTATACTCACCGGGGCCCCTGCCAATTTTTCTGATGCGGTTAATAAAGGATCCGTCTTCTGAAAAAACAAGTATACTGAATATTTCTTTGTCAAGTACATAATATTTGTTTTCATCGAATTGAACCTTTCCAATTGAACCAATCAGGGAACTAATATTTGTTTCAAGTGGAATAATTTCAATTTCTCTAAAAATATCATAAAATGAAACCTTGTCAACATTTTCAACATCTATATAATATTCATTTCTATCGATAGGTCTACTATCAGCTATTTGCTCGCCAGCAGATTTGTCACGGCATGAAATACAAAAGGTAAAAGCACCTGCAAAGATTATCAAAAGAAATACAGTGAATCTCATAGCACTTCTGAATTTATCAGAGAAGTACATCCATTAAAATATTACTTATCTTTACTATGGCAAGTGAACAGCAAATAAATTTATATAAATTATTCAATAAAATCAAAAAAAATCTTACCCAATCCGGATCACTTAGTTGTCTTCTCAGTAACTATCTGTCCATCAAACAGGTTTATCACCCTGTGGGCAAAGTCGGCATCATGATCCGAGTGTGTTACCATGACTATAGTGGTTCCTTCCCTGTTCAGTTCTGTGAGCAGGCTCATCACCTCATCTCCGTTTTTTGAATCAAGGTTACCTGTTGGCTCATCTGCCAGGATCAAACGTGGATTTGCTACTACTGCCCTTGCAATTGCCACTCTTTGCTGCTGCCCCCCTGATAGTTGCTGGGGAAAATGCTTGGCGCGATGTCCTATCTTCATCCTTTCAAGTACCTTTTCTACCATCTCCTTCCTCTCGGAAGATTTCATCTTTAAATATATGAGAGGCAACTCAACATTTTCGTATACTGTAAGTTCATCTATCAGGTTGAAGCTCTGGAATACAAATCCTATATTTCCTTTCCTGAATATAGTTCTTTGTTTTTCCTTTAATCTTGCTACTTCGCTTCCGTTAAAACTATAATCACCTGCGGTAGGATTATCAAGCAAGCCAAGTATATTCAGTAATGTTGACTTACCGCAACCCGAGGGTCCCATTACAGCAACGAATTCTCCTTCACGCACCTCAAGATTTATACTGTTTAATGCTGTTGTTTCGACTTCTTCGGTTCTGAAAACCTTTGTAAGGCCATTGGTTTTAATAATTGATTGTTCCATTTTTTTATATAATTGATTGTTAATCAGTACTATTTAAAAACAAGCTTTTCATTATCGCCAAAGCTTTCATAGTTAGAGACGACAACTTTTTCTCCGGGCTGCAGCCCTTCAGTAACTTCATAGTAAATTGGGTTCTGTTCACCAAGGCTGATGTCCCTTCTCAAGGCAAATTCACCCGATGGATCAACCACGTAAATCCACTGTCCGCCGGTGGCCTGGAAGAATCCTCCCTTTTTGATCATAATAGCCTCCTGTGCCTCACCCAGCTGAAGTTCAATATGGTAAGTCTGTCCTGTCCTGATATTTTCCGGCACTTCACCTGTAAAAGTCATGTCGATCTCAAAACGGTTATCCCTTACCTGGGGATAAACCCTACGTACTCTTAACTCGTATTCTTTCCCGTTACGATCAAAATGCCCCAGGAGTCCTGCCCTCACCCTGTCGATATAATGCTCATCAATAAGGGCTGTTACCCTGTGCGATGTAAGGACATTTATCTGGCCTACCGACTGACCTCTTGATATCGACTGGCCTATTTCTGCTTCAAGCATACCCAGCTGACCGTCAACGGGAGCTTTTATGTTTAAGTTCTCCTGTCGACGACGAACAAGGTCCAGGTTCAGCCGCATCTTATCAAGGTTATCCTCCATCTGCTTAATCTGTATATTCCGGAATATACTGTCCTGTTTCTGCCTTTCGATATACAGCTCATATGATCGACTGGCAAATTCAAAAGTTTCTTTGGATGTGAGATATTCCTCTTCTGCAATAAGATTGTCTTCAAACAATACCTTATTGCGTTCATACTCTCTTTTCTTTTTGGTGATATCATATTCCAGGTTAAGCAATTCTCTCTTAATCTGCAGCCTTTCCTGTTCCATCGTCACCATAGTATTTCGCAGGAAGTTGGATTTTTCTGCCAGCTGTGCTTCACTGTTCAGTATACTCATACTGAGATCAGGGTTGCTCAGCCTCAGTATCACATCACCCTCTTTAACCATCGATCCCTCTTCAATAAGCCTCTCTTCTACCCTGCCACCTTCACGTGCATCGAGGTATATTGTTGCTATTGGTTCAACCTGGCCCGTAATAGTATGGTAATCATCAAACTCGCCAAATTTTACTTCATCAATCACCAGGCGCTCTTTAGAAACCCTGTATGTAGATGTTTTATCGGTAAAAAAAGCAAAATAAATAATTACTATAAGGAATACACCTAATACAATGTACCCTATGTGCTTTTTCTTTAAGCCTTTTTTCTGTTCTATTTTTTTGTCCATGCTCATATCTGATAGTATTTTGTTCTATTTGGTAATTTTGTGTCCGTTAGTTGGTTAATTCGTTAATTCGTTAATTCGTTAATTTGGATTTTTTTCTCTTAGTCTCTCAGTCGCTCAGTCTCTCAGTCGCTTAGTCGCTCCGTCCTCACTCCCACCTGCCTGTCATATAAAAGTTAACAGTCATTTCTTTAAGCCTGTACTGCAACTGTGCACTCAAAAGATCTATCTCTGCAGCAAACAATGCCTTTTTGGCTTCCGCAAATTCCGTTGCACTAGCCAGGCCTGTTTCAAATTTTTTAGAGACCGCTTCAAAGGAAAGTTTATTATATTCCAGGTTATCATATGCTGAGATATATTCTTCTCTGACAGAAATCAATTCAAAACATGCGCTGCTAACCTCATTATATAATGCATTTTTTTCATGTTGCAGCTGCAGTTTCGCGTCCTTCAGATCTAACTTAGCCTGCTTGATATTATTCCTGTGGTACCAGTTGTTAAACAATGGTATATTGAGGCTGACACCAACATTCTGGTTAGTATTATTCTGCAACTGGTCAATAAAGGGCGTGGGATCTTCCCCCTCTATCATTGCATCATAATAACCAGTCCTCCATCCTGCAAACAAGCGCACTTCGGGCAATGACATGCCTTTTGCAGCACGCAATTCCCTTTGTTTAGCATCTTTTTGCAATTCCAGGGTCTTTATCCTTGGCAGTATCTCTTTTGAATTGCTGTAAACTGAATCCGTATCAACAGATTCATAATTTCGAACAATAATTTCACCATCCATTCCAGCAATGTCAAAAGAAACCCCGGGATCAAGCTGAAGCAATAACCTTAATTGTTCCAGGGCAATCCCCGCATTGGTCTTGGCCTGGCTCAACAGGAGTTTATCATTCGACAACTGGCTTTGTATCTCAAGTAATGTGGTTTTACTCTCAGCTCCCGTTTCAACCATCACCTGCGTTTTGTGCAGCTGTGACCGGCTTACCTCAACCTGTTCACTGGCTGAAAGCACCGTTCCTTTAGCCATCAATGCACTGTAATATGCATTTGCTATATCAAGCGCCAGCAGGTTTCTTTCCTTTTGTTCAGACTGCTGACTGCTGAGATGCATAAACCTGGCTGCATTTATACGGTTAAGTTTAGCAAATCCATTGAAAATGGTAATACCCGAATTCAGATAATAGTAATTCGCTACGTTCTGATTAAAGGTGATTGTGTTTGTTTCAGGGTCAACTGACCGGCCAAAATTCATATACCCATTAGACTGCAACCTGAGATCAGGTAATAGTTCCAGTTTACGGGTTAAAAGATTTGCCTTATTCCTTTCCGTGCTTACTTCAATTCGTTTTAAGGCTATATTATTCTCCTCTGCATAAGATAAACATTCCCGGAGGGTCCACTCTTCCTGTGAAAACGCAGAGGAAAAAGATGATATAAATATTATCAATACTATAAAACTGTTTTTACCCATAATTACTTTTTTTATCACCTGTACCAAAGGTCGTGCCTTAAGCCTATAACTATGACTATGTGTTCTTTACAACTTATAGAAATTGGAAAACCCTTCAATTTTGTCAATATTTTTGACAACATTGTGTCAAATTTTATTACATTTCATACCTTTGGAAAAGCCAGTTTTTAAGTGAAAGACAAAGCAGGTTTTATTAAAAAAACGAAGTAAATGGAGAATGCCACTATTCTTATTGTCGATGATAACAGGAGTGTATTAAGCGCCCTGGAACTTTTATTACAGAATGAATTCTCAGAGGTAAAAACCCTTAACAGCCCGAAACGATTACCGGAGTTTATTGAAAGCGGCGATATTGACCTGGTATTGCTGGACATGAATTTCAGTGCAGGCATTAACACCGGTAACGAAGGGATTTACTGGCTAAGAGAAATACAGAAGAAAGATCCGGATATAAGTGTTATTATGATAACCGCCTATGGCGACGTAGAGCTTGCAGTGAAAGCAATGCGCGAAGGTGCCGTGGACTTTATCCTTAAACCCTGGGAAAATGAGAAATTAGTGGCCACCCTTAAGTCATCTCTTAAGCTCAGGAAAAGCAGGATGGAAGTCAAAAAGTTAAAGTCGGAGCAAAAAAGCCTTAAAAACAATATTGGCAGTAAAAGCAAGAAAAAATCTATTATCGGGTCTTCACAATCTGTAATGGATATGATGAAGCTTGTCAGTAAAGTGGCCACCACAGATGCAACGGTTCTTGTTACCGGTGAAAATGGCACAGGCAAGGAGCTTGTTGCTTACGAAATACATAACAGGTCAGAAAGAAAGAACGAGGTAATGATAACCGTTGATATGGGAGCGGTAACCGAGACCCTGTTTGAAAGCGAATTGTTTGGTCATGTAAAAGGAGCTTTCACCGATGCAAAAGAAGACAGGGCTGGAAAAATAGAAGCAGCAAACGGAGGCACCCTTTTCCTGGATGAGATTGGCAATCTTTCATTATCACTGCAATCTAAGCTTCTCAGTGCACTTGAAAGCAGGGTCATAACGCGAGTAGGCTCAAACCGGCAAATCCCGGTTGATGTAAGACTGATATGTGCAACAAACAGGGATCTTGAAGATATGGTGAAAAAGGATCTTTTCAGGGAGGACCTGCTATACCGTATTAATACTATTCATATTGAAGTCCCCTCTTTACGCGAAAGAAAGACAGACATCCCTGAACTGGCAGAGTTCTTCCTGAAAAAATATTCTGACAAATATGGCAAGCCGTCATTGAGACTGACTTCAGGATCGCTAAAGGAACTCACAGAATACAGGTGGCCGGGTAATATCAGAGAACTTCAGCATACAATAGAAAAGGCTGTAATACTCTGCGAAAGCAACATGATTGAACCTTCAGACCTTATGCTAAAATATTCAACCGGGGATATGTTCGAAGACACTAACAAGACCATAGATGAGATGGAGAAACAAATGATAATAAATGCCCTTAATAAGAATAAGGGAAATATGAGTGCTGTTGCATCCCGGCTGGGCATAACCAGGCAGACCCTTTATAATAAAATCCGTAAGTATGGACTTTAAAAACCATAACCTTAATACAGGCCTCAGGATAGCCCTCGTTATTATTCTTACCGCTGCCGGAACTCTTTATTTTATAAGTGCGGGGTTTGATATTTATTTTTTTGTTATTATCCTGATGGAAATCATTGCGGTGATCAGCCTGTTCAGGTTTTTCAACCGTGGCAACGAGGAATTAGCAACATTTCTGTCAGCCGTCATTAATGAAGATTCCTCATTGATATTCAGTGAAAATACAGGAAACAAAAGCTTTAACAGGCTTCACAATGCGATTAACAGGCTAAACAAACAGATACGTGAAGCAAAAACAGATATAATTGTACAGGAAAAATTCTATAAAACTCTCGTTGAAAACAGTTCAACCGGTCTGCTCGCTTTTGACAATAAAGGTGTAATAAAGCTCGCTAATAATAAATCACGCGAACTGCTTGGAATTAAACACCTGCATAATATAAGGCAACTGCAGAGGGTGAATACCAGGCTGATTGATATCTTTAAGGAAATACAACCCGGAACGGATATGCTCCAGAATATTATTATTAAAGAATCAGCCGTCCATCTTTCGCTAAGTGCTGCAGAAGTAAAAATGAGAGATGATAAGATTAAAGTGATAGCCCTTAATGACATCAGCCATGAAATAGACAAACAGGAAATTGATTCCTGGCAGAAACTCATACGTATCCTGAACCATGAAATAATGAATTCCGTTGCTCCAATTACCTCACTTAGCTCAACTATATCAGGCTTTTACAAAGATAACGGGAATCAAAAAGCAAGTTCGGAAATTAATGAAAAAACAATAAGTAATACAATAAAAGGCCTCGAGGTTATTGAAGAACACGGCAAAGGGCTGATAAGTTTTGTTAACTCCTACAGGAATCTTACAAGACTGCCCGATCTTAAACCCAAAGAGCTAAGTGTAAAAAATATTTTTGAGAGTGTCAGCATACTGGTTAAATCACTGAAAGAAGAAAAATATCCTGAGCTGGATATTAAAATCAGTATGTCTGTTGATCCGGACGACTTAATTGTTTGTGCCGATGAAGACCTTTTTACAAGGGTGGTATTTAACCTTGTAAAAAATTCGGTGGAGGCTCTTAAGGAAACGGAAGAGCCCGTGATTGAACTCACTGCAGAAACCAATAGCACAGGAAATGTAATTATGAGGGTCATCGATAACGGACCAGGCATGAATGAAGAACTGCTTGAAAGAATATTCATTCCCTTCTTTACCACCCGCGAAGAAGGCAATGGTATTGGCCTGAGTCTCGCGCGACAGATAATAAATATGCATAAAGGCAGCATAACGGTAAAATCTGCCCCCGGAAACGGGACAACTATGATTATCAGGATGTGAAGGGAGTAGTATTGGCTGAGGCTGAGGCTGAGGCTGAGGCAATTTACAAATAAAACTCCAATAAACGCTGCCGTCCTTGATGCATGCAGGCAGCTAAAATATATTGGTGTCCTGGCTACAGGCTATGATGTTGTCGATATTGAGGAATGCAAAAAAAGGAACATAACTGTTAGCAACGTGCCCTCCTACGGGACAAATTCAGTTGCCCAGCATACCATTGCCCTCCTGCTGGAGGTCTGCAATCATGTCTGGCCGCATAATATGGCTGTGAGGCAGGGTGAATGGAAAAAGCGAGGCGATTTCAGTTTTCACGATTACCCGCTGACAGATAGCAATAAATAGCTCATCAACAGGGAAACAATATCAAAAATGAAAACTAATGCTGTTATTATTAATACATCCAGGGGCGGACTTATTAACGAGGAAGACCTGAAAGAAGCACTTGATGCGGGAAGGATAAATGCAGCAGCCGTAGATGTCGTCAGCAAAGAACCCATAGAAGACGATAATCCCCTCCTGGGATCTGATAAGTGCATTATTACGCCACACATAGCATGGCCCCTTATGAATCAAGAAAACGCCTGATGGACATAGCCGTTGATAACTTCAAAGCTTTTCTTGAAGGCAGAAAGAGTAAAAACCCGGGTAAAAGATCCGATGGGAAGACAGGTAAGCACATACTACCTCCTCGATAAAAAAGATAATACAGCATATATTGAGCTCGCCAAAGCATCCGGATTCTCACTTGTCAGCGGTGAAGCTGATATTATGAATTCAGGCCCCCGGGGCACAGGTGAGCTGATAAGAGACGCAATTGAAAAGGGTGCTGAAAAAACCATTCTTTTCATTGGCGGGAGTGCCACAAACGATGCTGCTATTGGTATTGCCCATGCATTAGGATACAGGTTCCTGGACAAAAGTTCGCGAATACTTGCCCCCCTGGCAAAAAACCTGACACTGGTTAATAAAATTTACACAAGCAATGCATTGGTTCAAGGCAGTGAGCATGTGTGTGGTGTGTGAAATCACTTTTTACTTTTATCTTTTTACTTTTTACTTTTATCTTTTTACTTTTTACTTTTATCTTTTTACTTTTCTTCCTATTTTTGCGCAGCTAAAAAAGAGCGCCCTCCTTCGCTAAAGCTTCGGAGGGCGGAGCGGGATGTAGCTCAGTCCGGTTAGAGTACTCGTCTGGGGGGCGAGGGGCCGGGAGTTCAAATCTCCCCATCCCGACAAAAGCAACTGAAGACCGTTTTGCCATAGGCAAAGCGGTTTTTTCTTTTTTGACGTTCGTCAGAAACCTGTTTCAGTAAGAAAGGCAAAAAAGAAAAACCAGGGTGCGAAGCACCCGGGGCTTCAGTTGCTTTTAGTTTCCTCCCTAAGGAGATCACGGCTGCGACGAAGGAGCAGACGTAATCTCCGGTGCAAGTCTTCTGCTCTGTCTGGCTCCTCCCTAAGGAGATCACGGCTGCCACACCCCCTGCCCCACCAGGTCAATTATTTTTAATACTTTTAGTACTGGAAAAACAACCCAAAAACTATCAATAATGAAAAGACCGGTCCTTTTTCACCTCCTGATGATATCTTTACTAGTAACCGCTTGCAATAATGGCAATTTGCAAAAAGACAGATCAGCTGAATATAATAAGGTAAGTATTGACACGATCCAGGGGACATCACTGCCTGGAGAAAAACTGCTAAGTGAGCAGCCTGATCCTGAAAAAGATTCCTTAATAATAGCAAACTATTTGGAGGCCAAAGATGAATACCAGGATAATCCGGACGATGCAGATGCTATAATCTGGTACGGCAGAAGAACAGCCTACCTTGGTGATTACAAAAAGGCAATTGATATATATACTGAAGGCATTGAAAAATTTCCCGAAGATGCCAGGATGTTCCGCCACAGGGGACACCGGTATATAAGCATCAGGGAATTCGATAAAGCAATCAAAGATCTCACAAAAGCAGCTGAAATGATTGAAGGAAAACCTGATATTATTGAACCCGACGGGATACCCAATGTCCGGAACACACCGGTTTCATCACTGAAAACAAATATATGGTACCACCTCGGTCTGGCACATTATCTTAAAGGAAATATGCAGGAAGCCCTGCAAGGATTTCAGAAAAGCCTGGATGCTTCCACGAATCCTGACATGCATGTTGCCGCAGCTAACTGGGTTTATATGATCAACAGGAGACTCGGAAATTCTGAGGAAGCAGAAAAAATACTCGAACCTATCAACAATGAAATGGATGTTTTTGAGAACATGGCCTATCATAACCTGTTACTTTTCTACAAGGGAGAAATAACGGAAGATGAACTGAAAGGCGATAACCAGGATGTTGAATATATGAATGATGCCACTGCCTACGGTATTGGGAACTGGTATTACTACAACGGAGACATAGCCCGCGCAAAGCAAATATTCAGCAATATCCTGAAAAATGGTACCTGGGCCAGCTTTGGCACCCTGGCTGCAGAAGCAGATATTTACAGTCTTGATAAATAAAATCCTCTGAATTCCACAGAAAGAGCTTTTAATGAATCAGTTAAACCATTTATAAATTAACCTTAAATAACCTTTGGCTGTTCTTAAGCAAAACATTATCTGCTTCTTCTTTTGAAAAAGTTTTGCGAATTAGCTTTATCAGTGGCAAGTACCTTACGTAGGTATCAATGCCATGTACCACGGCATCGGTTCCGAAAAGGATTTTCTGCGAACCACATTCTTCAATTGCCCGGATCACATTTTCATGTTTAACCTCACAGGTGTCTCCATAAATATTATCATGATTACGGATAATATCAATAGCTTCCTTATTGTCTGTGTTAAGACCCATATGGACCACTACAAAATCGATATCAGTATAGACACATGCTATATCAGCAACATATTCTGCATTAGAGAACCCGTCGTTTTCCGTATGGACCTGTACAGGCATAGCAAACCTGCGAGCCAGATCCAGATATGGCCGGAAACGGTGATCAGTAAACTTAATCCTCGAAAGTGAAGGGTGCATCTTGAAGCCTGCAATATATTTCCTGTTTTCTGTGATGAATTCTTCAAGGGCTGCCGTGGTCTTTTCTGTATATGGTTTTATCCATAGTAAGGCCTTCAGGGAATCTCCATTGTTCCGGATAAATTGTAACAGATTCTTAAAAGACTGTAACTGGGGGACCTGTTTATCAACGGGGGCCAATCTGCCATTCGTGTCAAATTCAGCTCCCTCGATACTTGAGACAAGTGCATAATCTACTGAATATTTCTTCATGGCTGCAATAAGATCCTCTCCCGCAAGAGTAAAGACCTTATTTTTCCCGACCTTATAGTCTATGCATCCTATATGTGTATGGCTATCTATTAACATTCACACAAAATATAAATTGTTTTTGAATCATTGCTGATAAATTAATTACTATTTTTGGGTAAAAAGCAAGCATATGAAAATACAATTTCTCGGAGCTGCTGGTGAAGTTACAGGAAGCAAACATCTTATAACAACAAATAAAGGCAAAAAAATACTTCTCGACTGTGGTATGTTCCAGGGAAAAGGACTGGATACAGACAAAAAAAACCGCAATCTTGGTTTTGAACCTTCTGATATTGATCATATCATTCTCTCTCATGCACATATTGATCACAGCGGACTTATACCCTATGTCTACAAACGTGGGTTCAGGGGATCAGTGGTATGTACCAGTGCCACACGGGATCTGTGCTCTATCATGCTGGCAGATTCAGGTCATATACAGGAACATGACACCTATACATTCAACAAGAAAAGAGCAAGAAAAGGCCTGCCTCCGGTTGATCCGATATATGAACGCATAGATGCCGTTAAGTGCATGGAAGTTTTTATCGGTGTTTCATACAACCGCAAATTCTTTATTGACGAATCAATAACGGTCAAATTCACTCACACCGGTCATATGCTGGGAGGTGCTGTCGCCACAATCAGTATCAGGGAAAACGGTGAAACGGTGACAATAGCATATACCGGGGACATAGGCAGGCCTGTTAACCGCATACTGGCTCCTCCCAAACCTTTTCCACAGGCTGACTACCTGATCACAGAATCAACATACGGCGACAGGCTCCATAAGGATCAGATAAACGCTGAGAATGAATTACTCAATGTTATACACAGAACCTGCGTTGAAAAAAGAGGCAAGCTTATAATACCCTCTTTCAGTATTGGAAGAACACAGGATATTGTCTATTCACTGAATAATTTCTTCAATGAGAAAAAACTACCAAGGGTTAAGATTTATGTAGACAGTCCACTCGCCGTTAATGCCACCGAAATATTCAGGTTACACCCTGAATGCTTTAACGATGATATAATCAAAGTTATGCAGGATGACCCCGATCCGTTCGGTTTTAACAGTCTCTATTATATCAAACGAGCAGAAGATTCCAAAAGGCTCAATACCATGAAAGAGCCGATGGTTATAATATCTGCATCGGGTATGATGGAAGCCGGCAGGGTAAAACACCACCTCGCAAATAATATCTCAAACCCGGCCAATACAGTCCTTGCCGTTGGATATTGTGCACCTCACACCCTGGGTGCACGGATACTTAGAGGTGATAAAGAAATATCAATACATGGTCAGCGTCATGAAGTCCGAGCTGACATTGAACGAATCGATTCATTCAGTGGTCACGGCGATTATAAGGAGATGGCCGATTTCATATCCTGCCAGGACACTGCAGAACTCAAGAAAACAATTCTTGTTCATGGCGACAGGGAAGCACAGAATAAATATAAAACTTACCTGGGAAGCAGGCATTTTAAAAATATATCAATGCCCGACCAGGGAGAGATAATTGAAATATAAAAACATACAGCCTGCCTGGATAAGGAATATTGGATTTTTGTCATCCTGAGCGTCTTGTGCTGAGCTTGCCTGTACTGAGCGAAGCCGAAGTGTCGAAGCAAGCGAAGGATCTCTAAGTATTGGAACAATAGATTCCTGGATTGCTGGAATACTGGATTATTGATATCTTCGGTCTCAGCATACAAGCTAAGACGCTTTGAAAACTTATACAGGTAAATATTCATTAATAATTGAGATAGCAATAGCTGTATTAATATTTACAGTGCTTTTCTTTTATCTTGGATTGGATGAAGTGATATTCAGTGGTCCGCTGGGCATTCATTTTATGCGACAAACAGATAGCCTGTCATTTGCGGGTATTTACTTCAGGGAGGGATTTGAGTTCTTTAAACCCGGGCTCTACAATCTTAAAAATATTGACGGTCATGCTGCCTGTGAATTTCCGGTTCTATATTATATAACATCGCTGGTTTACCTGGTAACAGGTCAGAACTTCGCTGTACTTAAAATACTGAACTACCTGGTAACAATTACAGGTGTAATCTGCATCTATAAACTTTCAGTTCTTTTACTTAAAGACCGGCTTTTATCAGCATTGATCGCCCTGGTTCTTTTTACTTCAACAGTTTTCAATTATTACTCACTCAACTACCTCCCCGATTCCGGTGCCTTTGGCTTTATAATGATTGGATGGTACTTCTTTTTCAGGTACTACCTCAAAAACAAGCAAAACAACCTTTACACAGCTTTTGTATTTTTTACACTCGGCAGCCTGATAAAGGTTACATACCTGGTAAATCCTCTTGCTGTGTTAGTATTATACCTGCTAATTCCCCTGTTAAAAAAAGAAGGTTACAGGAAAAGTCTTAATTACCCGATAATTTTGTCAGGCATATTTTCAGTTATACTGGTTGCGTCATGGAATATATATATGATAAAGTATAATAATGCTTATGAGTCAACATCCTTCAACACCACTGCAATGCCTATATGGAATATCAGCAGGGAAGAAATTGCAATAGTATGGGATCATTTTACCAATTACTGGTACAGTAGCTATTTTGCGAGGCCGGTTTTTCACCTGATTTTTGGTATTGTTGCTTTCCAGGTACTTTTATTCAAAAGATCAGACCGGTTTTTATTATTACTCACCCTTATTCTTTTTGCCGGCAACCTGGCATTTTTCATACTGTTCTACTCACAATTCAAAGACCATGATTACTATTTTATTACCTTCTTCCCCCTGATAATTCTTCTCTTTATTAATGCTTTCAAAACCCTGAAAAACCTAAAACCCACCCGACAGGTTGATATTATTATCAAATCGTTAGTTTTCATAATTATTGCCTGGGGCATAAACTATTCAGGGAAAAAGCTACGTTCAAGGTATGATGCAGCAATGGATGATTACTCCAGGACAGGACTTGTAATACAGGCTAATGAACCCGGTCTTGATTCGCTGGGCATTCCGGTTAATGCTAAAGTGATTGTCGCGCCGGACCTAACTCAGAATGGAGGATTGCTGATGCTGAATCGTATGGGGTGGAATATTGAGCGACCGGAGCAGATCAGTATTGAAAGGATAGAGTCGCTTGTGGAAGAAGGTGCTGAATACCTGGTACTGGTAACGAAAGACAGTTTAGTACTTGAAAAAGGATATCAAACAGGAAAGTTAGTTTATACCGGGAAAGGAATTAGTATATTTGATCTTGAGCAGGGAGCAGGGAGCAGGGGGCAGGGAGCAGGGAGCAGGGGGCAGGGAATGAAGAATATCGATTAGCGATTCAAGATATGAAATGACAAAAACATGCCTTGAAAATTGAACAATGGAAATAAATATCATCAAAACTGAAAAGACTGATATTGCAGAGATAAAGTCTGATGAAATAATTATAACTGAGGTCCATGATGCACTTGATTTGATGGCAGATTGCAATTACCAGGGTGCAAGGAACATTATTATCAGGAAAGAGAACATCATCCCTGAGTTCTTTGATCTTAAGACAGGAATAGCAGGTGAAATCCTGCAGAAATTTTCAACATATAATGTCCGCCTGGCAATTATAGGTGACTTCTCAAATGTAAGCAGTAAAAGCCTGAGGGATTTTATTTTTGAAAGCAACAAGGCAGGAAGGATATTGTTCCTGCCTGGAAGAGAGGAAGCAATTAATAAGTTGTCAGGTTGTTAGTTGTTTAGGAAGGAGGCTAAGGTTATTTAACCACTAAACCTCTAAACCTCTAAACCTCTAAACCTCCTCAACAATATCAACATAGACCTTGTTACTATTTTAAACTATCTTTGCCCTTAAGAAAACAGTGCATGCATCAGGTAAAGCAAAATAACACTCGTCATATTTCCCTGGCCTTCTTTCTAAACCTTGTGTTTACAATTATTGAGATAGCAGGAGGTTTACTGACCAATAGTATAGCCATAATATCAGATGCTCTTCATGACCTGGGAGATACAATCTCCCTGGCTGCTGCATGGTACCTGCAGAAAGTATCAAACAGGGGAAGCGATAAAAAATATACATACGGATATAAGCGGTTTTCCCTGCTGGGTGCAATTATTATATCTGTAATGCTCCTTGTGGGTTCTGTCTTTGTTATCAGAGAAAGTGTATCCAGGATTTTTGCTCCTGACGAGGTGAATGCGAAAGGAATGATGCTCCTGGCTGTGCTGGGTATTATTGTTAATGGTATAGCAGTGCTAAGGCTGAGGAAAGGTACCACACTGAATGAGAAAGCAGTATATATCCATATGCTTGAGGATGTATTAGGCTGGATAGCCGTA
Organism: Bacteroidales bacterium; assembly: GCA_021738535.1. Classification (GTDB taxonomy): domain Bacteria; phylum Bacteroidota; class Bacteroidia; order Bacteroidales; family VadinHA17; genus UBA9300. Next base: position 22,934 of record JAIPBU010000025.1, on the reverse strand, counting down.
CTTATTGTCAGCATCATTATGATCTTTGTTGATGCACCAGTCCTAGATCCCCTCCTGTCAATTGGAATAACCATCTGGGTATTGTTTAATGTTTATAAAAATCTAAAAAAGACTTTCAGGATACTTCTGCAGGAAGCTCCAAGGGACATTGATATAGACAAGCTGGAGAATGAACTGCTTAAGACAGAAGGTATTTTATCAATCCACGACCTGCACCTCTGGTCGCTTGACGGTGAGAATAACATACTCACTATGCATGCAGTATTACCTGGAGACACAAGCGATTCTTTTCAGAATGTCATTAAGACCAAAATCAGGAGCACCTGCGAAGATTTCGGTATCCGGCATGCAACCATTGAATTTGAAGCAGAAGGAGAAGAATGCGTATTTGAAGAATGTTAAGGGACATGATTTCGCTGATTGTTTAAGATTACACAGATTATCATTAGTCTTGCTGAAGAAATTATATTTATCTTTAGCACTAAAACACAATCATAATTCCTACCCAAATGGCAACAAATCATTTGCGCACCATTACAATTTTAACATGGTTAATGCTTGTTTTTCTTTCAATAGCCTCATTCTTCGGCGCTTTTGTGGATATTACCTATGCCCGGGAAGTGCCATCAATGGCAGCCCAGGGGGCAGGACAGGACATGGTTGATCTATTCCTTGTTGTTCCTGCAATAATTATCAGTCTTGTTTATATGAGGAAAGGTAATAAGACGGCTACATTATTGTTTGGAGGACTGGTATTTTACGTTATGTATTCATTTATAATATACAGTTTCGGGGTCCATTTCAATCTTATGTTCCTGGTTTATTGCTTAACGCTGGGGTCATCCGCTTATCTGTTTATTTTCTTTATGTATAATATCAGCCGAAGGGATGTGAAATCATGGTTTGTCACCAAAACGCCTAACAGGGGACTGGCAATCTTGTTGATAATTATTGCTGCCATGTTCTACCTGTTATGGTTGAAGGATGTAGTCCCTCCTATATTGAATAACACAATACCCTCAACCGTATCAGATTATGACCTTCTTGTAAATCCGGTTCATGTTATTGATATAGCTTTCGCTCTTCCGGGCCTGGTAATCACAGCGGTCTTACTTCTGAAAAAACACAATCTAGGCTATATACTTGCACCCGTTGCCCTGGTATTTATGATTGTGCTTACGATTGCACTCGCCGCTATGGTAATAATGACCAAGGTCAGAGGTATAAGCGAGGATATGTCGATTGCAATAATATTCATAATAATATCACTGATCAGTATGGTATTCTTATGGTCATTTATGAGGGCTTTGAAAAAGGGATGACAAAAAAAATAACTATATAAAATGGCAACTCTATTTGGTAAAAAGAAGTACAAAACCGGCATCGCTCTCAGCGGGGGTGGTGTACGCGGCTTTGCCCACCTGGGTGTATTAAAAGCCCTTGAAGAAAAAGGCATAAAGCCTGACATTATCTCCGGTACAAGCGCCGGAGCCATTGCAGGAGTATATATTGCATCAGGTAAATCACCTGATGAAGTATTTGAACTGATCAAGAAAAAACGATTGATTGATTTTGTCCAGGTAAAAATACCCAGGACAGGGCTTCTGAACCTTGATAAACTTCGTAAGAGCCTGTCAGAGCATATTGAACCCGATAAGATTGAAGATCTTGAGATACCATTTATTGCAGCAGTAAGTGATATTATTAACGGGGAGGTTAAATATTTTGATAAAGGTCCTCTAGTTGAAATAGTGCAGGCCTCAGCATCTATACCTGTTCTTTTTGCCCCGGTAAAAATTGATGATATGTTATATTCCGACGGTGGTTTATTTGATAACCTGCCTGTTGATCCATTGCAGGATAAATGCAAAAAGATTATTGCAGTAAATGTCAGTCCGATTAACAAAACTGACAAATTAAAGAACCTCATTCAATTATCGGCCCGTACATTTCACCTCACTGTTAACTCGACAATTAAAGGAGTTGAGGAAAAATGTGACCTTTTTATTGAGCCCCCGGAACTTGATAAATTTGAAATACTTGATGCCAGCAAGGCTGACGAAATTTTTAAAGCGGGATACGATTACTGCAAAGAGATGGACATCAACCTGTAGGAGGATATATTTTCACCATACAGCAATGGATTCACAATGCAGGATGTCTCTTTTGTAAATTATTTATCAATTTTTTCTTATTTTAGTATTGCAATACCAGTTATGCTTAATACAAACTAAAACCTAACAAAATGCATTTTCTAGCAATGGTCGGACCAATCGGGGTGATTGTAGTCATAGCTATAGCCATCCTGCTTCCCCTGGTAGCACTGATCGATATCCTGACCCATGAATTTACAGGATTAAACAAGATTATTTGGGTAATTATCGTGATTTTCTTCCCGATAATGGGAGCCCTTTTGTATTTTCTGATTGGCACAAGGCAGAAGGTCAGGTGATTTATGAATTAAGATTAACGAGTTAAGATTTAAGAGCCACCTTTCCAGGTTGAAGAGTGAATAAATTCAAGAAATTGGTATCAAAAAAAAGCGCGAATCCTGAGATGCGCGCCATTTTTTAAAAACTTTGGATAATTTTTATCTATCCGAGATAAGTTCTGAGCAATTTGCTCCGCGACGTATGTCTCAGTCGTCTTATTGCTTTTTCTTTTATCTGCCTCACTCTTTCGCGGGTCAGACCAAATTTCTCACCTATCTCCTCCAGCGTCATTTCCTGACAACCGATCCCGAAGAAAAATCTTATTATATCCCTCTCCCTCTCAGTCAGGGTAGTCAGGGCCCTGTCTATCTCCCGGGCTAATGATTCGTTTATCAAGGATTTGTCCGCTACAGGAGAGTCATTATTCGGCAACACATCCAGCAGACTGTTATCTTCACCTTCTACGAAGGGAGCGTCGACCGATACGTGGCGACCAGATACCTTAAGTGTATCGGTCACTTTTTCTTTTGGAAGTTCAAGAACACCGGCAAGTTCTTCCGGTGACGGGGTACGTTCGTTTTCCTGCTCAAATTTGGAAAATGCCTTGTTGATCTTATTCAATGAACCCACCTGGTTCAATGGCAACCTGACTATTCTCGACTGCTCAGCAAGAGCCTGCAGGATACTCTGGCGTATCCACCATACAGCATAAGAGATAAATTTGAAACCTCTTGTTTCATCAAATTTCTCAGCAGCCTTTATCAGTCCCAGGTTACCCTCATTTATAAGGTCGGGCAGACTAAGCCCCTGGTTCTGGTACTGTTTGGCCACAGAAACGACAAAACGAAGATTGGCCTTGGTAAGTTTTTCCAAGGCAGCCCTGTCTCCTTTCTTTATTCTCTGTGCTAATTCTACTTCTTCCTCAACCGTTATCAACTCTTCCTTACCAATTTCCTGAAGATACTTGTCTAAAGACGCGCTTTCCCGATTGGTGATGGATTTGGTAATTTTAAGTTGCCTCATTTATGCCTCCTGAAAAATTTTCGCAAAGATATCTTTTTTATTAATACTAAACAACAAACAATTATTGTATAAAGTTGGATTAATGGAATAATGGATTGTTGGATTGATGGATTAATCTATTATTCCAATATTACAACTGCCTTATTGCCTGAACTGGTAACTAAAAAATGTTCCGTTTGACTGCAGTCCTTTCAGCGACTTCAGCTCTGATCCGTCATCAGTTGCATCCTGTATATCTTCAAAGCTGTTTATTTCCTCGCCATTTACTTCAAAAATTACATATCCTTCTCGTATTCCCAGGTCTTCAAAACGACCTTCTTGAACACGGGTTACCCTCATCCCGGAATTAATTTTGTAGTCACCTTTTTCGGCAAGAGAAAGAGGCTCAAGTCTCACACCAAATATAACACCACTGTCTTCCCCGGCCCTGACAATATCTGTTCCGCCGGCAAGGTTTCTCAGTACCATATTGTAGTTGCGGTGCTTGTTATTTCGTACCACCTCAACAGTAACCTTATCGCCGGGACGTTTTTTACTAACCTGCTCCTGCAGCTCGGCAGCTGTATCAGTATGTTTTCCTTCAAACTCAACAATAACATCACCCGGTTTAATACCTGCCTCTTCTGCAGCACCGCCGGGAACCACATCTGTAATATAGACACCTTTAAGCTCCTTTATATTCTCCTGTTCTGCAAGTTCTGATGTAAGATCAGCAATATTCACACCCATGATGGCTCTTTGAACTTCTCCATACTCCCTGAGGTCTTCCACTACTTTCTTAACGATATTAACGGGTATGGCAAAAGAGTTTCCTGCATAAGCTCCGCTGGGTGAAATAATAGCTGTTGTTATCCCTACCAGTTCACCGGAGGTATTAACGAGGGCTCCCCCGCTGTTACCCTGGTTAAGGGCAGCATCAGTCTGGATAAATGATTCAATCCTGTAGCGATCATTCAGAAGACCCAGGCTGCGCCCTTTGGCGCTTACTATACCGGCAGTAACCGTTGAAGTCAGGTTAAACGGATTACCGATTGCTACTACCCACTGTCCAAGTTTAAGCCTGTCACTATCACCATATCTCACATAGGGTAAATCTTCGCTGTCAACTTTTAACACTGCTATATCCGTACTGGGGTCTCTGCCAATTATTGAGGCTTCGAAAGTCCTGTTATCATTAAGTGTAACATCAACCTCATCGGCACCCTCAATAACATGGTTATTGGTTATTATGTACCCGTCAGAACTGATTATGACTCCGGAACCAAATCCTCTTACTTCCCTGGGACGGTTATATTCCTGCCCGTAGAAAAACTCCATGATGGGGTTGCGATAGGAATTATCCCGTATTGTTCTTGTTTTTACATGAACTACTGTATGTACTATATTCTCAGCCACCTCAGAAAAATCAACAAGCCCTTCCTGCGGAACAGTAAAAACATTGGTAAACCGGGGCTCTGCTTCCTCGGTGTCGTTTGAATTCACGACTTCAGGTTGCTCGAGAAATCGTGTATAAACGAACAAGGCAACCAGTGCGCTTATTACAGCCACTGCTGCCACTCCTGCTATTACTTTTCCTTTCATAATATTTAATTTTTTACCTTTTGTTAAACATTGTTTTACATTACCCAAAAACTATACCTTTGTACAACTTTACTATATTTATAACCGGTAAAGCACGTATTTTGTTACCTAAATGTCAGACTTTTTTGTAATGCTGACAATTTTTCAGGGTTATTTAACAAGTATTTAACTAAATGAAAATTGTTTTTAACAAATACCATGGTGCAGGAAATGATTTTATCATGATTGATAATCGGGACAAAATCATAAAAAGCAGCGACAGTGGTATTGTTAGTTTCTTATGCAACAGGCACATGGGAATAGGCGCTGACGGACTGATATTAATAGATGAAGATAAAGGTGCTGACTTCTCAATGCAATACTTTAACTCTGATGGCAACAAGGCCGGAATGTGCGGTAATGGCGGCCGTTGCGCAGCAGCTTTTGCAAAAAAAGCAGGCATATCAGGTCTGAAGGGTGTATTCAAAGCTGCTGATGGTAATCACAGCTACAGCAGCAAAGGGAATGAGGTATCTATAAGTCTCAATGACACCCCTGCTCCATCCATTGTAGATGGAAATCATTTCCTAAACACAGGCTCACCGCATTATATAATTTATGTCCCCGATATTAACAGGGTTGATGTATTTGAAAAGGGTAAAGAAACCAGGAACTCTGATAGTTTTTCCCCGGGTGGGACAAATGTAAATTTCGTTCAGCATTCAGATGATGGCATTTATGTAAGAACCTATGAAAGAGGGGTTGAGAATGAGACCCTGTCATGCGGCACAGGAGTAACTGCTGCAGCCATTTCAAGTAAATGGGATAAGGGAACAGGTAAATACAGTGTCAGTGTAAAAACCAGGGGAGGTCGGTTGAATGCAGACTTTAAGATCGGAAAAGAAAAGATTACGGGTATACATCTAAGAGGACCCGCTGAATTCGTATTTGCCGGAGTAATAAATATATAAATCCAATTGATATTAACCCAAATAAAAACATAAAGCATGAAAAACACAGTAAAATTACTCACTACACTTTTTTTACTTTCATTCTTATTTCCTGCTGCATCTCTGAGTCAGCCGGGGATGACAGATATCTACGAAAAGATAGAGCAGGTAAGTGATAATTTTGAATACCTTGGTCACCGTCTTGACGTACTGGAAAAGAAGATAGATGATATATACTGGTATAATAAAGTAGGAGATATTGCCCATATTGACAAAGTCAGGATGACCGGTCCACCGCTGCGCAATGAGCCAAATCCAACCGCACAGGGAGCAGGCAACCCCGTTAAGTTCTATTCCTATGTCTTTATACCAAGAACCGCACAAAACGGAAAAAAATACCCTCTACTGGTATTTCCACACGGTGGTGTACACTCTGATTTCAACACTTATTATACTCACATTTTAAGGGAATTACTCTCACAGGGATATATTATAGTTGCAGCTGAATACAGGGGATCAACAGGTTACGGGTATTCACACTACAGGAAAATTGATTACGGCGGGCTTGAAGTTGAAGATGTGGATGCAAGCAGGCAATATATGCTAGACAACTATTCAATAGTTGATAAAAACAGGGTTGGAATACTGGGATGGAGCCATGGAGGACTGATAACACTGCACAATATCTTTGATTACCCCGAGAATTATGATGTTGCCTTTGCAGGTGTACCGGTAAGTGATCTTATTGCACGTATGGGATATAAAACACAGGGCTACCGTGATCTTTATTCAGCAGATTATCATATCGGTAAAACTGCCTACGCTGATGTGGAAGAGTACCGCAGGAGGTCACCGGCATGGCAGGCATATAAATTTGACGACAGCACACCTCTTCTAATACACACCAATACTAATGATGCAGATGTTAATGTTCTGGAAGTTGAACACCTTATAAAATCATTGAAGGCTGAAGGCAAAAAGAATTTCAAATATGAAATTTTCAAGGATATACCCGGCGGGCATTCTTTTGACAGGATGGATCATATGACTGCCAAGAAGATAAGGATGAAAATATATGAACACCTTAATAATGTTTTGAAGCCTGAAAATCCGTTCAAAAACCTGAAAGAACTGCAGAGAGCAGGTTATGGATATGAATGACAGATTAATGGCACGGGTCTGGAGACCCGCACCAACAGGTGGATTAATGGATTGATGTAAGAATGAAAACAACAGTCATTCTGCTTATTTGTTTTTTACTCAATACTGCCGGTGTTGCGCAGATTGAGGATCATATTAATAATTTTGTTAATGATTCTTCATTCCGTAATGCAGGTATTTCCATATGTTTCAGGGAAGTTAATTCAGGCGAGGTACTGGCGGAACACAATAAGGAAATGTCACTGGTCAGTGCCTCTGTAATGAAGCTTGTAACTACAGCAAGTGCACTTGAGATCCTGGGACCGGATTTCCGATTCACCACAAGAATAGGATATGCCGGCAGGCTCACTAATAACAATTCTGTACTGGAGGGTGCTGTTATTATCAAGGGCGGTGCTGATCCGTGTTTAATGTCAGGCTATTTCCCGGGGCACTATGACAATACCATAGAAGAATGGGCAGAAGCCATTTATAATACAGGAATTAAAAGAGTAAATGGCCCTGTTATTGCCGATGCACAGATTTTCGATTACCATCCTGCCCCGGGGGGATGGAACTGGGCCGACCTGGGGAATTATTACGGTGCAGGTACTCACGGGATATGTGTTTTTGACAATATGTACAAAATCCATTTTAAAACCGGTAAGGAAGGCAGTAAGCCCGAGATTTTTAATATACAACCTGAAATACCCGGCCTGCTGATAGAAAACAGGTTAAGCTCATATGGCGAGCGTGACAGAGGGTATGTATATCTTGAACCCTACGGTGAGCATGCCATTATCAGAGGTACTATACCTCCAAACAGGAATGATTTTGTACTGAAAGCATCAATACCTGATCCACCACTGCTTAGTGCAATTCTCCTGCAAAGTAAACTGGAAGAGATGGGAATTGAATTCAAGGAGAATGCGACCAGCCTGAGATTAAACAGCGATCTCGCCACACAGTTTAAAAAAGCGCCAAAAACAGTCTTACATACGACAGTATCCCCTACCCTTCAGGAGATAGTTACAGTAACAAATAATGAAAGCGTTAATCTTTTCGCGGAACAGTTATTAAAATATCTTGGTTATGTATCCTCCGGCAGAGAGAAGGCAAGTACAAGTTCCGGTTTAGATACGGTATCAGGCTTTCTGCAAACTACATTACCTGCTACCTCAGGTATTTATATGACTGATGGCAGCGGCATGTCAAGGTCTAATTCTATCAGTTCTTCATTTATAACAGGTCTGCTGGTTTACATGAAAAACGACAGTAAGTATCCCGGTATATTTTACAACTCCCTTGCAGAAGCCTCAGTTTCCGGAACACTAAAATACTACTTCAAGGATCCCGTATTCTCCGGTCGGCTCAGGGCCAAAAGTGGCACTTCAACGAGAGTAAGGAATTATGCGGGCTACCTTAACACCAGGAGTGGAAATGAAATTGCATTTTCTGTACTGACAAATAATTTTGATTGCAGCAGCAGTGAAGTAACAGACAAAGTTGAAATATTACTAAAAAAAGCAGCAAATAAGTTGTAACCAGTAAACGCATAATATCTTTCTACACATCAATATTTGCATACTTTGCATGCTTCTCTATGAATTCACGCCTTGGAGGCACTTCATCACCCATAAGCATGCTGAAGATACGGTCTGCTTCTGCAGCACTATCTATTGACACCTGCCTGAGGGTCCTTTTTTCGGGATTCATGGTTGTATCCCAGAGCTGTTCTGCGTTCATTTCACCGAGACCTTTGTATCTTTGCATACCAACATTTGAGTCTTTTCCCTGTCCGTATTCATCGACAAATTTTCGCATTTCCTCATCGGACCAGCAATACCGACTTACTTTACCTTTCTTTACAAGGTATAGCGGAGGCGTGGCGATATACAGGAAACCCTTCTTAATCAGTTCCTTCATATACCTGAAGAAGAATGTCATTATGAGTGTTGCAATATGTGATCCATCCACATCGGCATCGGTCATAATAACTATTTTATGATACCTCAGTTTTTCGATATTCAATTCTTTGCTATCATCTTCGGTACCAATATTCACACCAAGGGCAGTAAAAATATTTTTAATTTCTTCGTTATCAAATATCTTATGCTGCATTGCCTTTTCAACGTTAAGGATTTTTCCCCTCAGAGGCATAATGGCCTGGAAGCGCCTGTCGCGACCAGCCTTTGCTGTACCGCCTGCAGAATCACCCTCAACAAGGAATATTTCGCTTTTCACAGGATCCCTGTCGGCGCAGTCGGCAAGCTTACCTGGCAGTCCTGACCCTGAGAGTACATTCTTTCTCTGGACCAGTTCCCTGGCCTTCCTGGCTGCATGCCTGGCTGTAGCCGCAAGAATTATTTTCTGAACAATTGCTTTGGCTTCTTTGGGATTTTCCTCGAGATAATTTGAAAGCATATTACTTACAGCCTGGTCAACAGCACCCATTACTTCCTTATTACCCAGTTTTGTTTTTGTTTGTCCCTCAAACTGTGGCTCAGCAACCTTAATTGAAACAATTGCGGTCAGACCCTCACGAAAATCGTCACCATTAATATCGAACTTAAGCTTTGCTGTCTGTCCTGATTCTTCTGCATACTTTTTCAGTGTTCTTGTCAGGCCTCTCCGGAATCCCGCAAGATGGGTTCCGCCTTCAATCGTATTTATATTGTTTACATAAGAATGAACATTCTCGGCAAAGGAAGTATTATACTGAAGAGCTATCTCTACCGGTGTTTCATTTTTTTCGGTTGTTATGAATATTGGCTTGTCAATAAGTTTCTCCCTGGTATTATCAAGGTAATCAACAAATTCCTGCAGTCCTGTTTCAGAGAAGAACTCATCATGCCGGTAAGTGTCTCCGTTCCCGTTTTCCTGCATTTCTCTTTTATCCAGAATTGTAAGTCTTATACCCCTGTTCAGGAAAGCCAGCTCACGGAGCCTGGCAGCCAGTATTTCGTACCGGTATTCTGTCTCGATAAAGATACTTGTATCAGGTTTAAAGGTGATTATTGTACCTGACTTTTCTGTGGTGCCATGTTCCTCGACCTTTGTCAGGGTTTTTCCCTCACTGTATTCCTGGTAATATATTTTACCATCCCTGTGAATTTCTGCCCTTAATTTCTCAGAAAGCGCGTTTACACATGAAACGCCTACACCATGGAGACCGCCCGATACTTTATATGACTCCTTATCGAATTTACCACCGGCATGCAGGACTGTCATTACCACTTCGAGTGCAGATTTTTTCTCTTTTTCATGATAATCAATCGGTATACCTCTTCCGTCATCAGTTACCGTAACTGAATTATCCTCATTTATTATAACATTGATTTCTGAACAATATCCTGCAAGAGCCTCATCAATAGAATTATCAACAACCTCATAAACAAGATGGTGCAGGCCTTTTACCCCGACATCCCCAATATACATTGCCGGTCTTTTCCTTACAGCTTCCAGACCTTCAAGCACCTGAATACTACCGGCTGAATAACCTCCATTACCATTCTTTATTTTGCCTTTTTCACTCATATTATTCTATATAAAAATTGTATTATTGATATAAAATTCACCTTAACGCTCATCTCTGAGACATGTAATTTTCTTTGTAAATAATTGTTATTGTTACTCCCTTTTATTAGTCACATCTTAACCTGGCTTTTGCTCCCCGTAAATCCAATCCTTCAAAATCATAAATACTCTTTTAAGTGACTGATTAAACATCACTTAAGCCACACAACAAAGATAACTAAAATCTGGCTTAAAACCTCCAAAAAAGTATGAAAAAAACCTTTATTTTTGAACAAAAGATCAACACATATATAACTGTCTGTCAATACGTTACATCAAGACTTCAAATTATTACAAACTATAGGTAAAACCAGCCATAAAAAGGAAGCCCCTGGAGGGGTATAAATTCCATTCATAGTACCTGTTAAGGGAAATATTATTGACTCGCATCCAGAAGGACAGAATCTTTGTATAACGGTATTCCAGGTTTAAATTAAGATTCAGATTCATTGGCATTTCGCTCACCTGGTAATCGGTTGAACTGCTGTAGGACATTGGACCAAACCTGCCATATCTTTTCGAAATAGCATAGAAACCTGTCCGGGCAATAATTTTATCTCTTAGGTTATATTCAATTTTCAATACCCCGTCCCATGACTGTTTATTCCATGCTTCTTCAAGTGTTTCAAGCCTGTAATCATAGTATCCTGCCTGGCCGGAAATTGATATTCTCTCATTGATATCTGTATAAAACCCTGCATTCAACCTGAGTAGCTCACCACTATCATAAACCGGTGTAAAGCCACGTCCCTGGAATGCATCATTAATATAGAACAACATATCATTAAACATCGAATAGGAAACCTTAAAACTATATCCGGTTTTCTCGGTAGCAAAACCTTTAAAACCTCCTTTCACCCTTAACTGAACGTCAGTAGGTTGTATAGTATACAGGTTTTCATCTGCTTCCACCTCACCATTCATATTATGACTGATTACAAAAGGATTATCATAGATTACCTGATTAGCTGTATTATCCGTGTATTCACCATCGAGTCCTACATACATCTTGAGGATAGAAGGTATAATATTGAAAGAAAAACTCAGATCCGGGTGGAAAAACAGTTTAGTCTTATATTCAGAACCTGCTGAGGGGACATCAAAATATCTTGCAGCAGCAGTAATTCGTGCTCCAAGTATAAAACTCCAGTTCCCCGTTCTCTTGTTTATTGCAGGTGAGAGGACAACTTTATGTCTTAGCTTATCTTCAATATTGGGTATAGTTATCATTTGATAACCTGCTCCAAGTGTTGCGTAAAAAATATCAAAATCGTACCCGAAGTCTGAATCAAAAGCTGCAAGGTGCTGATAAAATATACTATTCTGATATAGCAGGTCATATTTAAGTTTCAGGTCATAACTTATTTTTGATGAATCAAGTCGTGTAGAATATAAATTAAGCTCTCCCCGCGGATTAAAATACTCAATCCTGAGGCTATCCTTACCCGTTTCAGGTGCAATTAAAACAGGATCTCCACCATAAGCATAGCGCCTGATATGGTTAAAATCTATTACTCCACCAAGGTTTGCCCGTCTGAACAATTTTGTAGCATACAAACTTGCATAATTATCCATATAGCCGCCATAGACCCTTGTATTGTCATCTATCTTCAGCTTTCCATAGCTGGATTCATGGCTTATATACAAGCCCGCTATCTGCTTTCTTGACCTGTCGCTGGATATACTCAATTCAGCAAGAGGAGAAAAGTAATTACCAAAACCCAGGTTCAGGTATCCTTTATAGAGTTCAGGCAGGGGATCAGGTTGCAAACGTGCAGCCTGCATCGATCTTATTTTGTAATCGGGCATAAATGCTTTAGGAATCACATCATATTGAAATTCCGGAACTGCAGCAATGGTATCATTTATTTCAGGGAAAAAATTTAATTTATTTGCTTTATTCAGCGAAGGTTTAAAGGGGTTATACAATCTGACTTCGCGTCTCAGTTCATCCTGGTTACTCTGAGCATGAGTAAATAAAGGTAATGTCAGAATTATAATTATGCTTAATATAATATTTCGTTTCATAGTCACTGTTATTGTTTAGGTTGCCTTTAGAAGGGATATTCTTTAAGTATATTTCCTTCAACTCTCAGGGTATCATTATCAATTTCCATATTTATTTCTGAGAGTTTTGCTTTAACCTCATCGAGTATACCATCATCTTCCACCTGGTAATAATCTTTAAGACTTTCGAGTGTGGCTCTTGCCTGGAACTCATCGCCTTTCTGCAGGCTAATGTCTGCAAGCAGGATAAACATTCTTGCCATCCAGTACTGATGAGGCGTATTCTGATCAATAAATTCATAAATCAGGTCTTCTGACTCATCATATTTCGCTTTTTTATAAAGTATCTGAGCAACACGGTATTTAGACTCAGCTCCCTCGCTGCTTGTCACTTCAACGGCTACCCTTCTGAAACGGGCAAGAGCACGGTCATAGTTCCCAAGGGCAAAATTTGATTTTGCATTCATAAAACTGGCTTCTCTTGCTATTTCTTCGGTTATCAGATCAGATTCAAGAAGTTTTTCTGATGAAGTAATAGTTTTCCGGGCATCACCCATTTTATAAGCTGAGCGCATCATTCCAATTTTTGCCTTAAGCACATTATCAGGCAGCTCAGCAACCTTTTCAAGTTTTTCAAAGAAATAATAAGAACTATCATAAACCTCTCTCAAATAATAAATACCTGATAATGACTGATATGCCTGTTCAAGGAAGGGATTATTGGGTTTTGAAGCAACATTTAAATAATAAGCAAGTGCTTCCTCCCTGTTTCCCTGTGAAGACAAGCATTCAGCCAGGTAGAAGCTGGCATTCAGCCTGAAGCTTCCATTATCAAATTCATTAAGATAATTCTTAAACACTTTAATTGCCCTTTCACAGTTACCGTCAACATAAAGATTTTCTCCTGATATGTAGAGCAGGCTATCTCTCTCCGAGGTACTAACGTCTCCATACCCTTCGACATTTCTTACGAAAGCAAAATATGACTCAACATCGTTCATATCCATATAAGTATTCTTGAGTCCGGTCATAGCATTCCTTGCCTCCGGAGTGGATCTGAATTTTTCAATAACATCCTTAAACTGAGCTATTGCTTTATCATTCTCATTAGTATTATAATAGAGCAATCCGAGCTGAACCATGGCGCGTGGAACAAAGACAGAGTTCTGATGGGAGGCAATAATACTCTTGTAATCTTTCTCCCCGCTTTTCTCATTACCAACATTTATAAATGCTCTCCCCCGCTCGAATAGTGCATTCGGAATAAGGGCAGAAGAGGAATGTTCATCTATCATTTTCGTCAGTACCTGTATCTTGGATTCCTGGTTATTCATTAGTCCCAGGGCAAATCCTTTCCTGAAGAGGGCATAATCAGTACCTGTGGATCCGTTTTCTATTACTTTATTATAATAGTTAATTGCATTTTCATATTCAGTGGCGATATAATAACAATCGGCTATCCTGTTATACACATCAGTTATAAGCCTTCCCGAAGTATTTGTGCTTGAATTTTCATATTTTCTGAACCACCTTAAAGCTTCAGAATAATCTTTCCTGTTATAGTATATATAAGCGATATTATAAGAGACCATATCATATTCGTCGAGTGAACCAGATCCCGGAATTCCCATAAAGGTCTGATATTCATCCAGGGCTCTTTCAGGCTCATTGAGCCTGTGCAATGTCTCACCTTTCCAGTAATGAGACCGGGCTCTTATTTCCCTGTTGTATCGTCCAAACTCAAGAGATTTGTCAAACATAGCCACTGCCGCATTCAGGTCAAGATCTTTATACAGCTCCAGTCCACGGTAAAAAGCGACCCTCTGGTACGCTCGTTCAAGCTTCTCATCTTTATGAGTGATCCTGTCCAGCGACTGCAGGGCAGCACGGTAATTTTTGACTTTCATATACGCAGACACCAGATAATCGTAAGCTTCTTCAATATTATCTGATGCAGGAAACTGTTCCACATATTCCTGGAAAGCCCTGATAACTTCGCCAAAAGGAGAATAAGTTGTCTCGTAAGTCAATTTCGCAAAATTGAATAATGCTTCTTCTTTAATCCTGCGATCATAATCCATCCTGGCTGCAGAAGAGAATGCAGCCTGGGCCATCTTCTTCTGCTCTTTTTTCAAATAGCAATCTCCCAGCAGGTAGTATGCATTCTGACTCAATTCATCTTTTGTTCTTGTGACCTGTTGAAACAGATTTATGGCTTTATCATAATCTTCTGTCATATAATAACAGAATGCCAGCTGGTAAGTCCCTGCCCTTCCTGTTCTTTTTGCCCTGGCAAGATGTTCTTCCAGGTTCTCTGCTGCCTTGTTGTATTGACCATTTTTAAAGTAAGAATCTCCTATTAGCCTGTACAATTCTGACTTCCTGTCTTCTCCTGAGGTTTTCAATAATCCCGGAGCTATATCAAGTATACCTTCATAGTCTTCCTGTATATACATGATTTGCACAATATAGAAAGGCACAACAGGACCAAAAGACTCATCATCTGTAAGCCTCATAAACCCTTCCAGAGCAGTTCTGTACATTTTCCTGTCATATGCTATATGAGAGAAGTAATATATTGCCGGGGGTGTATATTCTGTATCTATATCAGTCAGTTCAGAGAAAAAAAGCATGGCTTTATCCCTGTCGCCTCGCATAAAATGAGAATAGGCAAATTTAAAATAATAGGCAGGCAACAAATCATCCTTTAATTCAAGCCTGTCCACTCTCTCATAATACCTGATTGCAGAGCGGTAATTCTTTGACTGGTAATATTGATTGGCCAGTTCAAGCAGGAGACTATTATTCATGGGATTGCCCTGGTGCTTATCCACAAACCTGTTAACTCTGAAAGCAGCATCAGAATTAAACAACCTTATTGATGAAACAGCTGCAAGGTACTCAGACTCAATGACACGGCTGGCATCAGCAAGAGGATCAGCATTTTCAATAAAACTGTCAAAAAGTGCCAGAGAAGCTGCATATTTTTCCTTCTCAAACAATTCTTTAGCCCTTGAATACTCTGAGAGTTCCTCATCGTATGCAACAGACTTCTGTGAATATGCAGAAAATGTGGAGCACAACAAAAGTAAGCTAAAGAGCACTCCGGCAAGGCCTGTTTTAAAATACTTATTCTTATCCATAATATTCCCTTATCTCTCTCATGTCAGAGAGCTATACTTTTGACTGTAAGCCACTTAATCAGACTTAAGCTCCCTGTATGGTATTTTTGCTAATTTACAACTATAAAACGCTTGATTCCGACCTTTATTATTGATTTTATCAACAGTTAACGTTAATTTGTTAATTAGTATGGCAGGGCATTGGCGGATTGTTGAAATTTGTAACTGGTTATAGTTTTTACTTTTTTCTTTTTACTTTTGTTCTTTATCTTATTACAAAGCTATGCAAGACAACAACATGCCTCTTGACACCATAATTTCCTTTAAGGACTGCACTATATATCAGCAGGATCACCTTGTGCTGAGAGATGTCAACCTCGAGATAAAGAAAGGTGAATTCGTTTACCTGATTGGAAAGGTAGGAAGCGGCAAAACCAGTCTTATAAAAACCATTAATGCGCAGATACCTTTAAAGGAAGGGGAAGCAATGGTTGCCGGCCATGATCTTTCCGGTATTCGAAAGAAGGACATCCCTGTGCTACGTAGGAAGCTTGGTATAGTATTCCAGGATTTTCAGCTACTCACAGACCGGTCTGCCTACTCAAACCTTGAATTTGTTTTAAAGGCTACCGGCTGGAAAAACAAGCAGGAAATCGAGGAACGTATTGGAGAGGTTCTTGAGAAAGTAGGACTGGGCACCAAGGGATATAAAATGCCACATCAGCTTTCAGGAGGAGAGCAGCAAAGAGTTGTAATTGCAAGGGCTCTTTTAAATGATCCTGACATCATTCTTGCAGACGAGCCAACCGGTAACCTGGACCCTGAAACATCAGAGGGAATAATAAAAATATTAATGGATATAAGCAAAAATGGTAGAGCAGTTGTATTCGCAACACATAATTATACTCTACTAAAGAAATTTGTTGCCCGCACAATCAAGTGCGAAGACAGCAGGATAACAGAGACCAATCACGACGAGGAACTTGAGTTTATTTAATCCTTTAAATAATGCAGGGGCCATGGCAGCCTGTTATTGTAGAGCCTGTAATACTTTTCTTCAAGGCTACCGAAAGATTCAAAATACGATCGAACTCCTGGGATAGACGACCCGGCAAAATCCAGTACGTAATTCAGCCCTGAATATTTGTGTATAATAGTATCCGTAACAAGATATCCTGATCGCATATTCCTGCTGTCCTTACTGGTAGCAGTAAAAAGCAATGTCAGACGGTCTGCATGATTAATAACAAAAACTGCATATATCAGTTGACCGGAAATATACACCCCATAGGTTTCTCCAATCCCGGAGTCAACACAATATCTCATCAGGTGTTCAAGCTTTTTGTAATCGTTTTCTTTTACATCTCTCAGCTGTGTACCCGTATTTGAGCGAAACAGCTTAATAATTTCGAAAGGACTAATTTCTTCTTCTACCCGGTGCCTGTACTCCCTGGCCAGGCGAATATTCCTTCTGCAGTCGGAGCTATATGATTCCCATAATTCCTTGTATTTATTTATCAGAGGCAGGTACAGGTTGATTTTTTTCGTTACTCTGAAACCATGTGCTCCGGAATAATCATTTACTGAAATATCTACCAGCCGGAATTTTTTATTAATAAAGCTAAAAAAATCAGGCCATGCATTTTTTTTATCTGCAACATTGGGTACAATTGATGATTGCTGCATGAATATTGGTGTTGCCAGGTACTTTACGCCATACTTCTTTCTCAGGGTAAGAGGAAATGAACAGTCCGGGATATCCAGATCAAGGGCATTCCAGCCCGGTGATATAATATCCAGAAACCAGCTGAAATTATAGGGTTTTGGATTATTATTGGCCGAGATTATATTATTATCCCATTCTGCCTTATTGATTTCCCTGTTTTTTCTTAAACGGATCATTTTTGCTGCTTGTTGAGAGTAAATTCAAACAAGCTTCTCCAGCCTTTCCACTCCTCGTTATCCGTTAAAGAAGTATTATGCCACAGGCTTACAAATACCCCTCCTACTTCTTTTGTCCTTTCGATTAACTTCTGAACGGAATCATAAGCCTCTTCAGGCTTCATTTTTTTATATTTTCTGTAGGTTCCGTCCATATACTGAAACGGTATTACAGTTAATGAGCTCTTCTCATTTCTCTCAAGATCAAAATACCTGAAAGGCCTTGCTATACCTGCCCTAAAGCCGGGTTCCCTGGCATATCCCATGGTATAATCCTCTTTGATTCCTATATCCTGCAGCATCTGGTATGTAAATGGCAGCGACAGCAGGAGGTAGTGCTTCCTTACTTTATCAATTGGTTTTCTGCTTACATTCTCAAGATTTTTTTTCTCCCTGTATATTATTTTAGGATCATCATCTGACTTATAAGAGGTATGCAAGCCCATTTCATACTTTTCTGCAACATTTCTGATCAGCCTTTTGTAGCACCTTCGCCAGGGCTTTATACTTTTATCATATTTCCCTCTACCTCCTGAAGTAAAGAAATAGATAAGCGTACAATCATATTTGTCAGCATAGGTATTTATATAGTCATATGTATCATAAGGATCTTTCTTTCTGCCCAGCATGCACGCCAGGCGGTCAGCCGGCTTACCCGGCCGGAAAAAATCCATTAGCAATCCTCCTGCATTTCTTAATATCCCTTTTCCGCGGTAAGCAAATGGCTGATCAATATCGATAGTAAGAATATGCCGATAATTCTTTTCAGGAATATCTATTGATGGGTACAGCATTTTCAATGTATCACCCAGCCTGTGGGCCCATATATCCACAACCGGCATATTCAGAAAATCCTGTTTGAAGGCCAGGCTCGATTCTGCTGCAAAACGACCGTGCTCATCCCTGGCTTCTATCAGGTATTCTTCATATCGCGTTACAAGGAAAAAACCGAAAGCAAAAACATCCAGGTAAAAGCCTGCTTCAGGGGGCTGTTGATAGAATAACGGAATGCCGTTAATATGCGCTACCCAAATATCCTGTCTCCTGATATTTTCCTCAAATAACAATTTTTCAGGTTTAATGAAAAGACCTCCGGCAGCACGATTATCGGAGTAATTAATAAGAGGAAGGTCGTGATCAGGTTCATCTGTGATAATATACGATAGGCCAAGTACATTTCCAAGTATTAAATCAAACGCATATTCCAGTCGTGATGTGACTTTCTTGCCTGTATATACCTGTACATCGTATTTCATACATTAAATATAATTCTTTATAATGAAGTACAGAAAAATAGAAAAGGAGTTTATCAGGTTACCGATTCTGATGTTGTATCATATTGTTCAAATATCCCCTGGCTTATAATTCTTTCCAGTTCATTCACCAGTTCATATACTTCAAAAAAAGTATTATACAAAGGAGCCAGGCCTATCCTTATATTTTCCGGTGGACGAAAATCGGGAATAATTTCATATCTACCTGATTCGCTATCAATTAATGCTTTGCAAATTCTGAATCCTTCCTTATGGCATATTGATATGTGAGATCCCCTTAAGTCTTCATCAATTGGCGATCCTAGTCTGAATTCAAGAGGCACAAGGAATTCCTCATACATTTCTACCAGGAATCTGCCTAGTTTCAGGCTTTTTTCCCTGAGCCTCTCCATTCCCGCAGCCAGCAGGATATCCAGCGAGGGTTCAAGTGTAGACATTGAAATAATCGTGGGAGAGCCTGTCATATAGCGGGAAGCTCCTTCGCCCGGCCTGTAATCCAAACTAAATTCAAAAGGATTCTTTTCCCCCAACCATGCCCAAAGTGGAGAAATTATATTGTTCCTGACATTCCTGTTAACATATAGAAAGGCAGGTGACCCCGGTCCCCCGTTAAGATATTTATAGGTACAACCAACAGCCATATCAGCGCCGGCAGCATCAAGATTTATTTCCACGGCTCCGGCTGCATGACTTAAGTCCCATATTACCAGTGCACCTTTATTGTGCGCCCATTCTGTAACTTTTTTCATATCATACATAAATGCGCTCCTGAAGGATACATGAGTAAGCACAACCAGCGCTGTGTTTTCGTCGATCCTCTTTATCAACTCATCATCATGAATACTGATACCATCTTTTGTTTCTGCCAGTTCAAGATAATGACCATCATCAAGGCTTTCTACGATACCCTGTATAACGTATAAATCTGATGGGAAATTAAGATTATCACTCAGTATTTTCTTTCTTCCTTTTTGCCTGGCCAGGGAAGCACTCACAAGCTTAAAGAGATTTACAGATGTTGAATCACAT
Source organism: Bacteroidales bacterium (assembly GCA_021738535.1). GTDB lineage: Bacteria > Bacteroidota > Bacteroidia > Bacteroidales > VadinHA17 > UBA9300. The sequence continues at coordinate 2,880 of JAIPBU010000025.1, read as the reverse complement.
ACTGCAATTTCATCCTCAGATGCACCCAGCAAACTTGCCAGCCTTGCGGCTACTCGTTGCGGCATATTCCACCAGCTGTCATTCCAGCCCCTTATTAGCCTTTGCCCCCATTCATCGGAAACCAGTTTACGAACTGCTTTCTCTGATTTGTGAGGCATCATACCCAGGGAGTTACCATCAAAATATATAAGGTCACTGCTGGTCTTAAACTCTGCCCTGAAGTCCTTCAGAGGATCAGCTTCATCCAGCAAAGCAGCCTTCTGCCTGAATTCTTCCTTTTTGTCTTTCATCCTTTAGATATTATCACTTAAAACTATATTAATAAATGTTTAAATACAAGCATAAGCCCACACAGGTCACATACGAATACATCAACCTCTGTTAAGCACAAGCCCGCCGGGTATTTTTATATTTTTTTCCTATCTTTAGAGGTTAATGGAATTTTCTAATCAAAACCTAATAAACAATTTAAGATGGGCAAAGGAGATAAAAAAACTAAAAGAGGAAAAATAATCAAAGGATCCTATGGTGCAAGGAGAAAGCGCAAAAAGAAAAAACAATGGAAGAAAGGTGAAAATAAGGAACTGCTTGAAAGCAGGAAGAAGAGTTTAGCGGCTGAGGCTAAGGAGAAGGCTAAGGCTAAGGCTGAGGAGAAGGCTAAGGCTGAGGCTAAGGAGAAGGAGAAGGAGAAGGATAAGGAGAAGGCTGAGGCTGAGGCTAAGGCTGAGGAGAAGGCTAAGGCTGAGGCTGAGGCTGAGGCTGAGGCTAAGGAGAAGGCTAAGGCTAAGGCTAAGGCTGAGGCTAAGGCTGAGAAGAAGGCTGAGAAGAAGGAGGAAACTGGAAAAGAGGGAAAAGAAAAAACAGCTGAAAAGAAAAAAGAGGAGAAGAAACCTGCAGCAAAGAAAGAAGAGCCCGGAAAAGCGACTAAGAAAACGACAGCTAAGACAGAGCCTAAAACTGCCAAAAAAGAAGCAAAGGAGCCTTCAGGTGATAAAGATGAAGCTAAAGACGAGAAGAAAGAAGAAAAGCAATAATTACGGCAACTGTAAAAACAACCTGATAGCGACTAGAGAGACCTGGTATTCAGACAACTACCAGGTCTTTGTAGTCAGTGGGATCAATAAGCAGTTCCAGTATCAGGGGTTCATCAAGCGGGTATACTTTACTTACGATATTCTCCAGCTCTGTTTTAGATTCACAGCGAATCACAGGGGTACCCAGGAAAGTTTTCTCACCCAGCAATGATTGGTCTGACAATTCCGTATTAAAATCCTTTATTTCATTTTTTTCTTCTTTAAGCCTGATAAGGTTTAGTTCATTATCTGCGAGCACTATAAAAAGTATGCCAAGGTTCAGACGCCTGGCCGTCACAATTTCTCCACACATCATAAGAAATCCTCCATCACCTGTGACACAGGCAACAGGTTTATCTGGAATATTTAATGCAGCCCCTATGGCAGCAGGTATACCGAAGCCCATACCGGACCATCCGTTTGTCATAAATATGGTCCTGTTGTTACCGGTTCTCCAGTATTGTCCGAAAAGATGTATGTGAGACCCGACATCAATAGTTAATACCAGGTTTCCCGGCAGGTACTCATTCAGGGTGTTAATAACATCGACGGGGCCGAAAGAGGTGCTGTTTTTCATCAGCATTCTGCTTATGCTATGTCTGCATTCTGAAATCTCTTCTTTTCTCCAGGCAGTTGGCTCAAAAACAACAGCTTCAATAAGTGGCAGTATACCTCTAACCGGAGCAACTACCTGTCTGACCATCAGATGGTCAGGCATATCTGTCCTGATTGTATTGAAATGAATAAGAGGCACATCCGGCATCCAGGCTTCATAATTATACTCAACGGGATCATAGCCCAGTCCTATCACCAGGTCTGCTTCCTGCAGTATTTCATTTAGTTTATCAGAAGCAGCATGAAAAAGGACACCGGCATAGCAATCATTATCTTCACTGATAACACCTTTTGCCATTGGTGTAATTATAACAGGCATTGGAAATTTAGCCAGGAACGCATTGAGTTCCCCTTTGATTTGAGCTCTTTTAGCTGTAAGGCCAACAGCAAGAACCGGTTTTTTTGAATACCTGAGCAGATCGAGTATTTCAGAATCAAGCTCTATCTGCGTTTCAGTGTTTTGTTCGTCCCTGATATTTTTAGTTACTGTCACCTCCTTATCGGCCTGGTCAGATGGAAGACCAATATGCACAGGGCCGGGATATTCAGCCATTGTAAGTTCAAAAGCATCATTCAGTACATCGCTTATTGTTTCATTATTTATCTCAGTTGTTGCTTTTGTTATAGGTTCAAACAGCATCTGGTGATCTATATTCATCTGTACCGTTCTTCTTTTCATTTTAGCCGGGACCTGTGAAGTAAAGGCAATAACAGGTGATCTGTCAAGCAGGGCTCCGCCTATTCCGGTACTAAGATTTGTTGCACCTGGTCCGAATGTTGCATGGCAAATACCGGGTAAACCGGTTATTCTACCCGTTACATCTGCCATTATTCCGGCGGCTGCCTCATTTGATGTAAGTATGAACCTTATGCCCTCAGCTTTGAAAGCCTTAATATATGCTAATGATGGACCTCCGGGTATGCCAAAAACATATTTTATTCCTCTTTTCTTTAACTCAGATGCTATATATTCTGCTACTGTCATAGTGGATGTTTATGACTGTAAATCTAAGACTTTTTTTATGGAATGTTGGATTACTGGAGTATTGGAATAAAAAAGCCCCGACACATCTTGTGTCAGGGCTTCTTGTTTTAAAGTCGGCGGCGACCTACTCTCCCACGTTTGTAGTACCATCGGCGCTAACGGGCTTAACTTCTCTGTTCGGAATGGGAAGAGGTGGAACCCCGTTGC
>JAIPBU010000051.1 GCA_021738535.1 Bacteroidales bacterium | reverse complement strand
ATAGAAATAGCCCCGGTACCACCCGGGGATTGGCCATTGCGGTGGGTGTACCACCCGGGGATTGGCCATTGCGGTGGGTGTACCACCCGGGGATTGGCCATTGCGGTGGGTGTACCACCCGGCAGCATGGATAATGTTTCGTAGAACATGGATTTATTATATTGTCAATTGTATATTATGATTAAATATGCAGTAAATAACAGCTTTGCAAATATTAAATTATCAATTGACAATAATAAATTGACAATTTATTACTTTTGACTACCGTTAAACTAATACAAAACATAACCACTGTGTCACGTAGACTGACTATTATATTAATCCTTATCCTGATCGCCGGAATGGGCGCCCTGGCTTATATTCTGCAACAGAAAAAAAGAGCCTGGGCTGCAAGTCCTTACGGTAGCATACCAGTTGATGCAGGGATTGTAATTGAAGCCGTTGATATGCCGGGAATGTTCAGCTCCCTTGCCTCCGGTAACGAGATAGTCAAAGGGATGTCTGAAATAAATGAACTGAAAAGCTTCACCAGAGCCATCAGGATAATAGATTCCCTGAGCCACAGGCGTGAATTCGTTAACCTTACCCGTAACAACCCGGTACTCATATCTCTGCACCTGATGGGTAAAAAAAGACTTACCCCCCTCTTTGCTTTTGCTGCAGCCCCCGAAATAAGAGAAAAACATATTAAAGATATCCTTTCTGATATCCCCGGGTATATCCCAGGCGAAAGACAGTATGAAGGAAGTAATATCTATGAGCTCAGGAACAATAAGGATGATAAAAACTCCTGCTTCCTGGCCCTGAACAGGGGAGTGATGATCATAAGCCCGTCTCATATCCTTGTTGAAGCGGCCATAAGACAGGGAGCACAGGAAAAGGGTATCAGGGACCTGCCTGGATTCCGCAAGGTGTCAGATGCTGCAGGCAAGCATGAAAACAAACTCTATATCATCTTCAATAATATGCCCGAATTAATATCCCTCCTGGGAGGGGTGACGGGCACAGATACCCTCGATGATTTTGCCGGCCTTGCCTCAAGTATGGAAACAGATATATACATTAAAAAATCAGGACTGATACTGAGTGGTTATATCCAGGCATCAGACTCCGGCCAGTCTCTGTATAAATACAGGTTCAAAGAACCGGGATCATATAATATCTACAGGTTTATCCCCGCAGGAGCAGCCATGTTTCAGATAATGACAAACAATGATCCTCCCTCCATAAAAACACCCGATGAAGAAACACGGTATATCACCGATATTCTTAAGAGCCGGGTGGAAGGCACTATGGCAAGGGTTTACCTTGATATTAAAGGACAGGAAACAGAGCTTAATAAACTGATGCTTATAGACCTGGAAGGCAGTAATGCCACCGAAGATGCCTTCAGGGATGAGCTTGACCAGTTCTATGAAAGAAACGGGAAAGATGAGAATGACTATATTATTACTTACAATCCCGACGCTGAATCCGAATACATTATCTATAAACTGCCTGTTAATGACCTGGGCTACCAGCTTGGTGGTGATTTTGCAGAATATACCGGGTCGGGATATGCAACCTTTTATGATGATATTCTTGTCTTAAGTGAAGAGCCGGGTACCCTGTCAAAGTTTATCTATGATAATATACTGAACAGGACACTGGCAAATGACCTTTCATACCGCGAGTTTGAAAGTACAATGCCCAGCAAGGCCGGGTATTATTTTTATTGCGTACCCTCAAAAATTATTCCACTCCTTGAAGGAGTACTGAATGAAGAAATAGTGAAAGGACTGACAAAAAATATCGAAGCACTTCGCAAACTGCAGGCTGTTGGATACCAGTTTGTATCCAGTAATGATATGATTTATAATACCCTGTCACTTATGTATAAACCCGAACCCAGGGAAGAGGCTAAAGCCATGTGGGAAAGCCTGCTCGATACCGTAGCCCTCTCCAAACCCCTTTTCTTTACAAACCATTATACAGGTGGTAAGGAGATCTTTATCCAGGATATGAATCATAAACTGTACCTTATCAATTCGGCCGGACGGATACTCTGGAAAAGACCCTCCGAAGAAGCCATCAGGGGTAACGCCTACATGGTTGACTACTATAATAACGGGAAACTCCAGATCCTCTTTGCAACAAAAAATTACCTGCACCTTATCGACCGGAACGGGAACTATGTTGAAAGATACCCGGTACAACTGAGATCGCCTGCCACTAACGGGCTAGCACTCTTCGATTATGAGAATAATCTTAACTACAGACTCTTTATATGCGGAAAAGACAGGAAAGTATACGCCTACGATAAGACCGGCAGTACGGTGAAAGGCTGGAAGCAGTTCAGAACAACAGGTACCGTTAACAATGATGTTGAGTTTTTCAGGGTGTCCGGTAAAGACTACCTTGTTCTTAACGATAAAGACAATATGTATATACTTAACCGTAGGGGCAATGTAAGGGTGGAAATGAAAGAACAGGTAGCCCGGAGCACAGAATCTGCACTGAGACTAACCACCGGAACCCGTAAATCAATGGTGCTTGCATCCGATGAAGGAGAGATAATAACAGTTAACTTCAACGGTGAAGTAAATACATTCAGTGTAGACGACTTTTCTGCAAACCCGGTCTTTGAATATTTTGATATCGATGCCGACGGACTGGGCGAATACATCTTTTTTGATGATAATAAGGTAAAGGCATATGATGATGACCGAAGCAAAATGTTCAGCATAAGCCTTACCTCTGATGATATTATAGGTCCTTTTGGACTGGTTTTTGCACCAAACGATAAAAAAATAGGCTTCGTCGATGCCGCAGCCAACCAGGTATATATGGTGGATGAGAAGGGGAAAAACCTTAAAGGATTTCCCCTGAATGGTACCACGCCCTACTCTGTTGGTAAACTCGACAGGGGAAGCAGTTTCAACCTCATTACCGGGGGACGCGACAGCTTCCTGTATAATTATGAAATAACCAGATAAACACAACAGGCACATGAAAAGTAAAACATTATTCATTGCGTTACTCTTCCTGCTGATCCTTTCCTCATGTGTGACAGAATCATATGATATGGATAAGGTCTCAGGAGAAGTAGCTCTTAACCCCGGTTTCGTTATCAGCGCGGTTAAGGGTGAAGTTACCCTGAGCGATGTGGTCGAACCAAACGACACTATCGTATTCGATAACCAGTTACTGAAATTTGTGATCAGTGAAGACTCAATCATTGATTTCGGGGTCAGCGATTTCTATACCGGGTTCCCGGCAGCAAGCTTCGAAGAAACTACACAGGTTGCAGGAATCTCGGTATCAGGTATACGTGATACCATCGATATTGACCCGGGAGATGATATAAAAATCAAAGATATGAGTATCCTCACAGGAGATGCATCTTATACATTTACCTCATGGTGCTCCTTTGATGTGCAACTGGATCTTACCGCACCCAGTATAGACGCAGGAGGTGCACCCTTTACCGAGTCAATCACAATACCTGCCGGGTCAACAGTTAACGGTACACTTAATTTTGACGGGGCTCTTGCCGGATTCGATTCCGATCCCGCTCAACCGTATAACCGCCTGCCGCTGGAATATGACATTACCGTCACAAATCCCCCGGGTACCTATAATCCATCCGACAGCGTTAAAGTAGTGCTCGAAATGAATGAACCCGAATTTGACTATGCAAGGGGTTACTTCGGTTACCACAGTGAAAGCTTTGAGAAAGATACTCTCGACCTTGAAATGGAAGATTTCTTCTCAAGATTATCAGGATCGGTATTCCTGACAAGCCCCAGCATAACCGTTAATTACCTTAACTCATTCGGTATACCTATCAGGCTGACAGCCAATGTGAAAGGAATGAACGACACTGAAGAAATTACCCTGGAGAGAGACCCTGTAGATATAGATTACCCGGCAACAACCGGTAACAGGGAAGTAAGCTCTTCTTTTACCATAGATAAAAATAATTCAAGCCTGCCTGAACTGATCTCAATGTTACCCTATGAGATCGAATATGCAGGTTCTGCTGATATCAACCCCGATGGTGAATCCATGGATAATATAGTGTTCGGCGACAGCCGCTTCCTCGCAGATATTGACGTGGAAGTGCCAATGGAATTCAGGATAGCCAACCTGCAACTCTCGGATACAACAGATAACTTTCTCAGGAATGATGACCCCGAAGCTGCTAATCCCCTCGAAGACCTGGAAGAACTTAAGTTCGACCTCTATATGGAAAATGGCTTCCCCCTGGGTGCAACGGTTATGATAGAACTTTATGACTCAACATCAATGGCGGTGCTGGAAACAATTGAAACAGGTGATCTCTTCACCCCGGCCCCCGTTGATGCAGACGGAAGAGTAACAGATCCAAGTATTGGTAATGCTGAGATTGAATTTACCCCTGCCTTCCTGGATGCAACACAGGAAGCAGATAAGATAATCTTTACATTCACTCTTAACACCAGCGAAAACGGAACAAAGGATGTTAAGATATATTCGGATTATAGTATACTGTTTAAAGCAGCCGTTAAGCTGAAAGCAGGTATAGAATTGAATTTTAACTCTGAAGAATAATTGAGATGAAAAAGAAAATTAGAAATACAGGGATAATAGCTGCACTGTTGCTTATTACATCAGGAGCATTTGCACAGCATATACAAACACAGTATTTTCTTAATGTCCCGCAGTCTTCACAGTTGAATCCTGCATACAGGCCAAATGGAAATGTGTATATAGGCCTGCCTGTCCTGTCAAACACCTTCTTTGGCATGAGTAATAACATTCTTAATGTCAACAACCTGTTCCAGCCTGTGCCCGGAACGGATTCGGTGATGACTGTCCTTCACCCTGATTACGACAGGGACAGCTTTTTCAGGAATATAGGCAACAGGGCCTTCGTATCAACCGAGGTCAGCACACAACTGATTGGCGTAGGATTTTCAGTTGCTGACGACTGGTGGGTAGACCTCGGGGTGACTGCAAGGGGTATGATGAGGGCAAACATTCCTGTCGACCTGTTTACCCTGGCCCTCGAAGGAAATGAAGGCTTCATAGGATCATCAGCAGACCTCTCAGGGATGGGCTTCACTGCCCAGGCATACCTGGAAACACATATAGGCCTCTCAAAGAATATAACAAATAAACTGCGCGTTGGAGGCCGGCTCAAACTAATGCAGGGTGCTGTGAGTGCATCTCTCGAGGCCAATGAACTGGAACTGTCAGTCAATGATGATTACTCTCATACACTCAGATCAGAAGTTGAACTTAAGCTGGGTGGCCCTTTCGACGTAACCCTCGATGAAGATGGGTTTATTGATGATATAATACCCAGGGAAAGCCCTGCCTTCAACGAGGTAGGCCCAAGCTTTCAGAATTTCGGAATGGGGATTGACGTGGGTGCCACATATGACCTTATGCATAACATAAGGCTTACCGCCAGCATTATTGATCTGGGATATATGAAATGGGGAAGGGAATCATTCACCTTCAAGGCAACCAATGACTTTACATTCGATGGTTTTGACATTTCTGAAATGATCAGCGGTGATAAAGAATTTGACCAGATTGCAGAAGAATTCGGAGACTCATTGCTTAATACCTTCGATTTTGTCGACAGTGAAGATGGATATACCACCGCATTGCCCACAAAACTGTACATAGGAGGAACATATAAACCGGTTAATTTCCTGTCGCTGGGAGTACTGTCACGTACCTCCGTAGGTATGGGTGTGAGAGAATCCCTTACCCTCTCAGCCACACTCATGGCAGGTGATGTGCTGTCAACAAGCCTTAGCTATACCATGACCAACAGGAGCTTCAATAACTTCGGTTTTGGTGTCAGCCTGAGAGGCGGACCGGTACAGTTCTTTACCGTAGTGGACCAGATACCGGCATCATGGGTCGAATTTACCGGCGACAACGGGGCAGATAGTTTCACGCTGCCGCAGCGCTTCGATTATATGAATTTACGCTTCGGACTGAACCTGCTCTTCGGAAAGGCTAAAAAGAAAATACAGGATACACCAATGTTAGTTGAATAGGAGGAAAAGTCGTGTGGATTAGACTAATATTAATAGGATTACTCATATTTTTACTGGTCAGAGCCATCTCAGGTTACCTGTCCGGTGATGATAAAAAAAAGAATGATACTAATATCCGTAACGACGGGAAAAAGAAAAACTTCCCCGGGGATGTTGGTGAATATGTCGATTATGAAGAAGTGGACGACGACTGATCCTTTAGCAGTTTAGCCATTTCACCGGCAAAAATAAAATCATTAAGGGGCTTGCAGTCAGATTTCAGAATCTCATTGTTGGCCCCTTCCCAGTATTTTCGACCCCCTGATATGAAAACCACCTTCTCCCCGATCTCCATTACAGAGTTCATATCATGGGTGTTGACTATGGTGGTCATATTGAATTCAGAGGTTATGTCCTTTATCAGCTGGTCTATAAGTATGGCCGTCAGCGGATCCAGACCCGAGTTGGGCTCATCACAGAAAAGATAGCGGGGATTAAGAGCAATAGCCCTGGCTATAGCAACCCTCTTCCTCATCCCTCCGGACAACTCCGAAGGAAGCATCCTGTGTGCACCCTTAATGTTTACATGATCAAGGCAAAAGTCAACCCTCTTCCTTTTCTCGGCAGTACTCATATCCGTAAACATATTCAGCTTGAACATAACGTTCTCCTCAACACTGATAGAATCAAAAAGAGCACTGCCCTGGAATAACATGCCCATTTCTTTCCTTATATCCTTCTTCTGCCTGAAGTCAAGCCTGTCAAAACGAATCCTGTCATACCATATCTCACCACTGTCTATGCCGTGCAGACCCACAATAGCCTTAAGCAATACTGTCTTGCCCGAACCACTGCGACCGATAACAATATTCGTCTTGCCTGCTTCAAAATTTATTGAAACATTATCAAGTACATTCTTGTCGCCCAGCCGCTTATTTACATTAACCACTCTTATCATGACAGTAATAATTGCGTGAGAATAAGGTTAAACAACAATATCATTACACAGCTGTATACCACCGCCCGTGTACTTGCCTTGCCCACTTCCAGGGCGCCGTCACCGGTATTGAATCCCTGGTAACCGGATACCGAACTGATTATGAAAGCAAAGACAACAGTCTTTATCAATGAATAGGTAATATAATAAGGTATGAAAGCAAACTGTATGCCGTAAATAAAATCCTCCGACGATACAACACCGGTCGTTACACCTGCCAGCCAGCCACCCATTATACCCACTATTATACTCATCAGCGTCAGCAGGGGATTGAATATTACCGTTGCAACAATCTTTGGCATAATAAGGTATGAAGCCGTATTGACTCCCATTATCTCCAGTGCATCAATCTGCTCGCTTACCCTCATGGTGCCAATCTCTGATGCAATATGAGAACCTACCTTGCCCGCCAGGATCAGGGCAATAACAGTGGAGGAAAACTCCAGTATGATGGAATCACGGCAACCAAGACCAATCAGGTACCTGGGGTATATGGGATTATCCGTGTTATAAGCTGTTTGCAGGGTAATAACAGCACCCATGAAAACAGATATTACCAGTACTATACCTATAGAGTTTACCCCTAGAGAGATGATTTCCTTCATGGTCTGCCTGTAGTACATGTAATGCTTCTCTGGCTTCCGGAAGACATGACCCAGGAAAATAAAATAATCGCCTATAGTTGAAATTACCTTCATCAGGACAATATTAATACGTAAATGTATAAAAAATAAAAAAGCCAGGTAAAGCTTTGTTACCTGGCTGCCCTTTTTTCGAGGTATATATTGGAGATTGCCTGTGTACAAAAAAAGAAGCAAATAGTGTGCCAAAATACTATTTGCTTCTTTAAAATGTGTCCCTATCTTATTTACTCAGCTATCTTTTTGAAAAATGAAAGGCGGTCGCAAACCCTAACAACCAGACTGTCGAATGGAAATGAAAATGGAAATGAAATGAATCCATGTAGAAATAAACCTAACTCTTTGTAAAGAACCATTGACCGCCTTCCAGTATCCTGGGAATGACCGGGGGCCATCTGGCCACTCCCTGTCTGCTTTTTTCAGCAGAATTATTTTCTATTGTAAATATACTGCCATACCATACCGTAAGCAAATCTTATCAGTGATGTTGCTCATAGCTGCCGGTAATTTAGATCATAGAAAAAAGGTGATGAATATCACCGTAACTGAAATTTAACTAATTCTTAGTAGACTCCGTTGTGTCAGCTACTGCAAAAATGTCACGACTGTCTCCCCCTGACAAGGTAACTGCCCTGTATGGTGGCTCCCGCTGATGAACCGCCTATTACGCCCCCGCTTTCAAGGACTCCCCTTATAGCTTCTTCAACAGGAGTGCCGGCGTATGCATCTACTATCCTCCACTGGCGGCCACCCGTAAACCACAGGCCGGAAGCTTCCCTGACCGGATCGGCAAAACCTTCCGTACAGGCCTCCGCAGAATCATAGGTATGAACAAGGGTAACATCACTGGCTCCCCTGCGTGTAAGGAATAAAGCCGCTAAACTGAAGATCGTTTTTCTCATTGATTATATCGTTTTTAAGATTATGCGCCCTTTTCTTCTTTACCTTCTTCAGCAATCACAAAATCAAGCTGCTTCTTTTGAAGATCAGCCTTCACAACACTGATTTTTATTGGATTACCAAGGGTGTATTCTGTACCCTTGTAACGGCCCCTTATACAATAGTTCTTTTCATCATACTCGTAAAAGTCATCATCCAGGTCGCGAATAGATATCATCCCCTCACACTGGTTCTCTATAATCTCAACATAGATACCCCACTCTGTAACACCCGAGATCACTCCTTCAAACACCTCACCCAGCTTATCCTGCATAAACTCAACCTGCTTGTACTTAATGGATGCCCTTTCTGCCTCAACGGCCAGTCTCTCCCTCTTCGATGCATACTCACACATCTGCTCATATTTCTTCTTCTCTTTCGATTTCTCTCCATCCAGATAGGCAGAAAGAAGACGGTGAACCATCATGTCCGGATAACGCCGTATGGGAGAAGTAAAGTGAGTGTAATATTTAAAGGACAAGCCGTAATGCCCGATGTTATCTGTCGAATAAACTGCCTTCGCCATCGACCGCAGCGCTAGTGTTTCAATGATATTCTGCTCCTTTGTACCGTTAACATGCTTGATAAGCTTATTAAGTGAAAGGGCAAGCGAACCCTCGCTCTTGCCGTCAAGCTTATAACCGAAACGCTTGATGAATGAACTGAAGTTCTCTATCTTCTCAGGATCGGGCTTGTCGTGTACACGGTAAACAAAAGTCTTTTCATCCTGCTTTTTCCTTCCACCTATAAACTCAGCAACCTTCCTGTTGGCCAGCAACATAAACTCCTCAACAAGCTGGTTGGCCGTGCCACTCTCCCTGAACCTGATACTCAGTGGGTATCCCTTCTCATCGAGATCAAACTGCACCTCTGTGCGCTCGAAAGAGAAAGCCCCTGCATCAAAGCGCTTTGAGCGTAATTTCTGAGCCATGTCATGCAAGGTAAGCAGGCTCTCTTTCATGAGACCATCACCTCCGTCAATTATTTCCTGCGCTTCATCATAGGAAAAACGACGGTCGGAATTAATAATGGTACGCCCAAACCACTGCCGGCTTACATTGGCCTGCTCATCCATTATAAAAACAGCCGAATAGGTAAGCTTGTCCACTCCCTGGTTCAGCGAACATACATTATTGGATAAACGCTCCGGCAACATAGGTACCACACGGTCTACCAGGTAAACGGATGTTCCCCTCTTTTCTCCCTCCTTCTCAATCAGTGAGTCAGGCTTAACATAATGCGTAACATCAGCAATATGTATGCCTACCTCCCACTTGCCATCCTCCATCTTCCTTAAGGAAAGGGCATCATCAAAATCCTTGGCATCGGCCGGATCAATAGTGAAAGTGGGCACTTTACGAAAATCTTTCCGCCTGCTTATCTCTTCCCTGCTTATCTCTGCAGGTATCTCATCAGCTGCTTTATTTATTGTATCCGTAAACTTATCCGGTAATTCAAATTCTGCAAGTATGGCATGTATCTCCGTCTCATGCTCACCAGGCATCCCCAGCACATTTACTATCTCTGCCACAGGATTCTTCTGCCTGCTGTCCCAGTCAGTTATGCGGGCAACAGCCTTCATCCCCTGCTTCGCCCCGTTCAGCTTATCCTTCGGAATAAACATATCAAAAGGCATTCCCTTGTTATCCGGTATCAGGAAAGCAAATTGCGGCATCTCCTCAATGGTGCCTACAAAAGTCTCCCGTGCCCTCTCGGTAATCTCAGTAACCACACCCTCCGGCCTGCTTCCCTTCTTACGCACCAGGAGCCTAACTTTCACCTTATCGCCGTGAAGTGCTGTATTAAGATTACGGTTAGACACAAACACATCCTCTTCCATCTCATCACTCATGATAAAGCCATAACCCTGCCTGGTCATGTCAACCGTTCCGCTGACATGCGCACCCGATTGCCTTGCACGGTAACGGCCCTTATTAATCTCCTCTATAAAACCCTGCCGCTTAAGGTCATACAATACCTGCGACACCAACTTACGCTCAAAAGGATCTGTGATATTCATCCGGGATGATACCTGTTTGTGGTTCATTAATTTCCGCGGTTCACCCTGGAATACTTTCTTTACCTGCCCGGCAAGCTTCTTCTTAACCTTTGCCGGCTTGTTCTTCTTTGACATACATAAAATTTTCTGCAAAGATACAAAACTTGCCTTACTTCACACCTCAGCCTTACTAACCTCCCTTTCCATAATTTTTGTATCTTCAATACATGAAAAAGAAGATCAGCCTCTTCCGTAAATCCCTGCTACTGGTAAGGCGCTCCGCCCCCGGCTGGACGCTGGCCAATGTCCTTATTTCACTGCTCCTCAGCTTCATCCCCCTGGCCCTCGTGTGGTACATAAAAAGACTGATCGACGCCGTGACACAGGCAGCGGGCAACCCTGATGAAAATGCAACAAGGGCCGTTTTGCTGATGATACTGGCCGTGGCAATAATATATTTCCTCGATGAAGCAGCACAATCCATCGCCGGACTGGTACGCAAAAAGCAGGCCTTCCACCTGGAGTCATTTATGTACAGACTCATGCATAAAAAAGCAGTGTCACTCGACCTGCACCACTTTGAGAACCCTGAATATTACGACAGGCTAAACAGGGCATCACGTGAAGCACCCTACAGACCCGCAGCAATTGTAAATAACATGGTATCCCTCCTCAGGGCAGGCATCTCACTAATACTGATGGCCGGACTGCTGGCTACACTGAACTGGCTGCTGGTTGCCATTCTCCTTGTTGCCAATATCCCGGGTATATGGCTCAGGATACACTATTCTGATATACTGTATAACTTCAGGAGAGAACTGACTCCCGTGGCCCGCAAGGCAACATATTTTCACTGGTTGCTGACAGGCGACAGGCCATCGCGTGAACTGAGACTCTTCGGGCTGGGGAACTACTTCGAAAAACTCTTCAGGAAAAACTTCGACAGGCAGAAAGTGGAAGAATTGAGTATAGTGAGAAAACGTTCACTCATTGAACTCGTCTCTGCCCTCTTTAAAGGTGCCGCCGTACTGGTCACACTCTACTATATTGTCATGCAGACAATAAGCTCGGGCATCGGCCTGGGCGAACTTGCAATGTTCCTCCTCGCCTTCAGGCTGGGAATGACCTATATCAAACAGATACTGGGGGCAACGGCCGGACTCTATGAAGACAGCCTCTTTATTAATGATGTATTCGAATTCCTTAACCTCAGGGAATCAATAACAGTCATGCCCCCCGTCCTCTCATTCGATAAACTGAGATCCAACATCAGGATCGAAAATGTCTGCTACAGGTACCCCTCATCATCATCTGATGTGCTCAAAGGGATAAACCTGAAGGTTAACAAAGGAGAAACCCTTGCACTGGTGGGAGCCAACGGAGCCGGAAAAACAACACTCATAAGACTGCTCTGCCGTCTCTACGACCCGCAGGCCGGCAAGATACTTATTGACGGCAATAATATTAAAAATATCGATCCAAATGAGTACAGGAAACTGTTCTCAGTTGTTTTCCAGGACTTCATGCTCTACAATATGAGTGCAGGTGAAAATATAAGAGTGGGTAATATCTTTGAAGATGCCGATAAGGAAAGAATAAACGCCTCTGCAGAATCAGCAGGTATTGACGAGCTGATAAACAGCCTGCCCCGGGGCTACGATACAGTAATCGGACGGCTTTTCGACGACAGCAGGGAACTGAGCTGGGGTGAATGGCAGAAGATTGCCCTGGCAAGAGCCCTCTACCGTCAATCCGATATACTGGTCCTCGATGAACCGGCCAGCGCACTCGATGCCCGTTCAGAATACAAGATGTTCAGCCGTTTCAAAAAACTGGCCGCCGGCCGTACCTGCATACTCATAAGCCACCGGCTGGCAAATGTGAGTATAGCCGACAGGATAGTGGTTATTGACAATGGACGGGTAATAGAAGAAGGATCACATAATGATCTCCTTGAAGCAAAAGGAACATACAGCACCCTCTTTAACCAGCAAAAGAGCATGTACAGCTAATGATGAAGATAAAGGCCGAACATGAATTATTGCTTTGCCTCTGTAAACCGGAGTGTACTGACAGTGCCATTGAGGAAGCACGCCGGCATATCACTTTTATAGACAACTGGAACCGCTTCGCCTGGCTGGCCAATGAGCATGGCATAAGCGCCCTGGTGTATTATAATATGAAAAAAACCGGCCTCGCTGAGCTGATGCCCGAAAAAGAAAATTATATCCTCCATAGTACCTACCTTAAAAGCCTCAGCAGGAATACCGTCCTGTGGGAAAAATTCAATGCACTCAAAAAAGAACTCCGGGAAATAAACATCACCCCGGTGCCCATAAAAGGAATGGCTCTCGAAAGAACAGTTTACGGTAATAAAGGACTACGCCAGATGAATGATGTCGATATCCTTATCGAAAGGGACAGGTGCATGGAGGCATGGGAATACCTCCTTACCCGCGATTATGACCACCACCTGATAAAATCGCCCCGCTACAGGAAAATGCTTCCATGGATAGGCAAACACCTGCCTGAACTGTATAAAAACGGAATATCCTTCGAGATACATCACAGCCTCTTTGATAATGTCACTGTAGAAGAGCCCTCCCCCATGCAGCACTTCCTCTTCCTGGTAAAACACCTTGATTACCATGAAACCATACAGGGCGAGTCTCAGCTGAGACTGTATAACGACCTCGTTATGATGATACATCATTACGGTAGTAAAATACTGAATGATGAACTCTTTGTCATGGCAGACGCTTACGGTATTGAAAAAGAACTAAACCGGAAACTAAGCCTCATCCAAAACTTCTATAAAATACCCACAGATCCTTCGCTAACTTCGTTGGTGCAGGTCTCTGACCTGCGCCAGCTCTCTGACCTGCGCCAGCTCTCTCATTCTGAGCACCAGCGAAGAATCTCCGGATCAATCGTCTCCGAATCAGATCCTTCGCTAACGCTCAGGATGACAGAAGCAAGCAGGCGCTTCCTGAGCTTCCTCGCCAATCCCAAACACAACAAACCCGCTTACACGAAAAGGAAGATCTACAGGATGAAGATAAAAGCCATCAGGGGATCACGCAGGAAATACAACTTCGTAATGGGAGATATCTTCCCTTCAGCAGAATTTATGAAGCGCCGCTACGGCCTTAAAAACAGGTTCGCCATCCTGCTTTTCTACATCCATAGAATGGGTAAAATACTTTGGTTAATTCCCGTTTAGGATTTTCCACGGAACTGATTAAATTAGCAAATCAAAAACCGGCACTATATGGAAAACCAACTACAGATTCTGATAGTGATGATCATCTACATGGGACTGCTTATCATGTGGGGATTATACCAGGGACGCAAAGTCAAAACAAGCGGCGATTATGCAATAGCAGGCAGGAGACTGCCGGGATGGGTGGCAGCCCTCTCCGAAAGAGCCACAGGCGAATCATCATGGGCATTGCTCGGACTCCCGGGTGCCGCCTATGCAATGGGTCTGACCGAGATATGGACGGCCATCGGCTGTGTGCTGGGAATAATAACGGCATGGGTGGTCCTGGCATGGCGACTGAGAGATGAAGCGGAGAAATATAATGTCAACACCTTTGCCCAGTATATATCACGTAAACACGGTGAAACGGGCAGGCAGATAAGGATAGTGGGCAGCCTGACCATCGTCTTCTTTTTCTTCTTCTACGTAGGGGCACAATTCCTCGGTGGAGGAAAAACCCTGCATACCATGTTCGATATAGATGCCCGGCTCGGTATGCTCATCACCGCGGCCATTATAGTACCCTATACCATATACGGTGGATTCCGCTCGGTGGTATATACTGATGTCATACAGGCCATCGTCATGATCATTACCCTGGTCATTGGGCCCATAGCAGGTGTGATATACCTGGCTAACCATCCCGAACTATATGCCCAGAGCATCTCATCAGCCCTGCAGTCGGCGGGCGATTCCTACACATCAATGACGGGGGCAGCACAGGGATTTGGTGCCGGGCTTATAATAGCCGGCGGATTCTCATGGTTCTTTGGCTACCTGGGCGGTCAGCCACAACTCAGCATGAGGTTCATGGCAATAAAGGATGCACGCCACGCTAAAAAAGCACGTAACATAGGTATCATATGGACAGTGATAGCATATATCGGCGCACTCAGCATTGGATGGATAGGAATAGCCCTCTTCGGTCCCGCAGGACTGGATGACCCCGAATATGTTATGCCCCGGGTCATATTAACCCTCTTCCCCCCTGCACTGGCATCAATACTTATTACAGGCGCCATAGCAGCAATGATATCTACAGCCGACTCACTGCTTATACTATCGGCTACCGAACTTTCAGAAAACCTCCTGAAAAAGGACGGAAAGAAAGTGGAAAAAGCAAAAAAGGACAGGTCGCTGAGACGATCACGGCTGGTTACCGCCCTGCTGGCAGTAATAGCCCTGGCCATAGCCTATGTGTCGCCTTCCAAACTGATATTTACCCTCGTAAGCTACGTGTGGGCAGGCATAGGATGCACATTCTCAGTGGTCATACTCCTCTCCCTGTTCTGGAAAAAATTCCATGGCAGGGCCGCACTGGCTACCATAATAATTGGCCTGCTATTTACAGTGTTCTGGATTAGCGGGGGCTTTGAACAACACTACAGGGTGACGGAAAACAAAACAACATTCCTGGTAGAACAGGAAGTGATATTGCCGGGCGAACAATCACTGTTCGAAAATATGGAAGGAGAAAAATATATTGCCTCCTCAAGCTTCGAAACAGACCTCGAAAAAGCAGTACAGGAAAAATGGACCGCAGGGGAAATAGAAGAAAAAATCCCGGTACTGGTGACTTCTTATACAGAAAAAGGAATACCGGCACGATTGCTTACATTCCTGGTGGCTTTATTTGTGGCTGTAACAGGCACATACCTGCTTCCCCGGAAAGAGGAGAAAGAGGTTGAAACGGACAAATAACCTGCATATGCGCTCGAAATGATTTGTTTATTAACAAAAAAAATCTAACTTTACATATATATAATACCTGGTAATCATGGATAAGGAAAAGGATACGGTAAAGGAAAAAGAAATTATTGTAGTCCCCTGGGATTTTACAGTAAAAGCTGACCACGCACTGGCTCATGCAGCCAAGATATCAAAGATGATAAACGGAAGGATCGACCTTCTGCATGTCGTCGACAGAAATGTTAAAACGGGGGAATATAAAAAGAAAGAAAGCAAACTTAACCAGGCAGCCCTTAAAGGCAGGGAAATGTATGATGTGGAAATAAACATAGCACTCATTCCCGGTAATATATTCTCAGCCATTGCCGAGTTTGTCAATGAGCATGATGCTAACCTGGTGGTAATGGGTACCCATGGAATGAAAGGGATGCAGAAGCTTACCGGCAGCTGGGCCCTTAAAGTTATCGTGGGCTCAAAAGTACCCTTTATTGTAGTGCAGGATATGCCTAAAGACATGGATAAATATCAGAATATTGTCTTCCCGGTAGACTTCAGGAGCGAGAATAAGGAAAAACTGAAGATGGCTATCTTTATGGGTAAGTACTTCGATTCAAAGATCCATATACTTAAAACAGTAACAAGCGATAAAAGCCTGCTGAAAAAAACAAATATTAACCTGAATTTCGCCATCAAGTACCTCATCCAAAACAATATTGAGTACGAGATGCACGAAATGAAAAGGGGAGCCATGGCACAGCAAACAATAGAGTTTGCCAATAAGATTGAGGCTGATATTATTCTTATTATGACAACTAAAAATATCACCATGGCCGACTACATGCTGGGAGCACAGGAGCAACAGATAATAGCCAACAGCTCCAAAATCCCCGTATGCTGCATCAACCCCAGGGCAAGCTTCGCCAAAGTCTCACAGTTTATGTACGGGTAACCCTGCCTTTACACTCACTACCTTGACACCCCCGCGAGATAAAGCAATATGGCTAAACAAGTAAATATGCATTTTTTTTATTAAATATTTTTTCAAATTAAATAGCAACATTAAGTTCTTTGACGTACTGGTTTATAATGTTAACATATTGAGCAATTAATTTT
>JAIPBU010000024.1 GCA_021738535.1 Bacteroidales bacterium | reverse complement strand
TCTTCAGGGAAACACCAGCTTCATTAATCAAAGCTGGTGTTTACCCTGAAGAATTGCTTGAATTAAACGAATCTAATATCTTTGAATCATCAGTAGTAAAAACAAAGGAAATTAGTCCAGTTTTATAGGGATTAGTACATTAGTACAAGCCCTTTTACTTTTTACTTTTTACTTTTGTCTTTTGTCTTCTTCCTTTTGTCTTCCTCCCCACTACCTGGCCCCTCGCTAGATTTGCCCACCGGGCAAATCATTAACGCTCGGCCCTCTTTCGTCTTTCGCCTTTTTCGTCTTTGTACTATACCTATTCTTTTTTTCGTATCTTAGTATTAACACTAAGATCTTACAATTATGAATAAAAAAATAATGACACTTGAGAGCCAGTTTGAGGCTCAGCGAATAAAGAATGTACTTGACAGGGAGAACATCCCTCATATTATCAGGAGTTTTCATGACAGTGCATACGACGGGCTTTTCCAGGGACAGCAAGGTTGGGGAGTACTTATGGCAGATAAAAAAAATGAAAAAAGAATACTCGAACTTGTAGGGGATAAAAAAGCCTGAAAAAAATTATTTAATTATTTGCCGGTTACAAGTATTAAGGCACAGAAAATTTTCAATTAGAATAAATTTACTATTTTTGCAGCCTGAAAACGATAAAAATCCGTTTTCTCCATAGCCAAAACGAGTCAAACGGGGTATAGCGCAGTCCGGTTAGCGCACCTGCTTTGGGAGCAGGGGGTCGTAAGTTCGAATCTTACTACCCCGACGAAAGACAAAAAGGCCAGTACGTCAGTACTGGTCTTTTGTTTTCAGGAGGCCGTCAAAAACTTGTTTTTGTAAGGGCTACTGTAAATAAAAGGCTAACTGCCGCAGGCAGTGGCCTTTTTGTCTTTTGAATCACTCTCCCCAGATCACGAGGAGCGTAGCGACGAGTAATCTTACTACCCCGACAAAAGACAAAAAAGCCCTGACAGAAATGTCAGGGTTTTTTATTGGAAGGAAGGAGCGTTGAAAATATATTTTCATAAGCGACTGACTGACAATAAAACCGACTGGAAGGAGGCTTTTTTGTCTTTCGAATCACTCTACCCAGATCACGAGGAGCGTAGCGACGAGTAATCTTACTGAGAATACAGAATATGCGAGGGTTTTGATATTACAAAATTGCCGCAGGAAATTGATCATTTATCATGAAACACTGTAATGAACGAACAGCCCATAAACCCCGGGGCAGCATCAAAAAGCACCTGCACAGGATCACTTCCCGAAATATGAGTTATCCTCAATATAAGATATTGATTCCGGCCAGCCATAGGATTTGAGCCTTCCAGTGGACTTTCAGCCGGATCTCTTTCATACTCGAAGGCGGTTGTTTCATTAATATGTGGAATCTCCACATTTTGTGTTATAAAAATTGTTTCATCACTGCCATCCTTAAGGATGAAATCCAACCTTACCTCACAATCGGAATCTGTATAAAAGATAAGGTCACATCCAACATAGCCCTTAACAATATTCTTTTCAAGATAAACGTCCCAGGATATTGAATTTACCTGACTGCCCGGATAGATATATTTTGAAATATAAATCCATTCGTCTGAAGTCCCGGAATTTTGATTCAGTTTATCTTCGTTCCGTAAATAATAATCAACCGGTTCGGCAACTGCAAATTCATCTTGATCATTCTTTTGGCAGGAAATAGCAAGGAGGATCAGAAAAAACAAGAGAGAAAGGCTTTTTATTCGTATCATGACTCCAATATTTAATGATTACAATCATTCTTATTGTATTATAAAGATCGCTGTCTAGAAGTCGGCCTTAAATGACAAAATGAATTCATTATTCAGACCGGGCAACAATGATAATCTTGTTTGCTTGTTTGCTTTTCCACGACGTATATACTGATAAACAGAATACCCTATTGATGCGGCCGAGATTCCACCCATAATATAAGTCAGAGTATAGAATTTATCAGCATTTTCACCTGCACGGTTATAATCTTCAAGGTTATCGGCAAGCTTTTTTTCCTTGATAAATTCATTGGCTTTAAAACCACAGGCAACAGCACCCAAACCACAAGCCAGACCTCCTATCAATGCCCCTTCACGCTTCATTTCAAACTGTGAACTACTTTTCGTCCCCTGTTGCATCTGATCCATAATTATGGCCAGGGTGGGATCTATCGGCCTGGTTTTTGTTGAAACAACTCTAATGAGTGGTCTGGCACTTTCTGGCAGGCTCTCAACATCGTCAAAAATATTCCATACAATACGCTTATTCTCTCCTCCCTGAACATTCTGGCCAACATCGCCAAAAACAGTTGTGGGAGTTATAATTTGATTCAGCCCATCAATAAACAATAATTCGATCTCATAACTTTCAAGTGGGGAGGTATTGATCAAATCATACACTACAATAAGCTCATTATTATCAGGGTTAAAATAAAAATGCACATTACTGGCGTGCAATTGTTCATCCTGTGAATGAAGGGGAACCGATAAGATGAACAATAAGAGAATTAATGACCATGTCTTTTTAGAAAGACACATACTCGCATTTTTAGTTAGGTTAAATCAAATATACTAAATTGTTGATTATAAGTCAATTTATTCTTAAATATTTTCACGTTAAACATATCGTCAGCACATGCCCATGGTATGTGAATGAATAAGGTACTTTTTATTCAATCGTGGTTTTTTTATTAAATAATAATTTGAAATGATATCACTATTTTATAACTTAAAGCATTCATTTTCAAAAAATTGTTTTGATGGACCTAAAAAGTAAATCATTTCAGTTCTTTAAGAATAAACTGTGGCATTCTATTCTCATAATTTTGTTTTCTGCTCCACTGATCTGTACCCCGGTGCTATCACAAAACTGGCTATCAATTGCTTCCCGGAAAGGCAAAACAGGTTTTATCGATGAAACAGGCAGGTGGATAATCAACCCGGCCTATAAGGAGGCTAAAGGTTTCCATAACGGCCTGGCTGCTGTAAAATCAGAAAATAAATGGGGTTATATTGATAACCAGGGCACTTATGTTATATCCCCTGGTTTTGATGATGCAGGCCCGTTTTTAAATAGATATTTTGCAGCGGTATCAAAAGATCAAAACAGGTTTTACATAAACCGGAAAGGCAATATCCTATCCGATACATCCCGGGAAATGACAATATTTCATGAAGGCCTTGCAGCTTTCAGAATGGAAGGTAAGTATGGATTTATCAATAAAAACCACGAGTGGGAAATTCTTCCGGCTTATGATCAGGTATGGCCGTTTCGTAATGGAATGGCCAAGATCAAAAAAAGAGGGCAATGGATTTATATTAACAGGCAGGGAGAAGAAATAGATAATATACCACTTGACTACACCGGGTCTTACCGGGAAGACTTGCTCTTCAAAAAGAAAAAGGATCAGCTATGGGGATTGGTTAATGCTGACGATAAATGGGTTATATCACCCGTTTATGAAGATATAAAACATTTCTCCGAAGGCATGGCGCCGGTAAAAATAAACGACAGGTGGGGATACATCAACAGGAAGGCCGAGATGATCATTGAACCGGCATTTGATGACGCTTATAGTTTTAACCATGGATTAGGGTGCATTGAAATAAATGGCCAATACGGTTGTGTGAATACTTCCGGTGAAATAGTAATAAACCCGGATTTCGACAATCCGCTGCATTTTCACTTTGCCGGGGATAACCTTGTTGTTGATAAAAAATTTACCCTGGCTGAAATTGACGATATAATAGCCACAAACAAGATCAAGGCACCTAAAGTGGAAGTTGCAAAGTACGATATATATGTTCCGGAAGACAGGCGACTTGCCCTTGTTATAGGAAATTCCGAATATAAGAGGGGTGGTTACCTTTCCAATCCTGAAAACGATGCAAGAGACATGGCCGAAACACTTAAAATACTGGGATTTGAAACAATGGTGTATTTTAACGTAAACCAAAATGCCATGAAGCAGGCCATCGATGATTTTGGAAGACGTCTCAAACAATTTGATACAGGCCTGTTCTTCTATGCCGGGCATGGAATCCAGGTAAAAGGTTTCAATTACCTGATTCCGGTTGATGCCTCCCTGGAAAATGAAGCTGATGTGGAATTTAAGTGCGTCGAAGCAGGAAGGCTGCTTAGCAGAATGGAGGAATCGGGAAGCAAGGTCAACATTGTTATTCTGGATGCCTGCCGGGATAATCCTTTCGAAAGAAGCTGGACTCGTAAAGCACAAGGACAAGGCCTTGCTTTTATGAATGCACCGTCCGGTTCACTTATTGCCTATGCTACTTCGCCGGGCAGCACAGCATCTGACGGAACCGGAGATAACGGCCTTTATACTTCTTCACTTCTTAAATACATGAATAATAAGGAACTTACAATACTGGAAGTTTTTCAAAAAGTGCGTTCTGAAGTACGAATAAAATCAAATAACCGTCAAATACCATGGGAATCTACCTCCCTTGAAGGGAACTATTCCTTTAGAAAATAATGAGCGTTCCAAACATTTTCCAAAGAAAACCTACTCATCCAACCCGGGCCTGATAAAGGACCTGGCGCCGGGGAAGCGCTTTTCAATGTCGGATCGCAGCTTTTCGTTCTTAATAATAATATCCAGGATGGGATCCTCGTATTCCGGTCGCTCCTTCACTATAACACCCCATGCCTTTAATGTTCGGTCGATGGCTATCAAGGCCACCTTGGCTGAACCGTTACTGTTCCTTTCCCTGTATTCATCATCATCAGATCCAGGGAAGGCCATAACAGCCCTGTCAAGTTTTACGGCAACGAAAAATAAATAGTACAGTATATCCTCAAGCGCTTCGTGGTAGTCCTTCCGGTGTCCATCGTAAAGTTTGAGGGAATTCACCTTTCTGATGCCTGTAGACGGTTCAATTGCCTGTAACCATTTATGGGTCTCTTTTGCAATAACATTAGCGGAAAAGGAGAGATTGTCCCTGAAGGGTTCGTGTCTCTCCGGGTCTTTCTCGTCTCCTGCCAGAGGGTATAAGTCGATATCCTTATCACCTGCTATTTCATCAAGCATCAGACCGGTAGCTTCAAGGTTATTAGCAACATACTCTGTTGTTCCCTCCTCAGATAAGTCATTACTACCAGGAGATGATACATAGCTGAGGCACTTTGTAGTAAACCTGCATCTCTCGCATCTGCGGTCACAATAATTATATATGCCCTCAATAATATCTTCGCTCTGGGCCAATTCATTAATTTTCCGTTTGAATTCTCCGGAACTATCCATATTACAGCTGGTTTTAGGTTTGACTTTCAGTAAACCTAAGGTACGGAATTTTAATTTTTTATCAAAATTTTGGGCAGGTATTACTTTGCTCCTGCAGTGCCGGGCCGTAGTTCATCAACACCGGATACAGACTGCTTGGCTCTATCTGCTATCATTTCCTGGACAATGCCTGTTACAGTTCGGAAATCTATTTTCCCTGTACCCATCATGGGTAGTTCCTCGATGACAAGGAATTGCTTGGGCAATTCAATATTGGATAGTTCTTCGCTTAATTTCTTTATGATTTTATTCTTGTCCACCTCCTGTGTAACGGTCGCAATTATGGCTGCTCCTTTTACATCATCTGCCACATCAACAACGCAGCATGCAACACCTTCCGAGAGATGCTTTTCAAGTGTATTCTCAACCTTGACAAGAGATACCATCTCCCCTCCTATCTTTACAAAACGCTTAAACCTGCCGGCGTGCCAGAGATAACCATCGCTGTCAATGTAACCCATATCTCCCGTATCATACCAACCATTGATAAATGCCTTTTCTGTAAGTTCGGGATCATTGTAGTAGCCCTTCATCACAATATCTCCTTTGACCAGTATTTTTCCTATCTCACCGGGTTTGCATTCCTCTCCTGTTTCAAAGTGCTGTATACGTACACTCACATTGGGTATAACTTTTCCAATACTGCCCGGTCGGTTAAACTCATGTGTGTTTGTTGAAATAACAGGTGATGTTTCTGTTGCTCCGTAGCCCTCCAGTAATATAACATTATGCTTGTTCTTCCATCCTTCCCGGAGTGCATCCGGACATTTATCAGCCCCTGCCACCATTACCCTGAGTGAAGCAAAGTCGCCCGGCTCAGACTTCTGAAGGTAGCCCCAGAAGAAACTGGGTGTACCTACCATGATAGTTGGCTTTTCTTCACGTGCTATTTTCGATATGGTCTGAAAATCGAGAGGATTGGCATAAGTTACCATCGTCATCCCCTTATACATAGTTACCCAGAGATTGACCGTAAGTCCAAATACATGGAAGAATACCAGGTTGGCCAGCAAAGTGTCGCTTTCATATATACCTACATGGTCACTGAAATCAACAATATTGGATATGATATTTTTATGCGTCAGCTGCACCGCTTTGGGATCTTTCTCACTTCCGCTGGTAAAAAGTATTACTGCAGTATCATCCATGTCTCCTTTATGGATCCTTTTCAGGATAGCTCCGACCGGAAGTTTACTCTTAAGAGCGGCTTTAAGTTTATCACCGGTATTAACACTTTCCATAAGGTCCTCGAGAAGAACCATACCTTCCATCACGGGGCAGTCTATCTTTTCCAGGAGTGCTTTTGATGTAATAACGGTACTGAAACCGCATTTCTTCTGTGCATATTTAACATTGCTTTCAGCACCAGTTGAATAGTTTATCATAACAGGGATCCTGCCGCTCATAAGTGCGGCCACGGATGCCAGCGTACAACCGGCTGATGTTGGTACCATGATGCCAATAAAACCCTTTTCATACTTTTTGAATTTTGAAGCAAGGATCAACGCCCCGATCAGAGCCCTGGAATATGTAACCCTGCTTCCTGTTGATTTGTCAATGATTGCCAGCTTACCGGAAAGCCTTTTAGCGTTTTTTACAAATTGCTGATGAAGTAACATAATACATAAAATTAATCTCCTCGAAATTGTCAGGCAGCGCAATATATAAAATAATATTAAAAGAGAATCAAAAGGAAGATGTTTTCGAACAGATATATAAATCAGAACGATTAACAGCCCCGGACACTCACTGCCATTACATCAAAGCAAAAGGTATTTTTCGAACGACAATAGATATTTTCATTTTCCTTCAAACTGTATCAGCTCGACAGGCGCCCCGTTATGTTCGATCATTGCTACCCTGATTCCATCGCCCGGGGAATTAGGCGGGGTTAAGATTTTAAAATCAATACGATTAAGTTCCTTATCGATATCATCAACTTCAAAAGCAACATGGGCTTTGGTTTTTACCAGCTCATGCATAAGGCAGTCATCCTCAAAGCGCATCCATTCAATTCCGAAAGGACTTTCTTCAAAACCTGTAACCCAGAATTTAAGATGAGGGATATATCTTTCACCTTTTTTCTTCTCGTTTGTCGGGATACCAGTGTGATGATATTTCCATCCCCATTCGCCTGTAGCAAGGGGTGGATCGGATTCTTTTCTTTTGTATGTCATGGTGATTTTTGCTTTAGATTCTTCGCTCCCTCAAGCACTTCGGCTTCGCTCAGTACGATCAGGCCAGGGGCAGGGCGCTCAGAATGACAATAATGGATCAATTTTTATATCAGTTACATTTAATTTTTACAGCATTCCCGCTTCTTTCTGTTTCTACATTTTTCCAGTTCATTTTTATACCACCTGTTTCTATCCTGACGTTTCCTTCCTTTACAACGACTGATCCTTCGGGGACAAAAAATATAATCTTATTAATTCGCCACATTGACTGAGAATAAATAGATACTACTCTTTTGTTCAGTGCAAAAAATTCATTTTCGCCACCGGCAAGTTTCAGAAGTGTTTTATTAATAATTGTACTGTCGTTTACCGATTCGGCATTCATGGGATCAAATCCTTTCACGGTGGCTGCTGTTTGAAAATCAATCACCACCATTTCACCTTCAGAATCATAAAAGCCAGACAGGTTTTTCTGGTGTCTCTTAACAATTTCCCCGGTATGGTATTCGGCCAGGGAGTAATATTCAGAAGGCACATCAGGTTCAACAGCTGTAGGTTCAAAATGATCTGTAAAATAGTCAAACAAAGTCATACCCGAATCATAATAAGCTTGTTCCCATCCTTCATAATATTTATCCAGTATAAGGGCCATCATAAGACCTGATCCCAGGTGACGCTGGCGCAGGTTATCGCGCCCATACCGGGGTTCTGTAACAAGGCTGAAAAAATTTCTCCCGGCATAGTTTTGCTTAAGTGCCTCATTAAGCACTGATTTATTCATAAAATATTTATACTCACAAAAAAGTGCAGGTCCCTCGAAGCTCTCCACTGCCTGCTCATAATCAGTATACTGGTTAATTAGACCTTCTCTGTATATCCTGCAGGAATAGAACCTGTTCAGCCATTTCCTGAATTCTTTTTCACCCTTTGCATGGTAGCAGGAAAAAAGGCATTCCTGTTCATACAATTTAACAGCATCATTTTCGGCTATTTCAGGGTAGGTCATTAACTGTGAGGCATCATCATATTTTATTTCGCTTACACCTGTCACCTGGTAGGCATGGTGCATTTCATGAAATAGTATGGCATAAACTTCTGCCACATCCACGAAAGGGTTCATTCCGTAGTCAACTATGGCTGTCAGTGTTCCGTTGATATCAACCTGGGTACAGCCAAACAGCTTCAACTCTGCGGGGTCCCCGGTAAATATCCCTTTCCCCATTTCAACAAATGCCTCAGGCGGATCAGGATGCCCGTATAGGATAGCCGGTCCGCCGTGCCGGTAGAGGCAAACAGGAGAAAGGGTCATTCCCGGCCATATTTCCCCGGCATTATTCTCTGCATCACGGTAGAAATCAACAACACTTTCAGTAAATAATTTATCAAGGGGTGTAATTTCATCCTGGCTGAAGCCACTAAAAACAAAAGACTGCAATATTACTGCCAGGGCAGTTAAAGTATATTTCATTTCAGAACAGAAGTATTTAAAAAATCAGACATATTTCTCGATCATCTTCAGAAGGTCTTTCTTCCTGATTGGTTTTGATATATAATCGTCGCAACCGGCCTCAAGTGCTTTTGCTTTATCACCCTGAAAAGCATAAGCAGTCTGAGCTATAATTGGTATATGACTATCTGTTTCCCTTATCTTCTTTGTTGCATCATATCCGTTCATTACGGGCATTTTAATATCCATAAGAATAATATCTATTCCGGGATTTTTTTT
Organism: Bacteroidales bacterium; assembly: GCA_021738535.1. Lineage (GTDB taxonomy): Bacteria > Bacteroidota > Bacteroidia > Bacteroidales > VadinHA17 > UBA9300. Next base: position 48,915 of record JAIPBU010000024.1, on the reverse strand, counting down.
ATACAAAGACACTGCTTCCTCCCCGTCTGCTGCAATAATAACATTATAATTTTCTTCAGACAGTATTTTTTTCAGGTATTCGGTGCTTGACAAATCATCCTCTGCTATCAGTATTTTCTTTTTTTCGCTGGTGTACAGGTCATGGTTACTGCCCGGTAATTCGTTTTCGATTTCAGGATCATTCTTTTCAAGAGGTACAGAAAGTGAAAAGGTACTTCCTTTATCTATAACAGATTCAACTGTTATCTCCCCTCCCAGCAATTCTGAATATGCTTTTGAAATAGATAAGCCCAGTCCTGCACCCTCATATGTTCGTGTCAGCTCCAGTTCTGATTGTACAAACCTGTCAAAAATGACCTGCTTTTTATCCTCATCAATCCCTCTTCCCGTATCTTTAACTGTAAAAACCACATTTTTTTTATCCTCTGAAAGACGGCATCCCAGCTCAACATAACCTTCATCAGTAAATTTTACCGCATTTTTTAACAGGTTGGAAAGGATGGCTTCAATTTTATAACGGTCAGAGAAAAAATCAGCCGGTTCTTCGGGGCAGTTATTAACAACCGAAAAGCTTAATCCTTTTTTTTCCATTTCAGGTCTGAAAAACTCATGAAGATACTCCATGACATCTTTAAAAACCACCCTTGATTCTTTTACACTTACCTGTCCCGCCTCAATGCGTGATATTTCCACCAGGTCGTTGATAGTATCCATAAGCCGGTTAGTGCTTTCATTGAGTATGTTCACATACATTTTTCTTTCGCCGGGATCAGTATCCGGGTCCTGCAACAAATCAATAAACCCGAGGATCCCATTCATGGGAGTTCTTATTTCGTGCGAGACATTTGCAAGGAAGGCAGATTTCAGTTTATCACTTTCTTCGGCTTTTTCTTTGGCATCAACCAGGTCACGGATCATTTTCTTCCGTTCAGTTATATCTTCTTTCACTCCAACAAAGTGTGTAATCTTTCCATCATCATCTTCTATGGGTGAGATAATTGCACTTTCCCAGTAGAGTGTACCGTCTTTTTTCTTATTCAGGAGCTCTCCGGTCCAGTCTTTCCCACTCAACAATGTATTCCACATCTCCCGGTAAAATTCTTCTGATTGCTGACCTGATTTCAGTATGCTGGGCTTATTATTTCTGGCCTCTTCAAAACTATAGCCTGTGAGTTTGGTAAAGAATGGATTAACATATTCTATATTACCCTCTTTATCAGCTATAATAATACTTACCCGGCTCTGTTCAACTGATTTACTCAGGAGTCTTAACTGGTTTTGAGCCGTCTTCTTCTCGGTAACATCATGGATAACCGAATGAAGATATTCTTTACCTTTTATTTTTACCTTGCTGGAGAAGGTTTCTACAAACCTGATTGAGCCATCGGCGAGTTGGTGGCTTAACTCAAAATTATTTTGCTCCATTTTCCTGACTTTCTCGATCAATACCTTTATCTCCTCTATTGAAAGGGTATTAATCTGATCAATATTCATGCTCTCAAGTTTCTTTTTTGAGTACCCGTAAAACGCGCAGGCAGCATTATTTGCCTCAGCAATATCCCCGCTATCGGGATCAATAATAAGTTTTATTGCAACATGGTCCTGAAAAAGGTGCCGGAATTTTTCTTCGCTTTCACGTAAACTTTTTTCAATAAGATCTCTTTCCTTTCTTGCCTTGCTGTTATCTATGGCTTCTTTAACTGCAAAGGGTAACCTGTTGATATGTTCTTTTATAACATAGTCGTTTGCACCCGCCTTCATGCATGCAACTGCCGTCTCTTCGTTCATTGAACCTGTCAGCACGATAAAAGGAATATATTTATTTTGTTCTCTCGTAATTTTCAATGCAGTCATTCCGTCAAAAGCAGGCATTGAATAGTCAGAGATTATAATATCCGGGTTAAAGCCTGAAAGAGCCTTCCGGAATTCCTCCTCGTTATCAACTACTTTATTTGTGAACTCGATATTCTCTTTCCTGATCACCCTCTGCGCCATTTCAGCGTCATGAGGCAAATCTTCAACGAACAGTATCTTAATTTTTTTCTCTTCCATATTAAAAATTTAACAAAAACATAAAATAAAATTTAGCATGGCTAAATCTCTAAACCCGTAATGTTTACAATGATCAGGCAGGCTAGGGTTGCTGGTTTAAGAGAAGCCAGTACAAGCCCAGTTCCCTGATAGCTTCAACAAACTTCTCAAAATCCACCGGTTTAACAATATAACTGTTAACGCCCAGGCGGTAGCTGTCTATCATATCAGTCTCTTCCCGGGAAGAGGTCAATATTATAACAGGTATTACCTTTGTATCTTCATTGCTCTTTATTTCCCTGAGCACCTCAAGTCCGTCCACTTTTGGCAGTTTAAGGTCAAGCAGGATAATTCTTGGTTTTGCTTCCCTGCGCCTGGCCTGGTACTTTCCCTTTGCAAAAATGAAGTTAAGAGCTTCTTCTCCATCTCCTACAACTTTCACCTTATTGGCAAGTTTGTTTTGTTTAAGTGCCCTGAGGGCCATTTCAGCATCATCAACATTGTCTTCAACGATCAGGATTTCTACTTCATTAAGGTTTTCCATTTCAGCATATTTTATATTTCCACTTATTCTACCGGGAGTGTAAAAGCAAATGTTGCTCCCCCGTTAATTTTACCACTTGCACTTACAGCGCCACCGTGTCTCAGTATAACCCGCTGCACAATTGCAAGGCCCACTCCGGTACCTTCAAATTCATCTTCGCGGTGCAGGCGTTTAAAGACTCCGTATAATTTATCCACATACTTAGGATCAAATCCAGCACCATGATCTTTAACATAATACTCTGTTTCATCATTTTTTTTGTCAGATCCAATCACTATCCTTTTTTTGTCAGACTTTGCACTATACTTAAGAGCATTCCCTATCAGGTTCTGCCATACCTGTTTGATCAGGGAAGGATCACATTCAGCCTTTGGCAGATCGTTGATAATTAATTCAAATTCTTCCTTTTCTTCATCCGTAGCTACTTCATTATACACTCCCTTAACGAGAGAATACATATCAACATCAGCTTTATGAAGATCAGTCCTTGCCACCCTGGAAAGCCTGAGCATATCATTAATGAGGCCGTCCATCTTTTTAGCATTTTTTTGTATTACGCTCAGCAAGCGCTTACCTTCATCGTCAAGTTTATCATAATAATCTTCCAGCAGGAATGTTGAAAAACCATTTATTGATCTCAGCGGGGCCCTTAGGTCATGAGATACTGAATAGCTGAAAGCTTCCAGCTCCCTGTTGGATGCCTCGAGCTTGGCTCTTTCTTTTTTAAGGTCTGAAGTAACATTATTGAGATCTTCCACCATATATAACATTGCTTTCTGACTCTTATCCAGCTTTTCAATTTTTTCCTGCAATTCAGCAGTTCTTTCACTGACCTTTTGCTCCAGGGCAGCAGTAAGCTCCTTGAGTTGCCGGTTAATATGTTTTGATTCAGTAATATCAATAATATTACCAAATATCCTGGAAACCCTACCGCCCCTCATTTCTGCCATTCCCCGTGTGGCAACCCATTTTTGTTCACCATCATCTGAATTAAGTTTCAGTTCCAGGCTGTAAGGATCTCCTGTTTGTAGCAGCTTCTTAACTGCTTTATCAAGGATCTCCCTGTCTTTTCCTTCGTAAAAAGACATAACCTTTTCGTAATCAGATGGGTCGAAAGATTCTGGAGACACACCATATATTTCGTAGGTTCCACTTGTCCATTTGCTTTCATGCAAACCGGGTAGTCTTTCCCATGAGCCTGTTTTGGATAACTTTTCCATTTCAATCAGAAACAAATTTTGCCTCCTTAAAACTTCAGTGGTCCTTTTATGCTCTTCTATTTCCTTATTTAGTTTTGCGGTTCTTCTTCTTATTTCACGCCTTAATATAACTGTTAATAAAACAGCGGAGATAAAAATCAGAGGGAGCAGGATAAACATCCCTATCCTGATCACATCCCGCACACTTACAACTTCCTTTTCTACGGGTCCGAACCATTTCAGCCTTATTTCGTCATACCTGTCATTCGCAATTATTATTGAAAGGCCTTCATTAAGTCTGGACAAGAGTTGATCATTTCCTTCCTTTACTGCAAAGCAGAAATCCTGGCGGAAACGGGGAAGGTAAAACTCAAGTGGATAAATGTTTCTCAGACCCAGTTCATCCACCAGGGTAATACCCGTAACCCTCTGCGTTATAAGGGCATCATACTCCCTGTTTGCAAGCCTTTTAAAAGCTTCTTCGTAGGTATTTGTGGTAAATATCTTTTCTGACACTTCGTAACGCCTCACAAATTCTTCCGCATTATCACCTTTCATAACCACCACTTCTTTATCCTTAAGGTCATCCAGAGACTTAATATCTTTGGTCCTGCGGTGAATAAAAACTGCACCATGCAGAGACATATAGGAAAATGTAAAGTCAAACAGTTGCTCTCTTTCCGGTGTTCTGCCAACAAAGGGCAGGGCATCAATCCTTCCCTCAGCCAGGTCATTTTTTATTTTGCTCCAGACACCTGTTTTAATTTCCACCTCAAGGCCTGCTGCATCAGCCGCAGCAAGAAAGATTTCAACGGCAAATCCTGCTGCATTACCGTCTTTATCAACAAAACAATGGGGCGGGTAGTCAGGCTCAGAAGCAATGGTTATTTTTGTAATTGTATCTGGTAAAACACCGGCATCTTCCATCTGCCCTGACAGAACCAATACAGGGATAAACAGAAAACAAACTACAGTAATAAATTTTAAATTCCTGATAAATGCAAGGCTCATAAAATACCCTATGACTATATTATATTTACACTATTGCTCATTTATGCCTTTCCTTTCGTAACAGCTCCAGTTCATCCCTGAGTTCTTTCATCCTCAGTTCCCTGTCTATGGTGGCATCCCTGAATCTTTCGAGTTCAAGTACTCTTTCCTTTAATTCCTTTGTTTTTTCAGCAACCTGGCATTGCAGATTCTCCTTAAGTTCCAGCAGTTCCTTTTCAGTCTTTTTGCGCTCAGTAATGTCGGTAAAAATTATATAATTAAGTTCATTGTCTGAAGCCATCCTGAATTCTATATCCCTTATTGTACCATCCTTGCAGTTAACCGGGAATTCAAGTGACTCAACCATCTCATTGCCATTCTGTGCTTTAAGCATTTCTTCTCTCCATGTTTCCTGTACCTGCTTGCGAAATTGAATATCAGGATAGGCAAGTTGCCACCACTCGTTTACAGAGGGCATATCATTAATTGTATAACCGAATATCTCTGTAAACTGCTTATTAATGAAGATAGTATTTTCCTCCTTATCAGAAAGAACTATTCCTACAGGCGCTGATTCAGCAAACAACCTGAACCTGAACTCGCTGTTGCGTACATTTTCTTCGGCTATCTTCCAGTCGTGAATATCCTCAATAAAGCCTTCTATAAACCTGTTGCCTGACTCATCCTTTACCATTCTGCCCCTTTCCCAGACCCATTTTATGTTTCCCTCACTGTTTACTATTCTGTACTCAAGTGTAAACCGGCTCCTTTTCTTAACAGCCTTTTGTATTTCATTCCATACATAAGAACAATCTTTCTCATGAATAAGTGAACCGTAAGAGCGTTTGTTATTATTAATAAAATCAGATACCGGGTAGCCGGACAGCTCAATAATTGCAGCACTTATATATTGCATAGTCCAGTCCCTGTCATTCCTGCACCTGTACACAACCCCCGGCAAATTATCAATGAGCGTTTGTAATCCGGGATAGTATTTTTCATTTCCGGGGGCCATAAATCAATATTCTTTAGATTATTAGTGTTCCAAAGATAATATTTTTTAGACAAAGAATGAAACGGGCTTAAGCTTTTAATTGAGGAAAGCGACAATGATGATTAAGCAGTTATATAAAAAAGTGAATGCCCTGGTTCAGTTCCCTTTAGCCCTGTCAAAGAATTCCCTGACATAAGTATTTCCGGATTCAATACCTTCCCGTACAGTGCCTTCAAAAGTGAGTTTCCCGTTACGTAAAAAGACTATTTTATCCGCTGTTCGCATTATGCTTGGAACCTCATGGGTTACCATAACAACTGTCATGCCAAGCAGTTTCTGAAGATGGAGAATCAGTTCATCCAGGGCGGAGAGTGAAACGGGGTCGAGTCCGGCCCCGGGCTCATCACAGAATAATACCTGCGGATCCATAATAATAGCCCGTGCCAAAGCTGCTCTTTTCAGCATCCCTCCGCTTAACTGTGAGGGATATTTGTTATATGCTTCCTGCATGTTAACCATTTGCAGTTTTAATCTTACCGCCTTTTCAATAAGGCCGCCTTTTATATCTGTGTGTTGCTGCAGTGGAAGGGCGAGGTTTTCCCCTACGGTAAGTGAATTCAGGAGGGCTCCGTTCTGGTAAAGAACACCCAGCCGGGAATAGAAAGCTTTTTCTTCATTCTGGGGAAGGTGCCAGGGATTCTTTCCGAGAACAGAAATGGCATTTTTATCGCTGGGATAGAGGCCCAGCAAGTGTTTAAGCAGGGTTGTTTTTCCCGAACCGCTGCTACCCAGTATTACTGTTACGTCTCCGGCAGATGCATGGAAACTCACATCGGACAGTATAAGCTGGTTATCTATCCGTGCCGTCAGTCTGTCCACCTTTATTATTTCATTGCCCGCCATAAACCCAAACAACTTAATTGTAAAATATTAATCCCATAACACTGTCGGCTACAATAACAAGAGATATTGCCACTACCACAGCCATTGTCGTCACTTTACCAACTCCTTCTGCACCTCTTTGGACCCTGAAGCCGAAGTAACTACCCGTAGTAACTATGATATATGCAAAAACAAGGCTTTTTATTATACCAAAAACAATATCCTTCATTACAACGGCCTCCTCCATCCTGTGGATAAATACCTGTGGAGATATTCCCAGTGCTGTTGCCCCGATAATCATTCCCCCGGCTATGCCCATTATATCTGCTATAATTGTAAGAAAAGGAAGTGTAGTCAGTGCAGCGTGCATCTTGGGTACTATAACAAACCTCACCGGGTTCAGTCCCATCGTTCTCAGTGCATCTGTTTCACTTGTTACTTTCATTGTTGCAATTTCCGCCGCAATTGATGATCCGCTACGGCCGGCAACCATAATCGCGGTAATCAATGGACCCATTTCGCTCATCATTGCAATAACAGTGAGATCTACTATATAGATATTTGCACCGAAAGACCTGAGCTGTGCAGCAGACTGCAATGCAAGCACAAGACCTATAATAAAAGACATGGCCCCCACTATAAGAACTGCATTTACACCTATAAGCACTGCCTGGTTTACATATTCTCCTTTACGCCTGTTACCTTGTCTGAAAGTGTCGGTAAACGACCAGTATGTAATATCTGCCGCAAGTTGTAAATACCCGGCTATATGTTCATTAAAAAGGTCGAAGACTGAGGCTCCCAGCCTCTCAAAGAAGCTTGTCTTCTCAATATCTGCAGCTGGTGGTTTATCAAGCTCCGGTCCGAAAACTTCGAACTGTTTCCGTATTTTTTCATCACTTGCAACAATCCTAACCACCGGGGTAACGTCCCTGTACTTATCTTCCAGGTCTCTCAGGGCAACAACAGCCGTACTGTCTATATAATCCAGACCATCAAGGTCAATATTTATGGACTTATCCTTATATCCTGCAAGTTTTTTCCCGATCAACTCCAGTGCGGCACTTATCTCCCTTACTGTTAACCTTCCTTTTAACTCAAGGACACCGGCATCTAGTTTTGCCTCAAACTTAATTTCCTCGCTGCTTTTCATATTGCCTTTTATAGAACCCGGGAAAAGTTAATGCTGACCGGCCTGCCGGGAAATACTTATCTGCCTTATCTCAGAAGCAAAATTCCCTGTCTCTTCAACTAACAAAGAGCTTATTTCAGATGCGAACAGGTTCATATCCTTTTCTCTGAGCGGACTGGTACGATTAACTGAATAGCTAAGCATAAGGCTGTCATTCTCTGCTTTTACAAGGTTCATTTCCAGCCTGAGATGTGCTGAAAATTCATCTTTGCTTTCCACTACTTCCAGGTTATGCACATTTATATCGACTATATAATCCGGCACAGTGCGACTGTACCTTGTTGAAACCTCATCGAAGATCCTGTTTTTATCCAGGTATTCATATACAAGACCCCTTATTGCTTCTGCGGGCCTGACAGCCCACTGGTGATACATGTAATATGTTATCTCGTGGCTGTTGCTCCTGTTAACGATCTGGTTTTTTTCATAAACGGGATCAATACTTACAAGTCCTATTTCAGCTTTACCCTGTATTGGTAAATTATCCTGCCTCTCAGCGTATTCTGTATTGCCCGGATCGAGTGTATAATACTTCCTGATAACTGTTTTTGAAGACATACATGATGTTGCAAGTATCACAGTGCTAATCAGAATAAATAGTATGGGTCTCATCTTATTATAACTATTATTACAGGTTTATTGGATTTATTTTTTAAGTCTTTTATCCGGTATGTTCTTTTCTCCGAATCCTCTCAGCAATACTGAAGGATCTGAGTTGATCTTGTTTGATGTTTCCTCCAGGTTGGAAAGGGTGATACGCAATGAACGCACACTTTCGGTCAGTTCCCGGCTGTTCATATCCAGTTCCCTGTCAACTTTATAAAGCAGTTGTTTAGTCTGGCGGGTTACATCGGCCAGGCTGCTTATCAGCAACTTCAGATCTGTTTCCCTGAGGTGTTCAGAAAGGTCGTGGGCATTGCCCACAATCTGTTTCAATGTATCGCCCTGTATCAGGTTATTGATACTGCTGATTGCATTATTCAGGCTTACCGTGGATGTATCCAGCCGGCCGGCTACAACACTTCCCTTCGTAACCACTTCCCGAACATCTGCCCGGTTTTCCTTTATCAGGGTATCTACCAGGCTGATAGTACTGTTAAGCTGTCCGGCCAGCAGGTTTATATTTTCAGCTGCATCAGAGAACTTATTAATATTCTCAGGATCAGTAAACAATTGCAGGTTATTGATCACCTTTTCTGTCTTTTCTGCAATAATGCTTGCCTTCCCTGTTATTTCCTGGGCAGCGGAACTTCCCGGATTGATAAATTCACCTCTCCTGAGAAAATCTGCTTCATTACTCCCTCCTCTTATTTCTATGGTTTTAAGCCCGGTTATGCCCCTGGCAACAATATCCGCTGAGGCATCTTTCTTAACAGGTGTTCCCGGTTGTAATGCTAATTCAACAATAATTGAATTAATATCCTGGGGGTCTATAAAAATATTTGATATTGTCCCGATCTTGATCCCCAGGTAATTAACCGGGCTGCCAACCTCGAGACCGCTGACCGAAACATCATGGTATGCCACGAAATAGGTATCTGATTTTTCAAACAGCTTATTGGCCGCAAAGAACAGTACAAGCACAATCAGCAATGTACTACCGATGAAGATAAAGATCCCCAGGCGGATTTTCTGTGTACGTGTTTTCATTCCTGTATATTGCTATCTGTTATCCCTTATCTTCCTTTTCATCAGTCTTGCTCTTCTTATCATCATCTTTTTCAACGCCCTTAATCTTTCCGCCCATTTCATCCAGCCTCTCATGCAGTGCGTTGAGTGAAGCATTGCTCTTATTCATTTCTTCAGACTGCATTTTATACAGAGTTTCCTTCATCTGCAGCAGTTCTATGTCTTTCTCAAGCAATGCTATCCTGTTCTCCGTGTCCTTATCCTTGCGTATACTCCGGATAGTAATTGACTGATCGAAATATTTGATCAAGATAAGAAATAATAGCCCAATAAGGAAGAAAAACACGAAGGGATATCCGCCTATTACAGCGAAGCCAAGGTTGGTTTTCAGGTTAATGCTGAAAACTTCCCAGTTAAAAGCCAGGTAGTAAATCCAGATAACAAGCCAGGCAATAATAGCAATATTGAGAATATGTTTTAGTTTCAGTTTATTCATCTTTTAATTCGAGTATTTGTTTATCAATATTTTCCAGTTCTTTGAGCAGTGACATGAATACACGCTTTCTGAGTATATTATCAGGCACTTTATTGTCATTGTTTTTGACTTCCAGGTAAAATTTCATACCCAGCTGGGTTGAAATTTCCTTTTTTTTCCGGTTTAATCGTGCCACTTCTATATTATCTCTGAGGTCATCGGCTACAGCCTGGGCCCTGTTTGCGCCCTCCCTTGTCAGGTTCAGCCCACTCTGAAAAGCTTCCGATGAGCTGTCTCTAATCTTACCGAAAAGCACTTCTGAATAAGCAGATATCTTATCCGCAATTGTGCGGGCTTCTTCACCCACTACTTTTGCTCCCTCTGAAATATTCTCACCGGTCTCTTCCCAGAATCCGGACTCTGATATCTCTTCACCTGCTTTGCGGAGGTTCTCCTTAACATCCTCCGCTGATTCATCAAGCTCATCTTTAACTTCTCCTGCTTTCTTCCTTGTTTCTTCAACTTTCTCCTTAGCTGTATCTTTTATCTTATCAGCTTCTTCTTTTATGGTTTTCTTTGTTGTTTTCTTCTTAGTCATAATCCTGTTGTTTAAAATTAGTAATTCACAGTTTATATCTATTTGCTTTTCTTCCTGTTGCTTCTTCCAATGAAATAAAGACCTGCAACCAGAATAACAGCCAGGATGGCAATAATTATTGCTGTCTTTGTAATATTTCTTACATACCTGGCCCTGTTTTCATCTATCTCAGCCTTCTGCCTTGCAATACGGGCGTTTTCATCAGCAATTTCTGAACGCAGTATCTCGATCTTATCCTTCTTAAGCTTTATTGTACTTTCTATAGAATCAAGCACTTCCATGCCTGACCCCTCAGCTTTGGGAAGGTCTTCTCTCTGCTCAGCAATCTGCTTTTCTTTCTCAGCAAGATCTGCCTCCATATCTTCAACACCTGATCTCTCGGCCAGAATGTCTGACAACTCCTTGCTTTTCACCAGTTCTTTCTCCTCGGTAAGCGATACCAGCTTGTCATTTACCTCGGTCCTTTTTTCAGAAAGCTCGCTCCTGCGGAGAGTAAGATCCTCCAGCTCCTGGTCAACAATGTTGCGCTGTTTCTCAAGACGCGCCATTTCTTCCTTTGTAAACTCTGTAATTGTCTTATTCCTGTCATATTCAGAGTCCATCATGCTACGTAATTTTTCACGTAACTGATCAGCATCAGCTATCCACTGCCTGATTGAAGAAATATTGCTCTCAGCATTCCTGATCTTGTTCCTCTCATCCTTGAGAGAAGCATCAATCTCACTTATTTTCAAATCAAATTTCTCAAGTTCAGTGTCGTCAGCCCCTTTTCGGAGCAGGTCATTTTTTTCCCTGAGATAAATATTCTTTTCGTCCTGCAGTAATTCGATCTTTTTATTTGCCAGCTCTATTCTTTGCTCATTAAGCTGCAATTCATTCTGCTTAACGAGCCTTTCCTCTTCAATTTCATCAAGACGTTTATCGATATCATCAATCCCGGTTATCAACTTCTCCTTTGAAATATCCTTCTGCTCTGATAACTGCTTTTCCATTACGGCAAGTGTGTCTTTGCGCTTCTCAACCGAGTCCTGCTTCTCACGGATCATGTCAAGGCTGTCTACTATACCCTGCAGCCTGTCCTGCAGCATTACCTTTTGCTCCTCGAGCTCTTTAATCTTGTCTTCCCTGACTGATTCACCAAGGGTTTCTTTCTCCGCTTCAAATTCATTTAACTCCTCCTCCACCTGCATACGATCACCCTCAAGTTTCTCCTGCTCTGACTTAAGAGAATCCTTTAAGGTGTTGAGGTCATCAAAAGTATCATCAATAAGCTTTTCACTTTCATCAAGGGCCTTCTCCTGTTTTTCAAGAAGCTTTTCCACTTCCTGCTCTGTAGTTTCGTTTTTACATGAACCCATAATAAGCATTATAACCAACAATGGTATCAGTATTCTTAAAATCTGATTGCTTTTCGTTTTCATCTTTTACTCCTTTTCTTTATTAATTAAACTAATTATTTTCACATTCATTAAATCAAACATTCTTTAAAATTTATATTTCAGGCCTGACGTTCACAATGAATTATGAACATATGTAAATAATATACAGATTTTTTTGACATATCCAAATTTTTTTTCTAAAAAGCCGCCTGTATTCCTGATTATGGCCTGATTTATGTAACTTTAAAGCAACATAACAACCAATAAAACAACCAAATCATGAGCCAGATAAGATATTTCACGCTTATTTCAATAGGCCTGCTTACAATATTGCAGTCTTTTTGCAACTATGGTCTAAGTGCAGCACCACAGCAGGATGAATGGGAGGAAATGTATTTCAGGGCAGCAAAAGTCAATGATGAATTAAGACATTATATTGTAAGCTCGGAGCTAAACCCCGTTGACCCGTTCAAAGGTTTTGGAAAATACGGAGGGAATAACCTGTTCGATGACGACCTTTCAACTGCATGGGTTGAAGGCACTGACGGACATGGCAAAGGAGAGTACATTATTGTCAAAGCCGGCAGCTACTTCCCTTCTGCGCTGTTAATAGATAACGGTTACCAGAAATCCGCTAATCTTTACGGTATGAACAGCAGACCATCCCGGCTTAAAATAAGCCTGCATGCCGGATTTTTTCTTGAGGGTGATGATACTGAAATTTCCTCCCGCTACAGAACCAGGAAGATAACGGGAGCTGAATATGTTACCCTTGATGACAAAATGGGTACGCAAACTATTAAGATACCATTTGAACGCCATCGGGTGCTTCACATAAAAGACTCCTTGTCCGTGGCCTTCAGCAGAGAATTTACAGATGAGATAAAGGAACGCAAAAAATGGTGCCCCACCTGCGACATGACACCACGCTTCAGCTTTTTTGTCAGGATTGAAATTGTTGATGTCTATAAAGGCAGCAGATGGGAAGACACATGTATCTCCGGACTTCGGTTTTCGGTTGTAAAGACGATAAACGCTGACATTGGTGAAAACGAAGCTATATTAACTGTTTATCAGGGCGATGAAGAGGACAGCGGAAAAATATTCGCGGATACTGAAAATAGCAAAGGGATAATCATTGCAGACAAAATGAAACTGAATGAATACAAAGAGCTTGCCGACCATGAGAATATGGATATTGCACTGATGGATGTCAGCCCGGACAATGAATGGGCACAGGTGGATATCCTGATAGTTCCGGAAGGGGAAGGCCGGGTTGAAGAGTTTTCAGTGCTGTACAATACCAGGTTAAAAAAGCGGGTTGATAAAAAACTGCTCCCAGCTGCCTACGGGATGTACGGGTTCAGTGAAAAGGATGGCAAAATATTCCTGGAGACCGCGGAAGGTAGTGTTGATCTTGACAAACTGAAGCTAGACATTGTCAATTGGTAATTGTCAATTGTTAATTGACTATTTATCTGGCATTTTCACTGGTGGTACTTGCTGCCGGGCATCAGCAATCAACAGAATACAGCTTCATGCTATTGAGGTCAATACCGGTCAAATGTCCCAGTCCTTTTTCTTTCCCGTAAACACACCCGGTATCTATGTTAATTACGGAAGGATTATTCCTGATCTGCTCTTCCAGTTCAGCCAGTGCATGGGGCCTGTGACCATGGATTATTACCTTTCCTGCGAAAACAGGAGAATCATAGCTGAATCGTCTGTCCCACAGCATGCTGTACTCATCACTGAAAGGATCTTCCAGGTCATCGTTGAATCCCCCGTGAACAAATATATAATTACCATCAATATAATACTTTGGTAATTTACTCATGAAGTCCATGTAGCTGCCATCTATATCTGACACTTGCCCGGCACCAAAACTCTCCAGTGTTACTGCACCGCCATTCATCATCCAGTTATGATTATCCATAACGCTATCCTGGGCTTTGCAAATCATATCTTCATGGTTTCCCATAAGGGGGATAATTTTGTAGTCAAGTGATATAAGCTCCCTGATGAAATCCAAAACTTCCTTACTACCCGGTCCCCTGTCAATATAGTCGCCCAGCAACACAAGCTTATCTTGTTTTGTCAGACCAATAACTTCTGTTATCAGCAGGTAAAGTTTGCTGAAACATCCGTGAATATCTCCTATGGCAATGAGACGGCTGATAGTTAATTCGTGTATTGGTTAATTCGTGTATTCGTTAATTCGTGTATTGGTGTATTGGTGTATTGGTGTATGTGTCTATCTGCATATTTTTCAGGCTGGTTTATTTATCTATCCGGTAGGGTATTCTAAAATAAAATGTTGTTCCGTTAATCCTGTCTGTTTCAAACCAGACCTTTCCTTTGAGATATTTTTCTGCCAGTAATTTCACACTGTAAGTTCCCAATCCCCGGTCTTTTCCTTTTGTTGAAAATGAACGGTTGAATATTTGCATCTGTACATCTTTCAGAAGTACCTGGTCGGTAATCTGAGAATGGTTTATTATCCCTTTTTCTAGTACAATTTTTTTATCCTCTGTTATTGTATGGTAAGAAATAGTATTTTTCACATCCTCAAGGATCTCTGAGGGATTCACCTCTACCGGATTAATAGACAGGTCACCACTTTCAGCCAGTGTAAGAGACCGTTGCGATTGTATCTCATCTACCAGATCATGGCTTAACTGGTCAATAATTTTTATGTTCTCTTTAATTGTTCCGGGGTCATCTGTTTCATGCAGGAAGCTGGTAAATCCCTGTATTCCGCCTGCAGTATTAATGATATCATGAAAAAATATCCTTTCGAGAGCAATCTTGCGTTTTATTTCGCTTATGTCCTTCATAAAAAAATATGTAAACTCCTGCCCCCTGATCCTGACAGGTGTAGCTGTAACCTCATAGTCGATACTTTTTTCCACAGAACCTGATATTATTCGAATACGGCATTCCTTTACTGCTTTTTGACCTTTCTTTTGACTTTCCAGTATTGCGTTTACAGCACCACAATATCTGCAACTTTCTGATGTACCACATCCCCCTTCATTCTCATTACAATGGACGCAGTTCAGTACTTCCCCCGGTCTTTTACCTATAACATAATTCTTCTCATTTTCAGGGAGCAGGTCCAGCAATGTGTTATTGGAGTAAACAATCTGTCTTTCCTCGTTAAGAACAGCGGCTACTTCGGGCATTGCAGAAAAAATATCTTTAATAGTCTGTTCATCAGATATTAATCGGTTCTTCTCCTGTACTTCTTCCTCTCCTGCTTTTTCTGCCGGAGCGTAATATGTTGTCGGTTTATTCATAATTATTACAGTATGTCAAGTACAGCGGGATAGACCCGGTGCACCCATAATTTATACATTTCACCGGATGGATGCAAACCATCAGAGGCTACCAGGCCGGCATCATCTTTTGCCTGCCTTGAAATACCCGTGATATCAAAAAATCTTATTCCTGCCTGCCCGCATTCTTCTTTTATCACATCATTGAAACTGTTTATCTCTTTGGCTATTTCATTCCTGTCGCGATCCCCGGCAAATGGCATAACACCCCAGTCAGGTATGGAAAGCACAATGACCTTTCCTTTATCTCCTCCGGCTTTATCCACTGAAATATTTAACAGCTGCCTGAATTCTGTTCTGAAATTGCTGAGAGGAAGTCCCCTGTACTGGTTATTAACACCTATGAGCAATGAAACAAGATCATAATTGTTTCCCGGATCTGCAACATCAATACCGCCCAGCAGTTCGCCGGTGGTCCACCCGGTCCTTGCAATTATTTCAGCATCATTCACATTAAGACTATCGTTCCTGAGTCTTTCAACAAGTTGCACAGGCCACCTCATTGAAGGATCAACACTCTCACCAATGGTATATGAATCGCCCAGGGCAAGATAGCTCAATTCTTCCCGGGCTGTACTCTCTGAACTCTGCAAATTGTTTTGCATTTTTTCTTCATTGTCATTATCCTGCAGGCATCCCCCCAGGGCAAAGGTCAGAATAAATAATATGCTTCCAATATAATTCATTATTTAAATATTTATCATTATAAGAAAATCAATTAGCTAAACAGGTATTATTTAAATTGTATACCTGATCAGTTTTTTAGTCTCCGGAGCAAGATAGCAAAAGCATCATGATTTTGTTATCTTGTGAAACAAAATCAACATTCAAAAAAATTCATAAATGAAAAGATTAATAATAATCAGTATTTTCTTTTTTCTTTTTGTTTCATGCGACAATAGTAAAAGTGGTGATGGTAGTGTATTCAGGATTGCGATAGCGACTTTTTCACACGAGACCTGCACTTTTTGTCCAACGCCAACCGGCATTGATGAGTTTGAGTATTACGGTCCGCCCCTCAGCGGCGATGAAGTGCTTTCGGCCGATTCATACATTCGTGGTTTCGTCTCCAGGCTGGAAGAATACGAATGTGCAGATCCCACTGGCATAACATCGCCCAGGGATGCCCTTGGCGGATCATCAGGCAGCTGGATCACACGTGAAGCATTTGATAAATACACCGGAGCGATGCAGGAAGATATCAGGAAAATGGGACCTTTTGATGGTATATATTTATCATTGCATGGTGCTATGGCTGTTACGGGAATACCCAAACCCGAAGCTGAAATAGTAAGACGCATACGCGAAGCAGCAGGAGACATTCCTGTTATCGTGACCCTCGACCTGCATGCCAATGAAGACCAGGAGTTATCAGACGCAGCAACGGGTGTTATTATTATTAAGCGTTACCCGCATTACGACACTTACAGCCAGGGTGAAAGAGCTGCGAGACTTATGATAAATACCCTGAAAGGAAATTACAAGCCTGTAATGGCCACACGCAAACCGGGTGTAATAACCCCCAGCGTGTACCAGGGCACAGGTGTATCACCTGCCATGGAAATAATGGAAAGGGCCAGAAGATGGGAAGACAGGTACCCCGGTGTATATGTATCTGTTGCTTTTGGTTTTGCATATGCTGATGTTCCGGATGTGGGAGCAACGGTAATGGTGATTACTGATAACGATAAGGAACTGGCCGACAGGATTGCAGATGACATGAGTAATTACATCCGGAGAGTACGTTATGAGTTTGCAGGTAAGAAACTTCCAAAAACAAAGGAAGGTGTAAAGCTAAGCATTGAGGCTTCAAAGGAAGGCAAAACTCCTGTTGTAATAGCTGATCACAGCGACCGCACAGGTAATTCAACACATATCCTGGCAGAATTAATAAAACAAAATGCTGAGAATTTCTGTATTGCTACCATCGCAGACAAGAAGCTCATCAGCCTGCTTAATGATGAGGATAAGAAACCGGGTGATAAGCTTGATGTAATGATAGGCGGATACGCAGATGAATACGCCGGTAAGCCCGTTGCTGTAAAAGGGACACTGGAATATTTCAGTAATTACGGGAGGTTTGATAAGGTTGCAGTTATAAGGTTTGGCAACAACAATACAGTCATAGTCACTCCCGAACTTCACCAGGTTACGAGTACAGGTATACTGGACAGGCTGGGTCTTGATATAAAAAACATTGATATAATATCACTTAAATCACGTGTTCACTTCAGGAGGGGTTTTTATGAAAACGGGCTGGCAGGAGCAATTTTCGAGATAGACGCCCCGGGACTGGGGCCGGCGGATTTACGTACAATTGACTACGAGAATATTCCTAAAGACATTTACCCGGTTTATGACGAAGAGGTGAGAGGTGAGAGGTGAGAGCTTGATCCTCATACCTTAACACCCACGGATGTGGGTGAATAGAAATAGCCCCGGTACCACCCGGGGATCAGGCCGGTGGGCGGGGGTACCACCCGGGGATCAGGCCGGTGGGCAGGGGTACCACCCGGGGATCAGGCCGGTGGGAGGGTGTACCACCCCTACGCCAGCGGGGTCAATTAAACTTCTGAAGAATATTTACCAGGAGCATGAGATTTTCCTTTGACTCTTCATCAAGGTCCTCCCTTCTTACTTCCTTTAATTTAACATCACTCAGGAATTTACTTAGCAGGAAATTCCTTGGAAGATCATTAATACTGACATACTCCGAATTACTTATTGTTATACCTTCACGTGATTTAAGAATGAGATTTTTAAAATCAAGGGTCGACAGCAGGTCTTCCGCATTTTTGAATTCCTCAGGCATAACAACGATATTTTCTTCATCACCGGGTTTATCTGTAAATACTATATCACGGAGCTTACGGGCTGCTTCCAGCTCATCATCATTATAGAACAGCAAGACAGCAAATTTCATTCCCCAGCCCATCAGAATATTACACATAAGAGGAATTGATGAAGAATCTGTTGATGGGATAAAATGTATTTTACCTTTATAACCGGTCAGCTTCATTGCAGCATTCATCATATAGAATGTGCCTACATTATTTACTATAATATTGTACTTATCAACTGAGAATTCCTGGTTCCCGACCGGGTTACCCATTATACTCTGCAAGGGGGATAATGTATCGGGTGATGCATCGCCCAGTCGTGCCGCATCCAGTATTACTGTAGTCGACCTGTGATTTTCCACGTCGTCTCTTTGCACAGCAAGCACCCTGTGAAGCTTGTTGATATCAACAAGGTGGGGTGAATGCGTGGTATAAATTACCTGGATATTTTCCTTAATATCTTCAAATACCTTAAGCACATCTTCCTGGGCTCTAGCATGCAGGCTTACCCCGGGTTCATCAACGAGAAGCACCAGGTGTTTCTTTTCATTTTTTGATGCTGCCATCAATTCCAGGTAGAATGAAAGGAACCATCTTACACCCCTGCTTCTCTGCTTTGGATAAAGCCTTTCTCCTTCATCCTTCACCCAGAACTCAAGGTAGGGTTTACCTGCCTTGTCCCCATGGGTGGTACTATAATGATCGAGCTCAAAGTTTATCCTTATTTTATTATGTTTACCCACATACTGCTGCCAGAAATCCTGGAAGTCAAGGGTCAGTTTGGAATTCAGGTTTTCTATCTTTTGTTTCAGTATCCTGCTTGATGGCTGCTGGAAAAATGTATAATCAAGTTCTGCTATAGTCAAAAAGTTCCTGGCAGCCTTATATCCTTCAACTGATCTGTTGTCGGCTATAATATCTTCAAGGTCTATCCTGTTAGGCAGCAGGCTTCCAAAATCCTCAAATATCTCGAAATGGGGACAGTCTTTACTTAACAGCTCGCCCAATTCTCTGGTTGTATATTCAAGCTGCCTCTTCTCCCCGGCCGAGTCAAGTTTTTGTCGCGCACTTTCTTCGTCCACTCCCTCCAGGATATAACCACAATAAAGCGTTTTGAGGTCCTTTTCACTACCCAGTTCTTCCTTCCTGCTTACAGCAACAGAAAATTCATTGAGAACTTTTTCCCATTCACCTCTTGACAGATCATCGATTGAAGGTCCTGAAAGGAGTGTCATTGTCTGGTGCCGTTCTTCAAGCCTGCCTGATATTTCTTCGAGTTTAGTTTCGGTCTGATCAAGCATATCTATAGTCTCAGACCACTCTTCTATGGCACCGATAAGCACATCATTGGAGTTCAGGAAAGAGTTAATTTTCTCTGACTGCTCTTTAAGGCTGTTATATGCTTTCTTTAATTCCTCCAGGGTATTATCTTCCTTATCCTTTACAACAGATCCTTTCTTTTTGAAAATATTAAGTGTCCCGCCCCTGGCAGGGTGGGAATCAATTTTTGTGGATATTTCTTTAAGAGAGGCAGATAAGGTTTCCTTCCCGATTCTTTTTTCATTAAGCAGGGAACAAAAATCCCTGATCTTCTTTTCTGTTTCACCCAGGTCCTTTTTTCTTTTACTGTCCAGGTCATTTATATAATCCCGCAACTCACCCCCTATTTCCATCTGTGATTTAAGGTCTGCTTTCCATGACCTGACAAGTGTTATTTCATTCAATGATCCTGCCAGCTTATCAAAACTGTCATTTACATTTCTCAGCCTGTCATCAAGAAAACCTTCAGCCACTTCAAACCTGCAGGTAACACGGGGAAGCGACAGGTCGCTTCGCAGCACATCTTCTGAAATGATTCCTGAAGAAAAAACCTTGAGGCTTTCCAGTATTGATGTCTTACCTGATTCATTCTGCCCTATAAGACAGGTAATATTATCAGGTGATATATTCTGCATACCTGTATCTGCAACAGATCTGAAATTTTCTATCCGGAAAGCTTTTAATTTCATATTTGTTTTAAATTTCAAAACCCATTACCAGAACGTCATCCACCTGAGATGAACTACCTTTCCATTCAATAAAAGTATTTTCAAAGTGGGCTTTCTGTTTATCCATGCTCCATCCCGAGACATATGAAATGAGTTTTCTGAAGTTCTTTATTTTAAATTTTTTATTTGTTTCTTCTCCGAACTGATCCGGAAACCCATCTGAAAACATGTAGAACCTGTCACCTTCTTTAACATCAATCCTGTGATTGGTGAAAGATACTTCTTCCAGCGGGGCCACTCCTATTGGCATTTTATCAGGTTTAATCTCTTTCAGGGCACCATCACTTACCATTACAAGCGGCCTGTTGGCGCCTGCATACTGAATAACAGACCTGAAAGGCTCATAAACGCAAAGAGCAATATCTATACTATCCTTTTGCTCATATTCCTGTCCCCGCTGATCAAGAGCACCCATTACCTTTTCCCTCATCCTGTTCAGTATCCTGTTTGCCCGGGGTACAACTCTTACCTGTAATATTTCATTTAAAAATGATATACCGAGTATGGAAAGTAAAGCTCCCGGCACACCATGTCCTGTGCAATCACCTGCAGCAATAATAGTATAGCCTGCATTCTGATAGGCATAATAAAAATCGCCTGAGACATAATCTTTAGGGCTGTAAAATATGAAATGATCTTTTAATATACCCGACAGGAATGAAGTGTCAGGCATCAGAGCACGCTGAATCATGCTTGCATATCGCAAGCTTGAAAGGTGCTCATCCATTGCCTGGGTGAACAAAACTGATTCGAAATCTCCCCTGTCCTTATTCATTTACTGACAAGCATTTGTCTTCAGTCCATAAATATACAGGAAATATATTAATTAGCAGAAAAACCGGGGTGATGGTGATCACCTTAAGCCCTGCAGTCATCAATTACTTTACTATCTTTGCAGATCAAGAATAATATTGGTAATGCTTTCTGTTGATAACATCAGTCTTTCATTCGGTGCCCGTGAATTATTCGGGAATATCTCTTTCCTTATTAATGAAAGAGACCGCATTGGCTTAACGGGCAAAAATGGTGCAGGTAAAAGCAGCCTCCTGAAAATAATTCATGGTCAGCTAAATCCTACCGGCGGCGCTGTTTCAGCGCCCAAAGAGCTTACCACAGGCTACCTTCCCCAGCAGATGACAATTACGGACAGTACCACAGTTCTGGAAGAAACCCTGAGCTCATTTTCAAAAATCAGAAAAACAGAAAAAGCCATTAATGATATTACAAAGCAGATTGAGAAGCGGGATGATTACACCTCTGCTTCTTATCTTAAACTCTGCAATAATCTAACTGAGCTACAGCACAGCTACAGTATTCATGGAGGCGACAAATACATAGCTGAAACCGAGCAGGCACTCACAGGACTGGGATTCAGGCGTTATGAATTTGAAATGCCAACCTCAAAATTAAGCGGAGGCTGGAGAATGAGGATAGAGCTGGCAAAGATCCTGCTGTCAGAACCCCGGGTGCTTCTACTGGATGAACCTACCAATCACCTCGACATCTTATCAATAAGATGGCTCGAGTCATATCTGAAAAATTTTAAAGGTGCTGTAATTGTTGTATCCCATGACAGGGCCTTCCTGGATAATGTAACCACTCGTACTCTCGAAATATCACTGGGCAGGATTTATGACTATAATGTACCTTATTCAGAATACCTGGTCCAGAGAATGGAAAGAAGGAAGCACCAGGAAGCTGCTTTCCGGAATCAGAAAAAAATGATTGATGATAATGAAAAGTTCATAGAACGTTTCAGGTACAAAAATACTAAAGCGGTACAGGTACAATCAAGGATTAAAAAGCTCGGGAAGCTGGATCGCATTGAGATAGATGAAGAAGATAATTCAGCAATAAATATAAAATTTGCACCAGCCCCACGAGCAGGCTCAATAGTTATTGAGGCGGAAAACCTTTCAAAAAGCTATGACAGCAACCATGTCCTCGAAAATATTGATTTCCTGCTGGAAAGAAATGAAAAAGTGGCCTTTGTAGGTCGTAACGGCGAGGGTAAAACAACCATGGCAAAAATTATCAATGGTGATACTGAATACACTGGAAGCATTAAAAAAGGGCATAATCTTAATATTGGCTATTTTGCCCAGAACCAGGACGAACTGCTTGATGAATCACTCACCGTTTTCGAGACTATTGATAATGTTGCCCGTGGAGATATAAGGAACAGGCTGAGAGATTTACTGGGAGCCTTTCTTTTCGGTGGTGATGAAATTGACAAAAAGGTTAAAGTCCTTTCAGGTGGTGAGAGATCAAGACTCGCCCTGGTCAAACTGCTGCTCGAACCTTACAACCTCCTGATTCTTGATGAGCCAACCAATCACCTTGACATGCGATCAAAAGATATTTTGAAGCATGCCCTGCTTGACTATGATGGCACATTAATTGTTGTATCTCATGACAGGGATTTTCTGGATGGGCTTACAGACAAAATTTATGAATTCAGGGACAGAAAAATCAGGGAATTTAACGGTGGTATTTACCGGTTTCTTGAAAAGATAGACAGGGAGTATGAGCAGGAAATTGATAATAAGAAAAAAGACAGCGCAAAAAAGAAGAAGACGAAAACCGGGACAGGAAAAGAAGAATACCTGAAAAAGAAAGAAAATGAAAAAGAGCTCAGGAAAAAAAGAAAGGTATTATCAGGTATTGAAGGAAAAATAGAAGAACTTGAAGAAGAAAAGGCAAGGATGGAAATAAATCTCAATAATCATAATAAGCAAATATCAGATCCGGAATTTTTTGAGAAGTATGAAGAGGTAAACAGGGCGATAAGGGAAGAAATGGAAAAATGGGAAAAAGCAGCTCATGAAATCGAAAAGATATCAGAAAATTTGAATATTAATGGCTGAAATGATTTACGAAGGGACGTACAGGGTAAATACCTATGAAACAGATGCTTCAGGATCTCTTTCTGTTCAGGGACTTTTTAATTACCTCCAGGATGCTGCCTCCCGGCATGCAGAAAAACTGGAACTGGGAAAAGATGACCTGGCTGCGGAAAATATGTTCTGGGTTCTTTCAAGAATTTATGTCAGTATTGAGCAAATGCCGGGATGGGAAGAAGAAATAACCATCAGAACATGGCCCCACGGAGTAAAAGGTATTTTTGCTTTACGCGATTTCGAAATATTGGGTCAGGATCAGAAAAAACTGGGTGCAGCAACATCATGCTGGCTTATAGTGAACTCAGAAAACCGAAGACCCCTGCGACCGGGTAAACTGATCACAGAACCGGATAAACTAACAAATGAAAAGAGCACACCTGAACGGTACCCGGAAAAAATACCGGCTATCGAAAAAGCTTCTTACAGTTCACCCGTATTTATGGTGAAATACTCCGAACTGGACATAAACATGCATGCTAATAATGTACAGTATATAAAATGGGTACTCGACAGTTATCCGCTTGATTTCAGATTAAAGAATAAACTTGAAGCAGCTGAAATAAATTACTTATCTGAGGCACTGCACAGTGATGAAATAAGCGTTCTTACAGAACAATCAGCAGCTTACAGTTTTGATCATTGTGTGTTTCGAAAGAATGATAACAAAGAATTGTGCAGGATGAGAATAGTTTGGAAAGGATGAAACAATAAAGTTTGCTATTTTTACTGAACAAATAACAGAATGATGTTAAAGATCAACAATATATTTATTATTTCCTTAATTGCAGTAACGCTCTTTTCATGCGCTTCCGTTAAAGAAACAACTGACACAAAAGACCTCTCATATCTCTATAACCCACTAAAAAATCCTATTCATCCCGGGTACCAGGTTTACAATACAGGTGACGAAACTACTGAGCTGACAATTAAATTCTTTAATAACGACCTGTTTTTCAGCGAAGCCAATCCCGAGGGTATACCCAAAGCTGCTCTTGCCATGGTCTACCGGCTGTATGACATGTCGCAAGGGAGAGTAGCAGTGGATACAGGCATATATAATATTTCAATAAGAAAACAAAACCGGAAAAGGCAGTACACTTACACCATTACCATGAAGGCTCCGGCAGGATCAAAATATGAGGTTGAACTGCTGATAAAAGACCTGATAAGAAATACAAGGATACAGGCTCATATACCTTTTGATAAAACATCACGGCTTAGCAGCAGTAATTTTAAATTCAGGGGACATTTCAATAAAATATACCTGTTCAACCCCGTCCTGAGGGACAATGAATTTATTAACCTTGTTTACAGGTACAATACAGACAGCATTTATATTAAATATTTCAAGCCTGATTTAAATATACCCCCTCCCCCTGCAATGCTCATCCCTGAAAAAAGCATAAATACTGAACCGGATGAAATTGTGGCACTGGCTTTTTCAGACACCCTGCCCCTGATGTTTCCCAAACGTGGCATTTACATGTGCAGCCCTGATTCAAGCCTCTTAAAGGGATTTACTTTTTTTAATTTTGGAAATGAGTTTCCGGGAATGTCTGAACCCGAAACCATGATAGATCCCCTGATCTACCTCTCAAATAAAGAAAGGATTGAGGAAATGAAAAATTCAGACAGGGTGAAACTTGCCCTGGATGAGTTCTGGCTTGAAATAACCGGTAATATTGAACGCTCCAGGGAATTGATAAGAATATATTACAGCAGGGTCCTTTATGCCAACTATTTCTTCTCATCACACAAGGAAGGATGGCGAACCGACAGGGGTATGATGTATGTTATTTACGGACCTCCCGATAAAGTATACAAGACTCCGGACGGAGAAAGATGGGGCTACATGAAAAAACAGGTAAAAAAAGGATGGGGCATCAGGTACAGGATAAAGGATGATTACCTCTATTTCAATTTCAGGAAAAGAGAAAATCCATTCACCAATAATGATTATGCCCTGCTCAGAAGCGAGAGTATTACAACTTACTGGGAGCAGGCAATCAGAACATGGAAGTCCGGTATAGCTTTCCGTCTCGACAATCCCTCAGGAATTTAGTATGAAGAAAAAAGATGAATATGTATATGGCCTCAGGCCGGTAATTGAAGCAATAAAAACAGGAAAAACTATTGAAAGGCTGCTTTTAAAAAAAGGACTGAAAGGAGCCCTTTACCATGAACTGAAAAAAGAAGTTAAAGAGCATGACATTCCTTACCAATTAGTTCCGGGAGAAAAACTTAACAGGATTACCGGTAAAAATCACCAGGGAGTCATTGCATGGTTTTCAGCCATAGATTACAGTGATATAGCAAATATTCTTCCTTCTGTTTATGAATCAGGACATGACCCCTTTATTCTAGTACTGGATAATATCTCTGATGTAAGGAACTTCGGTGCCATTGCCAGAACTGCGGAATGTTTCGGTGTCCACGGTATTGTTATACCCGAAAAAGGCTCCGCAAGAATTAATGCCGAAGCTGTTAAAACATCAGCAGGAGCCCTTAACATAATACCGGTTTCCAGGGTAAAAAGTATTACAGGGACAGTTAGTTTTCTCAAAAATTCAGGCCTGAAAATAGCAGGAGCATCTGAAAAAGGAAATACCATCCTGCCCTCTTCTGAGATCAAAGGACCCATTGCACTGATTATGGGCTCTGAAGACAGGGGAATCAGTTTTGAATTATCTGAAATGATAGACCTGAATCTCCGTATACCTCTTTCAGGAAAAATTGAATCATTAAACGTTTCAGTGGCAGCAGGTATAATGCTTTATCAGATAGCCGCCAACAGGTATTGATTTATGCAAAAAGTGATATATGTACCATAAAATATTAATTTGGTCAGTGTTTAATAAATGTATATCTTACACTTCCAAAATATTAATCTCTTACATATGAAAAATAAAAGTTTAAATCGTTTACTGCCAGTGCTTTTTACCGCTTTATTTACCGGTATCTTTTGCGTTAATGCAGAAGCACAATCACGATGGGAAAGACTGGCAAATGAAAAAGGAACTCTCGGACTGGAAAACGGTTATATCAATAAAGAGACGTCTGAATTCAATCTGAAGCTGGTCAGATCGTCCCAGACAATTGCTGAGCTAAAGCCATCAGGAGAGACAGATTTTGATTTCACTCCATCTGACAGGCTTGAATTACGTGATGGCAACGGCCTGTATCATCTAGGCGATATAAATATAAGGGTCAGGAATATTGAAGACGATGAATGGAGTCATTATTCAAGTTCCAGAGAAAGAAAGCCTGTGAAGCCGGTTGACGGCAATGACAATAAAAATATTATTGCAGGTGCAGATATCACGCCCACATTCAGTAAAGACATCCCTGTCAGGATAGAACGTTACTGGGAAGAAAAAGGAGATAAACTTGTTTTACGTTTCAGAATAATTAATACCTCAGAACTACCTCTTGAGCTTGGTTCTGTAGGCATTCCAATGATATTCAATAATATTCTGCACAGAAAAAACCTCGAAGAGGCTCATGCAGAATGCACTTTTCATGACCCTTACATAGGCATGGACGCCGGTTACCTGCAGGTTACCAGGCTTCATGGCGGAGGCCCTGTATTACTGGTTATACCATGGGGGCAAACACCATTTGAGGCATATAATCCACTGCATGACGACCGGACTCCAAGGGGTATAACATTTGAAGGATTCTACGAATGGATGGCCCTGTCAAAAGCTTATGCCCAACAGGAATGGAGTAAAGCTGAGCCGTGGAACCACCCTAGTTCAAAAAGGCTGAATCCAGGTGATGAATGCGAATACGGTGTCAGTTTTATAATATCACCCTCTATAAAGGAAATTGATAATACTTTATTAAAGCACGGCAGACCTGTAGCAACAGGTATACCTGGTTACGTTGTTCCCATGGATGTTGATGCCAGGCTTTTTTTAAAACACAGTAGTAAGGTTGTATCGCTTGATGTTCACCCTGGTGGTGCGCTCAGGCTTGAACAAAAAGGAACTACACCCGGTGGATGGGCCGGTTACGATATAAAACCCGCGAAGACGGGAAGGGCGAGGCTAACTGTCAGTTATGCTGATGGTGTTTCACAGACCATCCATTATAAAATAATAAAACCTGAAGATGAAATAGTTGAAGATATGGGCAACTTTCTTGCCACCAGGCAGTGGTTTGAAGACCCTGATGACCCTTTTAACAGGCATATGTCTGTGATAAGCTATGATTACGGTAAAATGCAGCAGGTAACTGAGGACAGCAGGGCCTGGATAGCGGGCTTAAGTGACGAAGGAGGAGCAGGATCATGGTTAGCGGCAATGATGAAACAGCTTATACAACCGGACCCGGCTGAACTCGAAAAGATGAAAAAGTTTGTAAGCAGCACTCTCTGGGGAGGCATTCAATATAAGCAAGGAGACAATAAATACGGCGTCCGGAAAAGTATGTTCTATTATGACCCTGATAATTTTCCTGAGGGTACATACAGCGATGACATCAACTACGGTGGATGGTCAGCCTGGTCGCCACGTGAAGCCAGGTCTACAGGCCGGTCTTACAATTATCCGCATGTCGCAGCAGCCTGGTGGGTAATGTACCAGCTTTCACGAAACCATAAAGGGCTTGTTACAGAAGAATCATATGATTATTATCTTGAACAGGCATACCACACCGCTATAGCCATGGTTGAACAGGCACCGCATTATGCACAATTCGGCCAGATGGAAGGAACCATTTTCTTCCTTATACTCCTGGACCTTCAGAGAGAAGGAATGGACGAAATGGCAGCAAGTCTTGAAGAAACCATGAAAGCAAGAGCCGATCTGTGGAAATCTCTCAGTTATCCTTTCGGGAGTGAAATGCCCTGGGATTCTACCGGACAGGAAGAAGTTTACATGTGGTCAAAATATTTTGGTTATAATGAGAAAGCAGACATTACCCTAAATGCAATACTTGCATATATGCCGGCAGTTCCACACTGGGGTTACAACGGCAGCGCACGCAGATACTGGGATTTCCAGTATGCAGGCAAACTGAGAAGGGTGGAAAGGCAGCTACATCATTACGGATCTGCTTTGAATGCCATACCTGTCCTTAATGAATACAGGGAAAACCCGGACGATTTTTATCTTCTCAGGGTAGGTCATGCCGGTATGATGGGAGCACTTGCCAATATCACATCCACAGGTTTTGGTCCTTCAGCTTTTCATGCTTATCCTTCAACTCTCAGGATAGACCACCTGACGGGTGACTATGGGTGTGGCTTTTTGGGTTATGCGGTCAATAACTCAAGTTATCTTTATAAGCACCAGGAATTCGGATGGGTATCATTCGGAGGCAACATAACGAACGAAGGCAGAGCAGTGGTATTTACTCCCACAAGCTCTACAAAGAAAAGAGTGTACATTGCTCCTGCCGGGCTCTGGCTTACACTGGATGCAGGTAAGTTTGAAAGTCTTTCGTACCGGGAAACGAATGGCAGGATAATAATAAGGTTTGCCGCTGCTACAGGATCAAGCCCTGTGGCCAGGCTCAGGATTGAGCAACCCGCAGGAGATATATCAGGTATATATTCTTTGCCGCAGGAACTAGCAAAAGAGCGCGGTGCTGCAATTATTGAACTTAATAATACAAGGGAGATAGTACTGAAGAAAAAGTAGCATGGCAATTAATATTTATTGTCTATTTTTGTGCAATAATCAAAATTATTGTCATGTTTGGTGATTTCGATATAGTTGTATTTCTCCGTGAACTTTTTGAAAATATAGGCCTGAGCAGGCAACTTTCAGTATTCCTGGAAACTATTATTGTGGTCGTCATTGTGGCCCTGCTCAGCTGGTTGTCTTATATATTGACAAGGTTCATTATTGACAAGGTAGTAGCAAAAATAGTACGCAGGACAAGGTTTAAGTGGGATGATATCTTCTTTAATAACAAGGTTTTTACCCGCTTATCCCATTTTGCACCAGCCGTAATAATTTATCTTATGGCCGGCTGGGCTCTCCATCCATATCCCGGGTGGCTGAATTTTGTCCAGAAGCTCACCTATCTTTACATGATACTGGCAACTGTTCTTTTCCTGTTTTCCTTTATTAATGCATGGCACAAGATTTATCTTACCCTGCCCATCTCAAAACACAGGCACATTAAAGGGTACCTGCAACTATTGAATATTTTTATTGGGGTAGTGGCAGGTCTTATAATGATATCCGTTATTTTCAATAAAGACCTTACAAAACTGGTGGCCGGGCTGGGTGCCATGGCGGCAGTATTAATACTGGTCTTTAAAGATACTATCCTGGGGCTGGTTGCCAGTGTTCAACTATCTGCAAACCAAATGGTAAAGGTTGGTGACTGGATCAGCATGCCTTCCCGCGGCGCAGACGGGACCGTCTTTGACATAACTCTTAACACGGTTAAAGTAAAGAATTTTGATATGACCAATGTTACTGTACCTACCTATGCCCTGGTCCAGGAATCATTCCAGAACTGGACAGGAATGGCAGAGTCAGGAGGAAGAAGGATAAAAAGGGCAATTTACATTGATGTCAGGAGTATAGGTTTTCTCAATGACGAACAAATAAAAAAACTGAAAAAGATACAGATTCTGCGGGCTTATATTGAAATGAAGGAGAACCAGCTTAGCGAGTTCAACAAAGCAAACAATATAGACGACAGTGTGCTGATAAACGGGCGAAGAATGACAAATGCAGGTACTTTCAGAGCTTATATTAAAGCCTACCTGGAGCAACACCCGAAAGTCCACAATAATATGACCTTCCTGGTAAGGCAATTACCTGTGTCAGAAAAAGGACTTCCCATAGAGATTTACGTATTCAGTAAGGACCAGGAATGGGGTAAATATGAAAGTATACAGGCTGATATATTCGACCACCTCCTTGCAGCAGTGCCTGAATTTGACCTCAGAGTATTCCAGAATCCCACAGGCGACGATTTTAGATCATTAAATAACTGAAAATAAATTATGGAGAATAAAATTAAGAATTTCATTATCGATGGCATAAATGAAGAAAGGGTTAATGCAGCCTCAGATCCATTCTGGGCTAACTTACATAATACAGGAACAACCCTCTGGCTTGATACAGGAGATATGGAAGAAGCTCTTGATGTCTGGACAGGCGACATGGAAGCATTAACCACCAATAATACATTAATAAATAAAGTCATTCAAAAAGGCATTTACGATGATTTTATTCCCCGTACCCGGGATATTCTATCCGGCCTTCCGGATGAAAAAATAATAATTGAAACGGCATTCATCCTTAATGCCCGTCATGGACTGAGGCTTACCCATAAGTTTGGCGGTGACGTAAGTGTTGAATTACATACCAATACTGCTCATAATATTGATGATATTGTTAATTACGGACTTCGCTACCATTCTATCTGCCCTGAAAAATTTATTATTAAGGTCCCATACACTGCATCCGGTCTGATAGGGGCCAGAATATTAAGGGACAGGGGAGTCAGGATAAATTTCACTCTCGGTTTCAGTGCCCGTCACAATGTAATGGCAGCTTATATTTCCAGACCATCTTATTTGAATGTGTTCCTCGGAAGAATTGGAGCTTACGTTGCCAATAATAATATAGGAGACGGATCAGGAATAGGAGAAAAAACTGTAATCGAAACACAGAAACACATAAGTAAAATAGGATCTGAGCTTGGAAGTAACACAAAACTTATTGCCGCCAGTATAAGACATCATGACCAGCTCGGGTTACTTGCAGGAGTAGATGTTTTTACTATACCTCCAAAAATTGGAGGAACAGGTCGCAGGGAGCTTGACGGATCATTCAGATCAAGGTTGCTGGACGACTATAAGCCTGGTATAGATATTGATCCTGCATCAGAAGGAATGAATAAATTCTGGGAAGCAGATAAAAAGATGTCACAAGTGGCAAAGAAAATTGGAGAACAGCTGCCCGGTACAGGATCAGACCTGGAATCTATAATGCGTAATGAAGGTTATGAAGATATGTTTCCCATTCTGAATGATACTGACAATAAGAGAATAAGTGATGATGGAAAAATACCTGTTCGATCAGCCTGGCTGGACAGGATTAATGCCGGCGAAATAGCACCTGACACACTGCTGAATCTTGCAGGTCTGGCTTCTTTTACTTCTGACCAGGCTGCACTGGACAACAGAATAGAATCCATAATAAAATAGCAGGCCATGAAAAATATCATATGTTTTACCTTACTGGCCATCAGTCTTACTGCTACGGCCCAGGTTAAGTTTGAAGATTACTTCCTGGATAAAACCCTCCGGTTTGATTTCATGCTGGCAGGGAACCAAGAGCTTACAGAAGCATATCCGCTAGAATTAAAAGAGGAGCCCTATTACGGCGGATCACTTAACAATCTTGTCGATCCGTTTAACTACGGTAACCTGCGCTATGAAATATATGACTTTGAGTCAGGTAAACTGATATACTCAAGAGGCTACGGGTCTCTGTTCCAGGAATGGCAAACCACGGCAGAAGCCAAACAAATTGAAAGAAGTTTCTACGAAGTGGCTACCTTCCCTTATCCTAAAAATAAGGTCCGCTTTGTACTGAAACGCTACATGAAGGATGGTAATCTCCTCAAAATCTACGAAAGAACCATAGACCCTGAGAATTATTTTATACTGCACGAACCTGTCAAAAGCACAACTTATAAAAAAATACATGGGAAGGAAGACCATCACAAGGCAGTTGATCTGGCCTTTATTGCAGAGGGCTATACATCCGGGGAAATGGGTAAATTTCATGCTGATGTAAAACGCCTGTCAGAGATACTATTAAAAACTGCCCCTTTCAATGAATACAGTGAACATATCAATATATGGGCGGTTGATGCTGTATCAGCTGAACCGGGTACAGATATACCGGGTGAAAATATTTACCGCAAAACAGCCCTGAACAGTAGTTATTATACCTTTGACCTGGCCAGGTATCTTACAACCTTCGATATTAAATCGGTACGTGATTATGCAGCAGTAGTACCCTATGATAATATCATAGTTCTGATAAACAGTGAGCACTACGGCGGTGGAGGGATGTATAATTATTATTCAGGTACTACATCGGATCATCAGCTTACACCTGAAGTATTTATACATGAATTCGGACATGGCTTCGGTGGACTTGCAGATGAGTATTATTCTTCAGATGTAGCGTATGAAGAGTTTTATCCTATTGATGTTGAACCATGGGAAGCTAATATTACAACACTGGTAAATTTTGATAGTAAGTGGAAGGATATGATATCTGAGAGCACACCAATACCCACTCCGCCTACTGAGGAATACAAAGAAACAACAGGCCTTTTTGAAGGAGGAGGATATTCAGCCAAAGGCATCTACCGGCCGCAGATCGATTGCCGTATGAAAAGCAATGAGGCAGAAGGATTCTGCAAGGTTTGCCAGCGAGCCCTATCTGATATGATTCAATATTATATCCGTTAGCAGGACCGGACTATTCCACCACCCATTCATGCACACCACTTGAGAAATCCTTGCTCAGTTTCACCCTGAGCCGCAGGGCATCGGTTTTTACGGGTTCAAACTCCACGGTATTCCATTGATCTTTACTCACCGTGTATTCACTATTCAGATCAACAGGGATCCAGCTATTCCCTGACCTGTAAAGCAATTCCCACTCATCAGGTATCCTGCAACCGCCATGTGGCCAGTCGTCGAACCAGTAAACTCCAGACTTGGAAACTGTCTCAGGTTTTTCAAAAGCATACTGAAGCCATACCCATTTATTAGTTTCCGGCCACCAGTGAAAGTAAGACCGTGTTTTATCAATCGAGTTTTCCGGCTCATACTGGTCTTTTATTGTACTGAGTGAGCGGTTCATCTTGCTGCCTGACACCTTGCTGCGATAAGCTATTGTAGGTGCCGGGGTGGCCATCGCAGCTTCAGGCTGCTCCGGCAGCCATACCATCATTTCACCAGGTCCCCTGTTATTCCACAAGTGATAGGGTATAAGCACAACATCACGCTTTTCACCCGTTTCTATGCTTGAATCAAGTCTTTTTACAGCAGGCTGAGCCTTTGTTTTTATTACAACAGTACCATGAAGCATTCCGGGTCGCTCTTCAAGGCTCATCTCTTCCCCGGGACTGAAAACAAGATTCAGCACCTCCCCATCATTGTCGGCCCACTCAGCTGCATACACCAGGGGTCCCCTCTGGACAGCAAACCTTCCTCTGTCAGCCTCTACCCTTTCATCCGCTATCACAGTACGCACTTCCATTGGCATACTAAGACTTATATTATCCCCTGTCTTCCATTTGCGATTGAGAATGACATAACCATTATCTTTTTTTATACGCTCAGGTTTACCGTTAACTTTCAATGAAATCTCACCTTCCTGTGTATCTGAAAAAGTATAGAGCTGCCCGGGTATCGCGGTGCCTTCAGCCCATCCCGGAACCCTGAGCCTGATAGAGAATTTTCCCGGTTTCTCAGGATTAACAGTTATCTTCACATCACCATCATAGGGATAATCCGTCTCCTGTACCAGTTCAACATTGTTGCCGGGCAGGTTTATTTTTGCACTGTTGGAGAGGTAAAGGTTTACAAAAATATCATTATCTGTCCTTGCATAAACATATCCGGGCAGTGAAGGGATAAAGCGTGATATATTTGAGGGACAGCAGGCACAACCAAACCATTTCTGTCTGCTGTGATTACCTGTTGATTCCAGTACGTTGGGATAGAAGAAAAGGTCGCCAGAAAGGCTTACTCCTGATAGCAGCGCATTATAAAGTGTTCTTTCCAGTACATCATAGTATTTTGACTCTCCGTGATGCAGAAACATTCTCTGGTTCCAGAATACATTTGCTATTGAGGCGCATGTTTCACAATAGGCAGTCAGGTTTGGCAGGTTATAGGGCTCTGCAAATCCTTCATTACCTCCCGCAGCACCAATACCTCCTGTAACATATATCTTCCTGTGAACGATATCCTTCCATATCTCTCCTATGGCCTTTATATAGTCATCGTCACCTGTCAGAGCTGCTACATCAGCCATACCGGTATACATATATGCAGCCCTAACGGAATGACCAACAGCCTCACGCTGATCCACTACCTTCTTATGCGATTGGGAATATTCTTCTCCGCCGGGACCACGCACATCGAGGAAAAACCTGGCCAGGTCAAGATATTTCTCATCACCCGTTACTCGATACAGTTTAACCAGGCCTGTTTCTATCTCCTGGTGACCAGGATAGTTTTCTATCTTTCCCCATCCGAAATCACGATCAACAAGGTTGGCCGATTTGATTGCTATATCAAGGAAGGTACGCTTTCCTGTGGCCCGGTAATGTGCCACTGCAGCCTCATACATATGTCCAAGGTTATAGAGTTCATGGCTAAGGATATGTGTCAACTCCCATCTATCAGACCCTATCCAGGGATGAGAGTCATCTCCCATAATAGTACGATATGTATAAAGATAACCATCTTCCTCCTGTGCTGCTCCTATTTTCATTATCAATGAATCAAGCAGAGCTTCCAGTTCCGGGTCAGGGTAGGTCTGCAGTGAATAGCTTGCTCCCTCAATTATCTTGAATACATCCGAATCATCAAAAGGTGCTTCTGAGCAAAACTCTCCCTGAGCCATTCCTGCAGCTACTTCAAAGTTCTTTATACGGCCGGTTATCTCAGACTGCTCTATTGCTATGGGAATGGTTGATGTACGGTTCGATTCCAGTCTGTCTGCCCAGAAATTATCAGTCACTTTCACGGATGTAAAAGGAACGGGTTCAACCATGGACGTCTCACCACCAGGGCTGTCTGAACAAGCTGAAAACAGCAATGGGATGAATAATAGTAAAGTGATTCTGAATCTAAACATTCATATTAATTTTTTATTTTTAATCAAACGTGGGTTTTCCTGATATTTTTGAGTCTTTTCATGACATCATTGGCTCCACGACCAAAATAATCATGCAGGAATTTGTACTCAGCAAACAATTTATCATAAACAGCAGCATTTTCCTTCACCGGTCTGTAAACTTTATCTTTGAGCTTACTCATCTTATCAGCAGCATCAACAATATTTTCATAGCCTCCCTGTTCCCTGCCTGCTGCAACAGCCCCGAACATTGCCGATCCCAGTGCGGGGGTCTGTGGCGAACCTGATATCTTTATCTCCATGTTAGTCACGTCAGCGTAAATCTGCATAATAAAAGGATTCTTCTCAGCAATACCTCCTGCAGCATACAGTTCATTAACAGGTACTCCGTTTCCCCTGAAAGTTTCAATTATCATCCTTGTCCCATATGCAGTTGCTTCAATCAGAGCCCTGTATATTTCTTCCGGCCTGGTTGCAAGTGTCAATCCCACCATCATACCACTCAGGTCAACATCTACCAGGACAGACCTGTTTCCATTCCACCAGTCCAGTGCCATCAACCCGCTTTCACCCGGCTTCAGTTTTTCTGCTTTAAGTGTTAATAAATCATGTATGTCAATTCCCCTGTCTTCTGCTTCTTTAAAATATGACGGGGGTGTTGAATTATCAACAAACCACTGGAAATGATCACCCACACATGATTGTCCTGCCTCGTATCCTAAAAATCCCTCTATAATACCATCTTCCACTACCCCGCACATTCCGGGCACGGTCTTTTCCTTCTCACCCAGTACCATATGACATGTGGATGTTCCCATTATCATGAGCATTTTGGCTGCGTCTGTTATTCCAACTGCAGGTACTGAAACATGGGCGTCTACATTGGCAACTGCTACGGCAGTTCCTTCTTTAAGACCGGTAAGTTGGGCCGCCCAACTGCTTATCTCACCTGCTTTAGTCCCTACAGGGTATAAATCATCCGAAAGTTTTTCCTGTGTGAAATTTCTCATTCCGGGATGCAGGGAAGCAAAGAAATCCTTATCAGGATAACCATTATGCTTATGCCATATAGCTTTATATCCTGCAGTGCAGGTATTTCTTTTCTCACTACCTGTCAGCTGCCAGATAACCCAGTCAGCAGCCTCAATAAACCTGTCAGCTTCATTGTAGACTTCCGGAGCTTCGTTAAGTGTCTGCCATACTTTAGGAACCATCCATTCAGAGGAAATCTTACCACCATATCTTTTCAGGAAATCCTGACCCTGTTCTTCAGCAATTTCATTCAGCCTGTTGGCTTCTTCCTGGGCTGCATGATGCTTCCATAATTTAACCCATGCATTGGGTTCAGATTTGAATTTTTCAGTTTTACACAGCGGCGTACCGTCAGCTTTTGCAGGCAAAACCGTGCATGCTGTAAAGTCAATGCCTACACCAATTACGTCTTTGGCATCTATACCGGCCATTTTCATAACTGAGGGAACTGTATTACCCAGTACATCCAGGTAATCATCCGGGTGTTGCAAAGCCCAATCCACTCCCAGGGCTGTACCATCAGGTAGTTTTTCATCCATAACGGCATGTGGATAGTCAAAAACCGAGCTGGCTAATTCATTTCCATTGCTTACATCTATCAGGACAGAACGTCCTGACAGGGTTCCATAATCTATTCCAATAACATATTTACTCATTATTCCTGTCATCTTTTTGTCCGTAATAAGCATCCTTGCCATGTTTTCTTAAATAATGCTTATCAAGTAAGTATTTATCAATTTTATCGTTTCCTTTCAGGGAATAAGTCATTAAAGCCATCCTGGCTACTTCTTCAAGCACAACTGCATTATAAACCGCATTATCCGGACTTGTACCCCAGGTAAACGGACCATGATCAAAAACATTGACGGCCGGCATCATAGCCGGGTCCAGGTCGCTGAATGTTTCAATAATGACTTTACCTGTATTCTTTTCATAATCCTCTGCTACTTCTTCCTCTTGTAGCCGCCTTGTGCATGGGATATCGCCATAGAAATGATCTGCGTGAGTTGTCCCCATAGCAGGTATATCCAATCCTGCCTGGGCCCACGCAGTAGCATGCGTTGAATGAGTATGGACTATCCCGCTTACAGAATCAAAGCTTTTATAGATCTCTAAGTGGGTAGGAGCATCAGATGAAGGTAACAAATCACCCTCCACTACATTGCCGGACATATCAACAACCACCATATCTTCCGCCTTCATTTTTTCATACCCCACACCTGAAGGTTTAATAACCATAAGCATATCATCCCTGCTGATCCCACTCACATTTCCCCAGGTATGTATAACCAGACCAGACTTTTTCAGATCGATATTGGCTTTGCAGACTTCATTTTTCAATTTCTCAAGCATAAGAAGATCTTTTTTAATTGTACAATTTACGCTTATTACTCCGGCAGAAATTCAGGATCGTATTAGAAATTGTCCTTTACTGTACGTCAAGGTTAAAATAAAATCCCTTCCGCCTGAAGTCGTCATACCTTGCAGGAATAAATTTATAATAGAAAGCTCCTTTTTTAGATGTTTCCTTTTCTTTCTCATCCAGTTTTTCCAGGAGGTTCATTGATATTATTTTCTTCCTGAAATTTCGTTTATCTATAGTCCTGAGGTAAATAGCTTCATAGAGCTGCTGTAGTTGAACAAGTGTAAATTTTTCAGGGAGCAATTCGAATCCCACAGGTTTTACTTTTATTCTTTCGATTAGTTGCCGGTGTGCTTTCTTAACAATTTTTTCGTGGTCAAAAATAAGTTTTGGAATACGTGATATTGACCTCCAGTGGGCTGAACTGGCCTCAATCATAACAGGATCAAGCTGATAAGCATTGATCAGGGCAAAATGTGTTATTGTAATTACCCTGCCGCCTGTATCCCTGTTTATATCGCCATAGGTATAAGACTGCTCCATATATAGTTCAGCAAGTCCTGTCAGCTGATACAGAACACGGCAGGCCGCCCCGCTGACTGATTCATCCTTTTTGACAAATCCTCCCGGCAGTGACCATTTTCCGAATTCAGGTTCAAACTTCCTTTTAATAAGCAGCAGTTTCAGCTCCTTGTCATAGATATCATATCCAAAGATAACACAGTCTACTGCTACCAGATGCTTATCACTTACCGAATAATGATCCGTCATGATGAGAAAATTATATAAAAAAGGATATTAACAGAATTAACCTGTAATTAATTTAACCTTAAATTAAACAATTCCTTTCGACAAATGAAAATATAATTCATTCCACTTCATTTCCTTTTCAAGCTCACTCAGCTTTGTGTCCTTATCAATATTTACAACTTCTATACCCAGCATAGAGGCAAAGTCTTCCATATGCCTGCTGTCCACTGAAGTGGAGAAGCTGGTATGATGGGCCCCTCCTGCCATTATCCAGGCCTTTGCAGACGTTTTGAGATCAGGTAAAGGTTTCCACAGCACACTTGCTACCGGCAGTTTTGGCATATCAGGGCACTCAATAACCTCCACCGGGTTAAGCAACATCCTGAACCTGTTTCCCATGTCTATGACCGATGCATTGAGACCATTTCCACTGTGAGCTTTAAAGACAAGTCTTGCCGGATCATCCTTACCCCCTATTGAGAGAGGATGCACTTCTAGAGAAGGACTATCAGAGCTTATGCATGGACATACTTCCAGCATGTGTGCTCCCAGGACAGCACTATTACCAGGCTCAAGATGATAAGTATAATCCTCCATAAAGGAAGTTCCTCCACTCAGACCATATGACATTACTTTCATTGACCTGACCAGGGCTGCTGTTTTCCAATCGCCTTCAGCACCGAAGCCATAGCCATCAGCCATCAGGCGTTGTACGGCAAGTCCGGGCAACTGTGGCAAGCCATGCAGATCCTCAAAATTGGTTGTAAATGCACTGAACCCGCCTTCTTCCAGGAAGGCCCTCATCCCAAGCTCTATTTTGGCGGCGTCCCTGATAAAGTCTGATTTAAGGATACTGCCATCTTTAACATCATAAAGGTCACCATACTCCCGGACCAGTCTGTCAATTTGATCATCCCCAACTGCATTGCACTTTTTTACAAGATCGCCAACACCATATCCATTAACAGTATAATTCATTACTGCCTGGGCCGCCACCTTGTCTCCTTCTGTTACTGCCACACCTCTCATGTTGTCACCAAACCTGGCCACATTCATCGTCAGGGTGTCGGCAAAAGCAACAGCTGCGCGTGCCCATATGGCTATATCTGTAATACATTCTTCATCTTCCCAGTGTCCTGCAACAATCTTTCTTTCCTTTCTGAGTCGTGAAGCACCGAAACCAAATTCCCTGCCCCCGTGAGCCGACTGGTTAAGGTTCATGAAATCCATGTCAATAGTCTCCCAGGGAATATCCCTGTTGAACTGAGTGTGAAAATGCAGAAGGGGCTTTCTCAATAGGTTCAGCCCGTTTATCCACATTTTTGCAGGAGAAAAAGTATGCATCCATGCAATTACACCAATACATCTATCGTCATTGTTTGCTTTTGATAATAGAGCTGTAATGGAATCAGCCGAAGTAAGAACTTCTTTAAAGATTATTTTTACAGGTATATGTTTATTCCCGTTAAGAGATGAGCTGATCTGTATTGAGTTCTGCTCAACTTTTTTTAACACATCTTCACCGTACAGGTGCTGACTTCCACAGATAAACCAGATTTCAGAGTTATTATAAATATCCATATTAATTATATTTTTACCAGAAGTAGGCATAAAATGCTATTATAATTGTTATTACTATTGCAGAATTTATCACATCCCATTTATTCCAGCTGGCACGTGTAACAGCCCTCTCCTCTGCAGTTTGGGACCCAAGGTACAAACCGGTTACCCTGGCAGGATCGGGTGCTTTTGTAAACGCACTTACAACCACCATCAGCAGTATTACTATAAAAAACAGTGCTATTTCATAATGCAACCAGTTAGGAGCCACAAATACCGTATAAATAAGTCCTTCCTGGTTTAATCCCCCCGCGAATATTTTCAATGCCAGTCTTGTCATACCCAGAACAAAGCCGGTTACCAGGCCGGCATATCCTGCAGCCGGTGTAGTCCGCTTTGACAGTATTCCCAGAAGGAAAACTGCTGCAATACCTGGAGCAAGCAATGATTGTACATCCTGGAGATAAGCATAAAGCACTTTACCCAGCCCTTTCATAACAGGTATCCAGAGTATACCCAGTACAACAACCACTGCGGTTGCAATCCGGCCTACCCTTACCAGGTGTTTTTCAGAAGCTTCCGGCCGGTACCTTTTATAGAAATCAACTGTAAACAGTGTTGCTGAAGAATTAAACAGAGATGCCAGCGAACTCATCAGAGCTGCAAGTATTCCTCCAACAACTAATCCTGTAAAGCCAACAGGCAACAATTCCCTAACCAGCACCGGGAATGCCGCATCAGAATCAGGCAGCTGAATCAATCCCTTCTGAGCCATTGCATATGCTATCATTCCGGGAATAAGGAAGATAAACACGGGAGTCAGTTTAAGGTATGCACCAAAAATTGTACCCCTCCTGGCATGCTTCTGATCTCGTCCCGAAAGAACACGCTGTACTATGTACTGGTCCGTGCACCAATACCAAAAGCCAATAATGGCAGAACCAAGTATTACCCCTGTCCACGGAAACTCTTTATCGCCGGACGACCTTATA
Source organism: Bacteroidales bacterium (assembly GCA_021738535.1). Taxonomy (GTDB): domain Bacteria; phylum Bacteroidota; class Bacteroidia; order Bacteroidales; family VadinHA17; genus UBA9300. Next base: position 8,312 of record JAIPBU010000024.1, on the reverse strand, counting down.
AGACTGGTCATATTATCCCCGTATTCATTAACGGGCACGGCCCTGCAAATCTCCATCATTTCATTCCAGCCACCCAGTTTCATCAGACCTAAGACAAGAACAGTCAGTGATCCTACCAGCAAAACCGGCGTTTGAATAACAGAAGTTGCCAGCACAGCTTTCATACCCCCGAATACCGTGTATATGCCCGTGAGTATAACAAGACCTATTGCTGATATCCAGAAAAAATCTATACCAAACATGCTTTCTATACCAAAAACCTGTTTAAAAACTACCCCTCCAGCATAGACCGTCACAGCAACCTTTGTAAGCACGTAGCTGACCAGCGATATGATCGAAAGAAAAGACCTGGATCTGCTGTTATATCTTTTTTCCAGGAATTCAGGCATGGTGAAAACACCGCTTCTTGCATAAAAAGGAACGAAAAGCCAGCCAAGCATAAGTATTAACCAGCCATGCATTTCCCAGTGAGCCATTGCCATACCACTCTCTGCCCCTGCCCCGGCAAGTCCTACAAGGTGCTCAGAACCAATGTTCGAGGCAAATATGGAAGCACCTATTGCAATCCATGTAGCATCCCGGCCCGCAAGAAAATAATCGGATGAAGTTTCATCCTTTTTCCTGATAACCCAGATTATTACACCTATGAGAACGAGACAGAATAAACCGAGTACTATCCAGTCAATAAATGTCATCTTGTATTAGTGTTAGTTAGTATTTTAGTTTTAGATCAGGAAACAATAAATTGGTAATTTAACCTTCTTTCAAACTTACCCTGTTCAATACTTACCTGCCTTCAGAATGATTACCGCAACAAATATATAAAAAATATTTAATGTATAAAGTACACTTAATAACTATTCCTTTTATGTTAATAATTAAAAAAGAAGGCGAAAGTTCATATACTTTCGCCCTCCTGATATTGTACTGATATTCTTTACAGATTTGAGTATTTTTTATTTTTTCGGCTTATCACCCGGCTTGGAAAGCGAATCTCTCATATTGGTATCGGATTCTATATTTTTAAATTTATAATAATCCATTATACCCATATTTCCTGATCTGAATGCTTCAGCCATTGCCAGGGGCACTTCAGCTTCAGCCTCAATAACTTTTGCCCTGGCCTCCTGGGCTTTTGCCTTCATTTCCTGCTCCTGTGCAACAGCCATAGCTCTGCGTTCTTCTGCTTTTGCCTGGGCAATATTCTTATCAGCATTTGCCTGGTCAATCTGCAGCACTGCACCAATATTTTTACCAATGTCAATATCTGCGATATCAATAGAGAGTATTTCAAACGCGGTACCTGCATCAAGACCTTTTTCAAGAACCACCCTTGATATAAAATCAGGATTTTCAAGAACCTGTTTATGGTTGTCTGATGATCCTATTGATGAGACTATCCCCTCACCCACTCGTGCAAGCACAGTATCTTCACCGGCACCTCCCACGAGCTGACGTATATTAGCTCTAACTGTAACCCTGGCTTTTGAGATAAGCTGGATGCCATCCTTAGCAACAGCAGTTACGGGTGGGGTATCTATCACTTTGGGGTTAACTGACATTTGCACTGCTTCAAAGACATCACGACCGGCCAGGTCAATGGCAGTGGCCATGTTAAAGGGAAGGTCTATATTTGCCTTGGATGCAGAGACCAGTGCATGCACTACCTGCGCCACCCTTCCACCGGCAAGAAAGTGAGCCTCAAGGTCATCCCGGTTAATCTTAAGTCCGGCTTTATCCCCTTCGATCATAGCAACAACAATCACAGAAGGAGGAACCTTACGCCAGCGCATAAAGATGAGTTGGAGTAATGATATCCGCACTCCTGAAACAAGAGCCTGGAACCATAATCCTATTGGGATTAAATAGAGTAAGAGCCAGAGAAGAATAATTACTCCGACAATAATAATAATATACATTGCAATTGGATTCATACTTTTATGTATTTAATGGTTTTACTATTAACCTGTTAGATTCTATTTTTACTATTTCTACTTCCGTATTCTGATCAATCAGTTTATCCTGAGCTTTTGCCTCGTAATATTCATCACTTATCATTACTTTCCCCATTGGATTAAGCCTTGTTATAGCTTTACCCTTATCCCCAATCTTCAACCTGCCTTCATCCATTCTCACAAAATCAACTTTTCCTTCCACTGCCTTGTTCAGCATTAATCTTCGCCAGGTTCCGGCCTTCAACATAAACACAACTGTTATACCTATCAACACAGCAGTGCAGATCAGCACAATCAGCCCCGTGGTTGGCCCCTGGTAATAGAAAGAAAGAGCTATGCCTGTAATTATGCTTATAGCACCTCCGATACCGGCTATTGTTATTCCGGGTACAACCAAAAATTCTACAAGGAACAACAGGATTCCGAGAATTATTAAAAATATTACTATGCCAAGCGATTCCATTTTTCTTATTTTACTTCACATGAAAGGTTGCGATCAAGTAATCCTGTTCTCATAGAAAGCAATATCTGCCTTGATCCTGATTTAATATCACAACTACCCTTATGGTGAGTTATCAATGCACATTGTTCAGCCTGTACAGGGTCATGACCACATACTTCAACCAGGGATTCTATTACATGCTCAAATGTATTATAGTCATCATTTAAAAGCACCAGGGTAAAGAGCTTATTACTTTCTAATCTTTTCTTATGTGAAAATGGCTTTTCTTTCATTTCAGTATTAAGCAGGATAAATATCCATTCTATCTGTTAATTATCAAAATACAGGTCAAATAATTCCTTTGCCTTCTCAAGGGGAATCTCTTTATTCCCCAGGTATGCCACTACTTTTGCTTCTTTCATCCCGTTCCTGTATAGTAAATCTGCATAAGTGGCAGCACTTTCAAATGTAAGAAATTTTCCTATCAAATACACATACTGATCATTATCTGATCTAATAACATCATAACTCTTATTGCCGGATATTCTCTCCAGCATTTTTATTCTTTCATCATCATTTCTTTTGGCTGTTTCCATTGCCTGGATTCTGTAAACCAGTGTTGGCGGCTCAGCGGGCTCAACAATTTCCTGCCCGGCACGACTGTTTTTGTCAAAAAGACTCTGGCCTGACCATTCAGGCTCAAGTTCAGCTGCTTTCTCCATGCTTATTCTTTCACCATCGGCAAGTGCAAGTATAAAAGCATCTCCAAAACCTTTTTTTCTGACCTTCACCAGGGCATCGCCTGCAAGTTCTTTCGACCGGAACATACCTATATAGTAGAAATTAATATCTGAATTCTCAGGCCTGTATATACTCACAGGTCCCAGTCCGTTAAAAAAACCCGGTTGTTTGGGATTACGAAATGCAGCTACCTGTATCCTGTATATTAAACCTTCAGGTAATTCAGGATTCACGGGTATTTCATCACCCTGGTCAAAGTTGTCACTGAACACACCAAGGACAGGCTCAGGCTCTGCCTCAGGCACAATGGAGGTATCAGCCTGATCCTTCTCCTCCATTACAGTTAAACTGTCAACATCTTGTCCTTCTTCTTTCTGCCCCGTTAAACCTTCAGGTTCTTCTCCCTCTTCCATCTTTTTTTCAGAAATCATATCCTGTAGTGAGGGCATTTTTTGACTATCAAAGTTATCCATAGCCATTGCTGCAGCCTCACGGTACTTTTTATCAGCTTTTCGCTGATACTCAAAAGCTAAGTTTTCAAGTGACAATATTTTGGTATTTACTGTCTGCCTGTCTGCCTCAGCCATAGAGGGCAGACTCTCCCTGTAGCGGTCTGCGAGCCTCAGCAACGAATCTGATCTGTACTGGCATTCAAGTGCTTCAGTGGCCATTTGTTCGTATCTTTCTCCGGGACTTTCAATATTCACTAATGGCTTGCTAACAGTATCCTTTGTCATTACTGTATCATGCAACTCTCCTTCTTCCGCAGGCACTACTCCCCCTGCTCCCTGCTCCCTGCCCCCTGCTCCGTCATCCGTAGCTTTAGCGAAGGATGACTTTCCGCTTTCACACTCTGAGATCAGTCTTTCAATTTCAAGCTTTTTCACCTCCCTTCTTCGTGCATTATCGCGAAAATAATCATATGCTTCTATGGCATCCTCATAGTCTCCCCTGGCCTGGTGATACCTGCCAAGGTAATACCATGCCTTGTGAGGCACGGGTCTGAGTCCTGAAGATTTATCAATGGCATTTTTTACAAGTAAGCCGGCTTTGCCTGTATTTTCACCTGTCTCAATCATACATGCTCCTGTATAATACATATAAACAGGATCAGCGGAATACTCTGCCAGAAGTGCACGAAAATGCTTAAGCGCAAGTTTGTAATCTTCTTTTTCGTAAGCACTGACAGCTTCTCCTTTTTCGGCTACAAAAGTATTATCCTGACCGCTCAGGGTAACAGTTAAAAAAAACATCCCTGTAAACAGGCAGGGTAATATTTTATACAGACTAATATTCAACTTTAAAGGCTCCATAATTGTTGTTAATAACAATTACATTATTTGTTTCAATATACGATCCAAACTTCGTAAATTTACGTTTAATAAAAAAATTTATAAAAATTATGGCAGAACTTAAAGAAGGACAGTCAGCCCCGCTTTTTGAAGGAACTGACCAGGACGGTAAGGAGATAAAGCTCGACGATTTCAAAGGCAGAAAAGTAATTCTTTATTTTTATCCCAAAGATAATACACCCGGATGTACAAATGAGGCATGCAATCTCAGAGACAACTACAGGGACTTATTAGACAAAGGTTTTGCCATTATTGGAGTAAGTCCTGATTCACAGAAATCGCATCAGAAATTTGCCGGAAAATTTGAATTGCCTTTTCCACTTATAGCCGATACTGAGAAAAAGATATTGGCAGATTATGGTGCCTGGGGACAGAAAAAGATGTACGGCAAATCTTTTATGGGTGTAAAGCGAAAAACATTTATTATAGATGAAGAAGGTAAAATTGAAAAGATCATTAGCAAGGTAGACACGAAAAAACACACTGAACAGATATACAAACTATACGAATAAAAAACATTACAGCTAAGAACAATAGTATGAGTAACGAAAAAAAATCAGTCAACAAGGATAAACTAAAAGCCCTGGAAATAACGATGGGCAAGATAGAGAAGGACTTTGGCAAGGGGACCATCATGAAGCTGGGCGACCAGGTTATACAGGATGTTAAATCGATCAGCACGGGCTCACTTGGCCTTGATCTGGCTCTGGGAGTAGGCGGTGTACCTCGTGGCAGGGTAGTTGAAATCTTTGGCCCCGAAGCCTCAGGAAAGACCACCCTGGCCATACATGCAATAGCTGAAGCTCAAAAGGCAGGAGGCGTTGCAGCCATAGTGGATGCTGAGCATGCTTTTGATCGCTTCTATGCTGAAAAATTAGGCGTAGATACTGAGAACCTGCTTATTTCACAGCCTGACAACGGTGAACAGGCTCTTGAAATTGCTGATCACCTGATTCGCTCCGGAGCAATTGATATTGTTGTTATTGACTCCGTGGCAGCCCTGACACCCAAGGCAGAAATTGAAGGTGAGATGGGAGACTCAAAAATGGGATTGCAGGCAAGGCTGATGTCCCAGGCCCTGCGTAAACTTACTGCTAACATAAGTAAAACACATACCTGCTGTATTTTTATTAACCAGCTAAGAGAAAAGATCGGGGTAATGTTCGGCAATCCTGAGACAACTACAGGGGGAAATGCTCTTAAATTTTACTCCTCCGTGCGCCTCGACATAAGGCGAATAAGCCAGATAAAGGAAGGCGAAAATATTATTGGGAGTCGCACCAGGGTCAAGGTTGTAAAGAATAAAATGGCTCCGCCTTTTCAAAAGGCAGAATTTGACATTATGTATGGTGAGGGAATAAGCCGCACAGGTGAAGTAATTGATATGGGCATTGATCTTAACATAATAAAGAAAAGTGGCTCATGGTTCAGCTATGGCGACACAAAGCTGGGACAGGGAAGAGAAGCAGTTAAACAGATAATAGCTGACAACCCTGAACTATATGAAGAACTCAGCCAGAAAATAACCGAAGAGCTTAAACCAAAAAACTAGAATATGAATCGATTTTTTTTAATGGCAGCATCTGTTTTGATGATGCTGTTAATTTATTCCTGCCAGCCGGTAGAAAAATCGGCAGATTCGTCCTTTGACCTGCAACTTACAGAACAGGAAAAAGAAGGGGGCATAATGAGCCCTGAAATATTATGGAAGTTCCGAAGAATGGGTAATATTATTGCATCACCAGACGGAAAAACAGTCCTGTTTACCCTCACTGATTATAACCTGGAAAATGAAAACATAAGAACAAATATTTTTTCCATACCGTCAGCCGGCGGAGAGAAAGTACAACTGACAGATACAGGTGGTTCCTCCCCCTCATGGATAATGAACGGAAAAAAGATTGCATACAGGAGCGGTGGACATCTCTGGACGATGAACCCTGACGGATCATCCAGGAAAAAAATAGCTAATATGGATGACTTTGAAATATATTCAGTCTCACCGGAAGGTGATATGATATATTTTACGCGGCGGGTAAAACTGGATGAGACCCCTAACGAGAAACATGATATGCCTTTGGCCAATATGCGGATAATTGATGATCTTATGTTCAGACACTGGGATAACTGGCACGATTATTCCTACAGTCATATTTTTATTGCATCTTTTGACGGCAACACGGTTAGCGGAGAGAAAGATATAATGGAAGGACAACGCTTCGAATCCCCTACTTCTCCATGGTTTGATGCTTCGGAAATTTGCTGGGGTCCGGAGGGCAAAAAAATTGCCTATACCAGCAAACACCTGATCGGTAAAGATGCAGCGGTAAGCACTAACACAGATATTTTTGTCTATAGCATTGATGAAGGAAGCACTGTTAATATAAGTAAGTCTAACAAAGGTTTTGATCATTACCCGGTATTTTCACCTGACGGATCAAAAATTGCGTGGCAGAGCCAGGAAGAAGAGGGCTACGAATCTGACCTTGAGAGATTATTTATCTATGATTTTGATGAATCATCATTAACAAATCCCTCTGAAGGCTGGGATTACAATATTGAAAATATTTGCTGGGCAGAAGATATGATTTATTTTTCAAGCCCCTACCTGGGTACCGCACAAGTTTTCAGTATTGACCCTGCATCCGGTGAAATTACTCAAATCAGTGATGGCAAGTATAATTTCAGTCCATCAGCTGTCACTAACGGCGATATCATTGCAGGAATACAATCCATGTCAATGCCCACAGAAGTGGCCACTATAGATGCTGGCACAGGTGAAATGGATATAATTACTTCGGTAAACAAGCACATTTCTGATAATATAAAGATGGGCGAAACAGAGGAGGAATATATTAAAACGAAGGATGGAAAAGATCTCCAGATGTGGATTATTTACCCCCCGGATTTTGATCCTTCAAAAGAATACCCCGCTCTCTTATACTGTAAAGGCGGACCACAGGGTATGCTCGGGCAAAGCTGGTCATACAGATGGAATTACCAGATGATGGCAGCAAACGGCTATATTGTGGTTGCTCCTAACCGCCGCGGTAATTCAGGATTCGGATCCGGCTGGAGAGAACAGATATCCGGTGATTACGGTGGAAAGAACATGCAGGACTACCTGGATGCTATTGATTACATGGCAAAAAAGCCCTTTATTGATAAAGAAAGACTGGGTGCCGTAGGAGCAAGTTACGGAGGCTATTCCGTTTTCTACCTGGCAGGAATCCATGAAGGCAGGTTTAAGGCATTGATATCCCATTGCGGAATGTTCAATATTGAAAGCTGGTATGGATCTACAGAAGAGTTATGGTTCCCAAACAAAGATATAGGAGGTCCCTACTGGGAAGACCCGGAGCCTGCCGGATACGAGTATTCACCTCATCTGAATGTTGACAAATGGACTGCTCCAATTCTTATAATCGTTGGAGAACATGATTACAGAATACCATATACACAAAGCCTTGAGGCATTTACTGCTGCTCAGATGAATGATGTTCCCAGCAAACTGTTGTTTTTCCATGACGAAACCCATTTTGTCACCAGTCCGCAGAATGCTGTTATCTGGCAAAGGGAATTTTTTGAGTGGCTTGATACCTATCTAAAAAACGACTGAGAGACGCAGAGACTGAGAGACGAAGAGACTGAGAGACGAAGAGACGCAGAGAGAGACTGAACCTTCCCTGACCCGTCCTAAAAAAAGTTTACAGGTTTATACTTCTAAATTAACTGTTTTTTTATAATAATTCTTCCATTTTCTTTTAAGTTTTCCAGAACGTAAATGGGCCAACTCTGGAGTGAGCATGTCACAACTCAGGT
>JAIPBU010000023.1 GCA_021738535.1 Bacteroidales bacterium | reverse complement strand
TTTTTTGGAAATCCTGCTTAAAATCCTTACTTTTATACATAGGTGGTTTTTTTTGTTTTACGCAACTCCAAGATAGTGAATATCAAGGAGATAAACTAATAAAAATCACCTTTTTTTTGTTTTTTATGAATTATTCAGGTTAAGTAACATATATTTGTATTAAATAATAAGTCAATGGTCAGCATAAGTGCAGTAATAATAGCGTACAATGAAGAAAGGAATATTGGACGCTGCCTGGATTCGCTGGGAGATGTTTTTGATGAGATTATTGTTGTAGATTCATATTCCACGGATCGTACGGAAGAGATATGCCGCAAATACAATGTCAGGTTTCTGCAGCATAAATTTGAGAGTCATATCCAGCAAAAGAACTGGGCTCTTAATCAGGCGAGGAACAATTACATAATTTCACTTGATGCAGATGAGGCACTGAGCCCCGGGTTAAGGGATTCCGTGATAAAGGCTGCTAAAGACTGGAAATATGACGGTTACTGGCTGAAGAGAAAAACATCATATACCAACAGTCGCGACCCGCGTGACGTAAGGTACGTGGAAAGAAAAATCAGGCTGTGGGACCGGCGGAAGGGTGTATGGGGAGGCACTAATCCTCACGACAGGATTATAATGGACAGGGATGCAACAATTGGCAACCTGGCCGGTGATATGTTGCATTATTCATTTTTTTCGATAGAGACGCACCGTAAGAAGGCTGATTATTTTTCATCAATATCAGCCAATGCCTTATTTATATCAGGTAAAAGGAGCAACCTTCCAAGGATAGTTTTCAGTCCCATCTGGAAGTTCATTAAGAGTTATTTTCTCAGGCTGGGAATACTTGATGGCATGCATGGTCTGAAAATAGCTTACAGTTCGGCAAAGGGGGCTTACATGAAATACAGGAAACTTAAAAAGCTTAATGCCTCAGGACGACCCCGCACAGCTCCGTCGGTTTGTTTCTTTAATACCAACAAGAACTGGGGAGGAGGTGAAAAATGGTCACTTACCATAGCTTCCGGGATGAAAGAAAAGGGGTATAATGTTGTGATGATAGCATACAGGGGGAGTGAGCTCCTGAGGCGTTCGCGCCAGGCAGGGATCAATACCATCGGTTTCAGGATGAGGAACACAAGTTTTTTCAATCCGGTGCTTTTGCTGAGGCTTAAGCGTATATACAGGGCAAATAATGTAAAAACACTTTTTCTCAATCTTTCGATAGACCTTAAGACAGGGGCAAGGGTTGCCCGTACCTGCAATGTTGAGAATATAATTTACCGCAGGGGACTTGCAAGGCCAATCAGGGGAAGCAGGCTTAACAGGAAGCTGCTGACAGATGTTGTAACTGATATAATTGCAACTTCTGAGTATACAAAGAAGGGGATTATCCAAAACTTCAGGAATGTGCTTGATCCCGGTAAGATACATGTTATATATAACGGTGTTGAACTGCCCCCGGTTGAAGAGGCGAAAAACACTGAAGGTATGCTTGTCATTGGATCAGCAGGAAGAATATCGGCTGAGAAAGGATTTTCTTTCCTGGTTGAGCTGGGCAGGATACTGTATGAGAAAGGGTTTGATTTTCGTATCAGTCTTGCAGGAGACGGGGCCCGTCTTGAAGAAATCAAGGAAAGTGTAAGCAGTAACGGCCTCGGTGGTAAATTCATATTTCACGGCTTTGTGAAGGATATGTCAGTATTTTACAGGTCAATCGATCTCTTTGTCCTCACGTCTGAAAAGGAAGGTTTTGCAAATGTGATACTGGAATCAATGAGTTATGGCAAGCCGGTTGTAAGCTTTGATATTGGCAGTCCTTCGGAACTGATAGATAACGGAGTCAACGGGTATATTGTAGAGGACAGGAATGTAAGTGAGATGGCGGAAAAAGTAGAGATCCTTAACCGGGATCCTTCCCTGCTTAAGACAATGGGTGTTAGGGCCAGGGAAAAGATAGACAGTGATTTCTCACTGGAGCGTCACTTCCGGGAGGTAGAAGATATAATCAGGAAATAGAGCTGTAAACTTCCATATATTGAGAGGCAATTTTATCTGACCTGAACCTTTCAGCGTATTTTAATCCTTCTGATACCATCTTATCAGCTTTACGGGGATCATTGATAACAGCAAGAATGGCATTGGCTAACTCTTCAGGATTATGAGGATCAATATATATGCTGCCCGGCCCCCCGGCTTCGCTGAAACAACTGCCCCTGCTGGTGATTACAGGTACGCCTGACACCAGGGCTTCAATTACAGGTATGCCAAAGCCTTCAAAAACGGAGGGGTAAATAAAACACGATGCTAAGTTGTAAATAAGCGGCAGGTCTTCGTTTGTTACTTCATCCAGGAAAAGGATATTTTTTATTCTGTTCCTTTCAATATAATCTTTGACTTTTTTATAATAATCTCTTTTCCTGCCGACAACCACCAGTGGCATATAAATTTTACCAATCTCAATGGCCTTTATTATTGAAAGCAGGTTTTTGCGTTCTTCTACTGTTCCTACATATAGGAGGTAAGTGTCCGGCAGTTTATATTTATCCCTGGTTTTCTGTTTAAGAGTATTAGGATATTCAGCATAGAAAAGTGGGTGGCAGTCCTGGTAGATTACAGAAATTTTTTCTGCGGGAGTACCTGTAAACCGTATTATATCTTTCCGTGTCTGATCACTTATAGCCACAATCCGGTTTGCCCTGTCACAGGCATATTTTGTTTTACGGAAATATATTTTGCGATCTATGAAGGTATATAATTCAGGGTATCGCATGTAGATCAGGTCATGAACGGTAACAACAGTTCTTATATTATCTCCTTTTCTCAAAACAGGCAGTTCACTGCTGAGGCCGTGATAAACATCAACATCATCGTTTAGCAGTTGTTCTCTTATGCCTTTTGTTCTCCAGTATGACTGAAACATTTTATGCATTTGTTTCTCAGGAGTCCTTATGCTGTAATTCTCCCTGTTGCTGAAACCTATAATGTTATTTGATGAGGGTGAATACAGCAGGTATTCATTTTCAGGGAAATACCTGAAAAATGATCTCAGGAGGTTACGACTGTAATTTCCCAGTCCGCTCCTGTTAAAAAAGGCACGTTTTGCATCAAAGCCGATCTTCATAATTAAACTGCTACACTGTGCTCCCTGAGAGCATCATTCAGAGATGTTTTTTTATCAGTTGACTCTTTTCTTTTACCTATTATAAGTGCGCAGGGCACATTGAATTCACCGGCAGGAAATTTCTTCGGGTAAGATCCTGGTATTACCACGGATTTAGGAGGAACATATCCTTTGTATGTTACTGTTTTGCTGCCTGTAACATCCATGACCCTGGTGGATTTAGTGATCACTACATTTGCACCCAGTACTGCTTCTGAGGCAACATGCGCTCCTTCAACAATTATACAGCGCGAGCCAATAAAGGAATTATCTTCGATAATAACGGGGGCAGCCTGTACCGGTTCAAGTACCCCTCCTATGCCAACACCCCCGCTGAGGTGGACATTTTTTCCTATCTGGGCGCATGAGCCTACGGTAGCCCAGGTATCCACCATAGTTCCTTCACCTATGTATGAACCTATGTTTACATAGGATGGCATCATAATTACACCTTTACTGATATATGCACCATAGCGTGCTACTGCATGAGGCACTACCCTTACCCCGAGGTCTTTATAATTACGCTTGAGTTTCATTTTGTCATGAAATTCCAGGGGGCCGGCTTCAGTAACCTCCATTTCCCTGACAGGGAAGTAGAGTATAACAGCTTTTTTTATCCACTGGTTTACAATCCATCCTTCTGATGATGGTTCAGCTACTCTCTCCATTCCTTTGTCAAGCAGCTCTATTACTTCACTGATAGCTTCTTTTATCCTGCTTTCTTTCAGCAATTCCCTGTTTTCCCAGGCCTTTTCTATGATGTCTTTGAGTTTGTTCATATGGTTAGTGTTTATGATGTAGCAAAGGTAAGCATATCATTTGATAGTTTAGTGGTTTAGTGGTTTAGTGGTTTAGTGGTTTAGGGGTTTAGGGGTTTAGGAGTTGAGGGGTTTAGTAAAGCCAGGGTATGTTAATAGTGTATACATATTATGCAGCATATATTAATATCACATAAAGGTTAACTTTGTAACTGGAACAATAAGTTTATTGATTAGAATAAATTTAAATTAAACATTATACCTATGAAAAAACTTGCATTATTAATTAGTTTACTAATCCTGGCAGCAGGAGTAATTTCAGCACAGGGAGGGCTTGAATACCAGAAGCCTCCTGAAGATATTGTTGATATTATGACAGCCAGTCCAACTCCTTCCGTTTACATAAGCCCGGACGGAGAAAACATGGCCTTGCTGCAGAGGCCCGGGATGCCTTCCATTGAGGATCTATCAAGGGAGGAGCTCAGGCTTGGCGGCTTAAGAATTGATCCTGCCGTTAACGGACCAAGCAGGAGGTCTTATTCCATAGGATTTACAGTTACAGATATTTACGGGAAGAACGAAACTGTCTTTGACGGAATGCCCGCGGATCTGAAAATGACTAACTTCAGCTGGTCAGATGACGGGAATAAATTTGCTTTCACCAATGTTACTTCAGGAAGTATTGAGTTGTGGGTTGGAGATATCAGCGAGGGAGCTGTAAAGAAGATTGATGATAACCTTAACCTTGTTATAGGCTATGGCGGATTCAGCTGGCTGCCGGACAATAAGAGTATTATTTACCAGACCATTATACCCGGTCGCGGGGAGTGCCCGGCGCCTTCAGCGGTACCTGCCGGACCAGTTATACAGGAAAATCTTGGTATGAAGGGAGCAGCCCGCACTTACCAGGATCTTCTTGAAAACCCGGTAGATGAGAAGATTTTTGAATATTATTCAGGCTCTGTTATTAAGGTCTGGGATGGTTCATCATCGAGCCAGATTGGCAAACCAGGTATTTACAAATCCGTTAATCCATCTCCTGATGGTAATTACCTTCTTATTGAGACTGTAGAAAAGCCTTTTTCTTACACTGTTCCTTATTACTATTTCCCCTCTGTAGTTAAGATCTGGGATATGAATGGAAACATGGTAAGGAAAATTGTTGAAACTCCCTTAAAGGAGAACCTGCCAAGGGGGTATGATATGACCTTTCCCGAGGCAAGGTATTTTTCATGGAGGAATGATAAGCCTTCCACGCTGATGTATGTAGAACCTCTTGACGGAGGCGACTTCAGTAAGGAAATGGAGTATCATGACCAGGTATATACTCTTTCTGCACCTTTCAAGGGAGAGGCAGAGAAATTTATTGCCACTAAACTGCGTTTTGGGGGTATTACCTGGGGTAATGATGATATTGCAATCCTGCGTGAACGTTCGCGTGGTCAGCGCCTGGAGGTACAGAGCATGTTTGATCCTGATGATCCTGCGGGCAGCTTAAAAGAGATATTCAGCCTGCAATCAGAAGATCGTTACAATGACCCCGGTAGTTTTGCAACCACAGATAATGAGTATGGCCGCAGGGTGCTTCTCATTGAAGACAGGGGGCGTACCCTTTACCTTACGGGCAGGGGTTCTTCACCGGAAGGAGACCGTCCGTTTATTGATGAATACAGGATCAGGGATGGTAAGACTAACAGGCTGTGGAGATCAGAAGCTCCTTATTATGAGAGCGTATCAAACATGCTTCCGGATGAAAAGAACATTGTTCTTACCCGCAGGGAATCTGTTGACATGCCTCCCAATTATTTCCTGAGAAATCTTAAGAATGGTAAGCTTACGCAGGTCACAAATTTTAAAAATCCTTATCCGCAGCTTGAGGGAGTGACCAAGGAGCTGGTTAAATACAAGAGAGATGACGGCCTGGATCTTTCATTTGATTTATATCTTCCCGAAGGATATGACAAGGAAAAGGATGGTCCATTGCCTGCTATTCTCTGGGCTTACCCGAGAGAATACAAGAGTTCGGATGCAGCAGGCCAGGTATCAGGCTCACCTTACAGGTTTATACGTGTCAGCCCTTCATCCATCCTGGTTTTTGTTACCCAGGGCTATGCCGTTATGAATAATGCAGCTTTCCCGATAGTAGGTGGAGACGACAAAGAGCCCAATGATACATTCAGGGAGCAGCTTGTTGCCAATGGAAAAGCTGCTATTGACAAAGGTGTTGAGCTGGGAGTTGTTGATGCAGACAGGGTTGCTGTTGGCGGTCACTCATACGGTGCCTTTATGACAGCCAACCTGCTGGCGCATTCCAGGCTGTTTGCTGCAGGAGTGGCCAGGAGTGGAGCCTATAACCGTACTCTTACACCTTTCGGCTTTCAGAATGAAAGACGTTCATTCTGGGAAGCCCCCGACCTTTATTTTTATATGTCGCCTTTTATGCATGCTGAGAAGGTTAAGGACCCGATACTTTTAATTCATGGTCAGGCCGACAATAACAGTGGTACTTTCCCTATCCAGAGTGAAAGGTATTATGCTGCACTTAAGGGGCATGGTGCTACAGTACGGCTTGTGATGCTGCCCAATGAAAGTCATGGATACAGATCGGCAGAGTCACTTATGCATATGCAGTGGGAGACTTATCGCTGGCTTGAAAAATATGTAAAGAACAGGGAATAGATATTTAGATTATTACTTTATTCCTTATTTGATAATAATACTGCTAATCATAGTTGTATAATATGTGTTAAACTGTTATTTATGCCGGGGCATTTGCAAATAAGAAAAAGTCGGATAAATTTGCATGTTTAATTGATCGTAACCTGGAGTATTTGTATAACATAAAATTATTAATCTATGATTAGCAGTTTGTTTTGGATTGTACCTGTTGCGGCTGTTACCGCACTACTGTTTGCCTGGATCTTCTTCCACAGCATGATGAAGAAGTCGGAAGGCACTGACAGAATGAAAGAGATTGCCCAGTATGTCAGGGATGGAGCCATGGCTTACATCAGAAGGCAGTACAAGGTTGTGGCAATCGTTTTCGCCTTTCTGGTGGTCTTTCTTTTTATTCTTGCCTATCTGGGCGTGCAGAATCCCTTTGTTCCGATTGCCTTCCTGACCGGAGGTTTCTTTTCGGGTCTTTGTGGTTACCTGGGGATGCGGACAGCTACTTTTGCATCAGCCCGTACTACCCACGGAGCCTCTAAATCGCTGAACCAGGGTTTGAAAATAGCATTCCGCAGTGGTGCCGTGATGGGCTTGATTGTGGTAGGCTTTGCCTTACTCGATATTGCAGCATGGTTTCTTATACTGACAAAAGCTGTTTTTACTCCTGAGAATATGGAGACAGGGCTCCACTTCCTGGGGCTTACTCTTGTTCATGAGGGTACGACCGAACGCCAGAAAATGGTTGAGATTACTGCTACCATGCTTACCTTTGGTATGGGAGCTTCAACCCAGGCTCTCTTTGCCCGTGTTGGTGGCGGTATATATACCAAGGCTGCTGATGTGGGAGCTGACCTTGTTGGTAAAGTTGAAGAGGGTATTCCCGAGGACGATCCTCGTAATCCTGCTACAA
The DNA here is from genome assembly GCA_021738535.1 of Bacteroidales bacterium. Classification (GTDB taxonomy): domain Bacteria; phylum Bacteroidota; class Bacteroidia; order Bacteroidales; family VadinHA17; genus UBA9300. The sequence continues at coordinate 51,763 of JAIPBU010000023.1, read as the reverse complement.
TAGCTGATAATGTTGGTGATAATGTTGGTGATGTTGCAGGTATGGGAGCTGACCTTTACGAATCCTATGCGGGATCAATACTTGCTACTGCAGCCCTTGGAGCGGCCCTGCCGGCACTCTCACCCGATCTGCAGGTTAAAGCTGTTATTGCACCTATGCTTGTGGCCGCGGTGGGCATTATCCTGTCAATAGCAGGTATATATATGGTCAGGGCCAAGGAATCAGCTACGCAGCGTAATCTTTTGACTGCCCTGCTTCTTGGTACGGGTGGCAGCTCAGTTCTGATTCTTGGAGTGCTTGCTGTTCTTGCAGCAAGCGGATGGATCACCTGGGGTGTCTTCGGATCTGTGGTGGCCGGGCTGGTAGCCGGTGTGGTTATCGGGCAAAGTACCGAATACTTTACTTCTGATGAATATAAACCAACAAAAGGAATAGCCAGGCAGGCACAGGCAGGTCCGGCAACAACAATTATAGATGGTGTGGCTGTTGGTATGTATTCAACCTGGATACCCGTGGTAACCATAACAATTGGTATCATTGCAGCCTTTGGTCTTGCAGGCGGATTTGCAAATTTTGCTGAAGGAGTATACGGTATAGGATTTGCCGCGGTAGGTATGCTTTCAACACTCGGAATTACTCTTGCAACGGATGCATTCGGACCAATAGCAGACAATGCGGGGGGTAATGCTGAAATGGCTGAACTGCCTCCTGAGGTAAGAGAAAGAACAGATGCGCTGGATATGCTTGGAAACACAACCGCTGCAACCGGAAAAGGTTTTGCCATAGGATCGGCAGCACTCACGGCCATGGCACTGATAGCCGCTTATATGGAAGAGGTTAAGCTATGGCTTGGCAAGCTGGCCGATAGCAGCATTGAAGGGTTCAAGCAAATAGGGAATGTACTTTTTTATACTGACTCTGTTCCTGCAGTTGAAGAAGGACAGAGGGCAGTACAGCTGGCATCAGCACATATAGATGATTTTGTTTCTGCTTATAATCTTTCACTGCTGAACCCGATGTTGCTGGGCGGTATTTTTATTGGTGCAATGATGGCCTTTGTCTTTTGTGCAATGACAATGAAAGCAGTGGGTCGCGCTGCAGGCGACATGGTTGACGAGGTAAGGCGACAGTTTAAGGAAATGCCCGGTATAATTAAAGGTACACAAACGCCTGAATATGCAAAATGTGTGGCCATTTCAACCAAAGGTGCACAGAAGGAAATGGTACTGCCTGCCATAATTGCAATAGCAGTGCCTGTTTTTGTGGGTGTACTTCTTGGAGTGGCCGGCGTTGTTGGATTGCTGGTTGGCGGGCTGACATCCGGGTTTACACTGGCTATAATGCTTAATAATGCCGGAGGTGCCTGGGATAATGCAAAAAAATATATTGAAAAAGGCAACTTTGGAGGCAAAGGAAGCGAAGCACACCATGCAGGAGTTGTAGGTGATACCGTTGGTGATCCTTTTAAAGACACATCAGGACCATCACTTAACATACTTATTAAACTTATGACCATGGTATCTGTTGTAATGGCAGGTCTGACCGTGGCATACAGTATTTTTTAAAGGATAATAATAACAATATATCCGGATTACCGGGAAAGACCGCCCTGAACCCCGGGGTGGTCTTTTGTTTTACATAGCTGGCAAATGGAAAAAAGAATTCCCTCCTATTATGATATCGAAAAGGCTGCATCACGTATAAGCGGGTATATCCACAGGACTCCCGTAATGACCTCTCTCCAGTTGAATAATATTTTCAAAGCCAGCCTGTATTTTAAGTGTGAGAATTTGCAGAAAGTGGGAGCTTTTAAGTTCAGGGGAGCTACAAATGCAGTTCTTTCATTATCTGAAAAGGAATTAACCGGGGGCATAATAACACATTCCTCGGGCAACCATGCTGCAGCTGTATCGCTGGCTGCAGGGATGAGAGGAGCAAAGGCTTATATTGTAATGCCTTCAAACTCACCGGATGTAAAGAAGGATGCTGTGGCAGGGTATGGGGCTGACATCACTTTTTGTGAACCAACACTGCAGGCACGTGAAGATGCGGCAAATAAGATAATTGAAAATACCGGGGCTACCTTCGTGCATGCCTATGACAACTATAATGTTATCTGCGGACAGGGTACAGCAGGGCTGGAGCTGGTAAATGATCATCCTGACCTGGATATTGTTCTCGGACCGGTGGGAGGAGGGGGCCTGATGAGTGGTACGGCACTGGCGGTTAAGGGCTTTAGTGAGAATATTCTCGTATACGGCGCTGAGCCACTGGGGGCCGACGATGCCTACAGGTCGATAAAAAGCGGTAAATATATAGCTCATCATAAACCTGATACTATTGCAGATGGCTTGCTGACAACCCTGAGCAGGCGTACTTTCTCAATACTTTCTGATAAACTTGATGATATTTTCAGGGTAAAGGAGGAAAACATAATATCAAGCATGAGATTAATATGGGAGAGAATGAAGATAATTGTGGAACCATCATCAGCTGTTACCCTGGCAGCTATTCTTGAGAACCCGGATATGTTCAGCAATCGTAAAGTCGGAATTATATTATCGGGTGGAAATGTGGACCTGAGCAGGCTGCCTTTTTAGTTTTTTATTTTTAGCAGTGTGCTCACAGGGTAATGGTCGGAGTACTTAATCCTGTCTGTCTTATATCCACGAGAGAGGAAGTTGTCATCAAAAAGGATGTAATCTATCCTGTTAGGAGGGTATTTCCCTTTATAGGTAAACCCGGCACCGTTACCGGATTCTACAAATGCATCATTCAGCCCTTTTCTTATTTTCCTGTAACTGTATGAAATAGGGGTATCGTTAAAATCGCCGCACACAATAACGGGGTAGGGCGAATTATTAATCAGTTCTTTTACTTTCCTTGCCTGCTGTGATCTTCGGGCAAATCCCTGTTTGAGAGAAAATGAAAGGATTCTTAGTTCTTGCATAGCCTGGTTTTCTTCTCCCGTATAGAGCTCTTCAAGAAGGGTTTTGTCCATACGCCTGAGTTTAAATGACTGAAGGTGGTTATTGTAAACCCGGACTGTATCATCCCTGATTACAATATCTGTAAATATTGAAAGGCTGGCAGAGCCGGGATGAACCAGGTCGCCACGCCCGGCGACAGGGAACCTGGTAAATGTGACAATACCGTAATAGCTGTTTTCTTTTATGCGGAAAAACTTGCTATGGACCTTATATTCCTTGTTTACAGGCAGGGCAAAACGATTCTTTACTTCAGAAACAGGGCCATTAATGTAAAATTCCTGCATGCACAGTATATCCGGTTTCTCAGAGGCAAGATATTCAAGAATTTTCTTCTCACTATTTTCCTGTGTGTCGTAATGATTGAACAGCCTGATGTTATAGCTCATCAGACTGACATCATAATCGTCTCCCCCTTTTTTGCCAAGCCTGAAATAGTTGTTAAGATGGTTGAAGCCAATAATAATAACGATGAGCGAAATTAAGACTTCAGGTTTGAAATTGAGTGCCCAGGTTATGACAAAAATGATATTCAGTAGTAGTATATAGGGATAGGCCAGTCCGAAAAACGCAGGGAATGCAAGCTTCTCAGGCGGAATAATTACCGATATATAAGCTATTAACAGTGCAAGGGCAGCAACAATGTTAAGAAGGAATAATATTTTCCGGGCTAATTTTCGCAAGTCAAATTTAAATTGGACGTGATAAAAATAGCCTGAAAAAACTAAAAAAAAGAAAGTCTAGTTTTTTTTCTGGCTTTCCTTGAAAAGAATTTCTTTTTCTTTTTTGGTAAGACTGTCATATCCGCCTTTGGAGATTTTCTCAAGTATCTTGTTTATTTGTTCCTGATGGTCTGCCCTCATCTTATTATAATCATAATCGGTCATGGGTTTTTTATATGATACTTTCATATTTTTCCGTGGTTTGAACCAGGTTACAATATTGTCAAGTATCCTGTTTATCCACTTCCCCGTATCTTTTCCCTGCCTGTACCGGGTAGCATATACATAACCCATGATAGCTCCTCCTATGTGCGCAATTTTACCACCTGTGTTAACGCTGAAGTCAAAAACTGAAGTCAGGAGGAATATTCCTATTGCAATATATTTGATCTTCACTTTACCCAGGAGGAAGAGGTAAACCGAATAATCAGGAACAAAAGTGGCTGTTGCAACAACTATTGCCATTACAGATGCTGATGCTCCGAGGGCTATTGATAAATGTATTACATCTGCAAAAGCCGGAAAGATATTAAATGATAGTATATAGAGGAGTGCCCCTGAAAGGCCGCCCAGGATATACAGGGAAGCCAGCTTTTTCTGGTCAAAGTAATCACTGAATATCCTGCCAAACCAGTAGAGCCATAACATATTGAAAAGGATATGAAAGAAGCCCTGGTGCAGGAACATATATGTTATTATGGTCCATGGCTTTTTGATCAGCTCCGGTGAGGATGCCGGCACTGCAAGAAATTCGATCACAGATGAAGAAATTGCAGGTGAGTTGGAAAGCACAGCTATTATTTGCAGTACTGCAATAACCAGGAAGACAGCAGCATTAATATAGATCAGTTTAAGGAGATTTGTTCCTTTCCTGAACTGTTCTTTCATTTCGCCAACAATATTCATCAGTACAGTGTATTAGTTGTTTTTTTCCAGAATTTAATAAGTATAAATCCGAATATCATACCTCCCAGGTGTGCTGCATGTGCTATATTGCTTCCCGGCTTGGTTACTGCAAGGTAAAGTTCCAGGGCGCCGTAGCCTATTACCAGCCACTTTGCCTTGATAGGTATTGGCGGAAACAGCAGCATAAGCTGGGTGTTCGGGAACAACATACCAAAGGCCAGGAGAATACCAAAAACGGCTCCGGAAGCCCCTACAACCGGAATGTTCAGTATGGAGTTGAGTCGCTGCATTTCAGGATTTGTGAAATATCTGCCCGTCTGCCATAACTCAGCGCCCCTGTCAAGTACTATCTGCACATCTTGCGGATCAAGGCTTGCCACAAGCTTCTGGTATTGTATTGCCATAACAGCTTCGTGGGTAAGTGCCGCACCAATACCAGTGATGATGTAATAAATAAAAAACCTTTTTGGACCCCATACCTGTTCAAGAATGCGCCCGAACATAAAGACTGCGAACATATTGAAAAAAATATGTGTAAAGCCGCCATGCATAAACATATGAGTAATTATCTGGTAGGGCCTGAAGTGTTCAGACTTTGGATAATACAGACCCAGGGCGGCATTCAGATTAACGTTAAAAGCTGTATCAGCTGTCCACAGGGCAAACAGCATTATAACATTAATCAGTATTATATTTTTCACAACCGGGGGTAAGCCCGGGAATAATCCTCTTCCAAAAGCATTCATATAAAATCTGTTTAAACAGTTGTTTTTTTACACAACAATAGTCAAGCCAAAATAGTTAATAATTTTTTAATACCGACATATTGTCACTTCAGTCTCCTGCCAACTTCGTTATGGTTGGTGTGGATCTCATGATCCACGCCTTTCAGTATTCTACGGGGCGTTGGTCAGAGACCAACACCAACATTGCTGGATCACTTCAGTCTCCTGTCCACTTCGTCCAGTGTTATAATATTCAGAACCGGTTTCCCGGAAGGCGAATAATTCGGATTGGTACATTGAAAAAGTTTACCGACAAGTTCCCTTATTTCACCTGTGTCCAGCTTTTTACCGTAGGGCACGGCTGTGGCCCTTGACATGCACATAGCTATTCTTTCCTTATTTGACTCGCCTGGATCTTTTTCTACTGTTTTATATTCTTCAATAATAATCTCCAGCATTTCCACGGGGTCTTCATTCATTCCTGCTGCGGGCTGAGAATTTATTGAAACGGTGTTATTGCCCAGGTATCTTATGTCAAAACCACATTTTTTAATCTCTTCTTCTATCTCGTTCAGCAAAGCAATATCAGACTGTTCCAGTTCAAGGGTTTTTGGGAAAAGGCTGCTCTGCCCTACAGCTTCATCAGAGCGGAGTGCCCTGATGTAGTTATCATAGAGGATCCTTTCGTGAGCTCTTTTCTGATCGATGATCATTATGCCTGATTTCACTGAACACACTATATACCTGTTGCGAAGCTGAAAGATCTTTTCATTAACGGGTACAGCTGTTGACTGCCCGGTGTCAATTTCAGATTGTGACTCCATGCCGGAGTAAAGTTTTTCCCATCCCCCCGGGGGTGTGTCTTTTTCCTTTTCGAATTTATTTTTGATGGATTTATATGATTCTTCTTCCCTGAAGGGATTAAAGTCAGGGTCAATATTAATCCCGGGCATTTGAGCCTTTTCTTTACCGGTGGGTGGTATTTCGATAATGTCATCACTATCTTCAAAATCCAGGGAAGGGACGATATTGAATTTACCCAGACTCTCCCTCACTGCTGCGTGCAGTATCTGCCATATCATCCTCTCATTTTCAAACTTGATCTCTGTTTTGGTGGGATGGATATTGACATCTATGGATGCGGGATCAGCAGTAAGGAAAACGAAGTAGGAGGGTATGGAGTCAGGGGGCAGGATATTTTCGTAGGCTTCCATTATGGCCCTGTGCATGTAAGGGTGCCTCATATACCTGTCATTAATAAAGAAAAACTGTTCACCAAAAGTTTTCCTGGCATGTTCAGGTTTGCCGATGAAGCCGTTAATTTTGACAAGACTTGTTTCTGTGTGAAGCCTTATCAGGTTCTGGTTCATATTCTTGCCGAATATATCAATTATCCTTTGTTTTTCACTTGATGCCGGCAGGTTAAATATTTCCCTGTCGTTATGATGCAAGCCGAACCTGATTCCCGGATGAGCCAGTGCTATTCTCTGGAATTCATTTATTATATGTCGCATCTCCGTTGATTCAGTCTTCAGGAACTTCCTGCGTGCAGGCACGTTATAGAAAAGATTTTTTACCGATATATTAGTTCCCGGCAGGCAGCTCACCGGTTCCTGTTTTTCAACTTTTGAACCGTTAATTTTCAGCAGGGTCCCTACTTCACTGTTGTTAAGGCAGGTTTTCATTTCAACCATTGCCACGGCGGCTATTGAGGCCAGCGCTTCGCCCCTGAAGCCTTTAGTGGAAATTGAAAAAAGGTCTTCGGCAGCAGTAATTTTAGAGGTAGCATGTCTTTCAAAACTTAGCCGGCAGTCGGTTTCCGACATGCCACTTCCGTTATCTATCACCTGCACAAGGGTGCTGCCGGCATCTTTTATTATGACTTTTATATGGCCGGCTCCGGAATCAACCGAATTTTCCATTAGTTCTTTTACAAGGGAGGAAGGGCGCTGTATGACCTCACCTGCGGCTATCTGGTTCGCAACAGAGTCGGGCAGCAGCTTGATTAAATCAGACATTAAGACAGGATTTTAAACATAGAAAAATACGTAAGCAATAAGGAAAAGGACAAGGGCTATTACTATAAGCCTGATAAGAGTGTAGCGCTGTACCCTTGTTTTATTCTGTTTAAAATAGTTCGACATCGAACCACGTGTTATCCTGGGCACATATTCTTTACCGGTATCGTCCTTAATACCCATTTCAGCCTTTATACGGCGTTCTCTCTCTTCCATTTCCTCCTTTTTGGGATCATAATACATGGGAGTGTAATTAAATCCCCGGGGTCTAAACTGCTTAAAAAAACTCGGTATCCCTGACATCACATATGTTTTTTGCAAAGATACGAATAATAGCTTACTCTTTCAATTGAGCTTTGTTTGTCATGTAGTCTTTATGAGTTTATTTATCTTTGGAGAAAAGTGAAGAATATGAAAAGATTATTGATACTTTTAGCCTGGCCGCTTGTTTTTCTAATTTCATGCAGCAGTGAAGGGGGAATTGATTTAAAGGTACTGACTCTTAATATTCGCTATGATAATCCCTCTGATGCGCCAAATGACTGGCCTTCCAGGAAAGATTTCGTATTATCATTTCTTGAGAAGGAATCACCTGCAATATTTGGTTTACAGGAAGCTTTGTGGCACCAGTATTCCTACCTGGATTCGGCCCTGGTTGAATATGAGTCTGTTGGTGCAGGCCGGGATGACGGCAAAAGGGCAGGGGAGATGACACCGGTGTTTTACAAAAAAGATCTGTTCAGTTCGCCGCAAAATGGTACTTTCTGGTTATCAGACACACCGGCAGTGCCGGGCAGCAGAGGCTGGGGAGCCGTATTGCCCAGGATAGTAACATGGGTGAAGCTTAAGCATATTGAGTCAGGGGGTGTTTTTTATTTTTTCAATACTCATTACAGTCATATGTCCGACTCGGCCAGGTTGATGAGCTCGCATGTATTGCTTGAGCAGGTAGCTGAAATAGCGGGTGATTATCCCTTTGTGATTACGGGCGACTTTAATATGACACCACAGAGCAAGGCATATGATGTTCTTACTGAAGACGGGAATGAGGATGCACTGGTACTTGATAGCTGGTCAGTATGTGAAACAGTTCCCCGGGGCATTGAATATACCTACAATGGATTCGGTGATAAGCCCGGAACCAGCAGGATTGATTATATATTTGTAAGCAGGGGGGTAGATGTCATTGAACACATAACAAAGACGCCAAAAAACGATAAACTGTTTTTATCAGACCACTGGCCTGTCTCTGTACGTGCCGTAATACCCCATCAGCGCAATCAGCATTAATCAGCGCCATCAGCGTCAAACGGTTTTACGGTAGCGCCAGATTGCAAGAGAGATGGTTCCTATGCCTATCAGGATTATCCCTTTGATATCAGGGAGTACATCGTTTAATCCGGATCCTTTCAGCATTATCATGCGTATTACCCTCATGAAGTAGGCAGCCGGGTTAATGGTGTTGAATTGCTGGGCCCAGCGTGGCATACTTTCGGTAGGGGTGAAGATACCACTCATCATTACAAATATCATAACGACAAAGAATACCAGAAAAAGGTATTGTGGCTGAGTGGATGACATTGTTGAAAGGAACAGGGCAAGACCGAGTACAGCGATAAGATAAAAAGAAGAAAAAAGGAAAAGCAATGCCAGGCTCCCGTTAAAGGGTATATTAAAAAGTATTTTACCGAGTACCAGCCCGAAAGCAAGATCAACGAGCCCAATTAAGAGGAAGGGCACCAGCTTGGCAATAATAAACTGGTGTTTTTTTATGGGTGTTACATTCAGCTGCTCCAGGGTGCCTGTTTCTTTCTCACGGACAACATTAAGTCCTGCCAGAAGCAGACCTATTGCTGTAACAAGGATCACCAGTATACCTGGTAGCATGTAGTACTTATAATTAAGTGTCGGGTTATACCAGAACCGGCTGGAGGTATTGATTATCAAAAACCGGCTGGGCGGCTTATATTGCAGGTTTTCAATTAGCAGGTCTGAATTATAATCCTGTATCACTCCCCGCATGTAGTTCCATGCCAGCTGAGCAGAGCTTGCATTTATAGCATTGGCCAGGACCATAACCTTTTCACCTCCTTCCTTTATTATTTTCCTTCCAAAATTTTCTGGTATGTGCAGAACCAGGTCGCACTGATTGTTGTGGAGCATAGCATCCGCTTCATTATCGCTAAAAGTGGTATGCTTCAGGATGAAGAAATCAGAACCCTGCAGTTTTGAGATAAGCTGTCTTGACTCTGCTGACATATCACGGTCAACCACACATACCTCAATATTCTTTATCTCGAGAGTAAATGCCGGTACAAGTATTACCATTTGAACAATGGGAACACCAAAAACTGCTTTTGACAGGAATTTACTCCTGAAAATCTGTATAAATTCTTTTCTTATTAAGTATAAAATAGTCCTCATCTTTATTCCAGTCTTTTTTTAAACCTTGTTGTGCTAAGAGTAATAAAAAGCAAGGTCATTGCCAGTAGTATAAATGTTTCTTTTATAACAAAACTGAAATCAGTGCCCTTGACCATGATATTCTTTACAATAGTCACAAACCATCTCGGGGGTATAATGGAGCTAAGCCAGTTGTAAATCTCCGGCATTGATTCCACAGGAAAAACAAATCCTGAAAGTACTATGGCAGGCAGCATAAGTCCGAGCAGTGAAGTGAACATAGCCTGCTGCATGGTTCTTGCAAGTGTGGATATCATTATCCCGAGTGACAGACCCATCATAATATACAGCATGCTTTCAAGCATCAGCAGGATCAGGCTTCCCCGGATCGGGATATCAAAAACCAACCATGACAGGAAAAGAATAAAGACTACATCAATCAGTGACAATAAAAAATATGGCATAACCTTTCCCAGTATTACTTGTATTGGTTTCAGGGGGCTTACCAGAAGGACCTCCATTGTCCCGAATTCTTCCTCACGGGTTATCGTTACAGAGGTCATCATGGCACAGGTAAGTAACAGGACTATTGCTATCACTCCAGGCACAAACATATACTGGCTTTCAAGGTTTGGGTTATAATACATTTTTACTTCGGGCTCAACCGGTATTGCAGAAGTTTCTTCAGCCCTGTTCAATTCCATGGTATAATCAGAAATGATAGCCCTGGAATAGCTGGTTACAAGGTTAGCCACATTGGGCTCTGATCCGTCAGCTATTATTTGAATATTTGCAGAGCCTTCATTTATCAATGTCTTTCCAAACTCAGATTCAAATATAAATACTGCTTTTATCTCACCTGTTTTAAATACTTCATCTATACGGGTATCTGTCATCAGGTTCTCTTTCAGGATAAAAAAGTCAGATGATTCAAGTTTTGATATCAATCCTGTGCTTATTTCGTCTTTCGCTTTGTCCAGAACTGCAATACCCGCATTTTTTATATCTGTCCTGACAGCGAACCCAAATATTAGTATTTGCGCTGCAGGGATTCCGAAAAGGAATATCAATGTCCTGAAATCCCTGAAGATATGAATGAACTCTTTCTTAATAAAGCCTGCTAATCTTTTCATATTTCATTTATTATTGGCCGGCCTGGCAATTTTCACAAATACATCCTGGATGCTCGGTGAACCATATTTTTTCTTAAGCTGTGCAGGACTGTCGATATCGATTATTTTACCCTCACTCATTATACTTACCCTGTCGCAGTATTCTGCTTCATCCATATAATGGGTTGTTACAAAGATCGTTATCCCGTCATCGGCGGCTTTATATATCATTTCCCAGAACTGGCGGCGTGTTATCGGGTCAACGCCGCCTGTTGGTTCATCAAGAAAAACTATGTCAGGTTTATGAAATATAGCAACGGCAAAGGCCAGTTTTTGTCTTATTCCCAGCGGAAGGTCACCGATAATTCTTTTTCTGTAACCAGTAAAATCCAGGGATTCAAGTAATGTACCTGTCTTGTTTTTAATCTCTTTTCCAGGCATTCCGTATATCCCACCGTAGAGCATGATATTCTCGGCAACGGTCAGGTCCTCGTACAATGAGAATTTCTGGCACATATAGCCGATATGTCTTTTCACTTGCTCTGCATGGCGATAGATATCGTATCCTGCCACTTTAACTTCGCCTGAACTGGGCTTTGACAGTCCTGAGAGTATTCTTATTGCAGTAGTTTTTCCCGCACCGTTTGCCCCGAGGAAGCCGAATATCTCGCCCCTGTGTACATTGAAACTCAGGTGATCATTAGCAATGAATGATCCGAATTTCTTGACAAGGTCCTTTACTTCAATTACTTTTTCATCAGTCATTTTCTTCTTTGCTCATTAATTCGAGAAAAACGTCTTCTATTCCCGGCTCAATAAGCTCTGCGCCGGGGTCATTGTGTCCTTTATCTTCGAGATATTCCAGCAGGTTTTCATCATATTCATTTCCACTGAATGTAACATGAACGGAGTCGCCGAAGGGATTAACGCTTTCAACTGTTTCGCGATCCCGCAGGTCACGGATAAGCCTGAATTTATCACGACCCTTTATTGCATAGATTTCCTTGCTGAAGTTGCCGGTAATTGATCCCGGTTTATCTATGCCGAGTATCCTGCCTTTCTGTATCAGCGCAACCCTGTCGCATAGCACGGCTTCATCCATGTAGGGTGTTGAAACAAGGATTGTGATTCCTTCCCCTTGCAGTTTCTTCAGCATTTCCCAGAATTCTGTCCTTGACACTGCATCAACACCGGTGGTAGGTTCATCAAGAACAATAAGCTCAGGAGCATGTATAAGAGCGCAGCACAGAGCCAGTTTTTGTTTCATTCCTCCCGAGAGTTTTCCTGCCCTTCTTTTTTTAAAAGGCTCAATGTGTGAATATATATCGCTTATCAGGTGGTAATTCTCCTTCACCGTTGTGCCAAAAACGGTAGCATAAAAAGCCAGGTTTTCTTCAACGGTAAGATCCTGGTAAAGACTGAAACGCCCTGGCATATAGCCTATATTTTTTCTTAAGGCCCGGTAATCATCCACAGTGTCAAGCTTGTTAATGCTGACCTTGCCTTTTTCGGGAATGAGCAGTGTAGTGACTATTCGGAAAAAGGTGGTTTTACCTGCACCATCGGGTCCGATCAGTCCGAACAGTTCTGATTTATCAACGTTCAGGCTTACACTCTCAAGGGCCCTTGTACCGTTAAATGACATTGATATATTCTCTGCCCTGATCATTGATCTTCGTTTTTTGAAAAGCCAAAGAATGCTTCGCCTGGCATCCCGTTCTTTAGTGTGCCGTCGTTTTTAACCAATATTTTAACAGCATAAACCAGGTGCACCCTCTCTTCTTTGGTTTGTATAATCTTTGGTGTAAACTCTGCACGGTCAGAAATATGTTCAACCTTCCCTTTCATTTCCCTGTAACCTTTTTCTCCGTCATCAATCCTCACTGTGCATTCCTGGCCTATTTTTACCTGGTGAAGCTGTGCCCCGCTTATGTAGGCTTTTAGTTTCATTTCTTCCAGCCGGCCAATCTTAATCAATGGTTTGCCTGCCGCGCTCAGCTCACCTGCTTCACTGTACTTCTCCAGTATTGTACCCTTTGAGGGACTTTTAACATAGCACTTATTTAATTTTTCCTCCAGCAATGCTTTTTTTGAGTCAAAAACATCCAGTTCACTGCTAATTGTTTGTTTCTGCGTGTTGTTGGCATCCTTCTGCTTTTCAAGCACCTTGAGTTGCCCCGTAAGGTCATCGAGCTGCTTCCGGGTTGCCGCGCTGTCCTTTAGCATTCTCTTTGTCCTGTCAATGTTTACTGCCAGGTTTTTAATCTGCTGCTCAATTATTTCGTTTTGTGCCCTGATGGAATTCAGGCGGGTAATTACAGTGTTACGGCTGGCATTCAGTTCTTCCATCTGCAGTTTAATAATGGAGGTATCGGTAATGGCTACGAGTTGCCCTTCATGTATCCGGTCGCCCTGCCGTACAGGCATATGTATTATCTTTCCATTGCTTTCAGAGGATATCATTATTTCAGTTGATTCAAAATTGCCCCATGCGTCGGGTTCCTCAGTATTACTGTTACACGACCACATAAGGGCAATGAGGATTATAAGGTATGCTGTGTATTTCATTATATTTAATTTTTAATTATTCGATTTCTTTTCCTGCAATGTTCAGGTACTCCACTCTTGCCTTTGCAAGGCTTACCCTGTGTATTTCACGGTTTATCACTGCCTGTTTTTCCTTGTTGAATTCAACGAGGTATTCAGAGGCTGTAATTGTTCCGTTGTTATATTTTGACAGGGCAGTAGCGCAAACTTTACCAAGGGTGGTTATTAGTTCTTCATCGCTTTTCAGAGCCGATATTAAACTTTTTATTTCTGCCTCTTTCAGTTGCATTGCCCGGGTTAAGTTATCTTCCATCACCTTTTTACCCGAGCTAATAAGTGTTTTATTTATATCTGCTATTTTTTGTTTCCTGCTGTTCTGTTTCCAGTCTATGATATTCCATTTGATGCCGGCACCCACTATATAATAGGGGCCGAAAGAGTCTGAGAAAAAGTCGTTGCCTGCAGGCCGGCCATAGCCAAGCGTAGCAAAGGCAAATGCTTTTGGCCGCCTGTTGCTGAGGATGAGGTCCTTGCCGGCTTCCACTTGCTCTTTTTTGAGCTCAAGTACCCGTAATTCCGGCCTTGCCAGTTCTGTATTGTTGCTAATTGGTGCGGCGGGTACTGATGCTTCAGTGCCGGGCACTATGTCAAGCCCTGTTAGGTCAGACAGTACTGAAGCCACTGAAGATTTCCTGATATCCGTTTCGGCAATCTGCTGCCTGATCTTAATCTTTTCAGCTTTAAGAACTTCACGGTCGGAGGGAAGGAGAACGCCGTTTTCTATACCTGACTCCATGCGGTTAAGCTGCCTGTTAATGGTTTCAAGATAGCTTAAGAGCAATTCTTTTTGTTTGCCGAGTATAATAAAACTGAAGTAGTAGTTATTAATTTGTTCTTTCACCTGATATAAGTCGGCCTCCAGTTCTTTTTTATCCAGCTCCAGCTGTTTATCCTCCATGCGCCGACTGCTTTTAACGGCACCGCCGTCATAAAGTACCTGGTTAATGTCAAGAGTTAGTTTGTACTGGTCATTTGGCATTACGGGTATGTCGTTGCTTATTCCAGGTACGGGTATTGACTCAAATGCTCCGGCAAGGTCAACTACACTGGAGTTATACAGGATATTAGCTCCTGCTGCTATTTCGGGGTACCATGACGTTTTCAGGTTTTCCTGCTTTAATTGGCGTAATTGGCTGTGCAGCTTACCTTCTTCGGCTCTAGGATGATGCTTCATGGCTTCTTCATAGCACAGCTGAAGGCTTATTGATTCCTGTGCGTCAGCAACATAGACCCAGGGGTATGCCAGGACTGTGATAATTGCTATAAGGATATACTTTTTCATTATTTTCTTTTATTTTGAGATTCTACCTGTTGTTGTTTAATGGCATTAATGACGAATTCCGGGGCTACCTTTATTCTTTCTTCCATAAAACTGTCATAGTCAATCCCTGCGCTGTCCAGGATACCTGATATTATTGGTTTGGCGGCCACCGGGAATACTGACAGGGAAATGATGCTTACCATAAGATGAGGTATTACATCTGGAGAAATATCATCACCAAGGTCTCCCGAGATTTTCTCTTTTATCCTGTTAATATTTATCCTGTCCAGGAATTTGCTGAGCAGTTCAGGGCTCCTGTTTACTTCTCCGATAATGAACATCGGGAGCTTAGGGTTTTTTTGCAGAAACTTAATATGTTCGGTGAAGAAGAACCTTATTTTATCTTCAAAAGGCATATCTTCCTCGAAGATGGATGCAAACTTGGCAAATATTTTTTCGGCAAGCTTGTCAAATACGGCATTGAACAATTTATCCTTGCTCCTGAAGTAGTAATGCAGGAGGGCTTTATTTATTCCTGCCCTGTCTGCAATATCCTGCATGCGGGTGGCTGCCAGTCCTTTTTCCTCGAATATCTCGGTGGCTGCGTCAAATATCTTTTCTTCGGTTAGTTTATCATCCTTTGTCATGATGTTAATCGTTGAGTTTAATAATTAGGATAAACCAAATAGTTTAACCAACTGGTCAAAGATATGACAAAGATTTTTATTGTGCAAATTTTTGCATGAAAAATTGATTTATTGATTATCCTCTATTCACCCGCCTCCGGGGGTGTGGCTTTGCTCACTGACTCAAGCCCCGGGGTGTAACCCGGGCTATTATTATTAAGCCACTCCGTGGCTTTCAGCTAATCAGGGTACAGTGATGCAGTTATGTGTTCAGATTAATACCTGCCGTTACCGAATCGTGGATTAACGATATTGTTATAGATTGATCCGAAGGTATAGGTGAATCCTACACTGCCCTCAATGCTGTAGGCGGTTCTGAGTTCCTGCAGCCGGAGTAATATCTCGGCTTCATCAGCACCTTCTTTCGGGAGGGTAATCTGGTTATTGATTCTTGCGACACCTCCGTTGATCGAGAGAGATAATCCTTTGATGATTCTTATGCTTATCCAGCCATCAAGTTCTATCCTGTTTTTAGAAAGATCATGGAGGTAGCTTGAGGCTTCAAGGGAAATATTTACCGAACCCCATTTTTGTTGTACCCGGTAGGCTATATCCAGTGATTGTTCCAGCAGGTGCTCTTCGGTTTTATCATATATTGTTGTATCTATATAATTATTGTATGAGTAGCCTATTCCATAGAGCATTCTTAACTGGCGTCTTGTAGATTCCGAATAGGGAAAAATATTGTATTCTATTGAAGGAGTAAAGTCGAAGCTTGATTTAAGATTCCTGTAGGTTGATGAAGACAAATCGGTACGTACTCCTGCCGACCAGTGATCGGACAGGCTGAACACCAGCAGGTTGTCAATTCCCCATGAATTTCGGTTACTTATATACGTGGTATCGGAATAGATATATTTAGTTTCTCTGAACCTCATATCCGCACCAAACTCATATTTAAGGGCATGTGTTATCCTGGAAGCGTTAATGGAATTATCAAAGTTGATTGATTTCCTGGATTCTTCCAGTTCAATTTCGGGATCGAACTCGATTTCAAAGACCCAGTTGTCCCAATTATCAACTACTTCAACTTCTTCTGTTATGCCCAGGTGATTTATTTCCACCTCATCATAGAGGGCAGATCTGGCAACGTATCTCATCAATCCCAGGCTGAACATTTTTGTTGAGCCTTCTCTGATGTTATCATCTGTATTGTCAGGATTACTGTGGTACACCAGGGTGTCGTTCAGTCCTGCAAATTCTTCCTGTCCGATATAGGTTATTGTATACTCTCTTCCTCCGCTGCCTGTTTGTTGCCGGGTTACAAGCACGTATACCTGTGCTTCCTTTACATCCCTGACATAATTTACATAAGGCACTTCTCTCCTGATGTAGTCCATGTCGCATCGGTGGCAATCTACAAAGATTCTTATTACCTTTGATCTGAGGCTGTCGGCAGCTTTATTCTGTTCCTGTGCCTTAAGTGAAAAAGATGTAACTATGAATAGCAAAAGGCTCAGGCCGGTGATTATCTTATAATTCATATCAATTACGCTGATTTTATACAAATATATATAAACCCTGCCGGAAAGCGGGGTTTATATATATGTTATACAAAAAGTTCTGTGTTAATAAACTGCAGTTATACCAGATTGTTCTGTACGGCCGTCCTTATTATAAAGAAGATAATTTATTCATAGCGGAGTGAATGTGCCGGTTTAACACTTGCTGCCTTAATTGTTCTGTAGCTTATTGTTGTTAGTGCAATAATGAATACAATAACAAAACCCGACAGGAAATCCAGTAATCCGGGCTGTATCCTGTAGTGATAATTCTGCAGCCATTTTTCGCTGACAAAGTAAATAAGCGGGACACCTATTACTGCAGAAACGAGAACCAGGGCGCTTATGCTTTTGGAAATCAGCAGGAAGACCTGAGCAACGGATGCCCCCATAGCTTTCCTGACCCCAATTTCTTTTGTCCTTTGCTGGAGCATGTATGATGTGAGTCCGAAGAGACCGAGAGAGGCTACAACAATAGCAAAGACCGCAAAGATAAGCGATAGTTGTGCGCTTTGCTTTTCCTGTCTCAGCATCTGTGCAAAATCTTCATCGAGGAAGAAATAATCCACAGGCTCATTTGAAGTAAATTCATTCCATACCTTTTCCACTTCGGCTATAGTGGTTTGAATATTGTTGGGATCAAGCTTTGCGGTAATATAGCCGAAATTGAAATCATTTGTTCTGACTTGCATGATATATGGATCTACCGGACTGTTCAGAGCTTCAAAGTTAAAGTCTTTCACCACCCCAATTACCTTTAGTGGCTTCAATCCATCGCTGCTCATTGGAGACAGGATAACGCTGGAAAGGGGGTCTTTAAGGTCATATTCAGTTACAGTGCTCTGGTTTATTATGCAGGCGTCAACATCGGAGGGATAGGATTGATCAAAGAACCTGCCTTTGATAATTTCAAGCTTATATGTATTGGCAAAGTCATAATCAACCCAGTTTGTTGTTATGAGCAGGTCTTCGTCCAGTCTTCCTTCCAGTCGGTACGCGTTCTGGTTATTGTTCCTTCCGGGCACTGCTGTTGCAGCGCTAATGTTTTCCACTCCCGGAATATTTTGTACCCTGCTCTTAAAGGATTCCATCCTGTTGCCTATGGCTGACACACGTGACATTACCATCAGTTGTTCTTTATCAAAACCAAGGTCTTTATTGAGCAGGTAATTGATCTGGCGGTACATGATAAGTGTACCAACAATTAGTATAATTGATGCTGCAAACTGGAATACAACCAGAGTGCTCCTTAATTTTCCGTGGCCGGATATTTTTACTGAATCACTTCTCAGCACTTTATAGGGGCTAATGGAAGAAAGGTAAAATGCCGGGTAACTGCCTGCCAGCACACCAACAATAATTGTGAATAACACAAGCGCCGGTATGGTATACCAGGTGCTGAGCAGACCCAGTGTCATTTTTGTATCCAGCAGATCGTTGAAATAGGGAAGTGAGAGTTTTACTATAGCTATTGCCACCAAAAGTGAGACAAACGATATTATTGTTGACTCAACCAGGAACTGTTTTATCAGTATGCTGCGTGTTGATCCGCCAGCTTTCTTAATACCTATCTCTTTTGCCCTCCTGGAAGCTTTGGCAGTTGACAGGTTCATGAAATTTATTGCTGCTATCAGTATTATCAGGAGTGCAATTCCTCCGAAGATATAGAGATATTTGGGGTCCGTGGAGGGTTTCAGCAGGTAATCTATAGTAGGATCAAGGTGGATATTCAGCAGGGGTTGAAGAACAAGAGAGTATTTATTACCTTTTTCCATGAATTCATCTACAGTAATACCCATAAATTCGTATAGCTGGGGACCGAGGTATTTTTTGATCATCCCGGGCAGTTTTTGCTCAAGGTTTTCAGCTGAAGCATTTTCACGGAGAAGCAGGTAAGTATGGAAACTATTGGAGAGCCAGTTAGGGTCGTTTGATCGCTCATTGGTCATGAATGATGCTACAATACTGGCATCAAAATGTGTATTATCCGGTATATCCTGCATTACCCCGCTTACCGTGTAAGGAGTTCTTTCTGTACCTACCTCAAGCACTCGTCCTACCGGGTTCTTATTACCGAATATTTTTTTTGCCGTCGTTTTCGAAACAACACATTCATTTGGCTCGTCCAGCACTTTTGATGCATCGCCGTATACCAGTGGTATTGAAAAAATATTGAAGAATGTGGAATCGGCTTCCAGGAAATCCCTTTCATCCAGTTTGAGGTTTTCATGTCTGAGCACGGTATTTCCCAGGGAATTCATCCGGCAGAAGCTTTCAACCTCCGGGTAGTCTTTTGCTATGGTTGGTCCTATAATTGCAGCTGTTGCAGTTACGCGCACTTCCTGTCCGCCAATTTTACCGTTAAGGATAAGTTTATGTATCCTGTCTTTTTTCTCATTATACTTATCATAACTCAGTTCATTCAGAACATATAAAGAAATAAGCAGGCTGGTGGCTATCCCCAGTGTAAGGCCTATTATGTTTATAAAAACATATCCTTTTTGTTTTCTGAAAGATTTAATGCTGTGTTTAAGCAGGCTCCGGAACATGATTTAAGATTTTGATTTTGATTTTTAATACTCCTAATGGACGATTCAAATGTTCAAATGTTGCACTGTTTTTTTACAGCACCCGCCGGGTGATATCTTTGCTTTTTTGCAAAGCATTGATTACATTAGTGATAATAAAATGTTTCGCTAAAACACTTATATGCTTGTAAAAACATTCTCAAGTGCTGTTTTCGGTATTGAAGCGGCTACTGTAACCATTGAGGTAAATGTATCTCCCGGGGTGAGGTTTTTTCTTGTCGGACTGGCAGATACGGCCGTGAAGGAGAGCCAGCAAAGGATTGAGTCGGCTCTTCGCTCGATAGGTCTTCGCTGGCCGGGCAAGCAGGTAGTTATCAATATGGCGCCTGCTGATGTAAGAAAGGAAGGATCATCGTTTGATTTGCCGCTGGCTATAGGGGTTATGGCTGCCAATGAGAAAGTTATAAGGAGGCGACTGGATTCTTTTGTGATGTTGGGAGAGTTATCTCTTGACGGTACATTAAAACCTGTCAGGGGCATATTGCCTGTGGCTCTCAATGCCCGTGAAAAAGGTTTCTCAGGATTGATAGTTCCCCTGGCAAATGCAAAGGAGGCCGCCGTGGTTGATGGTATTTCTGTTTACGGGATGGATCACCTTTCAGATGTAATTGATTTTTTTAACGGGATGAAGCATTATGATCCTGTAAAAGCAGATATTTCTGAGATGTTCAGGAGCACGGCAAACAAATACGATATTGATTTCAGTGATGTAAAGGGCCAGGAAAAGGTAAAAAGAGCCCTTGAAGTAGCAGCTGCAGGCGGGCATAATGTTTGTATGGTTGGCCCTCCGGGGGCGGGGAAGACGATGCTGGCCAGGAGGCTCCCGTCAATAGTGCCTCCGCTGACACTGGGGGAGGCACTGGAGACAACAAAAATTCATTCGGTGGCCGGTAAGCTTGGAAATAATACCTCCCTTATGACAAAACGACCTTTCAGGTCGCCTCACCATACTATCTCAGATATCGCGCTTGTGGGCGGAGGTTCCAATCCACAGCCCGGAGAGATATCCCTGGCGAATAACGGTGTACTCTTTATGGATGAGCTGCCTGAATTTAAAAGAACGGTCCTGGAGGTGATGAGGCAGCCTCTTGAGGACAGGACTATAACTATTTCACGGGCTAGGTTCACCGTAGATTTTCCGGCCAGTTTTATGATGGTAGGATCAATGAATCCCTGTCCCTGCGGATTCCACAACCATCCCACCAAAGAATGTGTATGTTCTCCCGGGGCCGTACAGAAATACCTGAACCGTATATCAGGTCCGTTGCTTGACAGGATAGACATACATATTGAAGTAGTGCCGGTGGAGGTGAACAGCCTTACTGAAGAAAAGCAGTCGGAACAATCAGCTGTTATCAGGGACAGGGTTGTCAGGGCAAGGGAGAGACAGTCGGTGCGATTCAGAGAAATGGGCGATATACACTGCAATGCACAGATGCGATCAACCATGCTGAGCGAATTTTGCGCTTTGAGCGGGGAGGGCGGATCAGTGCTTAGGAATGCTATTGATCTGCTGGGGCTTTCTGCCAGGGCTTATGACCGTATACTAAAGGTTTCCAGGACAATAGCCGACCTTGAGCAGTGCGGCGAAATAGAGCCCGCACATATATCGGAAGCCATAGGATACAGAAATCTTGACCGTGAAGGCTGGGCAGGATAAATTGCTTATCTTTATGATAATAAAAAGCATTTTCTTATGAAATACAGTTTATTACTAACAGTTTTGATTGGTATTTTTACAATGGCCGGTATAAAGGCTCAGATATACCAGGTAGATGATCTTGATTTTAAGAGATTCCAGGATGATTTCAGGCTGGCTAAATCCAATGCGGAAAAGAGCGGGCCTGAATATGAGGGAAGCCCTTACCTCTTTGATGAATTCAGTCCTGCCAGTATAGTTCTCAGGGCGGGCGAAGGGTATGAGGACATACCCATGAATTATAATATTCACAATGACGATTTTGAGTTTATGATGGATGATGTGAGTTATTCTCTGGGGAATAACAATATTGTAAAATACATAGAGGTTGATGGCAGGAAGTTCTTTTACCGCTCGTATACCTATAACTCCACTAATATTAAGGGCTACCTTGAGCTGGTTGCGGATGGTAAGTATCGTTTTTTTAAAAAACACAGGGTTATTTATACCGAACCGCAATCCACAACCGGTTACAAGGAAGCGCAGCCTGCAAGTTTCAGACCCAGAAGCCCGGATTATTTTATTGCGCTGGAAAGCGGTAAGATTTTGTATTTCAGGCGACTGAAGGATATACCCGACATGATCCCGGGGAGGGCTGAAGAGATAAAAGACTATATAAAGGATAACAGGCTTAAGGCAAGGCGTGAGGAAGATATTGTTCAATTAGCGACTTTCCTTGATATATAAGACAGAGACGCCTGGCCTGGCGTCCCTGTAATATTCTTTTTGGATTATGAAAAATTTTGCAGCAGGTAGGCAATGATGACCCCAAGGTAATTGCCAATTGCGTATCCTGCTATACCCACGACAAGGCCTGTGAGGATGATATCCCTGTTCTTAAGGGCACCTGCCACAACAGGCACAAATGGCGGGGAGCATATAAGTGCGCTACCTGATATGATAACGGTATCGGCATCTATTTTAAAGACTCTTGCGAGAAGTGCGTGTAGCAAATGAGATCCGTACATGGCCAGTGCAACATACCAGAACAGGTCGAAAGAGATATCAGCCAGTTGTCTTACATCTGCCATTGACGATACCACCACGCAGAAAATCAGGATAATGTACATACCTGTCTGGAAGGTTTTTTTAATCCTTTTGATCCTGGGGACAAAGGAAGCAGCAATGCCGAAGGTGGTTATAAGCAGTATAATGGCTGCTGTAGAAAAGTTCTCCGGGAAAAGGGTTGATAAGCCAAAGCTTGCTCCAAAGATCAGCAAAGACAGTCCGAAAGCTGCCAGTACGGGTAAAAAAGTTTTTTTCTTAAAAAAGCCTTCATATGATTCATATTCTTCCTCCAGGTTCATCTTACCCACTTTAACTTCTCCTGTTTCAGGTTTTTTGTAGGGCTTAAGGAAAAGCAGGAAGACCCTTTGACCTATAGATAGTATAAAGACAAGGTAGATAGCGCCCAGTGCCACTTCGTAGGTATGTGTCATCAGGTATATTTCTGTATCAACATCCAGGGCTGTTTTCATAGCAGCCATATTGGGAGTTCCTCCTGTATATATACCTGTAAGCATACCTGCTACTTTCCATATTTCGTCAATGCTTCCCTTAAAGATCCAGAAGCCCAGGAAGATCATTGCGATTACAGTAAAGAGGCCAAGAAGCAGTGATTTGAAGGCTGCTCCTGCCTGGCTCAGCCATTGCTTTACGTCCATTGAAAACAGGATCAGTGGCAGGGCAATGGGAACGGTGAGCTTGGTAAACCAGTCCTGGTAGTTATAGGCTTCTTCAGGGAGAATACCAATATTTCCCACAATAGCTCCAAGTACATAACATATAAGTACTGTTCCAACCTTTTTAACTGCTGAATATTTACCTTCAAGGAAAATTACCAGGGCGGGTGCAATAATGAAAAAGGCAATCATCAGAATGATCTGTATACTCATAACACATGTTTTAGTTTATACCACGGAGGGTCAGGTAGAAATGAATTGATATTGATAATAATTGTACCAATAAAGCTTTTTTCACAGGTTTTAAGCGGCCAATATAATAATTTTCTCAGGATACTGGCTTAAACTGTTAACGAAGTAGTTTTGGGGGCTTATTAATAAGTATTTAAACCTACCGTCAGATGGGGTATTATATGTATTTGGTTTTTACTTTTCCAGTTCACCTCTGAAGAATAATTCTTCTCTTATCTCTTTTATCCTGCCTTTGGCATAATCCATCCCGGGAGATGATATCTGGTCTGCCCTGAGCCCTCTATCTGACATTATCTGTTCTATATAAGGCTGCCTTGCCTCCAGGAAGCTTTCATAATATTCTATTGCTTTTTTATAGTGGCCGGGGATGTTTTCGATTTTAGCTTTAGCGTCGTATAGTTTCCCGGTCTCCAGGTAGTAAGATGGTGCCAGGGGATCAAGAGTAATAGCTTTTTTATAATATTCTATTGCTTTAGCACGCTGGTTGATATCAGCCTTAGCTGTAGCCATGGCGGCATAAATGGTACCAATAAATTCAGGTTGCGGGTAACTCATGTCAATAGTAAGCTGCAGATAGTTAATCCCTTCGTCTTTCATGTGCCAGCCTGTGAGGGCAAGTCCAAGGTAATATGTTGCTTCTGTGTTCAGGGTGTCAAATAAATAAAAATCGCGTAGACGGGGAATGGCTTCTTCGTATCTTGAAAGGTTAAATAAGGAAAGCCCCAGGTACTTATTCGTGAACAGGCTTGTGTCGCCCTCTTGATAAGCCTTTTCCAGGTAGGCGGCTGCTTCCTCAAAGTTGCTCATGGCATATTTTATTGAAGCGGCAGTTTTGAGAATAGGGATATTGAGTGAATCATATTCCAGTCCTTCTTCCAGGTAATAAAGTGCATCAGACGGCAGCTTGAGCCTGTTGTATGCGTTGGCAATTGATACAGGCAGGCTGAGGTCTCTTCTATTTAATGACCATGCTCGTGCCAGGTGATCAGCTGCCTTGCTTTCTTCCTGCAGCCTGTAATAACACAGCCCGGCATTTTTATTGAAAATGTAATTCCCGGGGGCATGAAGAAGCAGCTTTTTGTAGAGGATCAATGCGTCTTCAAAATTCCTCAGGCTAATGAGTAATCTTGCCTTGTGTTGCATCGAATAAATATCCGAGCTGTCAGCAGAAAGAATATTATCGTATGTTTTTATAGCTTCTTTCTTATCGCCAAGGGCTTCATAACATTCTGCCATCCTGTATAAGGCTGCTTTTATGGTGGAGTCTTGCTGTACGGCAGATTTATAGGCATTAAGTGCAATTTCATATTCCTGCATGGCCTGCATTGATATACCATAACTCATCACCAGGTCGGGGTTATCAGGAGAAGAAGCCAGCAGGCTGTTGCTGAGCTTTGCAGCCTTCTCATATGACCTTGTCAGAATATAATAATCAATGCTGTCGTTTATGGACTGGGCGCCTGATTTGAATGTGAGAAAAATAATAATTACAATTAATGATAGTGTTTTAACATATTTCATTTTAAGTGTGTTAAATTTCCGTAAAGCTATAACGAAATATTTAGTTATACAAATAAAGATCATAATCCTGGCATATTTGAACAAAAAACCTTGAAAATGCGTTAGTAAGCCGAACATCCTGTTTTCGGAGGCCGCGTTTTATCATGTTTTGGGTTTACAAAAGGTTTAACATTGGTTCAGTTTTCATCTCCGTTCACAGGGTGTTTTTTATTTTCTTCATCTTTATTGTGATACATCGTTATTTTTTTTATTTTTAGTACGATAAAAATAGGAACCTTCTGGTCGCAGCATTTACAGGCCAATAATACGGCATACCCCATGGAGCTAGTCAAAAAGGTCAGGCAGATAATGATGGATGATCGCCTTATGTTTGTATACAGGGGTATTGTGACGAATAAGAATTCAGAAGCTTTATTATTACTTCTTGAGAAAGAGATGGAGCATGCGGAGTTTGGTTTTACCGGCCGAAAGCGTCTGTTTATGTTTGTACTTGAGAGCCTGCAGAATGTAAGCAGGCATATTGATAAATCAGAACATGCTTCGATGTCACTCGTGGTATATTCCAAGAATGATACCGGATATACGGTTACTACGGGTAATGTGATAAAGAGGGAGGATGAAGCTGCGCTTAGGACTCAGCTGGAGTTACTTAATTCACTGCAGGCAAAAGAAATAAGGGCATTGTACAGGGAGCGACTGAGTTCCACAACATTGAGCAGGAAGGGAGGAGCAGGTCTGGGGCTTATTGAGATGGCTAAAAAGACCGGGAACAAGCTTGACTTTGATTTTATCACCCTGGATGATAAACTCATGTATTTCATATTGAGTAAGTCTGTTGATCCGGAAGGAAAAAACATCAATTCGGGCCAGCAGAAATCAATATTTAAGGGTGATAATATTGTTAAGCTTGAGAGGATGATGCGTGATAATAGTATTGCAATGGTCTGGTCCGGTCATCTTTCATCTGATATTGAAAAGCAGGTATTATCTTTTACTGAAACAAAAATGGATGAGGATGATATTGAGCTGAAGGTACGGCGGAAGGTTTTCAGCATCATGGTTGAATCTTTGCAGAATATTTCAAAATACACTCCCGGTCTTGATGTAGAGGAGCAGCTTGGAATGCCTGTTGCAATGATTGTTTCAGAGGGCACGGGGATGCGTTTGAGTACAGGTAATATAATCAGCAACAACAAAATTCCTTCGCTAAGGGATAAACTGAAGACAGTTAACAGGTATGACAAAAATGGCTTAAAAGAGTTGTACCGTATATCGCTTGCCGGGGAAGAGATTAAAGCTGAGCAAACGGGTATACTGGGTCTGATAGATATTGCACGCAAATCGGGTCACAAGCTTGACTACGACTTTGAGAAGGTTAGCGAGGATTATTCTTATTATGTACTGAGTGTGCTTGTGGATGTTAACGGTAGCTAAACTCTTTCAGTTCTGTCTTTTTCCCGTCCCATCTTACATAACAGGGGGCATTAAACCAGTTGCCCATAATAAATACTCTGGATTTCTTGTTATTCAGCAAATAATCGAGAGCTATATGCCTGTGACCAAAGATAAAACAGTCAATTTCATTTTTTCCCAGCTGATCATAAGCGTGCCTTATAAGGCTTTCATTTTCTGCTCCCATGAATTCTTCTGAATAATTTTTCGCCAGCCGGCTGTGTCTTGACCAGTTATGTGCTATGGCCAGGCCTATCCGTGGGTGCAGTGCGGAGTAGAGTCTCCGCAGAAATTTATTCCTGAAAACCATCAGGAGAAGTTTGTATGAGCGGTCTTTGATCCCGAGTCCTTCACCATGAGCAATATAAAACGTTTTACCCATCAGCTCAGTAAGCAGCGGTTTGGTATGCAGTATCATTCCGCATTCATCTGAAAGGTAATCGTCTATCCACATATCATGGTTACCTGTAAAAAAATGCATTTCTATACCGCTGTCTGTCAGTTCTGAGACTGTTCCCAGGAATCTTGAGAACCCTTTGGGCACCACTGATTTGTACTCCCACCAGAAATCGAAGATATCTCCAACCAGGTATATTGCTTGAGCATCATTAGCGGCCATTTTCAGCCAGCTCACAACATGTTTTTCTCTGAGCAGGGGGTCCATTCCTGCTTTGAGCCCGAGGTGGAAATCGGATGCAAAATATATTTTATTACGGGCAGTCACTTAGCTTCAGTCAAATATCTGTGATAGTTTGATTTTCAGAGATTTTCCAAACATGTCTTTGCCAATGATATTGCCTTCTTTGTCAAAAAGGTAATTGGCCGGCACCCCGGTGACATTAAATATCCTGGCTGTTATGGGTGAAGAAGGGTCATCTTCCCTCACACTGATCCATGGCAGTTCATCAAAATTTACTGATTTTCTCCACGTGTCTTCATCGGCATCAAGGTTTACCTGGTAAATCTCCAGGCCATCATTGTGATAAAGGCTGTAAACATTTTTCAGGAAGAGATTATTTGAGATACACTCCCTGGATTCAGCAGACCAGAAAGTAAGGAGCACATAATTGTTTTCCATTACATCAGAGAGTCTGATTCTTTGTCCCTGGATATTTTTCAGGTTAGCGTCCAGTTTTACCGGATCAGCGATTTCGGCTGCCTGTGTAATCCTGTCTGCATACATCTGGTTAAGTTCTTCTTCAAGGTTAGATATCAGGGACTTAGTTAGTGATATACCGGGGTAGTATTTTGAGAGGCTGTCCGAGACCAGTTTCAGGTATTGCAGATCACGGGGTTTATAAAGCACGAATGTGTTTTCATCAATACTCTGGTAAAGGGCTTTTATGGCAGATAGTTTACTCAGGTTATCCAGGATGAAAGCTATATTAAAATTCCTTTGCTCATTCAGAACATCCAGGTATGCTTTCTCAAGACTTGTTGCTTTTTCCTGTTCCTCATCATTCCCTGCTATTTTATTGTATTCCCTGCTTAAAGAATCAAGCTTGAGGAGGGTTCTCCCAAGTTTTTTATCAAGTTTTCTTATTTTCTCAGATTCCACTGACCCTTCTACTGAATATTCATTTTGCAGTCGTTTGGCTTTGAATTCAATATTTATCTGGTCGCCCGGTTCGGCAACAATTGTAATGAATTCATTATTATCAAAGCCAAGAGTATAAAAAGAAGGCTCATCAATAGTGGTTTTAAACCTGAATTTGCCTGAATTATTTATTGTGGCTGAATCAACGGCTATGGGGTTTTTCAGGTCGACCTTCTTGAGATAAAGAATATCGTGCCCATCGAAGGGATAAACGCCGTTAATAACAAGGTTATGATTTTTACAGCCTGCAGCCAGCAATGCCAGCAGGACAAAGAAAACCAGTTTTTTCATATCTCTGAATCAATGATTACTTTAAATTATGCTCAGTCAAATATCCCGGCCAGTTTTGTTTGCAGGGCTTCACCCCTGAGGTTACTGCCGATTATACGACCTTCGGGATCAAGCAGGTAATTTGCAGGTATAGCCTGTATTCCATAGAGCGGAACAACTTCCGAGTTCCAGTATTTCAGGTCACTTACATGGATCCAGCTACCTATATTATCTTCTTCAATACCTTTCAGCCATGCGTCACGGGTCTTGTCGAGAGAAACCTGGAAGATTTCAAATCCCTTATCTTTATAATTGTTATATGCTTTAACAAGATTCGGGTTTTCGCTTCTGCAGGGTGAACACCATGCTGCCCAGAAATCAAGTAATACATACTGTCCCCTCGTGGATGAAAGACTTACTGTTTCACCGTCAGGGTCAGGCAGTGAAATTTCAGGAGCAACGGCACCCATTTTTGTATTTGTGCTACCGGCAGTATCTTCATCCATGCTGGAGATAAGAGTTTCCATCTGGCTATGCAGTGTTTTTACGGGGTCTGAATCCGGGTATTGTTCAAAAAGACTTGAGTCTACCCGCCTGTAATAGTCAAGATCATTTTCAATATTAAGAACATAAACACGTGGGCTCACCTGCTTATAAAGTGCTATAAGGCTGACCATTGACCCAATATTATGATCGATAAAGTTTTTGGTGTATTCGTTCATGTCCTTAAGTATATCCTGGGCTTTTTGGTCGAGCTCGTTCATTATCTCTTTAAGGTTGTCACTGCCTTCATTATCCCTGTATATTTCACCAAGTTTCTGCAGTTCGGCTATTGCTTCCTGCAGCCGTGCGTCATACTCTATCATTTTGTTTGTAGCCGGTGAACCTTCTACTTCAGCTGTAACCCCCAGGCTGTCTGCATTAGCTTTTAAGCTTATCTTATCTCCGGGTTCAACCAGTGTGGTAAGGAAGTTGGATTGTGATAATTTCAGGAGAAAAAATTCGGGTTGTTCAATCTCACCTGTAAACTCAAATGATCCGTCAGCGGCTATTTTTACAGAATCATAAGGTTGAAGGTTTGTTCCTCCCAGCCTGTCAAGGAAGATGTAAGTATCAGGCACGGCATTCTCAAGTTCTCCGCTTAGGGTAAACTTGTTATTGGCACATCCGGCAAGGGATAAAGAAATAAATAAAAGAGCAGTAACTTTTCTGATCATATTAAGTAATTTTTAAAAATAATTTATCCAAAACTAAACAATTTTGTTGCTGCAAAGTTATACTTTTGCCTGAGATTACAGCAGTCATATTGTTTTTATACTTAATTGTTTATTATACATTTGCTAAAGACCGGAGATATACTCCGCTTATCTGTTCAGTTACACGGATTGGAACAGGCATATAACCAGATTACATTTATCATATGGCATACATTGATTTTGACAAGGCGAAACTCATAAACCTTGAGTATTCTCTGAGCAAGGAAATACTGAGGACGAGCAGGACAGGTTCTTATTCATCTACAACCATAGTTGGTTGTAATACACGTAAATATCATGGTTTACTTGTTAGCCCGGTTGATAACTTTGGCGGGGAGAGGTATGTATTGCTTTCTTCGCTTGATGTGTCCGTGGTTGAGGACAGCAAAACATTTAATCTGGGTATACATAAATTTGATGGTGATCATTACAGTCCCAAGGGGCATAAGTATCTGAGGGACTTTACCACTGAGCTTATCCCGTCTCTTTCTTACGAGATTGGTACGGTCAAATTAAGGCAGGAGCGCCTGCTTTCTGATAAGTCTGACCAGTTACTGATCAGGTATACCGTGGATGAAGCTCTGATGCCGGTGCGTTTACAGTTTCGCCCACTGCTTTCGTTCAGGAAGATACATGAATTGACTTTTTCAAACCTGCACGCCAACACAAGGGTAGAGAAAGCCGGTAATGGTATAAAGATGAAGTTGTACGACGGTTTTCCGTATCTTAATATGCAGTTTTCCAGGAAGCCTGAATTTATCAAGGTCCCTGACTGGATATACGGTATTGAATACCCGGAAGAGCAGAACAGGGGATATGATTTCAGGGAAGACCTTTTTGTGCCGGGTTATTTTGAGATCGGGATGAAGAAGGGAGACAGTATAGTCTTTTCAGCCTCCACACAGGAGGTAAATCCTTCTGGTTTAAAAACGCGTTTTACCGGTGTATTAAGGAGCAAGGTACCCAGGAACAGTTTCCGTAACTGCCTTCTTAATGCTGCCCAGCAGTTTGTTATCAGGCGCGGGGGAGAGACCAATATTATTGCCGGTTACCCCTGGTTTGGTTCATGGGGCAGGGATACTTTTATTTCACTGCCGGGACTTACTCTGAGCAGGGGCGATTTAAAGACCTGCAGGGATGTACTGAACACCCAGGTTAGGAAGATGAAGGAAGGATTATTTCCCAATATGGGGCAATCGGATAGCTATGCTTTTAATTCTGTTGATGCTCCTCTGTGGTTTATCTGGTCGGTTCAGCAGTATATTAAGGCAGGGGGTAATGACGGATGGTCAAGGTATGGCAGTTATGTTCGGGATGTTATCAAGGCTTATATCAGGGGAACCTCTTTTAATATTGGCATGCACGACAATGGTTTGGTTTATGCCGGAGCTGAAGGTAAGGCTCTTACCTGGATGGATGCAGTTACAACGGACGGGCCGGTTACGCCAAGGTCCGGGTACAATGTTGAGATAAACGCCCTGTGGTATAATGCCTTAAGATTTGCTGAAGAACATAGTGGAGAAGGTAAGGACACGGAATTTGATAACCTGACAAGCGGTTTAGCTGAAAGGTTATCCGCCAGCTTTATTGAATATTTCTGGGATGAGGATAAGAAATATCTGGCTGATTTCGTAACTTCCGGGGGAACACGAAATATGTATGTACGGCCTAATATGTTGATTGCTGCCTCAATGCCCCATACAATGCTTGACAGGTCTATGATCAAGTCGATACTGGATGTTGCTGAGAGTGAGCTGTTGACGGACAGGGGATTGCGGACTTTATCCCCTAAAAACCCTGAATATAAAGGGATTTACAGGGGTAGCCAGGATGAACGCGACTCTGCTTATCACCAGGGAACGGTATGGCCATGGCTTCTTGGACCTTATGCTGAAGCATTCCTTAAGCTTCACGGAGAAAAGGGGGTTAAGAAAATAAGCAGTCTTATAATGAAATTCGAGGATGTAATGGATGAGCATGGTATAAGCAGTATCTCCGAGGTGTATGATGGTGATCCTCCGCATAACCCGGGGGGAGCAATATCACAGGCCTGGAGTGTGGCAGAGATACTCAGGATTATTGATCTTAATGACCAGTTAACAATACAAAAAAAGACCGGGTAATGAAAGTATTAATGTTTGGATGGGAATTTCCTCCTCACATCAGTGGCGGACTGGGTACTGCAAGTTATGGACTAACAAGGGGTATGGCTTCCATTCCTGATATTGATGTGCTCTTCGTTGTGCCCAAAGCATATGGGGATGAAGTAAAAGAGGGTCTTGATCTTATTGGGGCAAATAATGTTAAAGTTGCTTATAAGCAGATCCATTACAGGGGAGAGTCACGCAGCTTTGACAAGATTGAGGTGGATTCACAAATAGTTCCCTATACAGACCCGGAAGATTTCTGGAAGATCACCAGGCAGGAGGAGAAAGATAACAGGCTCATAGTGGAGACAAATGACAGGGGAATGCTTGACTTTACCGGATCCTATGGTTCGGGCTTGATTTCAGAGATAGATAAATACTCAATTGTGGCTTCGGTTATTGCCGCTGAAAATGATTTTGACCTGATACACGCCCATGACTGGCTTGCTTATCCTGCAGGTTTAGCAGCGAAAGAGGTATCGGGCAAGCCGCTTGTTATACATGTACATGCCACCGATTTTGACAGGAGCGGAGGTAATGTAAACCCCGTTGTATACAATATCGAAAAGCAGGGAATGGAAGCGGCTGACAGGATAATAACCGTCAGCAACCTGACCCGGCAAACAGTAATAAACAAATATCATATAGATCCATCAAAGGTTACAACGGTTTATAACGCCGTTGAGCCCCAGGGAGGAATATATGATGAGTACGAGAAAAGGAGTATCAATGACAAGGTTGTTACTTTCCTGGGCCGGATAACCCTGCAGAAGGGACCGGAATATTTTATTGAGGCAGCCTACAGGGTACTGCAGGTGATGGACAATGTCAGGTTTGTTATGGCAGGGAGTGGTGATATGATGGAAAAGATGATAAGAAGGGCTGCAGAACTTAATATAACTGACAGGTTTCATTTTACGGGTTTCCTGCGTGGCAGTGATGTGTACTGGATGCTAAGGCTGAGTGATGTGTATATTATGCCCTCTGTCTCCGAACCATTCGGCATATCTCCGCTGGAAGCAATGCAGTCGAATGTGCCGGTTATAATAAGTAAACAATCCGGTGTGGCTGAGATTCTCACTCATGCAGTAAAAATTGATTTCTGGGATATTGATGCCATGGCTGATGCCATACATGCAATATTAAGTTATCCTGCCCTGTCAGAGATGTTTATTAAGAACGGCAGGGAAGAAGTGGAAAATCTTAAGTGGGAAAATTCTGCCCGAAAGGTCAGGGAAGTATATCTGGAGGCCGTAAATTAAGTAATTATTACAGTTATTAATATGAAGGGAATTTGTCTGTTTTTTGAAGTTCATCAGCCACTGCGGCTAAAAAGGTACAGGTTTTTTGACATTGGCAGTGATCATTATTACTATGATGATTATAACAATGAGACCATATTAAGGGAGGTGGCACAGGAATGTTACCTTCCTGCCAACAAGCTAATGCTGAAACTGATAAAAAAGTTAGGCCCGGAATTCAGGATTTCTTATTCTCTTACCGGCGTACTTATGGATCAGCTTGAGACCTATGCACCTGAGGTACTTGATTCATTCAGGGAACTGGCAGCAACAGGCCAGGTTGAGTTCCTGGCTGAAACTTATTCACACTCGCTGGCCTCAATGGCAAACAAGGAGGAATTTATAAAGCAGGTTCGTATGCATGGTGATAAAATAAAGAAGCATTTTGGTGCTGAGCCCGTATCATTCCGAAATACGGAGATGGTTTATTCAGATGAAACAGGTAGTTGGGTGGCGGATATGGGATTTAAAGCAATGCTTACAGAAGGGGCAAAGCATATTCTTGGCTGGCGGAGTCCCGATCTTCTTTATTGTAACAGTATTAACCCCAGGCTGAAGGTATTGCTCAGGAATTTCCAGCTGAGTGATGACATCGCTTTCAGGTTTAGCAACAGGGACTGGAATGAATGGCCGCTTACGGCGGATAAATTTGCCGGATGGATCAATAAAAGAGATGATGATGCAGAGCTTATAAATATTTTCATGGATTATGAAACTTTTGGTGAGCATCAGAAAGCTGAAACCGGCATTTTTGAATTCATGGAAGAACTGCCTGCTGCTATAATGACCAGTACAGATTACACTTTTATGACACCATCACAGATTGCAGAAGAGTTTCAACCGGTGTCAGCACTGAAAGTTCCTGACCCTGTTTCATGGGCTGATGAAGAGAGAGATCTGACAGCATGGCTTGGCAATGATCTTCAGAATGCCGCATTCAATAAACTGTATTCACTGGCAGACAGGGTAAGCAACTGCAATGATGAGGATATTCTAAATGATTGGATTTATCTGCAGGTAAGTGATCATTTGTATTATATGTGTACAAAATTCTTTTCCGATGGCGCTGTTCACCAGTACTTTAATCCCTACGAATCACCCTATGATGCTTTTATGAATTATATGAATGTTCTGAGCGACTTTGAAATAAGGCTGGATGCAGCATGCCCGGGTGATGATGTAAACCAGGAAATAGTATCATTGCGTAAAAAACTGGAAGAAAAAGAAGAGGAAATTAATGAGCGGGTTATTGAAATAAGGAGACTGCGTTCAAAAGTTAAGTCTCTTACGATATCATCAACGGCTTCCGGGGAAGAGAAAAAGGAGAAAAGGAAGACTGCTGGTGCGGCAGTAAAACAAAAGAAACAGGGTACAGGCGGTAAGAAACCTGTTCCTAAAGATGTAAAGCCTGCTGGCAAAGGAAAAACAAGTAAAACGAAGCAAACTAAAAGGAGTAAATAGAAAATGAAGGAAGAAGGAATGGTTGACCTGCTTTTTGAAACAAGCTGGGAAATATGCAATAAAGTTGGTGGTATACATACTGTGATATCCACCAAGGCACTGAACCTGGTAAATAAACTGGGTGATAGCTATGTTTTAATTGGCCCTGATGTGTGGAGGGATGAAACAGATAACCCCGAGTTTATACAGGATGATAGTCTTTTCAGCGAATGGAAAAATAAGGCCGGAGCGGAAGGACTCAGAATACGGACAGGCAGGTGGAATATATCCGGTAAACCTGTAGTTATCCTGGTAGACTTCACGCCATATTTCAATGAGAAAGATGAGATCTTTGCGCATTTATGGGAAGAATATAAGCTCGACAGCCTGTCGGGACAATGGGATTATATTGAACCCGCTCTTTTCGGTTACGCCGCGGGGAAGGTTGTTGAAAGTTTCACGGGCTTTTACCAGGAATACCAGGATATAGTTGCACAGTTTCACGAATGGATGACAGGAGTAGGGGTGCTTTACCTGAAGGAAAGGGCGCCGTGGGTGAGCACTTCCTTTACTACCCATGCCACTGTACTGGGCCGGACAATAGCCGGTAACAACAGGCCTTTATACAGTAGGCTGAAGGAGTATAACCCCACCCAGGTTTCCCGCGAGTTTAATGTTGTGGCTAAACGCTCGCTTGAAAAAACTGCCGCACATACTGCTGATGTTTTTACCACTGTAAGTGAGATTACTGCAAAGGAATGCTCTGCTTTCCTGGATAAGGATGTGGATTATGTTACTCCTAATGGCTTTGAAGATACATTTGTTCCGGGAAAGGATGAATTTTCGAAGAAGAGGGCAGAAAGCAGGGAAGTATTGCTCAATGCAGCAAGGATAATCACTGGTAAGCAGATAAGTGATGACTCGCTGTTAGTGGTTACATCAGGGAGGTATGAATACAGGAATAAAGGACTTGATATATTTATTGATTCCCTGCGTCAGCTGGAAGATAAACTGGATAATAAAAAGCAACTAGTAGCATATATTATGGTTCCTGCCTATCATAAAGGACCACGAAAAGATATTGCTGACTATTTGAACGGTGTAAGCACTAAAGTCCCATCGGGAGATAAAATCCTTTCACACGGCCTGCATTACCGTGATGACGATCCCGTTATCAGGGCCCTGGTTGAAAAGGGAATGGATAACAGGCTGAATGAGAATGTTATACCTGTTTTTGTACCTTCTTATCTTAACGGGTATGATGGCATATTTAATAAGCCATATTATGATCTGCTTCCGGGTTTTGACCTCAGTGTTTTTGCCTCATATTATGAACCATGGGGGTACACGCCGCTGGAAAGCCTTATGTTTTCAATTCCTACTGTAACTACTACCCTGGCAGGTTTTGGCCTCTGGGTTCAGAACCATTACCCGGATCATGGTAAGGGTATATCAGTTGTGGAAAGAAATGATGAGAATAATGAAGAAACTACTGAAGCAATCAGCTCTTTCATCTTAAGCTTATATAAACTTAGTGAAAAGCAGATGGAAGAAGCCAGGGAAGACGCTTACCAGGTTTCGCGCATAGCAAGATGGGATAAGCTTGTTGAATATTATTACAAGGCATACGACCTGGCACTGGAGCGTTCGCATTCACGCCGGGATGAACCAAGGGAATTGTCTGAAGTGTTACTCAGTAAGGAGGTTATTGCACGCAAGCCTAATGAGATGCCGGTATGGAAAGACATCTATATTCAGTCCGATGTGCCGGAACGACTTGATACACTTAAGGAACTTGCCTGTAACCTCTGGTGGACCTGGAATGATGAAGCAACAGATATATTCAGAAGGATTGATCCTTCTTTATGGGAAGAAACAGGACAGAATCCTTGCGTGCTGATTGAAAGAGTGGATTATAAAAGACTGAAAGTACTGTCCGAAGACAGTGAATATCTTTCTGATCTTGATTCGGTTTATTCTGCTTTCAGACAGTATATGGACAGACCTGACAGGGATGACTCACCATCAATAGCTTACTTCAGCATGGAGTACGGCTTGCATCACTCACTCAAAACATACTCGGGCGGACTGGGAGTTTTGGCAGGGGACTATCTGAAGGAGGCAAGTGACTCAAATTTTAATATTACAGGCATTGGCTTGCTATACCGGTATGGCTATTTCAGGCAGCAGATTGTTCCCAGGGGAGGGCAGACGGCAGTATTTGAGGTTGAAGATTTTTCACAGTTGCCGGTGTTCCCGGTTGAGGATAGTGAGGGTAACCCGCTAAAGATATCCATAGTATGGCCGGGCCGTAATGTAAAGGCAAGGATATGGGAAGTAAAAATAGGAAAGGTCAGGCTATTCCTGCTGGATACTGATATGGATGAAAACCGTGAGGAAGACAGGCGGGTGACTCACCAGCTTTACGGAGGTGACAACGAAAACCGCCTTAAACAGGAGCTTTTGTTGGGTATAGGTGGAATAAGAGCTTTGCGGGCCATGGGTATTAAACCGGATCTTTATCACAGCAATGAAGGTCATTCAGCCTTCATCGGTATGGAAAGGCTCAGGTACCTCATGGAAAAACGGCACCTGGATTTTGATGAGGCCATGGAAGCAATAAGATCATCAACCCTGTTTACCACGCATACACCGGTGCCGGCAGGACATGACATGTTTGAGGAGGATCTCCTGAGAAAATATATTCCTCATTATCCTGACAGGCTAAAGATTACATGGGACAGGCTTGTGGGCATGGGCAGGGCCTACAATGATAATTCCGGGAAATTTAATATGAGTTACCTGGCAGCACGGCTATCGCAGGAGGTAAATGGTGTAAGTAAATTACATGGTGAAGTGAGCCGAAAAATGTTAAATGTACTGTGGCCGGGTTACCTTGAAGAAGAACTTTTTATTGGTCATGTAACAAATGGTGTGCATTACCCGACCTGGCTTAACAGGCGGTGGAAAGAGCTTTACAGTGAACTGACAGGCAGTGCTGCTTTTGATCAGACAGATAAAAAGAACTGGGAGAAGCTGTATTCAGTTGATGATAAAAAGATCTTAAGCATAAAGCAGGAGCTAAAGCAGGATCTTTTTGAATGGATAAGAAGCAGGTTGAAAACAGAGATGATGGATAAACGGGTTAGCCCGAGGCGACTGCTTAATATCAGTAATCACCTTAATCCCCATGCACTTACAATAGGCTTTGCAAGGCGTTTTGCCACTTACAAAAGGGCAACATTACTGTTTAAGGATCTTGACAGGCTGGACAGTTTGATCAATGACAGTGAAAGGCCGGTACAGTTTATCTTTGCCGGAAAAGCGCATCCCCACGACGGCGGAGGTCAGGAATTGATAGCCCGGATAAATGAAGTATCCCATATGCCACAGTTTGAGGGTAAGATCATTTTCCTCGAGAACTATGATATGGATATGGCCAAATACCTGGTCAGCGGCGTGGACATATGGCTTAATACACCAACAAGGCCGCTCGAAGCTTCAGGAACCAGTGGCGAAAAAGGAGTGATGAACGGAACAATACATTTCAGTGTCCTTGATGGATGGTGGGTAGAAGGTTACAGGGCCTATGCCGGATTTGCCCTTCCGTTGAAACGCAGTTTTGCCGACCAGGAATTGCAGAATGATGCAGATGCGGAGACCATCTATAACATGCTTGAAAATGAGATTATACCCGCTTACTATAATACTGATGAGAAGGGAGTACCTTCAGAATGGGTAAGCTATATCAGAAACTCTATGATACAGGTTGCTCCGCAGTTTACTATGAAGAGGATGATAGATGAGTACTATGAGAAATTTTATTCTAAGCTCTGGGATAGATCTTCTGAGTTGAGGAAAGATAATTATGCAAAAGCAATTGCCATTACAGAGTGGAAAAACTGGATGCTGGACGAATGGAATAAGCTGGAAATATTGTCATATACTTTTGAAAAACCGAGTGAAAATATCTACAGGGCAGGAGTAAGTTATACAGGTGAAGTAATCCTTAATGTTAATAATATAGACCCTGAGAATGTTGGTGTTGAGTTTATCATTACCTCCAGGGGGCAGGATGGCAGGCATGAGTTTATTGCAAAACACGAACTTGATTATGTACGGTCAGTAAAAGGACGTTCTCTCTACAGGCTGGAGATGGTGCCTGAAAAAGCAGGTACATTCTTCTTTGGTCTGAGGCTGTACCCTAAAAGCGATGATCTGCCACACAGGCAGGATTTTTACCTGATCAAGTGGATCGACTGACCCTCCTGGCAGGGCTAATGTATAATACAATGCCGGTGCGTGAGGGCAGGTAGAGACTCAGGCTGTCAGGGGCATTCAGTTTCTCCCCCGGTGGTCTTGATGAGATATAGATAATTTTACTGTTTATACGATCAAAACCTCCATATTTGCTCCTGTCGGTATCCAGTACTACCCTGAACCTTCCTTTTACGGGAAGGCGGTAATCCGAATATGATGTTGAAGGGTGAAAATTAAATACAAAAAGGTAGTCGCCCCTGACAAAGGCCACTATCTTATCTGAGTTGTGACTGTAAACTTTTATGATCTCTTTTTCTGCCAGCAGCTCTGATGACCTGGTAAAAGATATCATATCCCTGTCAAACTCATTGAGATAATGATATTTAAGATCGTCGCGGGAGGCAAGGCTCCACTGTCGTCTAGCATACTTGTAGCTCCAGTTATTTCCTTCTCTTGGAAAATCTATCCATTCAGGATGGCCGAATTCATTACCCATGAAATTAAGGTATGAGCCACCGGCAGTGCTGAGAGTTATGAGTCTTATCATTTTGTGCAGTGCAATGGCCCTGTCAATCACGAGGCTGTCTGTGTGCTTGCTCATAGAATAATACATGTCAGCATCAGCCAGCCTGAATATCAGTGTTTTATCGCCAACGAGCGCCTGGTCATGAGATTCACAGTAAGATATTGTCTGTTCTTCAGCACGGTGAGTTGTTAATTCGTGGTACAACTCATCCATATTCCATTCTTCATCTTTTTCTTCCTTTATGATTTTTATCCAGTGGTCCGGGATCCCCATTGCAAGCCGGTAATCAAAACCGGTACCACCTGAATCAATACTGCATGCCGTACCGGGCATACCGCTCATCTCTTCTGCAATGGTCAGGGCATCTTCCTTAATTTCATGAGCCAGTTTATTGGCCAGCCTGAGATAAATAAGTGCATCTTCATCCTGTCCACCATCAAA
Organism: Bacteroidales bacterium; assembly: GCA_021738535.1. Taxonomy (GTDB): domain Bacteria; phylum Bacteroidota; class Bacteroidia; order Bacteroidales; family VadinHA17; genus UBA9300. Next base: position 12,402 of record JAIPBU010000023.1, on the reverse strand, counting down.
ATACATACTGTAAGAGGTAAAGTCTCTTTCCAGCCCATGGTCATAATAAAGCATACTGGTGATCCCGTCAAACCTGAAACCATCGATCCGGTATTCTTCCATCCAGTACCTTATATTTGACAATAAGAAATGAACAACGTGTTCTTTTCCATAGTCAAAGCACAGTGAATTCCAGGCAGAGTGTATTCTTCTATCACCTGTATGGAAATACTGACCCGGGTTACCATCGAATAAGCCCAGTCCTTCATTAATATTGCTGACAGAATGTGAATGAATAAGATCCATAACCACGCTTATCCCAAGGCCATGGGCTTCATCCACCAGAGCCTTAAATTCGTCCGGATTTCCGAACCTGGATGATACGGCAAAAAAGTTTGATACATGGTAACCGAAGGAACCGTAATAAGGGTGTTCCTGTATGGCCATCAGCTGGATTGTGTTGTACCCGTTATCTGCTATTACAGGCAGGACATTTTCTTTGAATTCCCTGAAAGAGGATATCTTTTCTTCTTCGGAAGACATACCTACGTGGCATTCATATATCAGGGGCTTTTCCCCTTTTACCCCGGAAGAGGGATTTTTCCAGGTGTAAGGCGCCAGTGGATCCCAGTGCCTGGCAGAGAATATCTTTGTTTGCTCATCCTGGTAAAGGGTCTTTGCATATGAAGGAATTCTCTCTCCGGATCCTCCATTCCAGTGTATGGAGAGTTTATACAGATCGCCGTGCTGCAGGGAATTATTATCGAGTTTAATCTCCCAGTCGCCTTCATCATTGATCTTACTGAGTGCAAAATTTTCATTTTCCGTCCAGTTGTTGAATGTCCCAACCAGGTAAATGGCAGTGGCATTGGGGGCCCATTCCCTGAAATACAGACCGTCTTTACATTTTTGCATACCGTAAAAGTGGTGACCTGAAGCAAATTCCACTATATCACCATTACCGGTAATCTTCTTCAGTTTTTCCTCGTATGATTTTATCCTGGCGGTGAGCACATCATAATATGGCTCAAGCCATGGGTCATTCAGAAAGAAATTCGTTTTCGCCATTAAGTGTCTTTTTATTTTCCGTTCCAGCTAAAGTCGCCATTTTCTATGCTCCAATCGTTTCCAAAGAAGCCTGCACAGACAAGGGATTCATAATCGTTTTCACTTTCCGGCATTCTGAATACCGAAAGATCCGGGAAAGAAGTACCAGCAATAAAATACTGGTTAGGATATGCAGCGTGCATTCCTTCTAAACCTGTTCCGCTTACTACACCAACACAATTATCGTGGGTGCCGGGCCTGGGTCTTATAAAATAGCAGGCTATATCCTTCCCTTTGAGTGTTTTTTTTCCAATTTTCAGGCTCCCGTTTTCTGCACGTACGGGGGAGCCTTCAAGGAGCAGATCCCAGGCAAAACCAAAGGGTCTCCTGTTGGTTGGGGCCACTATATGTCCCCAGTCTTTTGCATCATATGTCCAGGCCTGGTTCCTGGCCTGAACTCCGGCACCGTGCACCGACAGGAAAAGAGCCTGGTCTACTTTGCCTGCATCCGTGCCAGGGGTAACGCTGTAATACTGTACACTCCCGTCTATCCGGCTGATAAATGTACGGTCATGGTTATTTTTAAAGGGTTTAACTTTTATTTTAAAAATGTATGTATCAAGAACTTTTTTGCCGGGTGATGTTAAAGTTACTTCTACCTGTTCATCTCCTTCCTCAGGGTTTATTAAATACGGAATTTTAAAATTCACCCTTTTCGAGCACAGTTTATTTAAAGCCGGCACAGCAGTGCTGATTTTTTCATTTTTTACTTTGCAGGTAATGATGAGGTCTTCCTGCTTTTTCTTACTTGCATTAATCAGTGTCATGCTACCCCACTTAGGTACTTTTTCCTCAATGACAAGGTCCGGTATTGTAAGGTCTTTTTTCTTTATCATCACTTCAGAATAAGGTTCGGTAATGTAAGCCCTGATCCTGTTAAACCTGCCGTTCGTTAAGTAAAAAGTATTTATTCCCTTCTTCATCACAAAGGGATGCCCGGAAAAATTAAAGTCATAATGATCGCCTTCGCGGGGTTCTCCGTTCACTAATGCCATTGTGTGTCCGCTGGCCTCAAGAATCATAACTTTCTCCTTTTCACTTGAATACTCTATGTAAAGGGCTCCCCCCCTGAGTTTATCTGTTCTGAAATAGTCTTTTTCTCCGGCCTTGAACTTTTCCCACCTGGCATACCTGCCATTTTGAGTTTTCCCGGACACTTTGCCATCTGTGGGCCTGGCTGCGTGACCACTTATCATATCCTTTGCCTGTGGGTCAAATACGAAGTTTTGTCTTCCGTATTGTACACCATTTTGTATCAGCAGGGCTTCTTTTAAAACAATCGTATCCGGATTTGTTGTTTCAGCCCCCGTCAGTGCATAGGCGGGAGTAAGAAAAGCAAGTGTGGACAATAAAAAAAGGTGCCTTGGTTTCATCTTATTATAAGGTGTTAGTTACCAGGTAAATATAAATGAATTCTGATATTGATTCAAATACTAAAGATAAGAATTTCCACCGGAGATGATGAATAAATTTCAGGATATCCATGCCTTTGCTATTTTTGCAATCGTAATTGTTATACAATTGGAAACTTATTACGGACATAGTGGACTGAAGGGAAATAAGCCGGTTGTTACTGTTGGCATGTTTGATGGTGTGCATAGGGGGCACAGGGTTCTTATAGATCATCTCAGGGAGAAGGCGAACAGTATCGGTGGCGAATCTGTAGTAATCACTCTTGAGCCTCATCCAGGGCTTGTTTTGTCAGAGAATCAAAGCAGTATAAGATTTCTTACCAGTCTTGAGGAAAAAGAGAAGCTACTGGGAAGGGCAGGTATTGATAAATTGTATGTGATACCATTCTCACGCAGTTTCAGCAGGCTGCCGGCCTGTGATTTTGTAAAGTACTATCTTGTTGAGAGATTACGAATTGAGCATTTAATACTTGGCTTTGACCATCATTTCGGGTACCGGGGTTATGGTAATAAAGATACTATAACTGAATGTGCAAATAAGTATGGTTTTGGAGTAGACAGGATGGATGCTCTCAGGGAGGGTGATGAAATAATCAGTTCCTCATCCATCAGGAATTACCTCTCATCCGGAAGACTGCATGAGGCAAATAAGCTGTTGGGCTACAGGTACACTGTTTCCGGAAGTGTGGTCAGGGGGAAGCGCATAGGCCGCTTACTTGGGTACCCGACAGCTAATATTGTACCCGGCTATAAGTACAAACTCATCCCTGCAGACGGGGTGTATGCCGTTAAGGTCAGCCTTGACTCAAAGGTTTACAATGCGATGCTTTATATAGGGCCGCGCCCTACGATCGAGAAAGAGAAAGGTGAAAGGACCATAGAGGTAAATATTTTTGAATTCAACAGTGATATATACAATAAAGAATTAAGAGTTGAATTTCATTACATGTTGCGACCGGACATGAGATTTTCTTCCCGGCATGATCTGATTAAGCAAATAGAAAAGGACAAGGCTGAATCGCTGAGACTCCTGGGCGAATAGGCACTTGCCGGAACGGCCGTTTTTTTGTATATTTGCGTTTCAAAAAAATTAAATATTATGTCAGTATTAATTGAATCATTACCATATAAGATCAAGGATATAGGCCTTGCAGGATTTGGGCGAAAAGAGATAGAGATAGCAGAAAAGGAGATGCCGGGTTTGATGGCAATCCGCGAGAAATATGCACCTGAGCAGCCACTGGCAGGGGCCAGGATAACAGGCTCATTGCACATGACTATTCAGACTGCAGTGTTAATTGAAACGCTTGTTGCCCTGGGTGCGGATGTAAGGTGGTCCAGTTGTAATATTTTCTCAACACAGGATCATGCAGCAGCGGCCATAGCTGAAAAGGGCATACCTGTATTTGCATGGAAGGGAGAGACCCTGGAAGAGTACTGGTGGTGTGCTGCACAGGCACTATCTTTCCCCGGAGGAAAAGGACCGACTCTCATTGTTGATGACGGCGGGGATGCTACCCTGATGGTTCATAAGGGATATTATGCAGAGAAGGACCCTTCACAGCTTGATGTTAAACCTGCCAACAGGGAGGAAGCCATTGTTTTGAATACACTGAAGGGCATAATGGACAAGGATCCTGAAAAATGGCACAGGACTGTTAAGGAGCTTAAAGGAATTTCAGAAGAGACAACCACTGGTGTTAACAGGCTTTACCAGAAAACGAAAGACGGCACTTTGCTTGCACCGGCAATCAATGTAAACGATTCTGTTACCAAGTCCAAGTTCGATAATCTCTATGGTTGCCGGGAATCTCTTGCAGACGGAATTAAGAGGGCCACGGATGTAATGATTGCAGGTAAAGTTGTTGTAGTATGTGGTTACGGAGATGTGGGTAAAGGATGTGCGCAATCGATGCGCTCTTACGGAGCACGTGTAGTGGTCACTGAGATTGATCCAATCTGTGCATTGCAGGCAGCCATGGAAGGATTTGAAGTGAAGAAGGTGGAAGACACCTTTGACATTGGTAATATTTTTGTTACAGCAACCGGCAATACTGATGTGATCACTGTTGAGCACATGTCAAAAATGAAAGACCAGGCTATTGTCTGTAACATAGGGCATTTTGATAACGAGATACAGGTGGACCGCCTTGAGTCCACGCCGGGGGTTGAAAAAATTAATATTAAGCCACAGGTTGAGGAGTTTAAATTTCCTGGCGGACATTCAATATTTATGCTTGCAGAAGGCAGGCTTGTTAACCTGGGATGTGCCACGGGACACCCTTCTTTTGTAATGAGCAACAGCTTCAGCAACCAGACTCTTGCACAGATAGACCTCTGGACTAATGATTATGAGCTGGGTGTTTATATGCTGCCCAAATACCTGGATGAAGAGGTGGCACGTCTGCATCTTGGTCAGTTGGGTGTGCAGCTCACTGAGCTCACCGATGAGCAGGCTGAATACCTGGGTGTTGAGAAGAAGGGACCATATAAGCCGAAGCATTACAGGTATTAAGGATTAATGACGAAGCGACCCATCTCCTCGCGTTGCTCGAGGCGTAACCAGTCCCACTACCGTAGCAGTTCCATTAGCCTTAGCCCTTAGCCTTAGCCTACTAGTAGTTTGTTACATGAACAAACTGCCCGTTGAAGCTGGCCCTGTACATCTTGAGCGGGTATTTTGAGGGGCCGGACACGGGTGTGCCGAAGCTGGGAAGGGCATAGGTACTGCCACATTCAGGGCATTCAGCATAGATACCTTCCGCTTCAACCGCAATACTACTGCCATCCAGGACATAGTCGTGGGGACATGTACGGTCCAGGGCAATGAATTCATCGGTCTGCGACCTGTAAATTATTATTCCGTTATCATCAAACCCTGATGCTTTGTATCCCATGTTGTTGGTACTGCTATTTATGTAAACAAAATTGCCTATGGCATTGAGGTTAAAAAATTCAGGGTCATTTAGGTCTATATAAAAATCTACCAGTACGTCAGGTATAACATCATTTTTTTCTTTGTTACAGGCATACTGTAACACTGAAAAGATGCATATAATTAAAAAAATCCTTAACTTTGATGATAACCCTGGCATAATTAATTATGTAATATGCAAATATACTGACTCTTTTGTGAACGTTTAATAAATTCTGTTAGTATATTCAACCGGGTAGAAGTTATGAAAAGAGTTTGCAGCTTACTGATATTGTTATTTGTGCTTGGTGCTGGGGGTGATGAATTATCTGCTCAGTCGGCGAATATATTCCAGAAGTGGAAAGCAAAGAGGATAGAGAAAAAGAACAGGGAACGACATCTTGAGATACAATCGCAAGAGGTAAAAGAAAGGATTGAGCGGGACAAAAAGGAAAGGAAATTGCGTGAAAAGGAAAGGCGCAAGGCAGAGAGGAAGGCCACTCGGAGAGCCAGGAAAAAGTATAAAAAGAAATAAGTAAATGGAAGACATTGGTGATATATTATTCTATGTGATAGCAGCTGTTATCGGGATTGCAGGGGCCATTTCAAATAAGAAAAAGAAGAAAGCTGAGCAGGAAAGGGCCAGGCAGGCCCAGGAAGAAGTAGCTGAGGTTGAAGAAGAGGAAAGCTTTTACTCTGATGAAATGGCAAGGGGAGCTGAAACGCAGTATGAGATGATAGGTGAAGACGACCTGCAGACAAGCGGGTCAGGCCTGGGTGATACACTGGATGAAACACCCGGTCGGGAACCTGTGTATGTGGAACCCGAAAAGGAGGATTTTTACGAACAGCCAATCGCTGAGGATTTTGTGCATGAAGGCGCATCTGTTACCGATCTTTCTATTACCCGTACCGAGTTGGGAACAGATTCTGAAATACCCCTTGAGGAAGATAAATCATGGGCTGCAAGCCTGGCCGATGAATTTGATCTTCCAAAAGCAATAGTCTATTCGGAAATACTTAAACGAAAAGACTTTGTTTAACAATTGTTTATAAGGATTTTTTTCCCGGACAGGGGGCTAAATAGCGGAAATTATTGTATATTTGTTCTGTAAAGAGTTCCGTCAGGCCCGGGATTCTTTTGTTTTTTTAATATTAACAGATAAGAAAATGTCGGATAAAGTATATTTGACAGAAGAAGGATTGCAGAAATTGAGGAAGGAACTCGATCAATTACGAATTGTCGAGCGACCGGCTATTTCCAAACAAATAGCTGAAGCACGGGATAAGGGTGATTTATCGGAGAATGCAGAATATGCAGCTGCAAAAGAAGCGCAGGGTATGCTTGAGATGAAGATAGCAAAGCTTGAGGATAAAATTGCAAATTCACGTTTAATAGATGAGTCAAGGATAGATACTTCGTCGGTACAGGTGCTTAATAAAGTTAAGATAAAGAATAAAAAGAACGGCGCCATCATGGAATACACTCTTGTTCCGGAGAGTGAAGCCAACCTGAAAGATCATAAACTGGCGGTGAATTCACCAATTGCCAGGGGTTTACTCGGCAAGCAGGTGGGCGATGTGGTTGATGTGAAAGTCCCATCAGGGATAATTCCTTTTGAGATAATCAATATCAGTATATAAATATTTACTATTTATGCCAAGTATATTCACCAGGATAGTCAGAGGTGAGATACCCTGCTATAAGATAGCTGAGAATGATGATTTTCTTGCTTTCCTTGACATTAATCCGCTGAAAAAAGGTCATAGTCTTGTTATACCTAAGAAGGAGGTTGATTATATTTTTGACCTTGATGAAGACTCACTGGCCGGAATGACACTTTTTTCAAAGAAAGTGGCACATGCCATTGAAAAGGTGGTTCCCTGTAACAGGATAGGTGTGGTGGTACTGGGACTGGAAGTGCCTCATGCACATATTCATCTTATACCTATTGACTCCGAGGCTGATGTGAGTTTCTCCAACCCAAGGGTGAAACTCAGCGAAGAGGAATTTAAACATCTTGCTGCCCGGATCAGTGAGAACATGACATCCTGAACAGAGTGAAGGGCCCCGGAAAGAATAATATTACGGGTATTGCCGATGATTTTATATCTCTTCTTTTTCCCCGCAGGTGCCATGCCTGTGGAGAGATGCTGGTGAAAAATGAAAAGTTTGTCTGTACAGGATGCATTATTGATATTCCTGAAACTGATTATCACCTTGAAAGAGACAATATTCTGGAAAAGCGGTTCTATGGCCGGGTGTATATTCAACAAGCTGCTGCATGGTCATTTTACAGGCAGGGCTGCAAGGTACAAAAGCTTGTACATAAGTTGAAATATAATAAGGTTAAGCCACTGGGTGCCTACCTGGGTAGACTGTATGGTATTAAGCTGAAAGAATCAGGATTTGCAGATGATATTGACTGTATCATTGCCGTACCCTTGCACAGGGTAAAGAAAAGAGTGAGGGGATTTAACCAGAGTGCAATAATAGCAGGGGGAATGGCTGCTGCCATGGAGATACCATTGATTGATAAGGTGCTGACAAGGACGAGGAGCAGCGATACCCAGACCAGTAAACAGCGCTATGGGCGCTGGAAAAATGTTGAGGGTATTTTTTCTGTAAAAGACCAGGAAGCTGTTCGTAATAAGCATGTATTGCTGGTTGATGATGTGATAACCACCGGTGCCACAATTGAAGCATGTGCAATGGAATTGCTGAGAGTGGAAGGTGTAAAAGTATCTGTATCAGCACTGGCTGCTGCAGAGAAATAAGTATTATTTAACTCTACCCGGGTTTTTTCGCATAAAGTCTTTCCATGAGTTATAACTCTTTTCTGAAACGGGACTATTGCTCTGGTAAAAATGACACAGGGCTGCCGCCAGTCCATCCGTGGCGTCCAGGATAATATCTTCTTTCTTTGTGAATTTCAGAATATTCATAAGCATTGCAGCAACCTGTTCTTTTGATGCAGCTCCTACCCCTGTAATTGACATCTTTATCTTACGCGGAGCATATTCAGAAATTGGAATTGACCGGTGAAGAGCTGCAGCTATTGATGCTCCCTGTGCACGCCCGAGTTTTAACATAGACTGGACATTCTTGCCGTAAAAAGGAGCTTCAATTGCCAGTTCATCAGGCTTGTATTCGTCAATCAGCCCCAGTGTGCGCTCAAAGATATGCTTTAACTTCAGGTAGTGGTCGCGGTACCCTTTCAGTTCTATAACCCCGAGGCTTATTAATTCCGGTTTTTTCTCCCTTATCCCTATTACACCGTAACCGGTAACAGTTGTTCCGGGGTCAATACCGAGTATTATCCTGTCATAGTCCATGGTGTAAAGTTACATTAAAGATCCGGATTTTTTCCGGCCAGTCTCTGGAACAGTATACCGCCTACAATAAGTACCAGGCCTGCAAAAGTGGTATAATAGATCTGTTCGCCCAGGATTGCTGAGATAAAAACAAGTGAAAGGAAGGGGGCAAGAAATACAAGATTTGATATTTTGTCTGATGTTTCTGCCAGCTTAAGTGCTTTAAGCCATACATAGAAAGTGAGTCCCATCTCAAATATGCCCGTGTAAATGCCTGCCAGGATCCCCCTTGTGCTAAAATCTCCAAATCCCCCCGTAAAAGCCAGGTAGACAGCAATATATACAGTAGATATAAAAAAGTTTAATAATAGCTTATTTGATTCATCTCTTTTATCTTTCAGGTTAAGTATAAAATAGAGTGCCCAGAACACCGAACTTCCTGTTGCAAGGATTACTCCCAGCCAGTCTGATTTACCGGGGTTAAAGGGTTTGCCCTGTGAGCTGACAAGGTATACCCCTGCAAAGGAGATAAAGAGTGCTATGAAGCTCCGTGCCGGTATTTTTTGTTTCAGCATGGGAACGGATAGAAAGACCAGTGTGATTGGCCATATCATATTCAGGGGCTGAGCCACCTGTGCGGGCAGGAGCTTGTATGCTTCCAGCAGGACAAGGTAATAAACAAAAGGGTTTAAAAGTCCCAGCAGGGCCGACATAAGTAATCCCTGCCTGTCTGTTTTCAAGACAGCATTCAGTTTTCCTTCAACAGCGCTTATTATCAGCAGGACTATCACTGCCGTTGATGATGCTGTGAACAAGAGCTGGGCGGGGCTCAGTTCGGCAAGAGCTATCTTAAAAGCTGTTGCTATGGTTGACCAGAAAAAGACGGCCAGCAGTGCCAGCAGGAACGATCTTGTATTGTCACTCATAAAAAGTCAATAGATCATATTGATTCAAAGCCGGTATATTTGACCAGGGCTTCGGGTATTCTTATCCTGTTTTCGTCCTGGTTATTCTCCAGGATAGCGGCAAGTACACGTGGCAGGGCAAGGGCAGATCCGTTTAGTGTGTGAACCAGTTTGTTTTGCTTTTCGCCTTTTTCCCGGAACCTGCATTTGAGTCTATTCGACTGGAATGATTCAAAATTCGATACAGAGCTTACTTCAAGCCAGCGTTCCTGTGCAGCCGAGAAAACTTCAAAATCATAGGTCAGTGCCGATGTAAACGAGAGATCTCCTCCACAGAGCCTCATTATACGGTAAGGTAGTTCCAGTTTACCAACAAGCATCTCCACATGGCCAATCATCATCTCAAGTGCTTCATATGATTTGGATGGATGTGAGATTACAACTATTTCTACTTTATCGAACTGGTGTAAGCGGTTAAGTCCTCTTACATGCGAACCCCATGACCCTGCTTCCCTTCTGAAGCAGGGGGTATACGACATATTTTTAACTGGCAACTGATCTGCATCAATAATAACATCCCGGTAGATATTGGTAACAGGTACTTCAGCGGTAGGTATCAGGTACAGGTCATCATCCTGTACATGGTACATCATTCCTTCCTTGTCAGGCAGCTGACCCGTGCCAAATCCGGAATCAGAATTTATTACAATCGGAGGCAGGACTTCACTGAATCCTGCTTTCTCGCCTTCGTCAAGAAAGAAATTGATAAGTGCCCTCTGAAGTTTTGCTCCCTTTCCTTTATAAACAGGGAATCCTGCGCCAGTAATTTTGTTACCAAGCTCAAAATCAATAATATCATGCTTTTTTGCCAGTTCCCAGTGGGGCAGGGGCTTGTCTGTTAAACCCGGGATTTTGCCTCCCTCACTTACTTTTACATTATCCTCTTCACTTTTACCCGCGGCAACCAGTTCATTAGGAATGTTTGGTACAGTTATAAGCTCCTTGCTCAGTTTACCTGCTATTTCGGAAAGTGACGAGCTGAGCTGTTTTATTTCAGCTTTTATCTCTGCTGTTTTGGCCCTGGCTTTTTCAGCCTCATCTCTCTGACCGGAGCTAAACAGTTTTCCTATCTCTTTTGATATACTGTTCATTTCGGCCTGCAGGCTGTCTGTTTTCTGTTGGGTATCCCGCCTGCTGTTGTCAAGCTTAATTATTCTGTCGATAGTATCTGCAGCATCAAAATTTTTTACTTTGAGCCGTTCAACGATTAGTTCCTTATTTTCCCTGATGAAGTTGAGTGTTAGCATAGCATTATGTTATCGGGGGTTAAAGATAAAAAAACTCCTGCAATAAATTTCTTGTAAGAAATATTGCAGGAGTAAAAATTTATAAAAAAAAGTAACTTTAGTTTTCTGAGGGCTTAACTGATACAAATGATTTGTTGTCCTTCTTTTTACGGAACTCAACCACACCGTCGATCAGTGCAAAAAGGGTATTGTCTTTGCCCATGCCCACATTTTCTCCCGGGCTGTGTTTTGTGCCCCTCTGGCGGAGAATAATATTGCCGGCTTTTGCCGTCTGACCACCATAAAGTTTTACTCCAAGTCGTTTGCTTTCTGAGTCGCGGCCGTTACGGGAACTACCCATTCCTTTCTTGTGTGCCATGATATTATGTTTTTAAAAGTTTCTTAAATCTTACTTGTCATTCTTCTTTTCAGCAGCACCTTTTGAATCTGACTTAGGTTTTGCCTTTGAAGCTGTAGTCTTTTTAGCAGCAGGGCTACTTTTCTTCTGAGCTGTTTTGGCAGTTCCCTGCTTGCCGGCTGTGGTACTTTTCTTAGCTGCCGGTTTTTTTGTTGCAGCGGTTTTAGAAGTACTTGTTGAAGACTTTGTTCCGCTTGTTTTTTTCTCGCCGGCTGCTTTTGCAGTTGTCTTTTTTGCAGTAGTGCTCTTTGCGGCACCTGAACCTGCAGCAGTCTTTTTAGTTGCTGTAGATTTAGCTTTTGCTGCACCTGCTTTGGCTTCAGTTTTTGGTTTGGCCTTTGATGCGCTTGCTGTTGTTTTTGCTTCCGCTTTGGGCTTACCTGGTGTGCCGGCTTCTTTGGAAACGGGCTTTTCCTCTTTTTTGGCAGCTGCTGCGGCAGGCTTTTTCGTGTAGCCCTTTTCATTGATTGCATTAATCTCAATATGGCTGAACTGCTGCCTGTGTCCGTTCTTAACCTTGTAACCTTTTCTTCTTTTCTTTTTAAAAACGATTACCTTATCGCCTTTTGTGTGTTCAATAACCTTCCCCTGGATATATGCACCCTTGATATGAGGCTCGCCTACCAGTATCTTGCCATCATTGTCGATAAGTAATACTTTATCAAAACTTACTTCTTTGCCTTCATCGGTATCAAGCCTGTGTACAAAGATCTTTTTTCCTTTTTCTACTTTGAACTGCTGTCCTGCAATGTCTACAATAGCGTACATCTTTTTACTTTTTATGTTACTCCGTGAGGCGGACTATATGCCACTTTACTCAAGCCCCGGCGGATTATTCTGAAATTTGGACTGCAAAGATACAAAAAAAGATAAAAGATAAAAGATAAAAGATAAAAGTAAAAAGGAAAAAGTAAAAAGTAAAAAGAGCTGTACTAATCCCTATAAAACTGGACTAATTTCCTTTGTTTTTACTACTGATGATTCAAAGATATTAGATTCGTTTAATTCAAGCAATTCTTCAGGGTAAACACCAGCTTTGATTAATGAAGCTGTTTTTTCCCTGAAG